>NZ_CP044535.1:0-600000 GCF_008931845.1 Borrelia maritima
ATTTAATAGTATACAAAATATTTGAAAAAAATAAACTATCAGTATATTATATTCTTATTAAATTAATTAAAATTAAAATATGAATATAATATTATCGACCTTTTTTTATTTATTGATATGTAGCATGAATTTATTTTGTTTTCAAAATAAATTCATTACTAATCGCTGGGAATTCCCTAAAGAGAGTTTAATAAAAAAAAAAATAAAAATAGGTATAACTTATCATAACTACATAAATCCCATCTTTTATAATGAAAACTATAAATACATTGCCTTTATTGGAATATCAACATCTTATAATGAATGGATTGAAATGCAGTTCAGTCCTATAAATTTTTTTACCATTCCAATAAATAAAGATTTTATTTCAAATGCTTATTTCAACTTAGCTTTCACTATTTACATTGCTAAATATTCAATTTTAGCTGATACAATTAATATAAAATTCTTAATTGGAACCCAAGTAAATTTAACTTTAAGAACTACTATATTTACAGGAAAAACAACTAATGCATTTCTCTATCCAATCTTCCCCCTAATTACCTTTAAATTTGAAATTGATTTTATACCCAATAACTATAGCATTTACTGCAAACTATCAACTTCTTTTAAAGAATTTATTCTTTTAGATCTAGGAATCTCTATACTTATATCATAAAAACACGCAGATTAAAAACCAATCGTTAAATAATGATTTCATTAAGGAATAAGTACTATATTCATACCTGAATTTAAAGACTTTTTAATAGCATTTTCAACATTAGGAAAACTTGTTGTAATTGCGCCCATATCATAAGAATCTGTTATCATAATACTAGTAATATTTAAATTTTCCCTTATAATATTAACAATGGCTTTAGACATACTCGTTATATCTTTAGAAATTTTAGGAACATTCACATGACCAATCATAATAAATTTAGAAGCTCTGCCAAAAACAAACGGCACAAAATTATTTAACATTAAAAAGCTTTTACTATAAGGCAAAAACGCCAAATATTTATGTGTATCTATAGTTGTTCCCCCTAATCCGGGAAAATGTTTGATTGCTGAAAATACTCCATGACTTTGCATGCCATCAATAAAAGCCTCTACCATAAGTCCAATATTATAAGCAGAATATTCTCCAAATGTTCTATTTAGCAAAGGCGTGTGTGGTGCAAATTTTATATCAGCAACTGGAGCCATATTTAAATTAATACCAAGTCTCCGCAATTGCTTAGCAAGAACTTCGCCAATTTTATAAATAAGATGCAAATCTTTAACACCACCCACATACTCCATAGGTGGAAAATTATAAACTCCCATTTTTTTATTTTCACTAGCTCTACTAACTATTCCACCCTCTTCATCAATAGCAATAAAAATATCATATCCAACATGATTTTTTATTGCTCTAATTAATTCTCTTGTCTGTTGAGCATCTTTTAAATTTTCCCTAAACAAAATTATACCAATTGGATTAATCTTTCTTATCCTATTAATATCATCGACATTGAACGCTTGAGCATTCTTAAAATCCGCTAAATTTCTAATCCCAATAAATAAGTTTCTATCCTTTAAAATAGTTTGAAAATCGAATTCACCTAAAAAGTTCATTAAATCTACAAGATCTGATTTATCTTTATTAAAATATTCATAATCTATTTCTGGCAAAGATTCTGCTGCAAATAAATCTAAACAAAAATAAAAAAATATAAAAGATAAAGCTTTTAAAAAGTCCATCTATAAAGCCCACACAGCAAGCCATAATCTTTTAATAATAAAGCAGAAAGAGAACAATTATATAAACCTTTAGTAGCCTCAAAATCATCGATTTTCTTCCTATAATTATGCTCACATCTATCTTCAAGGCAACTGCTATTAAGTAACATGTCAATAAATAACTTTGCAGGAAGAAATCTTTTACTTCTGTCAACCGTTAAGATTAATGGATTTTTCATTAATCTTAACACTTCCCAAGTTATTTGCTCAACCGAAACATATTTGCCAATTTCTTTATTTTGCTCAATAATTCTAATGGGCATTTTTTCTATTATTTGATCAATATTTTTTATCAAATACTCTAAATTAAAAAGCCCAGTAGCACAATTAAATAATAGGGGATTGCCTTTATTCTCAAACTCTTCTATTCTCTCAGAAGAAATCCCCCCACCAATATCAACACAAGTTAAACGATTTTCACCATTTACTGCTAATACTCCCCCCTTAAAATCTGTCTTGCTTTTAAAACTAAATTCAAATCCAGAAGAACAATTAGTTAAGGCCATTACAGCAAGAGCCTTAAAATTAATTGTAAAGCCCATATTATCAACATTGCCAATGTATACAAATCTTTTCCCAGATTCGTAAAGCTGTAAATAAATATCTTTTAAAATTTTAAAATTTTGACCATGACCAGCAGGCAAAGCTAAAATAGAATTATTATTTTTATTATCCTTGAAAGTAAAATATTGATAATTAGAGCCATTCAGTTTTTCATAACAATAAACTAAGGGTTGGACAGCCGTAAAAATATCTTCTTTTTTAAAATTACAAAAATTTACACTTTTAATTAAATCATCTACAAATAAATCATCCAAAAATTTTGAAATTAATTCATTGGTTTTGCAACTAGTCATTTGAAACATTGAAGGCTTAATCCTTTTACCATACAAAGATTCGTATATTTTGGCAACCATTAAAAGGTGTCTGATTTTCAAAGCCAAAAATGAAAATCCAAAGCTGCCATCTTTATTAATATAAGCTGGGGTTATACCCTTTGGAAGTTTTCCAAATTTTTCCTTAAATTCAAGTATTTTAGATTCATATAGCACATATAAATCTTCACTTAACCCTCTATTTTTAGCTAAATCAAAATAACTTGTTGCAGAACCCCCATTTAAGATTCCAAAAGAAAGATATGGAAAAAGAGCTAGTCCTAAATTTTCAAGATCACAAGAAGAAAAAATATAAAAATTACCTTCTTCTAAACGCAAAAACTTATAATAATCATAAAAATATTTTTTTAAATTATCTTCAACCATACCTTTATTAAACTTAAAACTCTTAATTTTATCTGAAATATTAAAAATATTTTCATGATTATCACAAGGGAAATATTTAATAGTTTCAAAATTATTAATTCCTATCTCACCAGAATTAAGTTTTTTGAGTATCATTTCAGAAAAAATTTTATCAACTTGAATATTCATTGGTTAAAACTAAAATCCTTAAGATAAAACTTATCAATATAGGCAAAAAAATAAATTTTTAAGTATAATAATATAAGTACCTATATTGTTGATTGATTATTATAGCAATAATATGGCTAGAATATCAATGAGAAGAAATTTACATGCTTAAACAATATTCACTTAACATGAAAAGTTTTAAAAAAGCTTTTGACGAGATGATATTTTCTCCTTCGGGATTTAGAAAAATTTTTGCAAAATCAAAAAATAAAGATTCAATAGAAAATGAAATAGACAATGAAGATAAAGTACTAATAGCATTAATAATCTTTACAATATCAAATTATTTTAAAAATGAATCCAAACCATATATTGGATTAGGATTAGACTCAAGACCAACTGGCAACATTATTGCAGAAATAACAATGAAAACACTAATAACAAATAAAGAAAAGATTAAATTTTTTGGCATACTGCCAATAACTGAAATTTTAGCTTGTACAAAAAATAGCAAAGATTTAAAGGGCTTTATTTACATCTCTGCAAGTCACAACCCAACAGGATACAATGGAATAAAAATAGGATTAAACGATGGTGGCGTGCTAAATTCTTCAAAAGCTCATGAAATAATAAAACAAATTAAAAATAATAGTCAAAATGAAAAGTTAATAAATCACTTAATTAATACTCTAAACAAATTTGATGAAGATAAATGCCATTTAGAGGATTATAACAAAACAATAACATTAGAAATAAAAAATAAAAAACAATCTTACGACGTATATAAATCATTAATACATGAAATAGCATATGAAAACGATATTAACAATAAAAATATCGAAATTCTGAAAAAAAGAATACTAAAAAATCCAATTGGAATAATAGCAGAAATGAATGGAAGCTCTAGAATCAATTCAATAGATAAAGAATTGATAGAATCTTTGGGATTGAAAATGGAATTATATAATGACAAAATAGGTATTTTTAAGCATAATATTATTCCTGAAGGAAAATCTTTAAATGAATGTAAAAATCTGCTACAAAAGAAATATATACAAGACAATTCTTTTGAACTAGGATATGTACCAGATTGTGATGGAGATAGGGGCAATCTAGTGTTTATAGACAAAGTCACAAACACTGCGAATATCATTGAGGCTCAAAAAATATTTGCACTTGTAGTAATTTCAGAGCTTAGCTATCTTTATTATACAGGAATAAGAAATAACGTAGCCATAGTAACCAATGATGCAACATCTCTAAATATTGAAAAAATTGCAAATTTTTTCAACGCCAAAGTTTATAGGGTAGAAGTTGGAGAGGCCAATCTAACAGAAATGGCAGATGACTTAAGAGTCCAGGGATTGATTGTAAAAATTTCGGGGGAAGGATCAAATGGAGGTTGCATAATACACCCTTCAAGGGTAAGAGACCCAATTACTACTCTACTTAGTATCGTAAAATTATTAAAAATGAAAGAACTTTACCAAATATGGTGCAAATTGTCTAAAAATTACTATAAAGAAAATTACGACTTAAAAGATATTTTAAATACAACAAATTTTTATAGCAATGTAGTAGTATCATCCAAAAAAGCGAACTTAGAAAATCTTAAAATAGAAAATCAAGAAATTTTAAAAAGTAATTATGAAAATTTATTAATTAAAGAGATAAAAAGCAATAAGTTATTTAAAGAATTATCAATAATTGATTATGAAATTATTAACTATGAAGGTAAAAGACAATCTAAGATTAGAACGGGAGATTCCTCAGGGGGACTAAAGGTATTGTTAAAAACTGATAAAGAAATTGTTGCAACATTATGGATGAGAATCTCAAAAACAGAACCAGTAACAAGAGTGCTCAGCGAAGTTATTTATTCGAAAAAAAACATTTTGTTCAAGCTACTAGAATTTAATAAAAACTTAATAAAAAAAGCAAATCTACTATAAAATTAATATTGTTTGATTAAATAATAAGTTAATTAGTAATATATGGGCCAGGCATAAAAAATAAAAAATTAATAATTTTTTATTTTTTCAACACTATATTTTATTCCATTCCAAGTCTTTGAAAGTCCTATTAAATCCTTAACATCTTTTACTACTTTATTTGCAATAAACCTTGCCTTGCTCGTACCATCAAAAATAATTTCATCAATGTAATCTTTTTTTTTGGCTTCATAAAAACTTCTTTTATCTCTAATTGGCTTTAAGAAGCTATTCAAAGCTAAAAACAATTTTCTCTTAACTTCAACATCACCCACTTTACCTTCCTTATACCTACTTTTAAGATCTTCAACTTCTTCGTGATTACTATTAAAAATACTATGATAAATAAAAACGGGATTACCATCAACATTACCGGGAATATCCGACCTTATTCTATTTGGATCTGTATACATAGACATAATTTTTTTTTCTAACAAATTTTCATCATCGTTTAAAAAAATTGCATTATTAAGACTCTTACTCATTTTATTTTTACCGTAAATACCCACTAAAGGGCAAGAATCTGTGAAAACAGATTCAGGTATTGGGAAAAAATTACTTTTGTACAAATAATTAAATCTTCTTGCAAGTTCTCTTGCAAATTCAATATGAGATTCATTATCACGCCCAACGGGCACTAAATTTGCTTTTGCCATTAAAATATCTGCACTCATAAGAACAGGGTATCCTAAAAGACCATAAGGAATCTCTTTAAGCCCAGCTGCAATGCTCATGTCCTTTATACTTGGAATCCTTTGTAACCGCGCAACAGTAACAATCATTGAAAATATTAAATGAAGCTCAAAAAGCTCAGGTATAGCTGATTGCAAATATATATTAACCTTATTGGGATCAATTCCACAAGCAAGATAATCCAAAACCATTTCTCTAACATTAGAAGGTATTGTACTAATGCTTTTTAAATCAGGCTTTGTGGTAAGAGTGTGCAAATCCGCTATAATAAAATATGTTTCATACTCTTCTTGAAATTTCAACCGATTTACTACAGATCCCACATAATGCCCCAAATGAAGAGCACCAGTAGGTCTGTCTCCTGTAAGCATAACCTTTCTTTCCAAAATCAAATCTCCTTACTTTTGCCTGAAACAGGACTAATATCACTTAAAATCTCAGATCCCCCCCCAAAAAATACAGAAAAAGACTTTAACCAGATTACATTGTCTACTATTACCTTTACAATTACGGTAAAAGGATAAGCTATTAGAAGACCCACAATGCCCCAAAGCCATCCCCAAAAAAATAAAAAACATAATAGCAAAAATGGCGAAATATCAAGTCTTTTTCCTTGCATCTTGGGCTCAAGAATATTTCCAATTAACATTTGAACAGAGGTATTATATATAAAAATATAAAGCACTATATTTAAATTTGGATAAAATTGAATTAAAGATGTTATTACAATAAAAAACACAGCTAATATAGATCCAATGCTGGGAATAAAATTGAAAACAAAGGTAAGAACTGCCCAAACAAGAGGGAAGTCTTGGCCAAATAAAGTTAATCCAATAAACACTAAAATACCTGTTAAGCAGCTTACAAGAATTTTTATACCTAAATATTTGCCAATTTGATTATTAATCGTATCTAAAGCCCCAATAAATCTAGTAGATACTGGTTTTTTAAAAGCTTTATCAAGCTTCATTCCAAAAACATGTATTTCTGAAAGCAAAAAATACAACAATAAAAAGACTACCACTAAACTACTTGTAAATCCAATAATCTCATTAGAAGCTCTTGTTAAAAACGAATAAATGTAACCAGAAAAATTCATATCATTAATAACAGAACTATCAATTTTATAGCGACTAAGAGCATCTTTCATAATAAATGCTAATTGATTTTGATAATAGGGCAATTGTTTCATTAAAACAGTAACGCTGTAATAAACGAAGCTAAAAACTAAATAAGAAAAAGAAAATAATAAAAAAAATATAATAAAAACTATTAAAAATTTTGGAACTTTAAATCTTGCCAAAAAAGTATAGACAGGATAAACTAAAAATCCTAACACTATGGAAATAGCCAAAGGTTTAAATACAGCTTCTGCTATTTTAAAAGCCCCAATAAATATTAAAACTATAACAATACAATAAAAAACAGATTCTACTCTCCAAGGCCTTAACCCTTGATTTGTATTTAAATCTTTAAACATATTTCCCCTTTCTATTTTTTTACTGCTTTTATCAACTAAACAAAAGTAATACAGAAATTACACGTTCAAGCAAATTTTCTCCATTATCCAATTATACAATTTAGTGCCCTTGCTATAATTAGCTTCAGCAAAATCTCCCACTCTATTATCATAAAACAATTTTTTTGCATTCTTATCATTTCCATGATACACTGTCAAAGTATTCCTACAATGATTCAAAATATTATTTAAGATTTCAAATGCAGGAATATCACTAAATCCATCAGCAATGTAGAATATATTTTTAAAAGGAATTTGTCTTTTACTCTTTGGCACTCTCTCGTTAATCTTTTCATAAGAGCCTTTATTGATTTCAAAAATAACCCTGGTTTTTATTGTATGATCTACAAAATAGCAAACACTGCTTAAAACCTTATTTTTAGAAAATTTATCATCTCTAAGTTCATAAAAAGGCATCAAATAAGAGTCTATAAACTCACATGCCCACACTTTGCTCACATAAGGCGCAACTTTGCTCCCCAAAATCATTTGTCTAAAACCACTTGAAACAATATAAATCTTGACTTGAGAATTATCATTTTCCAACTTCTTATTTATTTCAGATATTTCATCAAATAAACCAATAACCCCTTCAAAAAATCTTAACCTAGCACCTAAATTAAATAATGCTTTATTATCAAGACTTTTAAAAAATCCTTCTTTTACATAGGTTAAAAAATGGGATAAATATATCATTTCATTAGAAATTATATTATAACCATTTTGTCTATAAACATACTCTAAACCTTCAACTTCTCTCCAAAATGAACAAGAATCAACACAATACTCATCAAAAAGCACTTGTTGCATATTGCCATAAATAAGAGTATTGTCAAAATCAAATATTAAAGCTACAATATTTTCTCTTTCATTCATAAATTCAAAAACAATTTAATTATAAACTGCATTTAACAAACTGTGCTTATTTATATATTTTATATTATACTAATATAGGTTAATAAGTACAGTGTTTTAACATTGAGTAAAAAAATTTATGATAGACATAAATGACTTAAATCAAATAAAAGATACTTTTTCAAGAATTTTAGATCTAAGCTTAATTAGTATCTTAGTATATTACATATATAAAAACGTAATCAATTCTTATTCTACAAATCTATTAAAAGGAATATTAATTATCATCTCTGTAGGAATTATTTCATATTATTTAAATCTCTATACAATTAGCTGGGTATTAAATTATGTAGCCAATATACTACCAATAGCAATAGTCATACTTTTTAATCAAGAAATAAAAAAAATAATAATGCAAATTGGAAATTTCAATTTAGCTTTTAAGCTTTCAAATAAAAAAGAAGAAACCTTAAAAGTTATTTCTGAAATTCTAAAAGCAGTTAAACACCTATCTGAAAACAAATCTGGCAGCCTAATATGTATAGAAAAAAAAATACAGCTGGAACAAATAATAAACAAAGGAACTAAAATTGATGCACTAATATCTAGTGAACTACTGATATCACTATTTGAACGCGAAACTCCCCTTCACGATGGAGCCGTAATAATTAGTAAAAATAAATTAAAATATGCAGGCTCATTTTTGCCATTATCTAATGTTGATTCTATTAGCAAAGCATTTGGAACAAGGCATAGAGCAGGACTTGGGATTTCTGAAAATTCGGATGCAATAACAATAATAACCTCCGAAGAAACTGGATCTATTTCTATTACAATCAATGCCAAATTGGAATACAATTTAAGCTTAAGCGAAATTAGAAAAAAGCTAAATCTCGAGCTAATAGAGTAAAGTAATGAAAATAAGCAAAAAAATAATAAATATAACAAAGTTATTATTTGATGATTGGCAAAATAAAGCTATTTCTATTTTAATAGCTATTCTAATGTTTGTAGCATTTCATTTAAATAAAATAGAATCAATAACAACTGAAAAAGAATTCAACATCATCTTAAATGATCAAATAGCTCTTGAAAAAATGCCAGACTTTAGCAAAGTCAAGATTACAATAAAAGTCAACAAAGATGATTTAAAATACCTCGATCTTAATAAAATAATATTATTTATTGAAGCATCAAAAATAAAGATTCCTGGGAAATACAAGCTACCAATAAAAATAAAAAATTTTAACTCAATAAACATTGCAGAATATAAACTTTCAAAAACGAATGTATTGCTAAATCTTGATAACAAAATCTCCAAATTAGTTAAAATAGAACCCAAGTTTAAACTTATAGAAAAAGATGGTAAGGGGGAATATTTTATTGCAAAATATAATATATTGCCTGAAAATTTATTGGTATCTGGGTCTGAACAAGAACTCAAAAAAATAAACACTATTCAAACCAAAGTAAAAGAATTTGATACAAGAACCTTATTTGTATCAGATTATCTTGAAGTAGTTCCTCCAAATCCCCTAGTTGTGTTGGGAAAAAGTCATGTGGTAATAAATATTTATTTAAACAAAAAATATTCAAACACAACAATAAAAGCTCCCAATCTTATTTTTAATAATCTAAAAAATGGTCTTGAAATTAAAGATAAAGAGAAAATAATAAACTCAGAAAACAAAATGTTTGTAAAAATAAAAACAAGGCTTTCTGAAAAACAAATTAAAACTCATATAAACAATCAAAATATAAGCCTGGCTTTTGATTTGTCAGATATAAAAACCCCGGGAATTTACAGCATTCCTGCAAATATAATTCTTAAAGGAAATATTAATGAAACAGAAATATATGATTATGAACCCAAAAAAATAAAACTAGAAATAATTGAAAACTCAGAGATCAAACCATGAAGTCAATAGGATGTGATATAATAAAAGTAGAAAGATTTAAAAATTTTTTAGAAAATCAAAAAAAAATGGAGAGGTTCTTTACACATAAAGAAATTGAAAATTTTAAATTAAAAGGAGGTAGTATTATAGAAAGTTTAGCTGGAAAATTTGCAGCTAAAGAATCTTTAATCAAAGCATTAAGTCCACTTTTGCAATATAAAATAAATTATAGTCTTAAAGATATTGAAGTAATAAAATCTTTAAAAGGAAATGCAAGGTTTTGTTTGCACAATGAAATTGAAAAATTTGCAATAAAAATGAATTTAAAGCTATACCTAACAATATCCCATGAAAAGGAGTACGCTATTGCATTTGTAATAGTAGAAAATTAATTCATGAAAAAAATATCATATTTTACAAAAGAAAAAATTGAATGCCCTATATGCTCTTTTAAATTTCAAAAAGAAGAATTTTTAACTGGAAGTAGCAGACTAATAGCTGGAGAGTTAAAAATTGATCTAAAAAGGGAATATATAAAAAACGACAAATATGGCAACATTTATCCTAGAATATATTCTGTAACAGTATGTCCAAAATGCTACTTTGCAACATTCCCAAGTGAATTTAATTCAATCCCTAAAAGCAAAAAAGAAATACTGAAAAATAAAAAATCTGAAAGAAAAAAAATAAATTCTATTTTTGACGAGACTATCAATTTCAGCAAGCCTAGAACATTAAAAGAAGGAGCTGCAAGCTATATTCTTGCTATGCTATGTTATGAGCATCTTGAAAAGAATTATAGCCCCACCTTAAATCAAGCAAAATCAGCAATAAGAGCCGCTTGGACATTTGAAGACCTTGAAAAAGAAGACCCGGGCAAAAATTATAATTACCTTCAAAAAATATTTTATCACAAAGCTGCATATCTTTATAAACTAGTCATTGAAAAAGACAAAGACAATTCAGAACCTGTTAGCGCAGCAACCATATTTGGCCCAGATACAGATAAAAATTATGGATATGACAGTGTTCTTTACTTATCAGGCCTTTTAGAATACTTTTATGGAAATAAAGACAATAAAGAATACAGATATAAACAATTAAATGATATAAAAACTACTCTTTCTAAGATAGCAGGAATGGGAAAATTTTCAAAAGAAAAACCTTCAATCCTTTTAGATAAAATCAAAGAAGTCTACTTTAAAATATCAAAGGAAATGAAAAATCTTAAATAAATGAAAAAAATATTAGCTGAAATCGCTTATGAAGGGTCTAAATACCATGGATTTCAAATACAACCAGCAAAGCCTACAATTCAAGGAGAAATTGAAAAAGCCCTAATGAAAGTCAATAAAAAAAAAGTAAAGATTCATTCATCCGGAAGAACAGATAAAGGGGTTCATGCAAAAAGACATGTAATAACTTTTAATATGGACATCAATATTCAACTAAACAATCTAAAAAAAGCTTTAAATGCAATATTATTAAAAGACAGTATAAAAATACTAAAGCTCAAATATGTTAAAAATTCATTTCATCCACGTTTTAACGCTCAAAAAAGAAAATACAGTTACCATATATTAAACAGCGATAACTACTATCCTTGGGAAGGCTATCAAGCTCACCATGTAAATAAAAAACTAAACATAAGCAATTTAAACCAAATGGCTAAAATATTAATTGGAAGCCATGATTTTACCACATTTTCATGCATAAAAGATAAAAGTAAATCCAAATTTAGACATATATATTTTGCCAAATTTAAAAAAAGAGGAAAATATATTATCTTTGAAATAATAGGATCTTCTTTTTTATGGACAATGGTAAGATCAATAATAGGCACAATACTGGATATTGAAATAAAAAACGAACCGATTTCTACTTTTGAAACAATACTAAAATCAAAAAATAGAAACCTTACAAGAACAACTGCGCCTGCAAATGCTTTATTTTTAGACAAGGTTTACTATGAATAACAATATTTTAACTAAAAAACTTTTTTTACTTAAAATATTGAAAAATAACATCGAAGGCAAACTTACAGAAAATTTTGAAGAAATAGATAATCAGATTAAACAAAAAATAGAAGAAGTTAAAAATACTAAAATTTATCAAAAAAACGAAAATAACGCAGCACCTACAGAAGTACCTTTAAACAACAAAATTTTAACTAACATATTATCAAATAATAACTTACAAGAAAAAAGTATCAACAATTATATCATAATATATGTAAACAAAAATTACCTCAACGACCCCTCAAGAGATATTATAACAAAATGGTGCAAAGGCATAAACATACACAATTATAAAATAATAGATACTATTGAATCACTTAACTTGGAAATTGGAAACAAACCCCCTAAGGCAATTTTATCTTGCGAAGAAATAGATTTTTTCTTAAATCAACCGCTAAGAATTCAAATTGTAAGAGGAATAGAGCTAAGATTTAAAGGCATTCCATTAGTTTTTACATACCTTCCCGAAAATCAAATAAAAAATCCAGAGTTAAAAAAAGAAATATGGCAAGATTTAAAAATAATAAAGGGCATAATAAAATATGGATGAACATTATTATTCAACTTATTACTATGAAATTGCAATAAACATTCCTTTAAATAAACTTTTTTTTTACAAGTTTAACTTGAATCTAGAAATTGGAATAAGGGTAATGGTTAATTTTAATGGCTCTAATAAAATTGGAATAATTATTAAAAAATATTTTGAAAACGAATTCAAGGAAAAATTTGAATTCAAAATAAAAAAAATTATTAAAATAATAGATAAAACTAAAATAATAACAGAACATAATATTAATTTAGCACATTGGATTAGTAAAAAAACATTTTCAGGATTTGGAGAAACTTTATTCTTTGGATTACCCAAAAATTCAAAATCTAAAAAAAATCAAACACCACTTTCAATAAATGAGTACCCCCATTCATATCATGAAAAGCGCCTTCAGCTAAACATCGAACAACAAAATATTTACAAAGAAATTATTGAGTCAGACAAAACTAATGTTTTTTACCTTTTTGGAATACCTGGATCTGGAAAAACTGAAATATTTATCAAATTGTGTGAATACTACTTAACACTAGAAAAACAAGTGCTTTTCTTAATTCCTGAAATATCATTAGGATATCAAATAATAAAAAGAATAAAATATGCATTAAATATGGAAGATAAAATTTATGAATACAACTCTAAGGTTTTAAATTCTAATAAAAATTTAATATGGAATAAAGTCAAAAATGGAGAAAGTCTAGTTGTTATTGGCATTAAAAGTGTGCTCATGCTACCTTTTACCAACCTAAAACTAATAATTATGGACGAAGAACACGAAACTACATACAAATCTGAGAATATTCCAAGATTTCACTCAAGACACATATCATTTTTTTTACAAAAAAAATTTAATGCTAAATTTATAATGGGAAGTGCAACCCCCTCTCTTGAAGCATACTATGCAATGAAACATAACCAAATAAAAAAAATCATAATGCAAAACAAATTCTCTCAAAGCAAAATAGAAGATATAAAAATAATAAACATGAAAAAAGAACCTAGCACAATTTCATCAGAGCTATTATACAGTATTCAAAAAAGTCTAAACGAAAAAAGACAATCTTTAATTTTCATTAATAAAAGAGGGTATCTAAAAAATCTCGAATGCAACGAATGTGGTCATACAATTTATTGCCCAAATTGCTCATTTAGCCTTATTTACCATAAAAAGGAAAATAAACTTTTATGCCACTATTGTAATTATCAAACAAAAACAGCAAACCATTGCCCTCAATGTAAATCAAAAGACATTAAATACAAAACCTATGGAATTCAACTTGTTGAAAAAGAATTAAAAAAATTTTTGCCAAATGCAAAAATTGTAAGAATAGATTCCGATATTACAAAAATAGAAAATATAGACTCAATAAATAAGTTTGAGAACAAAGAAATAGATATACTTATCGGAACACAAATCATTGCAAAAGGATTCAATTTTGAAAATATTAAAACACTAGGCATAATCAACGCAGACATTGGAATAGGATTGCCTGATTTTAGAAGCAGCGAAAGAATTTTTACAATACTCTCACAGATTATGGGAAGAGCAGCAAGATTCAAAGATGACAACACGATTATCATACAAACAAAAAATCCTAATTATTATGCTATAAAATATGCTTACAAGAACCAATGCGAACAATTTTACGAACAAGAACTAGATATACGACAAAAATTAAACTATCCTCCGTTTAACAAAATTATTAGAATAATATTTAGAAGCAAAAATGAAGAATCTGCTAAACAAAAATGTTGGGAATTTTTTGAAAAATCTAAAGAATTTTTGCAAGAAGGAATTGAGCACCTAGGCCCATCAGAAGCCATTATGAAGAAAATATCTAAAAATTACAGATACAATATAATATACTTGTCAAAATCCTACAGCTTACTTGAAAAGCTAGTTAGCAAAACAAGAGAAAAAATAAAAATAACAAATACTGTTTATATTGAAATAGATTATTATCCAATTTCATTAATTTAGGTAAAATCTAAGCCTTCTTTACTTAAAGACTTAAGAAACGTTGAAAGTACATAAAGCGCTTTATCATTGTGACCCCCTTCAGGAATAATAAGATCAGCATATTCTTTCGTAGGCTCAATAAATCTGTAATACCCCCATCTAGTAGTGCTTAAATACTGATCAATCACAGACTCTAAAGTACGCCCTCTTTTAGAAATATCTCTCCTTAAACGCCTAATAAATCTAATATCATTTGGAGTGTCAATATATATTTTAAGATCTATTAAATTTCTTACTCTCTCTTCAACATAAATCATAATACCTTCAACAATAACAACAGGAGTTGGAACAACCAAAACCGTTTTAAGTTGTCTTTTATGATTAATAAAGTCATAAAGAGGCATATCTATTGGACTATTGTTTTTTAAATTTTTCAAATGTTCATAAAACAAATTATTATCAAAAGCATCTGGATGATCAAAATTTACCTTAGAAAATTCATGTTCATAATCACCAACGCTCCTATAGTAATTATCTTGAGAAATAAGGACAAATTCTGGAATAAACTCACTAATCTTGCTTACAACTGTAGTCTTTCCACTTCCAGAACCACCAGATATCCCAATAATCTTAGCCATCAACTAACTTCTTTTTTTCTTCCATTTGTGGTATGTCTTTCAAGGTGCCAGCTACAAACACATTCTTAAATCCCATACTTTTTAAAACTTTTTTCGCCTCGTAAGACTTATTAAAACTTTTGCCATAAACAATTATTTCTGAATCTAAATCGCCCAATTTATCTTTTTTAGCAAATAAATTATTAAAAGGAATATTAATTGATTTCAAATAATGGGACTTACTATATTCTTTAGAAGATCGAATATCCAAAATCTTTGCTCCATTTTTGATTTTCTCTAACAAAAACAGATTAATTCTTCTCATTCTAAGAATAATAAAAAACCAAATATAAAAAAAAAGCAGAGCTATTAATAACATAAATTTTGCATAATTCATAGCCATAGTTTTCATGAACATGATATCAAAAAAAATAAAAAAAGGGAATAAAATTGTTTTTTTTGCAAAATTAATATAGAATTCAAATAAATTGTTTATTAACTTGTAGCTTTAGCTTTAAAGCAACTCTAGCGTTAAGATGAAAAAGAAAAAAAAGATAAGTTGTCGTAGAATTAAAAAAAAACTCAAACTATTATTCATAATATTAACTAAAAAATTAAAAACTATAACTAAAAACCCTAAATTAATATTTGACAGCACAATGCAAATAACTTTAGGCTCTGCACTAATGGCAATTTCTACAAATGTTTTGTACATTCCTCATGGACTTCTTAGTGGGGGGATTGGAGGCATTTCATTAATGTTGCATTACCTGTTAAGTTTTAATTTAGGATGGACAATATTTGCATTAAACATCCCATTATTTCTTATTGGAATAAAATTTTTAAATATAACATTCATCATTCAAAGTTGGATTGCAATGGGATTATATTCTATTATTATAAACTACTCCCAATTTTTACAAAATAAAATACATCTTAATGATATGATGCTTGTATCAATACTAGCTGGACTTATTTCTGGACTTGGACTTGGACTTGTATTTAGGGGAAAAGGATCTTCAGGAGGATCAGACATAATTGCAATGATCATTAAAGAAAAATATTCAATTAGTATTGGAACAACAAATTTCATAGTTAATCTAGCAGTATTAATTCTTGCAACCTTTTTCTTTAATATTGAAATCGCACTTTATACACTAATAGCATCATTTGTAACATCTATTATGACAGACAAAACAAGCACTGGATTTGGCAATCAAAAAGCTATATTAATAATTTCAGATAAAGGAAAAGAAATTGCTTATCTTCTTACAAACAAGTTAAAATTAGCTGCTACGTTAATAAACGGGAAAGGAGCATGGGCAGGAACAGAAAAAACTATCGTATTTATAGTAGTTCCAATAATGCGTTTGTCAAGAATTAAGTATATATCACAAAAAGTTGATCCAAACTGTTTCATTACTGTTATTAACACTAATGAAATAACTGGAGGCAAAAAAATAACTGATGCGGTCTCATTAAAACAAGAAATTTCAAATTAAAAATCTCTTAAAAAAAGAACTAAATTATCAATAATCAACTTCAACTCATCGCTCTTGTAAAAATTCAACAAAAAATTAACAAATCTTTGCGGAAATTCAGAAATAAATTTCTCAAAAGAATTTTTTCCAACATCAATTTCAAGCTTATAAGAATGAAGCATTAAAGTGATTTCTTTAAAACTACTGTCCACTCTTCCATAAACCCCATCTCCCAATATGGGGAAGTTAAGATATTTCATATGAACTCTCAATTGATGCGTACGACCAGTTTTGGGCTTTAAAGCTAAAAGAGAATATCCCCCAAAATTGAGTAACAATCTATATTCTGTTAATGCTTTTTTACCTGTATCTTTAGAAACACCAAATCTTTTCCTACTGTGCTTATCTCTATCGATAAAAGATTCAATACTTCCAAAAACACTATTAAAATTTCCTTTAACAATTGCAATGTAAACTTTATTTGCCCTTTTGTCTTTAAACTGCTGGGCTAAAAACCTCAAAGTGCTAATATTTTTTGCACAAATTATCACACCAGAAGTATCTTTGTCTAATCTGTGAACAATTCCGGGTCTAATTTTTTCTTCATCAAAATTAATTTCTAATCTTTTTATATGATATAAAAGGAAATTTACAACAGTATCATCCCAATGCGATATTCCAGGATGACTTAAAATTCCTTGTGGTTTATTCAAAACAATAATGTTAGAATCTTCATAAATTATAACAATAGGAATATTATTGGGTCTAAGGCAATCAATTTGACTACTACTCTCTTCGTCAAATTCAATCAATATTTCATCATCCTTAAAAACAGGCTTAGATAATTTTATATTAAAAAATTTTCCATTGCTCTTTTTGAACGCTTCTACATTTCTTCTTTTAATCTGACTTCTAGTAAAAACTTCCAAATTGTATGATAGATAAAGATCCAATCTTAAAGCATTTTCTTTAACGATAAATTCTTTTTTAAGCCTTGCCATATTATCACTGAAGGAAATAGTCAATCAAAGCAATAGTTAATGCAAGTATAGCCCCAACGGAAGCTGAAATAATAAATTTTTTATAAATTTCATCTTTTGAAAAACTAGGACCATTTGAAAAAGGATACGGCACATAATTTTCATCCATTCCGCTATAAAAATAGTATCCTACATCAAAAAAAAACAAGCTCAAAAATAAAACTATTGGAAAAGATCCAATACTAATAGCCGAAAACCTAAATAAATCTTTTGCTGATTTTGACTCAAGATCATTTTCAAGATTTAAAGCCTTATTCTCTTGAATATTTTTATAAAGAAAAGAATCATCCTTATCATCAACAAGTTTATTTTTTTCATTAGAAACAAAATTGTCATCGGAAGTTGATTTATCTTGCAATGGCAAACTTTTAGCATCACTTAACTTTAAGTTATTCAAATTCAAATTGAAATAATCAATTGAATTTGAATAAACATTTAAAACACTAAAAAGCAGCAATAAGCTTCCAATAAGCATAAATTTACTACTTCAATAATTCTAATTTTAAAGTCTCAGCTAGATCATCAACAATCTCAGAAGAACCAAAATACTGCACAGGGCCTGGATATAAATACAAATTATTCAAAGCCCACTTATCACGATTTTTAACAAACTCTTTAAATGGTTTTCCCTCTAAATTAACTAGAGCTTTTTTTATAACAGGCTTTTGCTCTCCATACCTCTCTTCCATGTTCATCAACATCGTTAAAGGCACTCCTCCTGCAATCCAATCTGTTGGATTTAAATTTAGATTTTTTATACAAGACATATAGCCTGTTAGACCATTTAAAATAAGAACAACAGCATTATACCCTAAACTATAACAATAATCACTGTCAAAATTAGAAGGAAAAGCGCTTCTGCCTTCATAGCCAAAGAAATGATCTATTGGGATAAAGCTTACCTTATATTCTCCCCTTTTTTTCATGTCATTTAATCTTGATTGAACCATTTCAATAAACAATTTTTCAGTAGGAACTCTTGAAACATTAAAATTCCCATGAGGATCTCTTTCTAAGATTGATTTTACAAGTTCAAATTGAATAAACAAAGGCAAAGACAGATAAACTCCCCTCATATAATCACTAAGCTTGGCAACAAAAATTTCTTTCATTTTTTCAATATCAAGCGCCTTAAACTCACCTTCATTTTTATCAAAAATATCACATAATTCAATCATTAAAGACTTAACTTCTGGAATAAACTCAATTAAACCTTCAGGAACTATAACTACTCCAAAATTATCTCCATTTAAAGATCTCTTTAAAATAACAGACACCATTTCATCGACAATCTCAGACAAAGTTTTCTTTTTAGCTAAAACCTCTTCAGACACAATACAAATATTTGGATGGGTTTTTAAAGCGCATTCCAAAGCAACATGAGACGCACTCCTACCCATAAGTTTGACAAAATGCCAATATTTTTTAGTAGACATAGCATCTCTACATAAATTACCTATCATCTCAGAATAAATTTTTGTAGCAGAATCAAAACCAAATGAAATTTCAATATGATCATTTCTAAGATCAGCATCAATTGTCTTTGGAACTCCAATAACTCGAATATTCTCTCCCTTCTTTTTGAAATACTCTGCAAGAATAGCAGCATTGGTATTCGAATCATCACCGCCAATAATAATAATTGCATTAAGATTATTTTCTTTGGCAACAAATAAAGCTTTTTTGTAATGCTCTTCCGTTTCTATTTTTGTTCTTCCAGAAGATACAATATCAAAACCCCCAGTATTTCTGTAAGAATTTATTAAACTCTCAGTAAGTTCAATTTTGTCATTCTCTAAAAGACCTAAAGGACCTCCCTTGAATCCAAAAAGCTTTGAATTTACATTAAATTTTTTTATTGCATCAAAAACACCAGATATAACATTATGCCCCCCAGGAGCAGGTCCTCCAGAAAGAATAATTCCAATATTTAAAGCTTTTGAAAAAGATAAACTAGACTCACCTTCAGTAAAACTTACAATTGGCAGTCCATAGGTATTCTTAAAAAATTCCTTTAAAGCCTGTCTATCTTGAATTGCTTCGGTCTTTTCTCCATAAACTAAACCAATATTCCTAAAATCTTTTTTTAAAATACTTGGCAATTTGGGAATATACTTTTGCCTTTCCTGATTAAAAAGAGAAGTGTTCATACATTTTCCTCCTAATTAATTAAATTAAGCCTTTATCATAAATTAAATATTAAAATAATTCACAACTAATATCTATATATGATTTAAAACTAACATAGCATCCCCATAAGAAAAAAATTTATAACCTTTATTTATAGCTTCTTCATAAGAACTAAACACAAAATCTTTGCCTGCAAATGAAGAGACAAGCATCAACAGAGTAGATTGGGGAGTGTGAAAATTTGTAAAAAGCATGTCAACAAACTTAAAACAATAGTTCTTGCTAGGATAAATAAAAAGATTCGTACTTTGCGGACCCGTTTTAAATTTCTTAAGGGTATTGTCATAAGATGATTCTAAAGTCCTCAAGGTTGTAGTGCCAATTGACAAAATTTTTTTACCAAGAAGCTTCGCATTCTGCAATCTCTCAGACACACAATCTTTCATTAAAAAAGTTTCAAAATGCATATTATGTTCTTCCACTTTTTTAGATCTTACAGGAAGAAAAGTCCCAAGCCCTACATGAAGAGTAATAAAATCATATTCAATATTGTTCTTTTCAAAAGCAGAAAACAAATCTTTACTAAAATGTAATCCTGCAGTTGCAGAAGCCGCAGATCCAACGTATTTAGAATAAATAGTTTGATATCGATCTTCATCTATCTTATCATAATCTCTTTTAATGTAAGGGGGTAAAGGAATAAAACCATGCTTTTCAAAATAATCTTCACCAACATCCTTGTTAAATTTTAAAACAATCTCACTACTATTTTTTGATAGAATTTCACCCATTAACCCTTCAGGAAATTTGTAAAGATTACCAACAATTTGCTTTTTAGATTTAGAAACTAGCGCAGTAAACAAATTAGTGCCAATTCTATCTAAAATTAAAAATTCAACATTACTACCCATCTCTGATTCTGCATATATTCTTGATTTTCTAACTTTTGAATCGTTAAAAACAATAAAAATATCGCTATTTATATATTTAAAAATATTATTTACAGAATGTTCATGGTAAATTTTTTGCAATTGAGGATCTAGTACCATTAACCTTGAAGATCCCCTTTTTTCACTTGGATATTGTGCTATTAAAGAATTAGATAAATTAAAATGAAACTCTTTGGTCTTCACTAAGACTATCCTCTTTCATCTCTAAGTTTAAGTGAAGATACGCAAACTCAGTAGCTTTACGACCTCTGTGAGTTCTATTAATAAATCCTTTCATAATTAAATAAGGCTCATAAAAGTCTTCAAGAGAATCTGCTGTTTCCCCTACAGAAATAGCTAAAGTATCAACACCTACAGGCCCCCCATTAAATTTCAATATCAAACTTCTTAAAATATTTCTATCTTGCTCATCAAGACCTTCCCCATCAATTCTAAGCATTTCAAGCCCAATTGCAACAATGTCACTTGTAATAATCAAACTTCCAGTTACTTGAGCAATATCTCTTATTCGTCTTAAAAGTCTATTTGCTATACGGGGAGTTCCTCTTGAACTTCTTGCAAGAAGAAAAGCAGCATCCTCTTCTATTTCAATATTTAAAATAAGAGAATTTCTTTTTATTATCTCAACAAGCTCTATTTCACTGTAAAGTTCAAATCTTGCAGTAATTCCAAATCTCGCATAAAGTGGAGATGTTACTCTTCCAGGCTTAGTAGTAGCTCCAATCAATGTGAATTTTGGAAGTGGCATTCGAACAGTTCTTGCATTGGCTCCTTGCCCGATTACCCAATCTAGCTCATAATCCTCCATAGCAATACAAAGCATTTCTTCTATTATTGGCCTAAGTCTATGTATTTCATCAATAAATAAAACACTCTTCTCATCAAGACCTGTCAAAATTCCAATAATATCTTTGGGCCTGTCAAAAGCTGGAGCTGAAGTAATCTTAATAGAAGCATTCATCTCAAAGGCAATAATACTTGCAAGAGTAGTTTTTCCAAGACCTGGTGGGCCACTTAAAAAAACATGATCTAAAGCTTCATCTCTCTCTTTAGAAGCTTTTATAAAAATACTAAGAGTTTCTTTAACATTAACCTGACCTTTAAAATCTTCAAAAACTTTAGGCCTAAGCTCATTTTCACCCTTATCATATAAATAATTTTCATTAGAACTTAAAAAGTTTATATTATTTTCGTCTCTCATAAATACCTCTTAAAGACTATTTTATAACTATTAAAAACCAATAATTAATTTGTCATTCTTTTTAAAACCTCCTTAAATAAAAATTGCTCCTTTTCAGAGTCTTTTAAATTTGCAAATTCAGTTAGATTACAGGCTTCTTTAAGCTTGCTATTAACAATTTTTCTGTCAAATCCCATGCTAACAATCGATTCTTCTAATTCTTTAAATCCAAAAAGACTAGATTCAGGCTCATTACTAATCAAAAGCTTACCTTGAAGATGTAAAAACATTTTACCAGCCATTTTTTTGCCAATGCCTTTAATTTTAGCAACAAGTTCAATATCTTCTCTATCAATAGCATCCTTAAACTCATTATATCTTATATTAGACAACACCCTTAAAGCAGCCCTTGGCCCTATTCCACTTACTCCAATAAGCCCTTTGAAAGTCTCTCTTTCATCTGAATTCAAAAATCCAAAAAGTTTTAATTCATTTTCTCTTATATAAAGATAAGTAAAGAGCTCAACCTTGTCTGACAACCTAAAATTAGCAAGGCAAAATGTACTAACTAAAAGCTCAAATTCAAAAACAGTGGTCATTAAAATTAAACTAGATTCTTTTTTTTCTATAACTTTACCATGAATCTTATTTATCATATAATTAAATTATATTACACAGAAACATCCGATTTAAAGCAAGAATTTTAAATAAAAAAAGGGCACTAAATGAAGAATCAATTTTTAAATACCTATTTTCAATTAATTACAACTATTTTTTTAATCTTATCTATACCTATGGCAGCAGAAGAAACGGCAAACACACTAAAAGTTCCAAATGGATTTAAAGTCGAAATTTTTTTAAAAAATATAATTGAAAAACCAAGGGGAATTACAAGCGATCAAGATGGAAACATATTCATAGGATCTGGGAGTAATTTTGCATACTTTGTAACAAAAAACAAAAAAATTTATACCATAGCTAAAACCCTACAAAAACCCATTGGCATTGCTTATTGGGATAATAAACTATATATATCTTCTGTTGATAAAATATATGTGGTTGAAAATGTAAAAGAAGAAATTAATAAAAGCATAAAAGCAGATAAAGACTATACATGGAAAATGCAAATTTTTGCATTTTTACCAAAAAATAATTCTCAAATGCATTCAGGGCGTTATATTAAAGTGGATCCTAAAAATAACAAATTAATAGTAAACATAGGATCCCAACATAATGTCAAAATTCCTCCAAAAAAAGAAGCAATAATCCTTAGTATTGATTTAAAAACAAAAAAAGAAGATATAATAGCTTTTGGAGTAAGAAACTCGGTTGGATTTGATTTTCATCCAATTAGCAATGAAATATATTTTAGCGACAATGGTCAAGACGGATTGGGTGACAACATTCCTCCAGATGAAATAAATTTAATAACCAAATATAAAGAACACTTTGGATTTCCATATGTGTATGGGAAAAACCAAAAAAATTACAATTTTTATAACAAAGCACCCAAAAACACTAAGTTTACTCCGTCTACTTATGACCTTCCTGCACATGTAGCTCCACTTGGAATACACTTTTACCGAGAAAATAACTTTCCAAAAGAATATATAAATAAATTATTCATAGCAGAACATGGCTCATGGAACAGATCTTCTCCTGTTGGCTACAAAATAACTACACTAGACATTGATTCTAAAAACAGAACAGCAAAAAATTATAAGGTCTTTTTATCTGGATTTTTAAAACCTGACAACTCTAAATTTGGGCGCCCTGTTGATATAACCACATATTATGACGGCTCAATTCTTTTTACAGATGATTTTGGAAATAAAATTTACAGAGTTTACTACGAAAAAACTTAAATAAAACTAACTTAATTCTTCCGGAATCTCTAAATTATGAATTACTTCCTGAACATCATCAAAGTCTTCAAGCTTTTCAACAAGAAGAATTATTTTTTCTGCTTGCTCTTTGTTTAAAGAAATTTTATTTTCAGGAATTAAAGCTATCTCTGCAACCTCTTCTTTAAATTCAGGCTTTAAAAAAGATAAGACTTTATCAAAATCATCAGGACTTGTTATAACTTCTGCTTCATTATTTGAAACTAAAATATCTTCAGCACCAACTTCTAATGCAAGCTCCATTATTTCATCCTCAAGATATTTTTCTAAGTTGTAAACAATTAGACCCTTTCTGTAGAACATATATGAAACTGAACCTGGAGCACCAAGAGATCCCCCACCTTTTGCAAGAACACTTTTCACATCGCTAGAAGTTCTGTTTTTATTGTCCGTTAGGCATTTAATCATTAATGCTACTCCATAAGGAGCATAAGCCTCATAAGTGACTTCAAAATATTCAACCCCTTCATTGCCACCAATACCCTTTTTTATTGCCTTCTCAATATTATCTTTTGGCATATTGGCAACTTTGGCCTTATTAACGGCAACTCTTAGTCTCGGATTAGAATCAATATCTCCCCCTCCAATTTTAGCTGCAATAGTTATTTCTCTTATTAGCTTTGTAAAAATTTTATTGCGCTTTGCATCAAGAGCGCCCTTTTTTCTCTTTATTGTTGACCATTTGCTATGTCCAGACATCTACACCTCCAATAATTTTTCCAGTCTATCTAAAATATCAAGCATATTATTATTAATCAAATGAGCTTTAATTGTATTAAACATTAACATAAGCACTGTAACTGGTCCTATTCCTCCCTTAACAGGAGTAATAAATTTAACACAATCTTTAATATTGTCAAAATCTGTATCGCCTGAGAGAATTTTTCCGTTATTAGTCTCAATTTCAGAAATACCAATATCAATCACATAAGGATTTCTACTCAACATACTTTTATCTATCAACTTGGGCTTACCAACAGCCGAAATAATAATATCAGCCTGTCTTAAATAAACATCTAGATAAATACTTTTACTGTGACAAGTAATAACAGTTGCATCATAAGGCTTTGACGAGAGTAATATTGAAATAGGCCTTCCTACAAGAGGACTTCTGCCAACTACAACAACCGTTTTCCCCGATGTTTTTATCTCTTCATCTCGCAAAATCTTTAATACAGCAAGAGCTGTACAAGGAATAAATCCTTTTTTATCACCCAAAATCATTTTACCCAAATTAACAAAAGACAAACCATCAACATCTTTTGAAGAAACTATGCCATTTAAAATAGAATTTAAATCCATACCTTCTAAAAAGGGCAATTGAACAATAATTCCATCTGTACTTAAATTTTTATTTTCTCTATTAATTACTTTTAAAATATCACTTTGAACAGAATTTGCAGAAAATTTAATCACTTCAACATTTAAGCCAATCTCTTTTGCAACTCGACTCTTAATTGAAACATAAAGCTTGCTTGCAGGCTCATCATTTGCTAAAATAACTTTTAATGCAATTTTATATCTCAAGTCATACTGTTTTAAGAATTCTTTAAGTATTAAATAATACTTATTTGCAAAATCCCTCCCATTAAACACAGTATTCAAAATATACCTCTTAAACCTAACAAGATTACCCTAATATTATACTTAGATTGTCGATATAAGAAAAGCTAAACTGCTAAATTCAAATTGTAATTAAATTTATTTTCAACTATAATAAACAAAGATAATAATTTTAAAAGAATGGAGAATAATGAAAAAATACCTTTATTTTACACTAATTGCAATCTTGTTAATTAGTGTAAACACAAAAAAAGTTGAAGCCGCAGCTAATATTGATAGGCATACAAACTCTACTTTAGGAATAGATTTAAGCGTTGGAGTGCCTATCTTTTACAATGACTTATCAAGAGCTTATTCTACTAATTTATATCCCGGAGGAATTGGAGCAATCAAATATCAGTACCATATTCTAAACAATTTAGCAATTGGACTTGAGTTAAGATATATGTTTAACTTTGACATTAACCATTCTTTTAATATATTAAATCCAGATTCCAGTGTAGGCAAAATTTTTTATAGTGTGCCTATTACATTTTCAGTAAACTATATATTTGATATAGGAGAATTATTTCAAATTCCAGTTTTCACAAATGTAGGGTTTTCTCTTAATACATATGGAGATAGAAATAACAACATTACAAACTTAAGAACTTTTGATGCACTCCCTACAATCTCTTTTGGATCTGGAATTTTGTGGAACTTTAACTATAAATGGTCTTTTGGAACAACAGCATCTTGGTGGATGATGTTTGAATTTGGGAATTCTGCTAAAATGGCACATTTTGCACTTATATCATTATCAGTTACAGTAAATGTAAATAAATTGTAGGATGAAAATGAAACAAAAATATGAAAACTATTTTAAAAAAAGATTAATTTTAAACCTATTAATATTTTTACTACTAGCATGCTCAAGCGAATCTATATTTTCCCAATTAGGAAATCTGCAAAAAATAAACCATGAATATAATATTTTGGGCAGTTCAAGTCCAATAGGAATCTCTCTAGTAGGAGAAACTCTCTACATTGCAGCTATGCATTTATTTAAAAAAGAAAACGGCAAGATTGAAAAAATTGATTTAAGCAATTCTTATGAATTTATAAATGACATTGTAAATGTATCTGGAAAAACCTATCTTTTAGCGCAAAACAAAAAAGCAGAACTAGAGGTTTGTGAACTAAATGGAAAAGATTGGAAATTAAAATTTAAAAAACCATTAAAAGCATATAAATTTTTAAAATCTGTGGGCAAAGATGGTGTAAAAGAAGCATATATTTTAGCTATAGACAAAAACAAGCAAGAGAGAATTTTTGATCTAGAAGGCATGGATAAAACACCATCACAAGCTAATAAAAATGACAAATTTTATCAAATATCAAATGAAAATAACTTAATTACAGGAAATTCACTTAAAATATGGCAAATAAATAACAATACATATAAAAGCATAGACTATCAACAAGCAAAAGAAATAATGCCTATTATTAAAACAAACATTAGAGGTTTTTCTGAAATCTTAGTAATGACTGGTGGTTATAATAATTTAGAAACAAAATTTAAAGTGTATTCAAGTGTAAATAATTACACAACACCAATATTCATTCAAGACGAAGTAGGCGAATTTAACAGCTACTTTGCAAGAGAATTTAATGATGCAATATTAATCGGAAGTAATAATGGGTTTGCAGAATTTAAAAAAAATAAAGAAGGAGTTTTTGCTTTACAAGGACCCTCAAAATCTGTAGAACCTGGAGCTTATAACGGTTCTCAGTTAAGCAAAACGGGTCTTAACGATATTATTCCTGTATCAAACAACACAATTTATATACTAACTCAAGGTAAAGGATTGTGGAAATTGGAAAACAAAAAATTAACTAAAGAATAAAGAATAAAAATTCGTTATAAATTTCTCATATCTAGATTTATTAAAATCTAGATCATAATATTTTTTAATCTTAATTTTCAAATTAAGATTAATCTTAGACCTAAAACATAAATAATTTATATTATTTATATTAAAAATTTGGCCTTCATCATTCATGACCTTGGTTTCAATATCTAAAAGAAGTTTAGCAAAAAAAATATCTCGAGTAATAACAAGACTGTACCTATCTGCTAAATTCAAAATAAATGCATCAACATTATCTACCACTTCTAAAACAACATTTTCTGCTTCTTCCAAATTCAAAACTTTATTAGAAACTACAATAAGTTTTGATTTATTGTAGTTTCTAATAAAGTTTTGTAAAAATTTTATTATCTTAAAATTACAAGAATCAGCATCAACAAAAATTTTATTTAACAATCTTATATTCCACTACTTTAAAGGCCAAAAAAGAAATAATAGCATTTTTATTAATCGGTCCAAATATTCTAGAATCATTTAAAACACTTAAATTGTCATTTAATAAAAAAATTTCATTTTTTTTCAAAATAAAACATTTAACCACTTCATCTGTATTAAAAAAATCATTTAACTTATAATAACTAACTAAATTGCCATTCAAATAAAAAAAATTTGTATCCTTTTTATTTACTAAAACATTTAAACCTCTAACATACACAGAATCGCCCTGAACAGCCGCTATTCTTGACACCTTATAGCTTGCTTTTTTAAAAATTTTATTTAAAAAAAAGAAATCTTTTATTAAAGTTAATAAAAAATTATTACTTAATCTAAAATCTTCATAAAGAACAATATCATTCATTTTTAAGGGAACAAAAAAAGATGTTATATGTGTTGCAACAAAAAATAAACTAGCATTTCGTGTTATTGTTGGCAACATCTCATTACCTTTAATTATAAAAACTTGCAAAACAAACTTTGTGAAAAAAAAATTTAATATTAAAAATGCTAAAACATATTTTAAAAAAATTTTTCTTTGCTTTTTTTTAAAAAGTCTTTGTTCAAAGGTTAAATATCGGGCCACTTTAAATAAATCCTACCCTAGAAAATGGAAGATATATTATTAGGGTTCTGCCAAGCACCTTATCTTTATTGATTACTCCAAAAAATCGACCATCATGAGAATTGTCTCTATTGTCTCCAATTGGCAAAACATACCCATAAGGAACATAAATCCCATAATCCCTTATTATAGCTTTTTCTATATAATAATCAACATAGGGCATAAAAGCAGATAAATACTTATATTCCAATCTCTCAAGCTCAAACCTATCAATCACTCTAACATCAAAAAATGAGAAATCGGGAGTACTACTTAAATTTATATTTAACTGGCGCAGAGCAATAAACATAGCAAAATCACCATAAATCTCGTAGTCCTCATTTGCTACAATTTTTTTAATATTAAAACTTTGATCAACCAAATCCCAATAAGAATCTTCTAAAATAAAATTCTCTTCACCTTCTCTTTTAATATAAGCTTTCCCGCTATTAAATCTAACAATTTTACCGTCTGTAAATACACCCCTTTTTACAAGAAATCTAACACTAGGATTGCCGTATTCATCTCTATCAAGATCAACAAAAGATAGCGTTAACATGTAAAGTATTCTTTGAAAGATATCAAAAAAAACACCCTTTGATTTATATTCTGGATTTTCAAAAATAATAATATCGGATTCTTCTGGAGTTTTAAAACCATTAATCTTAAATAATCCAGGTAAAAGTTCGGGACCGTAAGAAAATTTATCTACAAACAAAAAATCTCCTATTTGAAGAGTATTTTCCATTGAACCTGATGGTATTTTATAAGCTTGAACAAAATACTGATTTATTGCCAGTACAAAAATTGCTGCTGCTAAAAAATCAAATAAAAAGTTAAGCAAAAATCCTCGTTTCTTTGCCCTTAACTTGCAAAAATACTTTTTTCTTTTTCGATATGTCAAGTATTTTTCAACAAGACATACCAAAAAAGATGCAAATTTATCCAATCTTTTTAAATGCATAATCTAACCTCAAGAATTAAATCATACAAAATATTGACACTTATTTAAATACTTTTCTATACTTTAAAAGATGAAAGAAGTCGACGATAATTCAAATATTGAGCTTTTTGAAGTTAAATTAAAGCCAATTCTAGGAATAGGACCTAAAGTTTACGTATTTCTTACAATAATAATACTACTTCTAAGTTTAATATCAATTTTAATAATCATACCCAAATTTAAAAATCCGGGAGCATATTTAAAAATAGATTCTAATATCGCAAACACTTACATCTATTTAAACGAAAAATATATTGGAAGAACTCCAATTAATAAATATATAAATACCACTGAAGGAATTATTAAAGCAAAAAGAATGGGATTTAAAACCTACGAACAAAAAATAAAAATTAACAACAAATTTTTTGGAAGCTACAATTTGCAAATAAATTTGGAATTAGTTGATCCTGAAAAAATCATTAAACAAAGACAAAAAGAGCTCTCTGTAATGGTAAAAATAAAAAATATTAATGAAAATACAAAACTAATTCCTGTATTTTCATTAATATCTAGCGAGCTAAAAGAACATCCCGAATACATTAAAAAATTTCTAAAAGATTCCATACCTTACTTAAATTCAATAGAAATGTTTAAAGATTTTCTAAATTCATACAAAACTGTGTATTCAATAGACAAAAACAATAATAATCAAGAGGAAATATGGAGCTCCTTAAAAACAAATTTTGACTTAGAAAATAGAGCTATCTTTTGGTTTTTAGAAAATTTAGACGAAGATCAAAAAATGCTAACAAAAAATGAATCTTGGATTAAAACATTAATCAAAACTCTAGACAATGAAAACATTCAATTAATTTCTAAAAATGAAAAAATTAATATAAAGTTACCTGGATTTAAAAAAATAAATTCAAATAAAATCGAAAAAACTCAAAATTATGAATTAGATTCAAAAAATATTTCACTAAAATCTATCTATAGCATAAAAGAATTTCTTATTCAAGAGCAAAATGTTACAAAATATGAGTATCAGGATTTTTTAAAAGAAAATCCAAAATGGGCAGCAAATAACAAAGAAAATTTAATAAAAGCACAACTTGTAGATGAAAATTATCTTAAAAATTTTAATCAAATAGGCTTAAATGAAGCTATTACGGGAATATCTTATTTCTCAGCAATAGAATATGCCAACTGGTACTCTAAAAAACTTCCCAAGGGATTTAAAGCAAGACTACCCATATCACAAGAATGGGAATTGTACCAGAAAGAACCAAACAAAAACCCATTAAATATTAATGAAATATCAAAAAAAGTTGGATTTTGGAATTTAATGCAAAATTCGTCTTTTAACGATATTGCAATATTTAAAAATGAAAGAAATTTTTATAACGAAAATTCAAATTTTTATTCATTGATAACAGAGATTAGAACATATTCTCATAAAAATAATAATTTATTAAATCCATCAACTAAGGCTTCTTTTTTAAAAAATTGGAGCTCTCCAAACATTGGTTTTAGATTGATTGTATCAAAGGAATAGAAGGAATAGGCTTGAATACAAACACTTTGATTCTTGAAAATAAAAAGGCAAAATTCAATTACTTTATTGAAGAAAAAATAAGTTGCGGAATAGTGCTACAAGGAACTGAAGTAAAATCAATAAAGGCAAAAAAATTATCATTTAACAATAGCTTCGCAAGTATAAAAAAAGAAGAATTATGGCTTGAAAACTTACACGTGTCAAAATATAAAGAAGGAAATATCTTCAATCATGACGAATTAAGACCCCGAAAACTTCTAATCAAAAAAAGAGAATTACAAAGGCTAAAAAAATTTAAAGAAAAAGAAGGATATACTTTAATTCCTATTAGTTTTTATTTAAAAAAATCGATAATTAAAGTAGAAGTTGGAATATGCAGGGGAAAAAAATTGTATGATAAAAGAGAAATACTAAAACAAAAAAGCATAAAAAAAGACATTAGTAGAGAGATAAAATACAAATAAAACTCTAATTTTAAATTACAATGAGCAATCACAATACAAGATTGCAATCACTCATTTTCATAATAAATAAAATTAATAACTTTTCTTGAAAGATAGTTCAAACCCAAGAGCACTAGCTTGGCCCATGCTAATATCAAAACTAGGCTCAAATCCTCCAAAAGCTATGTTAAGACTATTTTTCAATTTTTTATTATAACTATTAGCAAATGTAAATGGAAGAATAATTTCTGTCAATCTTGTTACAGCCATAGTAACCACACCCGCTAACATAACTCCCTTACCCCAAGTCCATTGAAAAGCAGCTTTTTTAGTATTATTCTCAAAAGCTTTGATATCTAAATAAGCTCCTGTAAATATTAGCCCTATACCAACCGCATCAAATCCAAGAATAAGAAAACCTCCAAGAATATCTCCTTGAACAAAAGAACCAATTCCAAAACCTAAAAAAAGGTTCAATAAAAATGGCACAATAGGATCTTTCTTGCTAGTTTCATAAGCTAAAAGTTTTTCTCCTGCCCCAAGATTAAAAGTACTTTTAGAATCATCAGCTTGAGCAAAGCTAGAAAAAGCACAAAAGGTTAACAAAACGAAAATTAAAAATTTATTCATAAAAACCCCTTTATTAAAACTGGTACTATGGTAGCATATTAATGAAATTTAAAAAAGGTTTTTAAAACATTATTTCTATTATTTAAATTTAACTTTTTTCAAATTGTTATTTGAAATTCGCTTCCCAATAGAGCTTCTTGATTTGACCATAAAATTAGCAATCTCAATTCTTTTAACAATGTCTTTATTTGTCGAAAATTCTACAAATTCAGGACTCAATGAAAAATCAACAAATTCATCATTTTCTCCTAAAAATTCATAGACTTTGTCTGTAATAAATTTATCTATTTTAAATCTTTTAACATAATAAAAATTATCAAGCTTATTATAATAAATTATTGAAAATATTTGTTCTTTTGAACTATTTACATCATAAACTAAAGCACATACATTCTTTTTATCTATAAATGTCTTGTCTTCAATATTTTTAAGAATATAACTTTTTTTCTTAAAAACTAGCACTTTATCATAATAGCTAGCATTTCCAATGAATTCACCATCAAAAAGACTAGTTCCTACAAAACCTTCTGCTAAATTTAAATAAACCTTCATATTCTTCGTAGCTATTTCTTTTACATTTTTTGATTTTATTAAAGAAATTTCAGTCTTCCTTTGATGCTCTTTAGAATACTTTGCAAGTAATAGATCAATAAAGTTTATTGAATATCCTCTTATTGAAGAAATATTGCTATTTATACTCTTTAATTCTTTATTTAAAATTTTAATATCTTTGGAATTCTTATCAATATCAAAAAGACTTATTTTTCTAATTGGAATCTTAAGTAAATTTTCAACATCTTCTTTGAAAACTTCCCTTGAAAAAGAATCTTTATACCTTAAAACTTCTGACAATATTACGCTTGCAATATTTTCTTCTTTAGAAATTGTTTCAAGAAGTTTATAAATCTTTTTTTCAATAAAAATTTGTTCCAATGTTTTATAAAATATTTTTTCAAGAACCTTGCTTTTTTGTAATTCAAGCTCCATTTTTAAAATTTTTTGAAGATTGGCTGCATGAAACTTAATAAGATCTTTAATAGTATAAACAACAGGATACCTATCGTTAAGCAACAATAAATTAACAGAAATTGATATCTGACAATTTGTATAATGATATAACTTCTCAATCACTTCACTTGCATAAACACCTCTGGGCAAAGATAACTCTATAGCCACATTTTCAGCAGTAAAATCATTAATACTTGAAACTTTAATATAATTTTTTCTAATCGCTTTCTCAATCGAAGATATTAAACTCTCAGTAGTCTCCCCAAAAGGTAGTTCCCTTATTACAATTGTTTTTTCATCTACAGTTTCAATTTTAGCTCTAACTAAAACTTTGCCATTACCATCAGCATATTCATTAACATCAACTATTCCTCCTGTTGGGAAATCGGGATAAATATCGTAATTCTCTCCAAGAAGCTCACTTTTTACTGCATTTAAAATCTCATTAAAGTTATGAGGTAAAATTTTGGCTGCCATTCCAACAGCAATTCCCTCACTTCCCTGAATTAAAATAACAGGAATTTTTGCAGGATAAAGCAAAGGTTCATTATTTCTTCCATCATAAGAAGATTCATAAACTGTTATTTCTTTGCTGTAAAGAACATCAAAAGCTAAGGGCGTTAATCTGCATTCAATATACCTAGAAGCAGAAGCAGGATCGCCTGTAAACAAATTACCAAAATTGCCCTGCTTTTCAATAAACAGATCCTTATTAGCAATATTAACAAGAGCCTCATAAATTGACGCATCCCCATGGGGGTGGTATTTCATTGTATTGCCAACAACGTTTGCAACTTTATGAAAATTGCCATCATGCATTTCAAAAAGAGAATGTATGATTCTCCTTTGAACTGGTTTAAATCCATCAACAACACTAGCAATAGCACGGTCTTTAATAACATAAGATGAATATTGTAAAAAATTATCTTTAAGAACAGTTCTAATATCCATTAAATTAAATTCTCCATAATAAAATTCCGCCTCTCAGGAGTATTTTGCCCCATATAAAAAGCTAACTTCTCTTTTATTTCTTTAATATTAAAAAGATCCACTTTTGTAAGTTTAATGCTACTAATATCAATAAAACCTTTAAATTCATTTGGAGAAATTTCACCAAGACCCTTAAATCTTGTTACTTCGCATCCTCCCTTAAGCTCAAGAATGGCTTTTTGCTTTTCTTCCTCAGAATAACAATAAATTGTGACTTTTCTATTTCTAACCCTAAAAAGAGGAGTTTCTAAAATATACATATGCCCATTTAAAATTAAATCTTCAAAAAAAGTCAAGAAAAAAGTTAACAACAAATTTCTAATATGAAATCCATCAAAATCTGCATCGGTTGCTATTACAACCTTATTGTACCTCAAATTTTCAATTGATTCCTCAATGCCAAGAGCTACCATCATATTATAAAGCTCTTCATTTTTGTATATTTCAGATTTATTTTTTTCAAACATATTTTGAGGTTTCCCTCTAAGAGAAAATATAGCCTGAGTATAAACATCTCTACAAGACACCATTGAACCTGTTGCAGAGTCTCCTTCTGTCAAGAAGATCATGGTTTGCTCTGAATGACTACTGTTGCCATTAAAATGAAATTTACAATCCTTAAGTTTTGGAATTTTGAAAGATATTTTTTTTGCTCTCTCTCTTGCCTCTTTTCTTACACTACTTAGTTCTTTTCTAAGTCGCTCATTGTCAACTACTTTTTTTTCAATCAATTTCGCAAGTGTTTTATCTTTATACAAAATCTCAGAAATTACCTTCTGAACTTCCTTTGCAACATTGCCTCTAGTTTCAATATTTCCAAGTTTATTCTTAGTTTGGCTTTCAAATATTGGGTCCTTAATTTTAACAGAAAGAGTTGCAACAAGTCCCTCCCTAACATCTGTTGAGGAATATGTTTTTTTAAGGAAATCGTTAATAGCTCTTACAAAGCCCTCTCTAAAACCAGTCTGGTGAGTGCCTCCATCGTTGGTATATTGCCCATTAACAAATGAAAAATAAGTCTCGCCGTAATTATTTGTATGAGAAAAAGCAAATTCTAAGGTTTTACTAGAATAGTAAACAACATCATAAAGCAAATCATCACTTTTAATTTCTGAATTCAAAAAATCTAAAAGCCCATTTTTAGATTCAAAAATTTGACCATTATAGTTTATTATAAGTCCTTTATTCAAACAAGCATAATGGAAAAATCTTCTCTTTAGAAAATCTTCACTGTAAGAATATTTTCCAAATATTTCTGAATCTGCTAAAAACTCAACATAAGTACCATCTTTATCAGAAGATTTTACTTCTCTAGATTCCAATAAATTTCCCTTAGAAAACAAAGCCTCAAAAGATTTACCATTCCTTGTTGATCTTACCAAAAATTTTGAACTTAAAGCATTAACCGCCTTAGTTCCAACCCCATTAAGACCTACAGAAAATTGAAAAACATCATCATTATACTTGGCTCCAGTATTAATAACTGAAACGCTCTCAACAACTTTTCCAAGAGGAATTCCTCTTCCGTAATCCCTAATAGTAATAAGATTGTTTTCTTTTTTTATAAAAATTTCATTTCCGTATCCCATAATAAACTCATCAATTGAATTGTCTATTATCTCTTTAATTAAAATGTAAATACCATCATCAATATTAGAACCATCTCCTAAACGCCCAATATACATACCAGATCTTAATCTGATGTGCTCAAGAGAAGAGAGAGTGATTATTTTGCTTTCATCATAATTTTGAGTATTCATCTAAATCCTTGCTTTATAAATTAAATTTTAATAGTTTCAAGCTTTTTAACTATTTGATCTCTAATAATACTAGCAAGATTATCTTTTTCATATTCACTTAAGGATAAAATATCTACCAAAGGATGGATATGAATATAAACAGATAGTCCAGAATTAAAAATAATATTTTTAATAAAAAAGTTATTAGTATTACAAAGAGTAACAGGAAGAATAGATGTTCCCGTCTTTAATGCCATCTTAAATGCACCCTTTTTAAAAACTTTAGTATCTCCCCCTCTATTTCTAGTCCCTTCAGGAAAAATTCCAATGGATCTACCCTCTTTCATAACCTTTATTGCCCTAACCTCAGCTGCTGCAGCAGATCTTATTCTCTTTCTATTAACAAAAATAGTGCCCATAACAATCAAAACAATATTCAAAAAAGGAACTCTAAGCAATGAATGCTTTGCCAATATTACAAACGGACTTGCAAAAGTATAAATAAAAATTAAAGGATCCATAGCCGCAATATGATTTCCCATTATTATTACATTGCCTTTTTGGAGGGGAATATTCTCAGAACCTGTAACAACAACTTTAATTCCAGCAAGCCATAAGCTAATCTTAATGCAGACCCGCATCATAACGAAGCTGAATCTAATAACATAACGCTCAAGTAAAAAAATTTTACAAACTAAGTAAAAAGGATATAAAAAAAAAATTAAAATCAAAAAGAAAAATAAAACATTAACATAAGTTATAAGACTTCTCAATATTTTCATTAAAATTATTATCCTATTTTTTCTATTCGTTCAAGTTTTAATTTTTGCCCTTTAAGTAAGCTTACATCATCTTTTAAAATTTTAATAGGATTTAAAATAATTGTAGAAAATTTTTGCTTTTGAACAACTCTCTCGTTATGCTCAAGGAAAAAAGATTCAACGAGCTTGTAATTGCCCATATCAATTTCATATTCAAGAACATAATTATTTTTTAAAGGGAAAATATTAAAAATACCATAATAAATTTTATTCTCATCAATATAAGTTAAATGGGGATAAGAAAAATCATAAATTTTGTCCTTATACACGTAATTCCCATTAGGAATAAAATAAATATTATTATTACCCCTTTTTTCAAGATTCAATACATTCTCATCAAATCTTTTAAATGCGCCTGAAAATCCACTATTATCATAAGAATTAGTACTAGTATCAATTTTGATTTCAATGTTTTCTTTATCTACAATTTTTATCCAAAAATTGTAAACTATCAAATCTGAGAAAAGAGACTTTGCACTAACATTAAGAGTATTATAAGCTGGCTTTGAAATATATTTAATCTTTGCAACTTCTTGAGAATTTTTTCTAAAAAGATTAATCTCACTTGATTGCTTTTCAAAAGATAAGAATAAAACTTCATCAATATCTTTGTCCTGTTTTTTATTATAATCATGAACGTCGTACCAAACTCCGTGCAAAAATCTATAAACTTCATCTTTACTTAAATTCTTTAAAGTTTTATAAACATTATTATCAATCTTGCCAACTTTTTCACTAACAGAAGAAAGATAATATTTGCCCTGAGCATGAGAATATTCATATTTCTCAATCTTGCTAATTATTAAATCTTCTCCCACTTTTTCATATTTTTCTAAAGAAATAGGATAACTTTCTCTTGATCTATTTTCTTCATAAGCTGAGGATCTTGTATACTTATTGATAAGAACAGTTCCATTAACTTTGTCAAAAAATATAGGCTTATAAGAAGAGACATCATTTAACACAGATTTTTGAAAAACATACAAAACAGATTTATCTTTTAAAAATCCTTGAACAACTATATTAAAATCATAATCACCTGTAATATCCTCAAGATACATGTTATAAGAATTTTTTGGGTCAATATCTATTTGAGTTTTAAAAAGAATCGTTCCAACTTTAATTTTAGGATCAAAACCAATAATAAATAAATACGCATTAAGATTTGAAAAATTTTGAGCTAAAACCACCTGTTCAAAATAAACATCTAAATTTAAATTTTCTTGCTGAACTGCAAGAATTTTATAACCTTTTAAATCTATAATAGATCCAAAAAAATCTTCCATTTTGTTAATTTCCAAAACATTAGAATTTAGATTATCGATCTTGGAAGCAGATTTCACATCTTTATTAAAAACAATGAAATCTTTACTTACTTTAGAACAAGCAAATAGTATAAAAAAAAAGAAAAAAAACAAAAATCTATAAAACCAAATTAATTTTTTATTAAGAATATTAATTACACCAGCAAATAAAACTTTTATCATAGATTTATTTTTTAGTTCTGACTAAAGTTTTGTAAAGCAAAAAACGATTCATTAAAATTATTAACAAAATCTTTTTTATTCAATAAAAAATCTGTAATCAAACCACTATTTGCAATATTGAAATTTTCAAGAAGTTTTTCATTTTTGATCTCTTCTTTGAACTGATTAGATCCTTTTTTAGCTGAATTAAGTAAAAATAAATAAACTTTTTTATTAGCTGCAAAAGGCTTGGACCAAGAATTTTCTTTCAATCCAAAAATAATATTATAAAAAGACTTACTATTATTAAACTCAACCAAATCTTTTAAAGTATTCGGATAAATATTAATATTATAAGATAAATTAACAATTTCTTCTTTAAAACTTAACCTATATTTTTCAAGAGCTTGGCTTAAACTGCTAAGCTTAACATCACTTAGAAAATCATTTAGCTTATTTTCCAAATAACCCTCAATAACACTTGGTTCATAAGTTTCAATATAATTTTTAACAGAACTAATATCGCTATCTGAGGTTTTATCAAAATCATGAACATTGCTAAATGCCTTATATATTTGATATTCACTTTTATTTTTAGTCTTAATAGGTTTGCTAAATTCTCCTTCTCTTAAAGAAAAAATAGAATTTAGGTCTTCTTTATTTTCAATAATAAGATCTAAATCAAAATAATGCTTATCCAAAGAAACAACACCTTTAAAATTGGCAATATCATCTGAATAAAGCTTAGCAAGCTCTTCAAATGGAGCTTTATTTAATAACTTATCATGAGCATTCCTAGCATCATTCATATTTTTAAACCGAATAGATGCAAGCGATAAACGCTTAAATAAATTTAAATTTTTCTCAGCATAAAATATTGCCTCTTGATTAGAAAAATCTTGATAAGAAAGAGAAAGATATGAAATATGCCTTTCTACAGTACTCATATCTTTAATTAGATTAAAAAGAGAATCGGGAAATATTAAATTACTATTTAAAAAAATTTTCACATTGGAAAACAATATATTTTCTACCATATCATTATAAATCTTAACTTTTTGATAATCAGAAGCTTTATTATATCTTTTGGAACTAAAATTCCCGCTAGAATCCAAATATTCAGGAGATCTGAGTAAATTTTTATTCAAGGTTTCCTTAGAAATATAAAAATTATATTTTTTTATTAAGTCAAGAAAAGCAATATCCTCAACATATTTCATAAATGCCAAATACCAGGCATTATAATCTACATTAATATTCTTAGCATTTCCCTGTAATCTAGAATAAAGATTTGAATAATAATTAACATACTTGGCAAACTTACTATCTTTTTTATAGTAAATAGGCTGGCCTTTATAAGAACCAAATTTTAAGCCAGATGAATGTGCATTATCAAAAATTCCTGGAAGCAAAGGCGCAATAATAAATCCAAAAACAATTAAAATAAGAGCAAAAATACCCCATATACCAATTTTTTTTTCTTTCGATTCAAGTACAACTAAATCACCTTTGACTTTTCTACTTCTTTTTCGCATAAAAAACCCTTAATAAGTAAGAATACTAATAATTTAACTACTAAATTATCACAATTGAAAAATTATTGCAATTGAAATATCTAACTTAAGATATACGTTTAAATATTAATAGAACTAAAAAAAAATTACATTTCTAGAATTAAAACAAATCACTCTGGATCAGAAAGGAGAATGAAATCAAAAGCATATGAATGCAAGCCAAAACAAATTCAATCTTAATATAAATATAACTAAGGAAGAACTGTTAAGGTTAATAAAAATAGTTTACAACAATTTTGGAATAAATCTCAACGAAAAAAAAAAGATGCTAATTGAAAGCAGATTATCATCTCTTCTCAAAGTTAAGGGTTTTAAAAATTTTACCGAATACATTAACTTTTTAGAAAAAAGCACTGGAAGCATTCAATTAATTGAGCTGGTAGACAAAATATCAACAAATCATACCTACTTTTTCAGAGAATCTAAACATTTTGATTTTTTAAATAATAAAATATTGCCCAAACTTACCGAAAAAATATTAAAATCGGGAAACTCGGAAATTAGAATATGGTCGGCTGGCTGCTCAAGCGGTGAAGAGCCTTACACAATTGCAATGATACTAAACGAATACATGGAAAATAATAAAGTAAATTTTAAAGTCAAAATCTTAGCAACAGATATTTCAATTAGCGTTCTTAACGAAGCTTATGAAGGAATTTATCCTGAAGATCGTATAATAAATTTACCCAAATATTTAAAAAATAAATATTTAAATCAACTTCAAGATAATAAATTTCAAGTTAAAGAAATTTTGAAAAAAATGGTTTATTTTAAAAAATTAAATTTAATGGATGAAAAATTTCCATTTAGCAAAAAATTTGACCTGATATTTTGTAGAAACGTCATGATATATTTTGATGAAAAAACTAGAAACAACCTTGCAAATAAATTTAACTCCTATCTTAAAAAAGATTCTTATCTTTTAATTGGACACTCAGAAACAATAAGGGGGAATAAAAATCTTGAATATATAATGCCTGCTACTTATAAAAAGATATTATAAAAGCTTATTTAACTTAGCCTAAAAAATAATAAGCTAGGTTAAGTTTACTTTCTCGCCTACTCTAATAAAATAAAGCAATTCACCAATTGTTGCTACGTGATCGCCAACTCTTTCTAAAAAACTATTCAAAAATAATATATTTAAAAGATAATCCAAATTTTCAGGATTTTTTTTCATTGCATCAATAACAATGCTTTTTTGCTTTGAAAACAATTTATCTATTATATTGTCATACTTAACTATCTTTAATATTTTAGTAAAATCTCCATCAAAATATGCGTCAAAAATATCAGATAACATTTCTTTAGCCGTATCGGCCATTTCTCTTAAAGGTTTAAAATACAGATTAAGAAAATCAAAATCATCCAAGTCTGATTCAAGAAGAAGAACAACTCTTACAATTTTAGTGGCATGATCTGCAATCCTTTCAAGAGAACTTATTATCTTAATAATTGCTAAAATTTCTCTAAGCTCTGTGGCAACAGGATGTTCAGTCGCAATTATTCTTCCACACAAATCCTCAATATCGTATTGATAATCATCTATTATTTTTTCATCTTCATTGATTATTTTTTTAGCTAAACTTTTATCTTTAGATTCTAAAGCTATTAAAGAATCATCTATAATTTTAAGCACACATTCTTTCATATCCCAAAGATAATCTTTTATTATTTCAAGTTGTTTGGTAAGCTTTCTCCGTATCATATAATATTATCTCCTAAAAAAACCGCTTTAAAAATAAATATCTTATCTTGGCTCTCTCATAATAAGAACTAAAAGGGTAATTATCAATAACTAATTTATAGCAACTTAAAGCCTTTAAAAAATCTTTATATCTGCTTTCAGACTCATAAAGTCTCCCCAAAAAGTAACTATATTTATCTGAAAAGTTTGACTTAATATATTTAGGAAAATACAAATAACTAAAATTTAAAGCAAACTCATACTCCCCCTTTGTTACTAAAAATTCAAATATGTCAAGATAAATACTCTCAGAAAAATCAATATTCTTTTCAACTAAATATCTAGCACTCTCCAAGACCTCTTCTTTAATATTTAATTCTATACCAAGTTTAATTAGATCAAAAACAATGCTTTTAAAGCATTTATTTTTCAATTTCAAATAATTTTCATAAGATTTCAAATAATCACCATTTTTATAATAAATTTCCGCCTTCAATAAAATATATTTATCATCATTAAAATTATATTTATTAAGCAAATCTATTGCTCCTCTGTAATCATTAATGTAAGACAAATTTAAAGCTCTAGTAGTAACCTCTAAAGGGGTTACATCATTGATACCATTCTTCCCAGGCTGAATATTATTAGTTTCAACTTCAAACTTCTTTGTAATTTTCAAGACAATTATTTTATTAAATTCGTTAGAATCTTTAACATTTTGGTAGCTGAAAACCAAATTAATTTTGCATTCTTTGTTAAAAGTTTGGAAAGTAAAAACAGCTCCATTTTCATAAGATTCTCCAATTAACTTAATAAAAGCTTGATTTTCATTGTTTTTGATATAAATCCAAGACTCATTTTTAAAAGCAAGATTAAACCTTGAGTTGGTATTTACATTAATATCTACTTTTCTACTGCTAAAATCAAGCTCATATGAATAACCCTGATTTATAAAAGCTGGCTTAGAATAAACTTCAAAAACAAAAAATAGCAAACTTATATAAATCAAAAATTTATTAATCATTTGGAAATTTCTAAAATCTTATCTATTAATTTTTCATTCTCCTTCTCAATATCAATGTTAAATAAATTTTCCTTTTTAATCCAAAAATCCTTGAAAAAATTTTCATCAAGCAATTGATTTTTAATCAGACCATCAACAACCAAATTTTTATTTAAATTTTCATTTAAAAAATCGGGCCTTGGAATAAAAAAATCATCCATATTTAGAGATTCATTTAAATCAAAATAAAAATCTTCCATATCAACTAATTTAACCTTAGCATCTAAATTGTCTTCAACAAACTTTTGAGATTTTTCTAACATTTGCGTTGAATAGAAATAAGTAATACCCGAAACAATAAAAATTAAAAATATTAAAATTAAAAAATATTTTCTAAAACTAAACTTTACATCTCGCATGTTAATTTTCCTTAAATCTAACTTAATTATATATTAAACACTCTACTTTCACCATTATCAAGTGTAATACCTATTAAATTTTCACCACCAGCAGAAACATATGCATTATGAGTTATTACTAAAAGTTGAATTTTTTCCCCCAATTCTTTTAAAAGTAAAGAAAGTTTTTTACTATTCTCAAAATCAAGAGCTGCATCTATTTCATCAAGCATACAAAAACAAGCAGGAGAGTAATAATAAAGTGCAAATAAGAAAGCCATACTAACCAAGGTGCTCTCACCTCCTGAAAGCATATTATTGTTTTTAACAAATTTGTTTGAAAAATTTATTCTAATCTCAACATTATCAATATTTTCATTATAAAAAAGAGCGGCGGATCCTTTAAAAATTTTTTTAAAAAAATAAGAAAAATTTTTATTAATCTCATCAAATGCTTCTTTAAATTTTTTATTAATCTCATTTTTTATTTTTTTTTGAAGCTTTTGTAATGAATATTTTGAAAGCTTTAAATCTTCTACTTGTAAACTTACTTTTTCAAACCGATCCTTAGTTTCATCAAATTCTTTATCAATATTGAAAAATACATAATCACCCAGATTGATTGCATTGATCTCTTTTTGTAATAGCTTTCTGGTTGCAAGATCTTCTTCCAAATCAAATTTATTAGACATTTGATTAGAAATATTGAAATTTTCTATTTCATTTTTAATGCTTAAATTAGAGTTTAAAAGAAATTCATATTCTGTCTGTTTTTTTATATATTCATAATAATTAGTTTTTTTAAAATCATTTAAAAAGCTTAAAGAGTTTAAATCTTTCTCCTGTAAAGGCTCATTACTAAATTTTGAAGAACCAATAAGACTGCTTAAATTTAGCTGAATATCGCTCTTTTCTAAATTTAAATTTTCAAGCTTTAAATATAAACTTTTAAACTCCTCATCAAGACTATTCTTAGATTCAAATAAAAATTCTAAATTACCATCTATAAGTTTAATTTCGTCCAAATTTTTGAATTTAGAAAGTTCTACATATTCAAGCTCGCCTAATACATCATTTAACTGAAGCGTCTTTTCTTCAATTAATCTCTCAATAGTTGTTATCTCTTTAGCGATATTTGCTTTTAAAGCATTTTTCTCTAGTAAAAATTTTTTTAAATTAACATTTTGATCGAAAATAGGCTCAATTTTATCCTTCAATAAAGCCAACAGATTCTCATCCTTACTTATATACTTGATTAAATTTACTCTAATCTCTTTAATATATTTTATACTCAATGATTCTTCAAAAAGCTTAAGAGAATCTAATATATTTTCTTTTAATAAAATAAACTCTTCCGATTTGGCACTCTTTAATACAGATAAAATTAAATCAACAAGTTCAAAAAAACTTTTAGTATATTTATTAATCTCATCGCTTAAAGAAAAAAATTCATTTTTCTTTTCTTTAAGCAAACTATTTGACTGACATAAATCGTCATTTATAGATTTTTTTTTCTCTTCAAACTTAGATTTACTCTTTACAAACTTATCTTCCAAACTTATCTTTATTGCCTTTTCTTGTTCTAATTTTTGAATTTTAATCTCTAGCCCAATAATTTTAGACTTCATAAGCTCAATATCTTTTTCTAAAGCTTGAATATTGCTAATAACATTTTTTTCTCTAAACGAATAAAATTCTAACTTTTGCTTAAACCCAGAAGATAAAAATTTACTCAAACCATCTAAATTTAATTCACTTTTCAAGACATTAAGATCAAAATTAATATTGAAAAGCTTTTTTAATGTTATTGTTTTTTCTAAAGTTTCTAATTTTTGACTTAAATCTTGATGTTTTTTTCTTAAAAGATAAACATTTTTTATGTTATCGTACTTTTGCCTTAGATCTTCTTGCAAAGATAACAAAGATAATAAATTTTGATTAGATTGCTTAAAATTTTTCAGTGCCTCCTCTTCTTCAATTTTTAAAACATCTATTCCGCTTGCTTGTTCAATCAAAGATTTAAGATTTACGCTTCTTGCCAAAGAAATATCTTCAACCCTACCTTGAGTTATAAACATATAAGGCGATTTTTTAAAATTAAACCTATTCAAAAGTCTATTATAATCTTGAAAATTTAAAATTTTATTATTAAAATAATACTCACTTGATCCATCCTTATAAAGACGCCTGCGGATGTAAAAATTTTCTCCAAATTCCCTTAAATTAGATTTTTCGTAGTTAACATTACTAAAAAAAAGAGTTATTTCTGCAAAATTTGATTTTCCTAATTTTGAAACAGAAATTAAATCAGAAATATCTTCAACCCTTAAAAATTTTAAATTATCTTCTCCCATGCAAAAACGTACAGCATCAATAAGATTGCTCTTCCCACATCCATTAGGACCCACAATAAAGCTTAAATTTTCCCCTATTTCAAACTCTTGTCTATTTAAAAAAGATTTAAACCCCAAAAGTACTATTTTTCTTAAAAACAAAATAACTCCTAATTAAAATTAAAAACACTTACTAATAAATCTACAATTTCATATTATAATAAATAAAAAATATTTTTATAAAAAGGTCAATTATGATTTGCGGAATAGATGAAGTTGGAAGAGGTTGTATTTTTGGGCCTATCATAAGTGCCGCTGTAGTTTTCAAAAAGCCTCCTAGCTTTATAAAAGAGCTGGATGATTCTAAAAAACTAAAAAAAGAAAAAAGAGAATACTTGTCCTCATTAATACTTGAAAACTCATATTACGCATTCGCTGAGATTTCAAATGTAATAATAGAAAAAATAAATATTCACAACGCATCTCTTCTTGCAATGCAAACTGCATACGAAAACCTAAAATTAAATTGCAATTTGGTGCTTGTAGATGGCAAATTTGTTCCAAAAATAACAGCAAAAACTGTAAAAGCAATAATTAAAGGAGACTCAATAATAAACGAAATAAAAGCTGCTTCAATTATTGCTAAAGTTAAAAGAGATAAACTGATGGATGAATACGATAAAATTTACCCATTATATCTACTTAAAAAAAATAAAGGGTACCCCACAAAAGAACATAAAAATGCAATAAAGAAATATGGGGTTTTAAGCCTTCATAGAAAAACTTTTAAACTAAACTAATTTAAAAATAATTAAAAAAATAAAAATTAATAATCTTTCTTTTTAAATCGACCGCCTGATAAATGAGATTTCTTCTGAAATCTAGAATCGTCTAATTTAGATCTATCTCCTCCTCCTCCATATTCACCATGCCCTTTATTATATTGCCTAGAAGAAGAACCAATAGATCCTTTAGACACTTTCTGCTTAATAACCGCTATTGCCTTAAGTAAATTAGTTTCAAACTCACCTATATTTTCTTCATATACAAAAATAGAATGTCTTTCAAAATCTCCACTTGGACTTCTTTTGCTCTCTACAATATTTAAAAAATAATCTCCTTTTCTATTTTCCTTGACATTAAAAAAATAAGTTCTCTCAGACTCTGTAAATAGCTTCTCAGAGTATACTTCCCCTCTCTCTCCCATCAATTTCCTCCACACAAGTTTTTGTACTTGAATACATTTAAGTTAAACTAATTGTACTGATTTAAAAAAAAAATTGCTAGCCAAAAATAACATTGGAATAAATCTTATTGACATAAATTAATTTTTTTTATATAAGTAAAGTATTGTCTTGCGTCCTTCGTATAATGGCTATTACCTTAGCCTTCCAAGCTAATGATGTCGGTTCGATTCCGATAGGACGCTTTAAATAATACCGATTACACCCATTATAAGCTTAACAATGCTGTTAAACGATTATATTAAAAGGATAAATAAAAAATAAATGGAGATGGCGGGAATTGAACCCGCGTCCTAAAAATAATACTATAAGCTTCTACAAGCTTATCTAGTATTTTATTAAGCAATATGGTTTAGAAATACTAGCAAACCGCCAAATTGCTCTCAAGTATAAAAGTCCTTAAAAATCAACTTGAAAACATTTTTAAGCAAGCTTCGATGTCAAAAAGAGTATAAGTGAACCTCAAAGCCAAATTCAACAAAACCCTCTGCTAACTTAAGCAGCCATTACAAGGTTTGAGCTTGTAAAGTTATTATTTTTTGCATTTATTTTTAGAAGTTTTAAGAGATTCCCTCTGCCTGCAACTTACAATATTAGCATTTTCAGTCAAATCCAAAACATCCCCTCATCAAATGCCATTTTACCATAGTTTGGATAAAATAACAATGTTGTCCATTTGCAAAAACTAAACTACTATTTTATAATAGTAAATTCAATATTACTAAAAGAGAATTTTATGCTTAATGAAATTTTATGGTTTGCTATGCTAATTACTGCTTATTCATTTTTGATCATTATATTCGTTTTTTTTAAAAAAAACGGATTATTTGCATGGGTTGCAGTGGCAATTATCATAGCAAACATTCAAGTTTTAAAACAAATTACAATATTTGGGATTAATGCTACTTTGGGGAATATTATTTATGCATCGTCATATATTGCAACAGATATTCTCTCAGAATTTTATGGGAAAAAAACTTCAAAAAAAGCCGTTTATATTGGATTTATTAGCTTTATTATCTTTGCAGTATTAACAAATGCCCAAATTCACTTTATGTCAAATAGAACTCAAGAAAATTTTAAAAGCTTAGAAAACATTTTTTCTTCAATACCAGCTTTACTATTAGCCTCTATTACTGCATATCTAGTATCCCAATTAAACGATGTATACCTATATCAGTTTATTAAAAAAAAATTTCCTAGGTTTTTATTTTTCAGAACTAACGGATCAACACTCATAAGTAGTTTAATAGATACAATAATTTTTGTAAGCATAGCAACCCATTTTAAAGTATTTCCAAAACAAATTTTCTTAGATATAATAATTTCAACATATCTAATTAAAGGTTTAGCAGGAATTTTAGGAACACCTTTTATATATTTTGCAAAATATGTAAAACTTCAAAAATAAAAAACTTTATCTAAGATAATTAATCTGTTACAATTAAATGCTATGAATAACGATATATTTGATTTAAGTTTGTGGACGGGGGTTTTTCTCTTTACATATATAACATTGGGAATTCTTTACCGATTTTTTGGAAAATCTGGTCTTTTTTGTTTCAATGCAATTATTTCAACAATATCAAATATTATAATACTAAGAAATTTAAAAGCATTTGGAATGCCCTTAAATCTATCCGGTATCAATTTTTTATCGGCATTATTCTCCTTAAACTTAATAGTAGAAAAATACAGCAAAAAAGAAGCAACAAATTCTGTAATATTAAGTCTTTTGCTAAACATAACTTTTACAATTATGATTAATTTCATGATACTATTCAATCATAATAAATTAGACACGGCAGATATTCATTTTAAAATATTGTTCAATAATTTTACATACATTTTAACAATATTAATTGGAACCTATGTGTTTTTTTTATCCCAATATATAAACGTCTTACTATATAATTATTTTAAACAAATAAAAATAAAATCTTTATGGATAATTCATCCTTTGTCAAGATTAATTTCTGGATATCTGGCTAATTTACTAATTTCAATATCTATAAATACAATATTTAAATTCTATCCCGAAACAAAAAATATTGAACTTATAAAAGGTTCTCTAATTCTTACATTGACAATAATTATAATCGATACCGTTTTTTATTTATTCTTAACTTCTTGGGAAAAAATAAGAGAAGTTTAAAAATTAATAAGATTTTTAATAAATTAATAATTTTTAACAACTTGTCTACTGTTAACTTTTCCCCCGAAAACCGCCATTTTATTTGCAATAAGCCTAAACAAAACATATATTCTTTTAAATACATTATCATCCAAAAATAAAAATTAAATTTTAAAATAGCAAAGCTACTTACATTTCAAGATATTTTAAATTACAAAATATTTTTTATATAATACAAAAATGAAAGTAAAAATTGAAAAGTCTTGGGAAGAAGTTTTAAGTAATGAATTTAACAAAGAATACTTTAAAAAACTTGTAAGATTTATAAAACATGAATATAAAACAAAAAAGGGGAAAATATTTCCTCCTCCAAAACTTATATTCAATGCCTTTAATTCTTTGCCATTTAAAGACATAAAAGTAGTAATAATTGGACAAGATCCATATCATGGAAAAAACCAAGCAAATGGACTTGCTTTTTCTGTAGATTCAGAAATTAAAATTCCACCGTCTTTGCAAAACATATTTAAAGAAATAGAAAATAGTTTAAAAATAAAAACCATCCCAAACGGAGATTTAAAGAGATGGGCAACTCAGGGTGTATTTCTAATAAATACAATCTTAACGGTCGAAGAAGGCAAACCTTCCTCTCACAAAGCTATTGGATGGGAAATTTTTACAGATGAAGTAATAAAAATAATCTCTAAAAATTTAAAAAATATTGTGTTTATGCTCTGGGGCAATTTAGCAAGAAGTAAAAAAAGCCTCATTGACCCAACAAAGCATCTAATTCTTGAAACAAGCCATCCATCTCCATATTCAGCAAACAATGGATTTTTAGGATCAAACCACTTTATCAATGCTTTAAATTATTTAAAAAAACACAATAAAAATAAAATAAACTTTCAATAAAATTGATAAATTTAATAATAGTTAATAGCTATTGATTTAAAATTATTTTTACGTAGAGAGCTCTCTCTACGTAAATGCCGACCGACTACAAGCATACATATAACAGCAATCAATTTAGACTATTTTTCTCTCAAATTTTTTTCTTTAGCTTCATTGATGTTAGCATCTTCTGATTCATTATTTTCATTATCCCAGAAGGTTGAACTATTCTTATTTTCTACCTTTATGTCATTTAGAAAGCTATTATCTGCTCTTCTAGTATTCATAAAAGATAGTAAAACTACAAAGATGAAAAAGAGCGCTATAAAAAATCCAGTAATTTTTACAGCAACACTCGAAGACTTTGCTCCAAAAATAGAAGAACTACCTCCCCCAAAAACACCGCCTATTCCATCGCCCTGCTCATCTTGAATTAAAACCAAAAGAATAATAAAAACTGAAACAATCGCAAAAATTATAAAAACCAAAAATCTAACTAAATCCAAAACAAACCTCTTTGACTAAAGAACATTATTAATTATAGATAAAAAAGATTCAGCCTTCAAAGATGCTCCACCTATCAGCGCACCATCAATATTAGGCTCATTCATAAGCTCTTTTATGTTGCTAGAATTAACAGAGCCTCCATACTGAATTATAATATTATCTGAAGCTGACTTTGAATAAAGCTTCATAATTTCAAGTCTAATTGCCTTATGAATCTCTTCTGCTTCCTCTTTTGTTGCAGTTTTGCCCGTTCCAATTGCCCAAACAGGCTCATAAGCTAAAATTATTCTTGCAATATCCGATTCAGAAACACAATTTAGCCCCTTTTTAACCTGATTTAAAACAACATCTAAAGTTTTTCCAGAATTCCTTTCATCAAGAGTTTCTCCAACACAAAGAATTAAGTGCTTAAAAGAATGCTTAAGCCCTGTAAGAATCTTTTTATTTATTATTTCATCTGTCTCTGCTAAATACAATCTACATTCAGAGTGGCCAAGTATAACATATTCTACTCCAAATTCTAAAAGCATTGAAGGTGAAATTTCACTTGTCCTTGCTCCACTCTCCATATAAGACATGTTCTGAGCGCCAAGAAGAATATTGCTTCCCTTAATACATTCTGAAACCTTAGATAAAGCTGTAAACGGAGGAGTTAACATTATTACAATATCATCTTTTAAAGCTTTAACCTCAGATACAATGTTTTTTGCAACAATCGAAGCTTCTGTGCTTGTATAATGCATTTTCCAATTTCCCGCTAAAAACGTTTTTCTCACTTTACTTCTCCAAAACCTTAATACCTGGCAAAATCCTTCCCTCAAGATATTCAAGTGATGCACCCCCACCTGTTGAAACATGAGTGATCTTATCAGACAAATTAAACTTATTAACAGCTGCAACTGAATCTCCACCGCCAACAATGGTTAAACCTGAACAAGATGCTACCATTTCGGCAACCTTAGCAGTTCCTTTTGAAAATAAATCAAATTCAAACACACCAAGAGGACCATTCCAAATTATAGTCTTGGCGGTTTTTACAACCTCTTCAATTTCTTTTAAAGTATTAACTCCAACATCCATGCCAATCTTGTTTTCGGGAATATTAAAAGAATCAACATATTCAGGAGTAGAATTTTTATCAAATTCACTTGCTACAACGTGATCAAGCGGTAAAATTACTTTAACGCCCAGCTCTTTTGCTTTCTTTAAAAAAGAAGATGCTATATCAATATATTCGGCCTCTAAAAGAGATTCTCCTATGGAATATCCCTTAGAATGCAAAAAAGTATAAGCCATTCCACCACCAATTACAACTACATCCGACTTTGATAAAAGCGATTCCAATACTGCAATCTTTGAAGAAACCTTAGATCCACCAATAATTGAAATAAATGGTCTTTCAGGATTTTTTAATACTCCCCCTAGGAATTTGTCTTCTTTTTCCATTAAAAATCCACCAACAGATGGCAAATAATCAGAAACTCCTACCGTTGAAGCGTGAGCTCTATGAGCTGCGCCAAAGGCGTCATTTACAAAAACATCACCATTCTCAGAAAGTTTTTTTGCAAAATTTTTATCATTTTTCTCTTCTTCTGCGTAAAACCTTACATTTTCAAGTAATACAACATCGCCATCCTTCATTTGCAAAGTACTATTTACAATTTCACTTCCAATGCAATCCGAAAGCATCTTGACATCTTGACCCAAAAGCTCTGACAATCTATTGGCAACTGGTTTAAGGGAATATTTAGGATTTTTCTTGCCTTCTGGTCTACCTAAATGACTTACAAGTACAATCCTAGCCCCTCTTTCTTTCAAATACTCTATTGTAGACAATGCAGCCTTAATTCTAGTATCATCGCCAATGTTCCCTTCTTTTAAGGGAACATTAAAATCGCATCTTACTAAAGCTCGCTTGCCAGCAAAGTTATTAAAGTCTTTTACTGTTTTTATTGACATTTTTTACCTTACAAACATTTCTACTTATTTTACCAATTTTTGAGCAAGATCAACTACTCTGGTAGAATACCCAAACTCGTTGTCATACCATGACAACACCTTTGCAAATCCATTTTCAAGAACCATTGTCTCAAGACCATCAACAATAGAAGAATGAGAATTCCCTTTTATATCTGAAGATACAATTGGATCTTCTGTATACCCTAAAATACCTTTAAGCTCGGGTGTTTCTGATGCCTTTTTGAGAACAGAATTAATTTCCTCTTTTGTAACATCTTTTTTCTTAAGTTGAACTGTAAGATCAACAATTGAGCCTGTTGGCACGGGCACTCTCATTGAAGTCCCATTTAACTTTCCCTTAAGTTCAGGCAAAACAAGTCCAACCGCTTTTGCAGCGCCAGTTGAAGTTGGAATAATAGAAAGCGCACCAGCTCTTGCTCTTCTAAGATCAGAATGAGGAAGATCCAAAATTCTTTGATCATTAGTATAAGCATGAACAGTTGTCATAAGTCCTTGTTCAATTCCAAATGATTCATGAAGTACTTTTGCAAGAGGAGCCAAGCAATTGGTTGTACATGAAGCATTTGAAACAGCCTTTAAATCAGAATTAACATCGTGATCATTTACACCAAGAACTATTGTTTTAATCTCATCCTTAGCAGGAACTGTTAAAATAACTTTTTTAGCACCAGCATGATTTACGTGATCAAGATACCCCCCCTTATCACTAGTTGCTGATGAAAAAACACCTGTTGACTCAATTACAACATCAATTCCAAGCTTTGCCCAAGGAAGATTTTTAGGATCTCTCTCAGCAATAATTTTTATTTCTCTTCCATCCACAACAATAGCGCCATCTCTTGACTCAACTTTTTTATTATATACTCCAAAGGTCGAATCATACTTTAAAAGATGTGCAAGAGTTTTAGGATCTGTTAAATCATTTATTGCAACAACATCAATTCCTCTTTCAAAAGCAATCTTAAAAACATTTCTACCAATACGACCAAAACCATTAATAGCCAATTTCATACAAAATCCTCCAATTTTTTTGATTTTATTCTTACTAGAATTATTAAATCACAAATTAATAACAAGTGTCAAACTATCTTTTTACAAGTACGGTAGCTCCCTCTTGAATATAATCCTTTAAAAACGTAGAAGATTTCATTGTACCTCTAGAAATATAATCGCTTATATCTTCAACTAAAATCTCTCCCAAAATATCTGATTTTTTGTAAACAATAAAACTAGAGTCTCTAGTATCACCGTTTAAAGCACCTTCCTTAAGAATTAAAAAAACATCACCCTTTACAACTCCATTTACTTGACCAAGATTAATAAGAGCATCGTCATTTTTAATTTGAAGGATCTTGCCTTTTTTAGGCAAATAATCATGAAAATCTTTAGAAAGGGAATTTAAAGCATTGCTTAAATAATTAACACCCCCCACATTATAAGAAAAAGAACCAACCTTAATCCCTGTTTTCCCTGAAAAAATATTTACTACCAAAGTAGCTGAATTTTTCAAAATGTCTGCATTAAAATCAAAAATTAAAAACAAATCCAAATTATTATTTCTAGAATAAGAAAATCCTTCGGAAAAATTATTAATCATATAATCTCTATTTTTATTGTAATCAAAATTATAGTTAACTATTTCTATATTCAAATTGCGCTCAAGCACCCTTTCAGCATATCTTAATATCAAATCGTTTGCCCCAAAAACCTTATTCTCACTTTTAGTAAAAATAGCTATTCTATAAACCATTCTGTCATCATAAAGTTTATTAAAATCAGAAATACTTTTATATCCGTATTTATAAAATAAAGATTTTCTAACATCAAAAGACACAACATCATAAAAATCCAAAATTCTAGAATCAGTAGAACCTCTCTGTTTTGCCAAATAAAAAAGCTGCTCATAAGCCATAATATCTAAATTCATAAGCTTATATATTTTTGAAAGCAAAAACCTAGCACTATCATTGTCAGGCCAAATGTCAACAGCATTTTTTGCATGAAACAGTGCTTTGTTTAAATTTAAAGATTTAAAAGCTTTAAGTCCTTCATTTTCATAATGCTTAGAAATTTTAACATTGGAATCATTCTTCAAAAAATTTCTAAAATTAGATGCAAAAAAACTTTCCTCAAGAGCAATATTATAAAATTCTAAATCTTTTTTGAGATTTTTAGCTCGCTCTAAATTTAAAATAGCATTTTCAACATTCCCAAATTTTAAGTAAGAATACCCCAATAAATAATAAAGTTCATCAGAATCTTTATTGACCAAAATAGCTTTCTGTAATGCTTCAATTGCGTCCTCATATTTAAATTCATGCAAATAAACAAGCGCTAGCAATCGGTACGCATCAACAACTCCAAAATCTTTATAAGAACTTTCAATTAAAGCCAAATAATTTAAAGCATACTTTTCAGCAAGACCTAAATTATTAACACTAATATAAAATTCAGCTACTCTTTTATGAAAATCTGGAAAAGATAAAAAATTTACCCTAACTTTATTTATCAAATGCCTAATCTTGTCATGCATTCCCAACCTTTGATAAATATCAATAAGATGTTCAAACGCACTATAATTATTTTGACTATAATCAAGAATAGACAAATAATAATTAGCAGCAGCGATGAATAATCCATTTTTTTCAAAAATTGAAGCAAGTCCAACCAAAGCATCAATATTATTTTTCTGTTTAACTAAAACCTCAGAATAGATTTTTTTTGCTTGATCAATTTTATTATTTTTAAGCAATATATTTGCATAAAGAATTTTATACTCAATGTCTTCATTAGACATTTTATAGGCTTTCTCTATGAAAAATTGTGCTTGAGTATATATCTTAAGAAAATAATAAATTGATGCAATAAATTTATAAGCTTCATAATAATTAGGATTAATTTTTATAGCCTCAACAAGCTCATCAATAGCATCATAATACCTTTTAGATAAATAATATTCATGAGCCTTTTGATAATACCCCAATGCTGTATTATCACTACTAGCTAACAGAGCACTAAAATTAAAAAAAAATAACATTTTAAAAAGGAATAACATTAAAAATCGATTAAAATTCATAAACCTTCCTTATTGGAAATCTTTATTACCTTAATATTTCTTTGATGCATATTTTTAATCGAAAAAACTAAATTGCCATATTCTACCTTTTCATTTTTCAAAGGAATCCTCCCAAAAAGATCATAAACAAAACCACCAAGAGTATCAAAATCTCCATTTGGCAAATTTAAATTAAGCTTTTCATTTAAATCCTCTATTAAAATTCTCGCATCACAAAGATAAGACCCATCATCAAGAAAAACTATTTCATCAAGCTCATTGTCAAATTCATCCTGAATATCACCCACTATCTCTTCAAGAATATCTTCAAGAGTTACAAGGCCTGAAACCCCACCATACTCATCAACTACAATTGCAATATGAACATGATTTTCTTGAAATTCTTTTAAAAGAGAATCCGTTTTTTTGCTTTCAGGAACAAACATAACCTTACGCATAATATCTTTTAAATCTATTTCGTAGAAATCCTTTTTGCACATATGCAATAGTATGTCTCTTGTATGAATTATCCCAACAATATTATCAATAGTGCCATGATACACAGGAAATCTTGAATGACTACTAGATGTTACAACCTTTAAAAGCTCATCCTTGCTCTTAGCATAATCAACAAATATGACTCCTATTCTAGGAACCATTATCTCTTTTACAATAGTCTCTTTAAGAGCATTGAAATTTTTTATCAAAGAAGTTTCAATATTCGATTTATCTTCAATATCATTTTTTGGGCTTCCTTTTTTCTTTTTTTTATTTTTAAAATTAAAAAATCCCAACATCTAAAATACCCTTTTATTTTTTCTTAAGATATTTTCTTGAAGAATCAACATACCTTCCTTTTGAAAATCATTAGTTTCATGCTTATATCCCATTAAATGCAAAATCCCATGAATAGTGACACGCTGAAGCTCCTCGTAAATTTCAACATTAAACTCTTGAGAACTAAATTTTAAATATTCAAAAGATATTATGAGATCTCCTTGTATTTTATAATTTATGCTATCAACTAAATCTTCGTTAAGTTCATTATAATTAAAAGAAAGAACATCGGTCGGCTCATCCTTGTTTCTGAACTTATTGTTCAATTTTTGTATATAAACATTATCACAAAGAATAACTGAAAGTTCAAAATCACTAATAGAAAGAGTATTTAAAACGGATAAAATAAAATCATAAAAAACACTAAGATGTTCAAATTTAATATTTTCTACCAATAAATTTAAATCAGATTTGGACAAATTAACTATACCCTAGAATAATCCATATATAAACTTACATATAATTTAATTGCTATAGTAATTAAATTATTTTATTTTGCAAACTAAAACCCAAAAAAATCCTTAATTATATTTTCAAAAGCATCTTCTTGTAAAAAGCCAACAGAAACCTTTGGTTTGCCATCAACAGGAATAAAAAGAATAGTTGGAAGACTTTGCACTTTAAGAACAGAAGCAATATCTTGTTCTTTATCTGTATCTACTTTGTAAAAATCAATACTATTCTCGTACTTTTTAGAAAGTTTTTCAAAAACCGGAGAAAGCATTCTACATGGACCACACCAATCAGCATAAAAATCAATAATTGCAGACCGCTCGCCCTTAAAACTCCATTCTTTATCATTCTCATAATCAAAAACTTTAGCAATAAAATCTTCTTTGGTTAAAGAAATAGCCATATATTATACATGCCCCCCTATCGACTTAAAATTATATCACAAATACAATATTAATAATAAGGAATTATAAGAAATGAATCTAATGTTAATAACTTTTGATGAATTTAAAAAAGGAATTTCACTAAATGACGCTAGGACAGAACATCTTATTAAAATCTTAAAATTAAAAGATAACGACAAATTTAAATTTGGAATTATTGGAGAAAAAAACATTTACCATTGCATTTACAAAAAAGACAAAAAACTATTTTTCAAGAAAATTTCTAAAATAGGAGAATCTAATAAACTTAAAAAATTAAATGTACTAATTGGAATGATAAGGCCAATTGTTGCTAAAAGAATAATAAAAGAACTTGCTAGTATTGGGATATGCGAAATAATTTTTTTTAACGCTGAGCTTACTGAAAAATCATATTTAAATTCTAAAATCTTTAAAAACAATGATTACGAAAAGTATTTAATAGCCGGAGCAATGCAAGGAGGGGTAACTTACCTGCCTAAAATAAAAATTATTAAAAATTTGAAAGATAGCCTTAAATATATTAAACAAAAAAATTTTGAAATAAAAATATTGCTTGAAAAAGATAGCAAAAAAAATTTAATGGATATAAAACAAGCAGATAATTTAACTATTATTGTGGGACCTGAGAGGGGATTTACAGAAAAAGAAAAACAATTAATAACACAAAATAATTTCTCCTCTTACAGTATATCCTCAAACATTCTAAGAACAGAAACAGCCATAATTGCTGGATCTATTATTGCTGCAGCTAAACTAATTAATATGTAATATGATTTTATGTTAGAAATTTTTTTATTATTTTAAGCCAATTCGTTTAAACAAAATTAATTTATAACTGTTTGATTGATAAGCTTATCATAAATATAAAGCTCAATCTTAGAGCCTTTGTAAACCTCATAAGGCAATTTAATCAATCCTCCCATCGACTTGAAGGAATAAATCAAAGAATTTTCACCATCCAAACCTTTTAGCCTAACAGATATATCAACATAAGATGGATGTTGCCTTAATTTATAAGTCAAAATTCCAAAAGCAATTTTATTGTCAACCTTGGGTCTTGCAATAGTAATTAAAATTCTATTTGATTCATTTATTTTAGTTCCAGGCAGAATAGACTGAGAAACAACATTCCCAAAATCACTCGTATTTACCAAATCAATGTCAAAGTTAATATTATCATTCAAAAGAGAAACAACAACATCTTTATAATAAATTCCAACATAATTTTTCGCATATTTGTCCAAACGGTCTTTGCCCTTGCTAATTAAAAATTGAAGATCTGTTAAACTTGATATTTGACTACCTGGCGATGGATTTTGACGAATTATTATACCCTTCGGTAATTCGCTCTCAACCTCAAGAGGTTTAACAATATGGTAAAGCAATTTAGAATTATCAAAAGAATTTGCCTTTAAATTAATAATAACATCGTCAATGTTTTTGCCAATAAAACTATCAACGCTGTTTATTACAGCCCCTTTGCTAATGAAAATTATGACCTTATTATTATGCCTTAAAACAGTTCCTGGCTTTGGGCCCTGTTCTATCACTTTCCCTTTGTCAAGAGCACTTGAAGAAAATTTAAATTCAATGTGTGGAATTAAATCTTTTCTCTGCAATTCAAGAATAGCATCTTCAATACTAAGAGAATAAAGATTCGGAACAACTGCAATCTCCTTATTTTCCAAAACCATAAAGAAAACTGCAAAAGCAACAATTAAAGATCCAAAAATAACTAAAAGCAAACCCTTGATTGTAGTTTTAGGCAAAATTAATATTTCATCATTACAATTTTTGTCACTCTGAGTCAGATCTAATTTATCTTTAAACAATTCCTCTCCATTAGAAAATTTATTCTCTAGATTGTTATTATTATTAAAACTAATATACTCCCCCTATTGAAGAAAACACTTGGCCTATTAGATGTCTACTTCCATTATAAAAAGATTTAAAATCTAAAACCTTTCTCCCAGGTCTTTGAACTTCTAATAACAAAAGAATACCTTCCCCGGCATTTACAAATAATCCTCTTTCGGGATCAAAATCAATAATTTCTCCCACTTTTTTCTTTTTATATAAATCTATTTCCAAAGAATCAGCACGATGAAAAATAATCTCACCAAAATCAAGCTTAGCTCTTACAAGTGGCCAAGGATTGCATGCATTAATTCTATTTTTAATCTCAAATGCACTTAAATTAAAATCTATAAATCCCAATTCTTTTTTTAAAAAAGAACAAAAAGTAACGTCACTTGATTTTTGAGGAATTCCTGAAAAACCTTTGCTAATTTTTTCTAAAGCTTCTAAGACAAGGCTTGGGCTAAGGCTCGAAACAAGCTTTGAAATATCATAACTTGTATCATAAGATCTTATCTTAAAACTTTTTTGCACTAAAATATTGCCGCTATCCATTTCTAAAGCCATACTCTGAATAGTAATACCGCTAACGCAATCACCATTTAAAATTGCAGATTGAATCGGAGAAACACCCCTATATTTGGGCAAAAGAGAAGGATGAACATTAATACATCCCTTTGGAAAAATATCTAAAAATTCTTTTTTAAAGATCTTGCCATAAGAAAAAACTAGCATTAAATCTGGATTCAAGCCTCTAATTAAATTTAATGTATTGTCATCAAGAATTAAGGGATCAAAAACTTTAATACCCCTAGCAACGGCCTCCATCTTTATTGCATTTTGGCTTAATTTTTGTCCTCTGCCTTTAGGTTTATCGGGCAATGTTAAAACTCCCACAACTTCATAATGCCTTACAATCTCTTTAAAAACTTCTAAAGCAATAGAAGAAGAGCTCACAAAAAATATTTTCATTTTCCCTTAAAACCTCTTTCTCTCATATAAGGCTTTAATAATTTATTTCTTAGCCTTTCTTCGTAATAATCAATAAAAAGAACTCCATTTAAATGGTCCATTTCATGCTGAATAATTCTTGCCAAAAAATCAGAATTTTCTATAGTAAGAGATTTTCCATTCTCATCATAAAAATTTATCATAATAGCCTTGGGCCTCATTAAATCATAATAAACTCCGGGTATACTCAAGCACCCTTCTTTGTAAGAATTAAGTTCATAAGAAGTCTCTGTAATTAAAGGATTGATAAAAACCAAAGGTTTTACCATTTTATTCTCTCTAACTACAAAAAGTGAAAGATCAAGACCTACCTGAGGAGCAGCAAGCCCAACTCCACCGCTAATATCCATCAATTCTATCATCTTTTTAGCATAATCTCTAATCTTATTATCAATATTATCAATTTGTTTTGTCTTAACACGAAGCAAATCATTAGGATAAAATACCATTTCCATAAAAGCTCAACCCCCCTTTAAAACTAAAAAAGAAACTTATTTTATTTTTCCAAAAAGCTTCCACTCCTCATTTCCCAATAATGAAAAATAAATATTGCCAATTCTGGATTTAGGAATAGCATAAAGCTTATTTTCATCAATATCTTTAAAAACTAAAAATTCTTTAAGATCTGTATCAAAAAGAACAAGCTTTCTGTCTTTGCCGTCAAACTTTAGTCGCCAATCACCTTTTAATGTTTTATAAAAAAAGGTCTTCCCATCAACAGTATTAATTTCATAATTTTTTTGTTTTTTTAAAACACTTGTTGATTTTATAGCCCCCATAACATAGCTTAAAAAATCCTTATCGAATTGAATACTGCTTAAAACAGGCCCCACATAAGCTGCCTTTATTTGCTCATTATTAGGATCAATAAAAAAAATAGTTGGGCTTTTTTGTAGATTAATTTTATTAAAAATTTCATTATTTTTATCAATAACTAAAAAAACATTTTTTTTAGTTATTGTGCGAACAACTTCATCACTTCTAAAAGAATTTAAAAAATCTTTTATTAAATTCTCTTTAATATCTCTGCCAACTAAAATTAAAACATTTTTACCCAATTTTTGAGCTTTTTTAATTGCAATTTCATAAGAACTCTCAAAAACAATATCTTCTGATAAAGAAAACAAGCTTGAAAATCCTTGATTTAAAATCATTGAAAATGCAATTATAAATCTCATATTTTACTTGTTAACTTTGCTAAAAATTCTAACTCCCCTTCACCATCAAAATGCTCTTTTAAAGTTGAAAATACAGATTCATGATAATTATTAATATAATTCAACTCATCTTCTGAAAGCATTTCTTTTACTATTAATTCTTTTTCAAAAGGAACAAGAGTTAAATTCTCAAACTCCAAAAAAACTCCAAAGTCATTTGCAAAAGCTTGCTTTACAAAAACTAAATTTTCAATCCTTATTCCATGACTAAGCCTTCGATAAAGACCAGGCTCAATTGAAACCACTTCAGATCCTTTAAAAGGATAACTAGAATTAGGACTAATAGAAACTGGAAGTTCATGAACATTAAGAAAAAATCCAACACCATGACCAGTGCCATGAATAAAATTTAATTCATTTTTTAAAAGCGGCAATCTACAAATTCCATCAAGAAAAGCCCCTGAAGATCCATATGGGAATTTTAAAGAAGCAAGACTAATGAAAGCTTTAAGAACCAAAGTATAGTCACGCTTTTCTTCACTAGAAGCATCTCCTATTAGAAAAACTCTTGTAACATCTGTCGTACCAAGTCCAAAATACGAACCCCCAGAATCAATCAGAAGAAGACCTTTTGTATTTATTTTCTTACCTCTTTTAGGCTTATAATGTGGAAGAGCTCCATTTTCTTTAAAACCAACTATTGAGTCAAAACTAGAACTAAAAAAATTTTTATTCAATTTTCTAAACTGCAAAAGCATATCAGAAATATCTATTTCATCTAATTTAGCCAATTCGGCCATACTTAGACTTTTAAATTTATGTAAAAATTTAATCAAGCCAACAGCATCAATAATATGAGCTTCTTTAATCTTAAGAAGTTCATAATCCGTTTTTGATGCCTTAAGATCGCTTACAATACTCTCTCCCAAAATCACATTAGCCTCACCAAGAACCTTTAAAACCTTAACATTAGCATAAAATGAAACAAAGAATTTACCTTTATGCTTTATTTTCTCTAGAAAATAGTAAAAATCGCTGTAAGCCTCTATTTCAAAATTATCCATTTCAAGCGTTTCTTTAACGCTTGAATCAAGTTTTTTTGTATCAATAAAAAGAACGTTTTTCTGATCCTTATTCCTAGATATTAAAAGAAACGAATAAAACAATGCGGATTCTTTAATATCCGACCCTCTTAAATTCAATATCCAAGCAATCTCATCAAGAGCAGTAATAACATAAAAATCTGCCAAATTCTTTTCCAAACTTAAATGAATAGATTTGATCTTTTCAGCTCTTTTATTATTCCTCTCAGCATCAATCAATTCAAATATATGGCTAAGCTCAAGCTGGGGTCTAGATTCCCAAATTAAATCAATTAGATCTTGATTTAAAACACTAATATGTGTATTTTTACATTTCTCAGAAAACTCTTTATAAAACTTTATGCTAATCTCATCAGAGTAAATTCCAAGTTTTAATTCTTGTAAATTTGAATTTATATATGTAAAAACATCGGGGGACCCTTTTACTCCAAGCTTTATTAATGCAACTTCAGTTCCCTTAAGTTCTTGATCAGCTTGTAAAAAATACCTGCCGTCTGTAAAAAGGACGGCTTTTGACAATGTTACAATTACCGTGCCCAAACTACCAGAAAAGCCTGTAATAAACTTACGAGTACTATACCTTTCATGAGAATATTCACTAAAATGAGGATCATAACCTGCTACCAAATAAGCATCAATTCCATTTTTTCTCATATGCTCTCTAAGCAAAGCTAATCTTTTATTAATACCCAAAAAAATCCCCTTTACACAACCTTATTAACACTATTATAGCAAATAATTATTAATTTAAAAAAAATTTTTTATTTGATATAATTTAGCTTGAAATTAACTCCTAAAGGATAAAATATGAAAAATATTAAAGCGGTTGCCTCTGATCTTGATGGGACTCTCTTGCTATCAAAAAGCTATATTGGAGCATTTACAGAACTTGTAATTAAAAAATTAACAAAAGAAAAAAAGAAATTCATAATAGCAACAGGCAGAAGCAAAAATGAAATCATTCAAATTACAAAAAAAATAGATCAACTGCAAGTTTCATTTTTTATTACATTGAACGGTGCAAAAGTTTACAACCAAGAATGGAAATTAATAAAAAGTCATAATTTGTCTCCTGAAGTGGTAAAGAAGATTTTAAGCCTAAGAGAAAAGAAGTTTAGCTACATACCACATTTTTTACATAAAGCAGATCAATACGACGACCAATTAAATATTGACATTAAGACTAAAATCGCAATTGATGAATGCAAAAAATTAAAAAAAGAATCCAATATTTTCAGACATGGAATAGTTAGCCCAATCAATAAAATTCAAGAAATCAAAGACTTTAGCGAGCTTGAAAATTTTGAAAATGTTGCAAAAATAATATTGGCCGGTAGAGAAGAAAGTCTAATAGAATATGAAGCAATGATTTTAGAAAAATACAAAGGAGAAATAAATGCATACCTTTCTACTCCAAATTCACTAGAAATTGTAGATCATAAAGTATCCAAAGGGAATGCATTAAAAGAAGTTCTTAAAATTATTAATATTGATTTAAGCGAAACCATAGCTTTTGGCGATGGATTTAATGATACTGATATGCTAGAAAATGTAAAAAAGGGATTGCTAATGGGAAATGCAAATTATAGATTAAAAGCAATGCTTCCTTACTTAGAAGTAATAGGAACAAATGATGAAGAAGCTGTTGCAAATTACATTAACGAGAATGTTTTAGAAGAACCTATCTAGGAGGAATAAATGGAGAAAGATTTAATAATATATGCAGAACTTATAATTTTAAAAGGAATTAATTTACAAAAAAATCAATGTGTTCTAATTCAAGGCTCAATTGAAAATTACAACTTTTTAAAAATATTAGCAAAAAAAGCTTATGAATATGGAGCTAAATATGTCAAACTAAATATTAAAGACATTGATATTTTAAAATCAAGATTAGAATTCTCGCAAGAGAAAAACTTAGAATTCATTCCAAATGCCGAAAAAAGCTTTTTAAAAGAAATAGTTCAAGATAAATGGGCAAGAATTAGCGTCGATGATACAGAAAATTTTGAAGAATTAAAAGAGAACATTGGTCAAAAAATGTCAATTTATCAAAAAGCTTTAAATCTAACAAGCAAAACCTTGTCACAAGCAATAATGAGTAACGAAATAGCATGGTGTGTTGTTTGTGCACCAGGTCCAAAATGGGCTTCCAAAGTTTTAAATAAAAAAGAAGGAAATGAAACTTTAGAAGAATTTTTCAAAATACAAAAGAAAATATTGCTACTTGATGGAGAGAATACAATAAAAAATTGGGAATCCCATGGAGAAAAACTTAACAAAAGATGTAAAATCTTAAACGAACTCAACCTAGAAAAAGTAATTTTTAAAACCGAAAAAACAAACCTAGAAGTGTATTTACTTGAAACCTCTTTATGGACAGGTGGAAGCGAAAAAGTCAAAGGAACAGAAATAAAATTTAATGCGAATGTACCAACAGAAGAGGTTTTTACAACTCCAAACTATAAAAAAACAAAAGGAATTGTATACGCAACTCGCCCTGTCATGGTACTTGGAGCACTAATATCTGGAATATGGTTAAAATTCGAAAATGGAAAAGTCGTTGATTTTGGCTGTAGGGATGAAAAACAAAAAGAAATATTAAAATCACACATTGAAACTGACATTCAATCAAAATATATAGGAGAAGTAGCATTGGTTGACAGCAGCTCCCCTATTTATCAAAGCAATCTTACTTTTTACAACACATTATACGATGAGAATGCAAGTTGCCACATAGCGCTAGGAGCTGCATATCCATCTTGTTTAAGCAATGAAGAAGATTTAAAAACCGACACCGATAAACTAACTTATGGATGCAACGTTTCATTAGTACATACAGATTTAATGATTGGAAGCGATAAATTGAATGTCATTGGTGTAGACAAAAATGGAAAAGAACACATAATAATAAAAGCTGGCAAATTCGAAATATAAAGGAGGGTTTAATAATGCTAAGGGCATTGCTTACCAATGATCTTTTTTTATCTTGTCTTTTATCGGGAATTTCTGCTCAAGTGATTAAATATGGTATTCAAACCGTAAAAACAAGAAAGTTAAAACTAACACCAATACATCTTTTAAAAAAAATTTTCCTAGAAACAGGGGGCATGCCAAGCAGTCATTCATCAACAGTTACTGCTCTTTCAACCTCAATTGCACTAACTGAAGGAATAGATACAAATTTTATAATAGCTCTTGCCTTTGCCCTTATTACAATAAGAGATTCTTTCGGGGTGAGATATATGTCCGGAGTTCAAGCAGAATATTTAAACGCATTATCAGAAAAATTAAAAAAAGAAATAAAAATTGATACAACAGAAATAAAAGTGGTCAAAGGACATAAAAAGAAAGAAGTTCTAACCGGCATAATAATAGGAATAATCTCTGCATATATTGTGTGCTATTTATAGCATAGGAAAAAATAAATGGTTCGTTTTCTAAGTTTTTTATATTTAACTACAACAATGTCACTTATCAATTCCTGCGATGTAGCTCAATTTGGAGATTATAAACCCCTATACTTTGAAAATGAAGTCGATCTAAAAACTGCTAATGAATATATAAATTCACTAGGATATAAAACAATCTCAGAATACACAACAAAAATTGACATTCTAGACTTTCCCGAAAATAAAAAAATCACAATAAATGAGGCAAACAAACTTAACAACCTTGATATGAGAAAAAATATATTTTTAAACAAACTCCCTAATCTTTTCAACATTGGATATAAAAAAATTCTTTATGTTGAAAACAAGTTTAAAACTATAAATTTTCAAAAATTAAAAAAAGAGCTCAAAATTAATGCTGAAATGCATTCTCTTGACTATAAAACAAAAATTAACTTCATTTATAGCATAATATTTCTAATCATAATAATTTTATTAATTTTTTTAGACCCATCAAGTTCTATATTTACTTTAATTTTTCTATTAATTTCATCCTTTATTTTTATAATAAGCAAAGAAATAATGTATTTTTATCCATTTACAGTTTTCTCTTATTTATTATTTTTAATAATCAATAATTTTAACAAAAATTACAATAAAATATATTTAAAAGAAATTAATTTTTTAACACTGATGAAAAAAATAAAACACTTGTTATTTTTATTTATATTCACAACCCTATATTTCATTGCAATCACAACCTTTCTTACTGCAAATATTGATCCTGTTTTTATTGCATTTATTGCAATACCAACCCTTTGCATTTTCTTAATTTTAAGCTGGATCAAAACAGAAAGCAACTTTAAAGATACATTCTTATTCCCAATTGAAATTAAAGAGAAAAAAAAACAAGAAAAAAAAGATTTAAAATCAAAAATAGCAATACACTTACTACTATTTACTCTCTCGTTAATACCATTCGCTTATTCAAGCTACATGCTAAATTCTTATAAAAACATCAACTACCTTTACAGTAAAAAATTAAATTATTTTGATTACTTAAATCCTAACAATATTTATATAATGCTAGGGTATAACAAAGAAATGCCCAATATTGTAGGATATCTATCACACATTCTTCATCAAAACGAACTAAAATACAATATTGACGCTAAATATGGGGAAATTCCTAAAAATATAAAAGAAAATTACTTTGAAATTAAAAACGACAAAATAGAAATTAATCCTAAAACTGTTTACGAAGTAGACAAATCATTTATTGATGAAACTCTAAAAAAAAATCTTGCAAGTCTGTTTTTAAAAAATAAAAATCCAATCTTAATATATAAAGAAAATAGCAGTAATATCAACATTCATAAAAAAAACTACAAAATACTATTCTTATGCTCTTTACCTTTCTTTGTATTGCTATTCCTATTTAAAGCAATAAGATTTACAATTCTTTTAAACATAAGTGAAAAAACCTATAAAAAATATATTCAAGGATAAGGTAGCTAATGCTAGACTTAAAAAAAATAAAAACAATTTTCAAAAAATATAATAAGTACGAGATAAATATTGACAAGATTCAAATACCTGAATATGCCCTAATACCCCTTGAAACAGAAAATTCAAAATCTATAATATACATAATCGAAAAACAAAAAATAGAAGAAAATCAAATTTTATCGAAAAATTCAAACATAGAACTATACACATACTCTCCAATATCTGGAATAGTAGAAAAAGTATACACAGCAAACTTTCCGGATGGAAAAAAATTAAAATCAGCATTAATCAAATTTCAAGGAAAAATAAAAACCGAAAAAACCCCAATTGAAGATGAAATCTCAAGAGAAAAAACCCTAGCAAAATTAATTCAACTAGGAATTCCTTGGTTTAACGAAAATTCCTTATTTCAATTCATAAACAAATGTCAAAAAATAGACAAAATGATTCTATTAACAAACGGAAAAGATATATTTACAAATACTTCAGAAGCACTGATAGCAGAAAAATTAGAAGATATCCTCTCAGGATTCCAAATAATCTACAAAATATTTAAATTCAAAGAAATAATAATAATATCAGATAAAGAAAAGCTCAAAAAAGAATTCGAAAAATTGAGTATTTTTAAAAACAGCAAAATAAAAATTAAATCTTTAGAAAATGCATATCCTTATACAAATCACGAAATGATAATGCACTTTTTATACAACAACAAAAATACAAAAGATGATATAAATCCCCAAAACAATATTTTATTAGTAAATATTGAAGATCTATACAATACAAATCTTGTTATAAAAAATAACAATCCTTATAAAGAAAAATTTATAGCTATAAATGGAAATAAAAAAATAAAAAGTAGAATACTAAAAGTAAAAATTGGAACTTCTTTTAGCCAAATAATAAATGAAAAAATTGATACAAAAAAATATGAAATTTTTTTAAACAACCCGGCCAATAAAATAAAAATTAATACATTAAACATACCAATAACAAGAGATGTTTATAGTCTCACTATATTAAAGAAAAAATCATTATATGACAAAATTAAAGGATTGTTTATATCAAGTTTTTCACCATTACAAATGGAAAATATTATTTTTTCATACCTAAAAAATGAAAAAAAAAATGATACAAATGAGTTAAAAATATTTACATATACAGACAAAGAGGTAGAAGAAGAAATACACAAAGTTCAAAAAGAAATTAGAGGAAAAGTCCTAAATGAAAATCTAATAAATAAGGTGATATTTACTGAAAACAATTTAAAAGATATATACTTTACTATCATACTAGCATTGTTGCCCGGTCTAATGTTTTCTTTCTTAAATAACACAAAATTCATGACAGACACTTTGATATTAATATTTATTAGCGTAGCAATCTATATTCCAATAATGCTAAGAATTAATTACAAATGTTTATCCTTTTTTGTTTATAGCGCCTTAATGATGAGCATTATATTGCCCTTAAATTTAGGAATTACACTAAAAATAACCTCATTATTATTTGCTTTTTTAGTATTCTTTTACTTTCTCAGGCTATCAGCATTTTTAGCAAATCCTATATTAATTTCTTTTATGTTTTTTGTATTAAATTTTCCAGTAAGCTTTAAGCAAACTTATCAAGAAGGACTTAAAAACTCAACATCAACAATTCCAACCTGGAACGAAATAATTGATACAAATCCAAACATAAAAAATTTAAAAAGCTTGAATACCTTCACAAGATATGAAAACAAAACAATTGATGCTATTGAAAACTTTGTAAATAAAAACATTTTTTCCACTTTCAATATAATTATCACAAGATTCCATATTGAAAGTCTTTTGGGAGTTAATAATGAAAAAAAAATATCTCCAATCTTGCTTTATCTTGGACTCTTATTAATAATTGACAAATACATAATTAACAAATTAATACCGCTGTCATTTTATATAAGCTTGATGACAATCTCATACATAGCACATAATATGGGAATGCTAAACCACATAAGCTCAGACATGCTAACACTGCTTATTTCTCCAATAACAATGCTCTTAATATTTACAATGGCAACAGAAGTGCAAATAACACCACACTTTAAATTTGAGCAAATACTCTACGGATCACTATTGGCATTTACATACTTTTTAATATTAAGCTATATTCCTTTTGAAACTTTGTCGATCATAATATCTATTTTTATCTTACAAATAAGTTCAAGCTTAATAAAAAAATATAGTTTAACCTTAAAAATTAAAAAAATAATACATGTTTTGAAAACAAATAAAGAAAAAACATTCAAAACTCCTCTTGAGAATGAAAAGGATATAATAAAATTATGACTAACAATTTGATTACATACTTGATTATTAACAACTTAACTTTAATACACTTTGTTGGATTTGAGGATATAAAAATAAAAAGTAATTCAATCTTAATAAAAAAATATCTCATAATAACAATTATTTCTTTATTAATATATTCAATATCATTCTATCCTTATAAACTGCTTGCGAAGAATAATGTATTGTTCTTAATTCCAATTTTTTATGTAATTTTAATTTACATATTGATATTATCATTTAAAGTATTAAATGATATATTTATTGCTTACAATAAAAAATCAAATTATTCAAACGATTTCATGCTTTCAAACAGCAGCTTAATTGCAATAACATTTTTTGCACTTGATAAAAATAATGGATTTTTTGAAGGACTAGAAATACTCATTCTGTCTGCACTTGGAATACTAATAGCTTTAATGTCAATAACATTAATAAAAAAAAATTTTGACAAAAACCCTAAAATAAAAATACTAGACAACGAATCAATATATTTTTTTATAATGTTTATTTTATCTTTAATTCCAAATATAATTATATTAATATACAATCAATGATAGCGAGAAATAAAGATGAAAGAAAAAATAAATGCATTATTTAAACAAGCTGAAGACATTTGGAGGAAGCTTTGACAAAAAAGAAATTCAAGCTAAAATCGAAAAATACGAAAAAGAAATAAACCAGAAAAATTTTTGGAATGATCCTAAAAAAGCCAAAGAAGTCATTAAAGCTCAAAGTATTTTAAAAAACAAAATTGATCTGTGGGAAGAGCTATTAAACAAAATCAAAGAATTAAGTGATCTATACGAAATTATTGAAAATGAAAAAGATACTAACAGCTTGGAAATTGAATTTAATGCACTTGAAAAACAGTACAAAGATTTACTCACAATTTCTTACTTTAAAGAAGAGCTTGATGCAAATGGAGCTTTTTTAACTATTCATTCTGGAGCTGGAGGCACTGAAGCATGCGACTGGGTTGCAATGCTTTACAGAATGTATTCAAGATATGCTGAGAGAAAAAAATACAAAACAGAGCTTATTGATTTGCTTGAAGCAGAAGGTGGGATCAAATCTGTTACAATAGAAATAAAAGGTGAGTATGCGTATGGACTTTTAAAAAGTGAAGTGGGAATACATCGTCTTATAAGAATTTCTCCGTTTGATGCTGCTAAAAAAAGACATACCTCTTTTGCATCAGTATTTATTGACCCTGTTATTGATGAAAAAATAGAAATAATAATTAAACCAGAAGATATTAGAATTGATACATACAGAGCATCGGGAGCCGGAGGGCAACACGTTAACAAAACATCCTCTGCTGTGAGAATAACTCACATTGAAACAGGAATAGTAACTCAATCTCAAAGCGACCGAAGTCAGCACAAAAACAAAGAAATGGCAATGAAAGTTTTAAAATCAAGACTTTATGAATACTACAAGAATAAAGAAGATGAAAAAAATAAATCCAAACAAGATACAAAAAAAGAAATTTCCTGGGGTAACCAGATAAGATCTTACGTATTTCAGCCTTATAATTTGGTAAAAGATCACAGAACAAAATTTGAAAATTCAAACACAACTTCGGTTATGGACGGCAACATAGACAATTTCATAGAAGAGTATTTAAAATGGAAAAGCTTAAACTAACATTAGTAATAGCCTTACTAATATTTACAATATACAAAATACACGCTCAAAGTAATATTGAGTATAACTTTTCCTACATAATTAATACAAAAAAAGAAAATATTGACCTTAAAAAAGGCATTGAAAAACAATTGGACAAAATCTACGATAAAATAACAGAACATATCGTAAACAATAATAACAAGAATATCATTGAAGATATTTATATAAATCAAGATATAATAAAAACAGAACTTGAAATTAGCAAATTAAGAGAAGAAATGGATAAAAAAAAACTTCAAAACATAATAAACTCCAAAGAAAAGCATAGCACCAATACTAAAATTAATGAGCTTAAAAAAAATATTCAAAATATTAACAGCAAGCAAAAAAAATTTGCAGAATATTTTAATAATTTAAAAAAACTAAAAGTAAAATATAAAAAAATCGAAGAACAAATAAACATATCAGATTTAAATAAAGAATTTTTCATAAGAGAAGCATTATTTTTTATTAACTATATTGATCTGAAAAAAATAGAAAATTATTATTTACTAGAAATTAGTAACATCACCCCTGAAAAAATTGAGACTAAAAAAGCGGTATTTAAAACATCATCTTCTATTAATGAAATTGCGGATAAAATCACAAGCCAAAGTTTCAAAGAAATATTGGGTAGAGAATTTTTAAAAATCAATATTAATGTCAAAAACAACCCAGATGCAAAAATCTATATAAATGAAAAATTTGTTTCAAAAGGAATCTATTACGATAATATTTTTGACATTTCTAAACTCCCAAACCAAGAGATTGAAATACAAATCACAAGTACAAATTTCGAAAACTACTATATTAAAAGAAAAGTAAAAAATGCAGATTCAATAATATTAAATATTGACTTAAAAAGAACAATCTCTAAAAAAGTATCAATTACAAGCAATGTAGAATCTAAAGTTTTTAAAAAAGGCATATTTATAGGAGAAACCCCAATTGAAATTGAAAAACCGGAAAATCAAGACATCATTTTGCTTAAATCTCAAGGGTATAAAGATAGATTCAAATTAATAAATAAAGATGAAGATCAAGTACAAATAGAAATGATAAAAACCAATAAAAATAGACTTAGTGATGCAAGAGATAAATTTTATGTTAATTTGGCTGTTTTTACATTAAGTACAATAGGAGCCATTTTTGCAGGAACATTAATTAATAATTCAGAAACACTTTACAAAATAACTGGTAATCATTTTCTAAACCAAAAATTAACAGCTGAGGATGTTTATATGGCAAAAGCAGAACAAATGACTGCAACATTTCTATTTGGAGCAGGTATCACTTTAACTATTGGCAGCTTTATTTCATTAATAACTCATTTAGTAAAATACATTAAAGAAGCAAATCTAGGAGAATAGGCTTAATAATTAGCAATAAAATAGGAGAACAAAATTTTGGGAATTTTAGAAAAAATAAAAAATTTATTTAAAAAAGAACAACAAGAAAATGTTATTGAAAACCTAGAAGACATTCTATTAGAATCAGACATTAATAATGAAATTGTAATAGAAATAACAAACAAATTAACAAAAGAAAAAAATAAAAACGAACAAACTATTATTGAAAAACTAAAAGAACTTTTAAGTAATTATATTAACACAAAAAAATTTACTCTAGAAAATAACAAATTAAACATTTTACTAATAGTTGGCATAAATGGAATTGGAAAAACATCAAGTATAGCAAAACTTGCAAATAAATTAAAAAATGAAGGCAAAAATATATTAATATCGGCTGCTGATACATTCAGAGCAGCTGCAATTGAACAAATGAAAATTTATGGAGAACAAATAGGTGTTCGAATAATATCTCAAAACCAAGGAAGCGATCCATCGGCTGTAATATTTGACAGCATTTCAAGCGCTAAGCTTAAAAATTACGATGCATTAATTATTGACACAGCCGGAAGATTGCAAAATAAAGAAAATTTAATAAAAGAGCTTAAAAAAATAAACAATGTAATATTAAAGCAAATAAATAATACTAACATCAATTATCAAAAAATACTTGTAATCGATTCTACTATTGGGAAAAATGCAAATAGCCAAGCAGAAATTTTTAATAAAGCAATAGAAATAGACGGAATAATAATCACAAAACTTGATTCATCCTCAAAAGCAGGTGCAATAATAAACATTTCAAAAATTCTCAAAAAACCTATATACTTTACTACCTTTGGGGAAAAACTAGAAGATATTAAAGAATTTGATATAAATGAATATTTTAATAAATTGCTATGAAAAAAACAAAATTAATATTTCTTATATTTATCCCACAAATCATTTATGCAAAAAGCTATTTTGCATCTGATGCATTTTTCAATAAATACCAAAAATTAAGCGAAAAACCAAAAGAGGGATTTTACATTGAGTATTATTCTATTGATGACACTGAAAAACTTTACTTATACAAAGAAAAAAATTTAATAAAATACAAGACAATTCAAACAATAGAAAATACAAAAAAAATCACATTTTATGATACAAAAGACATAAAAAGAAAAGAAGAAGTTTACGACAATTTAAATAATAAAATACAAGAAATTGAATATAACAATAAGGGAAAAATTCTTGAAACAGCAAATTACTTTTATGAAAACGGCAACTTAATATCTAAAAATTTAAAAATAATAAATCAAAAACCAAAACTAATACATTACTCCAAAGATGAAAATGGTAAATTACTAAAAATAACGGGATCAAATTTTCAAATTTGGAACTATGGAATTAATGGTGACATAAAATCTACATATTTTGACATCAAAAAATCAACAACAAAAGTGATAAAATACGATGACAAAAAAAGAAATTTAAACAGTACAATAATTGCTAATAATAAAACAAAATCCAAAGAAAAAAACCAATATCTAGATGACCAAAAAACAGTAAATACCTTTGAAGAAGACAATACAAAAATAATATCCACCTACCAGGGGAACAACCTAATTAAAGAAGAAACATATAAAAACAATGAACTTATAAAAACAAATGATTTTCAATACAACGAATCTGATATGATAATTTTTCAAAACACTAAAGAAAAGGATAAAGACCAATACACTAATACTAAAATTGAATACGAATATAACCAAGACAATCAATTAAAAATTAAAAAAATTTATGAAAACGATATAATTTATCTAAAAGCCGAATACCATAATGATAATGAATATGAAGAAGAAATATACTACAATAAAAAGCCTGCTCTTAGAGTAAAGCACAAGAATGGAAAAGTTACCGAAGAAAAACCAATAGGAACAAATTAAATGGGTATAAGAAATTTTTTGCTTAAAAAATTAATATTAGAAGAAAAAAATAGCCTAGCCCTCACAATTGTAATAATATTAAGTATTGCCTTAGGTGAAATAATAATTATCCTAACAATATCGATAATGAACGGCTTCCAAAACGACTTTTTCCTTAGCATTACAAATGTAGAAAGCGGAAATTTGAAAATAGAAAATGAACTTACTCAAGAAGAAATCGAAGAAATTAAAAAAATTGAAGGAATAAAACACATAAATAAAATATACGAAACACAAGGCATTGGAATTCAAAATTATTATTATCCGACTATTTTAAATGTCATTGCAATTGATATTGAAAATCTCAAAAAAGACCAAAATTTTATTTCATTTACAGGACTTAATGAAGATGAAATGGATATTAAAGATAATGAGGTCATCATTGGAAATGTACTTTCCCACAATTTCAACTTATTTGAAAATGATACACTGGGATTAATAATCACAGATGAAATAAAGTTTTTTATCTCATTAGAAAATGATATAAAAAACTTTAAAATAAAATCGATTTTCAAAAGCAATTATGCAAAAATAAATGAAACTTTAATTTTTATGAACATAGACTATTTCATTAAAAATAAAATTTTAAATAATTCAAGTATTAATTACCAAATAAAAACAAAAAATTTAAATCCAAGTAACAAATTAATTAAAAAGATCAAAGCTGTTAACCCAAAAATCAAAGTAAAAACTTGGAATGAATACAATAAAGAATTCTACAAAACATTGAAAATAGAACGAAATACAATGTTAATTATTTTAACAAGCATTTTCATTGTTATTGCCGTTAATGCATACTATCTACAAAAAAGAATAATAATAAATAAAAATAAAGCTATTTTAATACTATTAGCTATGGGGCTTAGAATAAAAAAAATAAAGCAAATTTTTTTTATTCACGCAATAATAATCTGCACTATAGGAGGCCTTCTAGGTTTGTTGCTGGGAATTTCTATTTCCTTAAATATAAATGAAATTTTAAAAATAATTGACAATCTGGCAAACGTCTTAATAATTTTTTTAAATAAAATATTGGCCTTAGAAATAGCTAGCATTAAAATACAAATAGTAAAAAACACAATTACTCCCAAATTATTTTTAAGTGATTTAGCATTTACTTTCTTTTTTGCATGCTTTTCTACAATATATTCAAGCTTAAAAGTAACAAAACAAATTGGAAGTCAAAAAAACATTGAAACTATAAATGGATCATAAAATGGAAAATATATTAATTATAAAAAATCTCTACAAGGCATACAAAAAAAATAAAACAAAAATTCAAGTAATAGAAAATTTAAACTTAACTGTAGAAAAAGGTGAATTTATTTCAATTCAAGGGAAAAGTGGCTGTGGTAAATCAACCCTTTTTAATATGATTTCGGGAATTGATAAAATAGATTCTGGAGAGATAATATCTTGCGGAATATGTTTAAAAAATGCAAATGAAAAAACATTGAGTTTGTATAAAAACAGGCAAATAGGTTTAGTATTCCAAAATTATAATTTAATAAATGAGTTTAGTGTAATTGAAAATATAATTTTACCCCAAATCATCTCAGGCCAAGAAACAAAAGTAACAATAAATAAAAAAGCTGTGGATCTAATGAAAATACTAAAAATAGAAAACAGAGCAAAACATTACCCTTCAGAGCTCTCGGGGGGCGAATCACAAAGAGTTGCCATTGCTAGAGCACTAATTAATGAACCTGATATAATATTGTGTGATGAGCCTACAGGAAATTTAGACTTAAGCACAGCTAAAACCGTAGAAAATCTACTTATCAACACAGCAAAAAATTTTAAAAAAACCTTAATACTAGTTAGTCATAACCCACAATTTGCAAACAAAGCAGATTCAAAATATGAATTCAAAGATAGGACATTAAAAAAACTATGATGTTTCTAAAGCTAATAGAAATTACAAAAATTGCTTATATAATTTTTAAAAATTCAACAAATAAAATAGCTTTAATAGGCTCTGGAATATCATTAAGCTTAGTAATGATCCCATTAATTATTGTCTACTATATGTCGAGCAATATTATGACTTCTACTATTAATAAATACATTGAAAGTGAAGGATTTTTCATACAAATAGAATACAACGACACAAATAAAACCAATTACCTAAAAGACAGATTAAGCTCATTTAAAAACAAATATAATTATAAAGATTTAAATTATTTTTTTGAGAAAAGAACTTATGGAATTATTGGAAATAATAAAAAACAAGGTTTGTTAATAAGAGCAATAGAAAATGAATTCATATTAAAAAACAAATCAATAAAATTAATAAAAGGTATTAAAAATTTAAAAAAAGATTCTATACTCATTTCAAATCAAATAAAAAATAAACTTAATTTAAATCTAAATGAAAAAATTGACATTTTGATTCCAAATACAAAAAACAACAAAATAATACCTAAAATAAAAAAGTTTAATATCTCAGGAATAATTGAAACAGGACTAAAAGATATTGATAATAATTTAGTGTTAATTTCTTTTGAAAACGAAAATTTAATGTCAAAAAAATTTTCAAAAAGCATAATTGGGCTTAATACAAATTCCAACTCCATAAAAACCAATGAAATCTTAAAACAGAATTTAGAAACTGAATTTCAAGAATTTCAAATACAAACATTTTATGAACTTTACTTAAATAAATATAATAATTTAGATATAAGTAAAAAACTTTTAATATTCATTATGGCTTTGATCATAATATTTGCAAGCATTAATATATCTTCATCTCTTTCAATGCTTATTTTTGAAAATAAAAAGAAAATTGCAATATTAAAATCCATTGGAATGAATAATTTAAACATAAAAATAATATTTCTTTTGATATCATTCACATTAAGTACCATCTTTTGTGGAATTGGAATAATAATTGGAAATTATTTAACACTTAAAATATCTTATTTAATAAACTTTGTTGATAATGTTTTAAACTTTTTTTTAAAAATACTTGGAGAAGAAAATTCTGAAATATTAAATCCAGAATATTATGTTTCCGAATTCCAAATACATTTAAGCCTAAGCTTTAGCTTAACACTTCTTGGCATGTATATGTTAATAAACATTTTAACCACGCTGATTCCACTTAACATTGTTTCAAATTTAAAAGAAAAAGAAATCTTAAGATAGTTAAAAAATTATTTAATAATCACATTATAAATTTTAATAGATGAAAAATCCTTTTCAATTGTAGGATAAATCTCATTTGGGAAAATTGTACTAATTGTAAAACTCTGTTTAGATTTAGATTTCAAAAAAGAATTAGAAGAAGAGATTAATTTACGTCTCAAAGACCTAATTATTTTGCCCTCCTTATCAATATAGCTGATTCCAATTTCCAAATTTTTAACAACATCCCTTGAAGAATTGAAAACTTCTATCACAGTATTTGCCTTACAAATCCCAAAAGAATTTTTAAAATAATTTCCAATATATTTAAATTTTAATGTAAAAGAATCTGAATCAAGATTGACACCAATTTTGTCATCAACATTCTTAAAAAAATCAATATCAATTATATCCAATACTATTTTCTTAGGGTTAACATCAATAGCTCTTGGGATACTCGATATAACATCAATTGGAATATAAACATTTTTACCCCACTTTGCAGAAAAATCACTTTCTTTGGCAAAAACCTGGTTAAAAACAGATTTGCCAAGATCATCGTAAATTGTAACTCTGTAAGAAATCTTTTTAACAGGATGAGTTGTTGAGACAACACCGGCTTTAAGCTGGTATAAATGCGCATCTTCAAACACTAAAACTTTGGCATCTTCTATTTCTATGTAATATAAATCCTTAGGATCTGAAATAAGATTAGCAGCTTCAACTACTAAATCCGTAGCCATAGTAATAGGAGGAAGACCTTGCGATGTATAAGAAGGAGTAAATTTTTCTTTTAAAGACATTTTACCATTTCCATTCAAACCAATAAAACCCTGAAAAGATCTGTAAGTAATTAAAGAAATAAAAAATATTAAAATGGAACTCAAAGTTAATATTAACATTCTGTTCTTGGATTTTTTAGACTCATAATAGTCAATTAAATCTAAATCATTTCTTATTCCAAATTCTTTTGCTTGCAAAATTACATGCATCATTTTTTTTTTAGATTCTTTAGTATTTAACTTATCGGTAATTTCTTTAAAAAGAAAAAAAAATAAACTAAAAGTTGATTTATTATGAAGAGAATAAAAATAGACGGATTCAAGCTCTCTAAAAGCAATATCTACCTTACCCATATCAAAAAATCTTTTAACTCTGGCATAAGATCTTTTAAAATGAAATTCTATATTCTCAATATCATTATCAGAAATATCTGATACTTCAATAATATTTTTGATACTCTTTTTGGTTAAAATCTTATTCCTATGTTTCCTAAGTTTTGATAAATAAACTTTAATTCTATCTTCAGATGTTTTACGACTATTCATTGTCTTCTAATTCATCAACTTTTTTTAAAAGCCAATAAGCAATATTTCTGGCAGTAGTCTTTGTAATAGAAATTCCTATAAAAGAATTAATTAATACTATTTTTCCCTCTTCTCCGCGTTTTAGCTCTTTTGAAGCCTCTTCCAAAACACCTTCTTTGGTTTTTGTGTAAGCAATATCCTCAGAAATCTCAGTAGACTCGAAAACAAGATCACAAAAAATTTCTCCCGCATTAGTTATATTCCCATAAATATTATTAACAGGAATTAATTTATAATCCTCAGCTTTTTCAAACCTATAAATTACTTCTTTCATATAAACGAGTATACCATAATCAAAATACATAACCAATAAACAAATTTATACAAAAAATTAATTTCAATTCTAAAAAAAATGATTATTAATTAATAATCATTTTAAACTTTTTTTATGAAATAAAAAATAATGATATAATAATTAAAAGCTAAAAATCAGAAGAAAGGAACTTGTAAGGATATGTATTTAAAACAAATAAAAAGCAATGCCGAAAAGGTTAAGCTTTTAAGAAAAGATTTTCCTATTTTAAATAAAAAGTTTGACAATAAAAATATAATTTATTTTGATAATGCGGCAACCTCTCAAAAGCCCAAAAAAGTAATTTATTCTAGCATAGAATATTATGAAAATTACAACGGAAATGTGCATAGAAGCGGACACAAATTTGGAATTGAATCTAGCATAAAAATAGAAAAAACAAGAGAACTTGTAAAAAATTTCATTAATGCAGAATCTGCAAAAAATATAATATTTAATTCTGGAACTACGGATGGAGTTAATACCATCGCAAACTCATTTTTTTGCTCAAAATACTTTAAAAAAAAAGATGAAATTATTCTCACAACCCTCGAACATAATAGCAATTTGCTGCCATGGGCAAATCTTGCAAAATTAGCTGATCTAACAATTAAGTTCGCCAAATTTAATGAAATGGGAATTGTTACCCCTGAAGAAATTGAAAAACTTATTACAGAAAAAACAAAGCTCATTAGTATTGCAGGAATAAATAATACTTTGGGAACCATTAATGATTTAGAATCTATTGGAAAAATCGCAAAAAAATATAATATAAGTCTATTTGTAGATGCTGCGCAAATGGCACCTCATATAAAAATAGATGTCAAAAAAATTGGCTGTGACTTTTTGGTATTTTCCGGACACAAAATGCTTGCTCCAACAGGAATAGGTATTTTATACATTTCAAATAGTATGTCTGAAAAACTTAATAGTTCAAAATTGGGAGGGAATACCGTAGAAAAAATATTTATAGAAAATGAAAAAATTAAATTTAAACCATCTGATACTCCTAATAAATTTGAATCGGGAACCCCAAACATTGCAGGAATTATTGGACTTGAAGAGGCAATAAAATACATTAATAACATTTCTATGGATTTTATTTTAGATCATGATCAGCAGTTAATCGACTATGGAGTAAAAAAATTACAAGAGCTTGATGAAGTCGAATTTTTACTAAATACAAATCTTAAACGAAATTCAATAATATCATTTACGGTAAAAAATATTCATTCACACGATATTGAAACCTATCTAGATACAATGGGAATAGCAACTAGGGCTGGAAAAACTTGTTCTTACGTAGCATTTTTTCCAGAAAATTTAAATAAAGACCATCTTTTAAGAATTAGCTTTTATTTTTACAATACACAAGAAGAAATTGATAATTTCATACTGGGATTAAAAAAAGTAATAAAAGAGCTTTCATAAAAATTTAAAAAAATAAGCATCTTAACAAAGTTAATCAAAAAAAAAGATTTTTGATTAACTTTAACTTAAGGCTTAATAAACATTATTTCAAGCGTTAAAAATCTCAAAGCAATTTCAACTATATTTTTAAAATTTTTTATTTAAAATTCTTCACACTATCTTCTATCACACTATCTTTTATTATTGATTTAATAAATCAAAGAAAATAAAATTAAATTATGCTCACTGAAAAAACCAAAAAAGAATTACTAAGACTTAGTAAAGTAAATAATTATATAATAGATAAAATAGAAACAAATCAAAATCTAAAACATCAATCTAAATGTGGAGATCAAATTTTATTCCAAACAATAGAAATAAATAACGGAAAATTTAACTTTAAACATCATGCATCTGGATGTATGATTTTACTTGCAAGCGCCAACGCTTTAAACAAATTATGTAATGACAAACCAAAACCAGAAATCCTAAACTTAGTGCAAAAAGTAATAAACAGCGATTTTACAAATTTAGACGAGATTGATGTAAGTTTAAAAATTTTTAACATATTTACAAATACAAACAGAAAAGACTGTTTTTTACTACCATACAAATCATTAAAAGATAGTTTAGAAAGCTATAAGCCTTTAAGGAGAGCTATTAAATGAAAATCTATTCACACTCATCAATCGGATATGAAGGAGAACTAATTGAGATTGAAATAGATATTAAAAAGGGAATTTCTGGAATTGATATCGTAGGGCTTGCTGGAAGCGAAATTAAAGAATCAAGAGAAAGGGTAAAATCAGCTATCAAGAATTCAAATTTTCATTTTCCTAAAAATAGAATATTAATAAATCTTGCACCTGCTGGGGTTAAAAAGCTTGGTACAGCTCTTGACCTTTCTATTGCTATCAGCATTATTAAAATACAAGAAAACAAGAATAATAAAAATTTAGAAATCTTAATATTGGGAGAATTGCAATTAGATGGCCAAATAAGATCAATAAAAGCGGTTTTACCAGCAATTGCTCTTGCCAAAGAAAGGAAAATAAAATTTGCAATAGTTCCCTTTGAAAATTTAGAAGAAGCACGTCTAATAAATGGTTTGAATATTTGGGGAGTTAAAGATTTAAAAGAAACTATAAATATAATAAACCAATTAAACAACAATATACTCCCCCCAAGAACAAATATTAAACCGCAGCCAGTAATTGAACAAGATTATATTTTAGATTATGACTTCAAGAATATAAAAGGACAACAAAGAGTAAAAAGAGCAATTGAAATAGCAATTGCTGGTGGACATAATATCATGTTATTTGGTCCGCCTGGAAGCGGAAAAACACTTAGTATTAAGTGCGCTCAATCTATTCTTCCTCCACTTACAAACAAAGAGCTAATAGAAACAAATAGAATATGGTCAATATCCGGGAAATTAATAGAAAGAAAGATAATAAAACAAAGACCTTTTAGAAATCCCCACCACACTGCTAGTAAAGAAGGAATAATCGGTGGAGGCCCTAACCCTTTGCCCGGAGAAGTTTCTCTTGCCCACAATGGAATATTATTTTTAGATGAAGCTTTAGAATTTAAAAAATCTATCTTACAATCCTTACGTGAACCTATTGAAGACAAATCAATTTCAATCTCAAGAGCAAGTTCTAAATTATTCAAATACCCTGCAAATTTCCAACTAATGCTTGCAATGAATCTTTGCCCCTGTGGAAATCTTGGCAAAAAACACACAGACTGCTTTTGTTCGCAACAAGAAATTTCCAATTATTGGAAAAAACTTGGAGCTGCAATGCTTGATAGAATTGACATTAGGGTTCCAACAAGAGCAATTAATAATGAAAAATTACTCAGCGAAACAAGCGAAAGTTCAAGCGAAATAAAACAAAGAATAATAAAAGCAAGAAACATCCAAAATATAAGATACGAAAATTTTGCAAACATAAATAAAAATTCTGATCTTAATTCCGATCACATTGAAAAATTTTGCAAATTAGATACAATCTTAAAAAATGATTTGATTTACATTTTAAATAAACTCAACATATCCTCAAGAGCAACACATTCAATATTAAAAATTGCAAGAACAATCTCTGATTTAAAAGAAGAAAAAAATATTTCAAAAGAAGCCTTACTTGAAGCAATTGAACACAGAAAAAACGGAGAAAATATGCTTGAAAAATAAAAACCCCAAAAATTGGGGCCTTAAAACTAAAATTCTATTTTATCAATATAGCTTTTAAGCTGATTAGCAGAACTGTTAAACTTTTCAAGCTCTTTAGGACTTATATTAAAGTTTAAAACTTCTTTGACTCCCTCCTTACAAACTATGGCAGGTGCCCCAATATAAAGATCTTTAATCAATCCCCCATACTGACCATTAATATAAGAAGATATTGGCAAAATAATATTCTGATCTCCAATTATTGCATTTACAATATTCTTAATACCAAGTCCAATTGCATAATAGGTTGCTCCCTTTAACTTAATCACCTCATAAGCAGCATTCACAACCTTTTTATGAATTTCATCAAGCTCCAATTCAGTTATTTTGCCTTCAGCAAGATATTCTGATAAAGGCTTCATTGCTATTTTTGTTTCATCCCAAGTAGCAAAAGAACTATCACCATGCTCACCCATAACATATGAATGTATATTTTGAGTGTTCACATTAAAATGATCACTTAAAAAATATCGAAGTCTTGAAGTATCAAGAATAGTTCCAGTCCCAATAACCTTATGAATAGGAAATTTAGAATACTTCATTGTAACATAAGTCATAATGTCTACAGGATTGCTTGCAACAACAAAAATACCATCAAAACCACTAGATACAACATTAGTTACAATATCTTTAAATATTTTAGAATTTTTATCAACCAAATCAAGTCTTGTCTCACCAGGTTTTTGGTTAAGCCCTGCCGTAATTACAATAATGTCTGCATTAGCACAATCTTTGTAAGTCCCAAACGATACATTAATATTCTTCTTTAAAAACATTTGGCCATGATTAAGGTCCATGACCTCCCCTTTTGCTTTATTTTCATTAACGTCAATAATTACAAGTTCATGTACAAGTGAATTGTCTATTGTCAAAGCATAAGCAAAGCTTGAACCAACCCCACCAGCTCCAATAAGAACAACTTTATTAGACTTAAGCATAAATTACTCCATATAAATTTAAACTACGTAAAAACTAATTTTAAATAAGTAATGATACAAATATTCTATCGCATTTCTAAGAGCTTTGCCAATCATAAACCTTTAAATGCCTTTAACAATTAAAAACACATTTAATTGTCGTTAGATTTCAAAACTGCAAGAAAAGCGCTTTGTGGGATCTCAACATTTCCTACCATCTTCATTCGCTTTTTGCCTTCTTTCTGCTTTTCTAAAAGTTTTCGCTTACGAGTAATATCACCTCCATAACACTTAGCAGTAACATCTTTTCTAACAGGAGAAATTGTCTCTCGAGCAATAACATTAGAACCAATAGCACCTTGAATAGCTATTCTAAATTGCTGCCTTGCTATTTCTTCTTTCAACTTTTTACAAATCACAACAGCCTTAGTTCTTGCGCTATCTTTAAAAACTAATTGAGAGAGTGCATCAACTCTATCCCCATTGACTAATATATCTAATCTTACTAAATCTGTATATTCATAATCTAAAAGTTCATAATCAAAAGAAGCATATCCACGACTCACAGATTTAATCTTATCATAAAAATCAAAAAGGATCTCAGAAAGAGGCATTTTATAAATAAGTTCAACACGCTTAGTATCAAGATAGATTAAGTTCGTCTGAACTCCTCTTTTCAATAAACACACACTCATAATATTACCTAAAAATTCTGTAGGAACAATAATATTGGCCTTAATATAAGGCTCAAGAACACTTTCAATAGATTCATTTCCAGGAAATTGTTCAGGAGTTTCAATAAAATAAGATTCTCCCTTTTTAGGAATTATTTTGTATCTAACAGAAGGGGAAGTTAGTATCACATTTAAATTAAATTCACGTTCAATGCGTTCTTGAATGACTTCTAAATGCAAAAGTCCAAGAAATCCACATTTAAAACCATGCCCAAGAGCAGATGATGAATCTTTTTCAAATGTTAACGACGCATCATTAAGCTTTAATCTATCCATTGCCTTTAAAAGATCATCATATTGATTAGCATCAACAGGATATACTGAAGAAAACACTACGGGCTTAACTTCTTTAAATCCCTCAAGAGGAGATAATGCGGTAAAATCACAAAGGGTTACTGTATCTCCAATCTTCACATCTGATATATTTTTTATTCCTGCAATAAAATATCCAACATCCCCTGCTTCTAGACTATCCTTTCTTTCAAGTGATATTTTAAAAATTCCAATCTCTTCAATTAAATGCTCGCTACCAGTATGCATTAACTTAATCTTATCGCCCGTCTTGATTTGTCCTTCGAAAATTCTAAAGTGAACAACAACTCCTCTATAAGAATCATAATGCGAATCAAAAATTAATGCTCTTAACGGATCTTTAACACTTCCCCTAGGAGATGGCACATACTTACAAATAGCTTCAAGCAAATCATCAATTCCTATTCCATTCTTAGCAGAAATAGAAATAGCAATTTCTTCATTCAATCCTAAATCACTCTTTATTTGCTTCTTTACAAAATCAATATTTGCATTTGGAAGATCTATTTTATTAATAACAGGAATAATTTCTAAATCATGCTCAAAAGCCATGTAAAAATTAGAAACTGTCTGAGCTTGTATCCCCTGGCTTGCATCAATTAATAAAAGAGCGCCCTCACAAGATGAAATTGCTCTTGAAACTTCATAAGAAAAATCAACATGGCCTGGAGTATCTACAAAATTTAATTCATAACAATTACCATCATTACTTTTATAGGTAATTGTTACTGCCTGACTTTTTATTGTAATGCCTCTTTCTCGCTCAATATCCATATTGTCAAGCATTTGACTTTTAAAATCACGATCAGATATTATTTTAGCCTTTTGAATAAATCTATCGGCTAATGTTGACTTACCATGATCAATGTGTGCAATAATGCAAAAATTTTTCTTACGAATACTAATACTACTCACCCCGAACTACAAATCAAGATTTAAAGATTTACTCCTTTTTTAAATATACATAATTTTTAATTTCACTTCTTGATTTCGCAATATAAGGAGAAAATCTTGGTGCAAGATCCACTATTAATTTCCAAGTATCTATTGCTCTAAATCTATAATTACCATTGGAATACGCATAAGTAGCAACAGCAACATTATAAACTATTTCCCAAAAATCTGTAGATTCAAAAGCATTTTTTATTGCCTTATACTCATTAATTTTTTTAACAAAAGATCTTAAATTTTTAAACTGATAAACGGGTTCATAATAAGAAATATAATCATACATTCTTGTTAGAATCCCCACTGTAGCTATAAGCCCATGAATAATTGAAAGTTCATAAGCTCTTAAGCGTAAATAAACTTTTGACAATAATTGATGAGTATCAATAACATTGTAGTTTTTAAATCTGTAAAGATTAAAAGTAAAATCAAGACCAAAAGCTCCTCTTACTTGTTTTAAATAAGAAGTTAGATAAAATGAAACATTAAATTTATTGTCTGGAGCACCATTCTCACTTTGAGAATAATCATGATAACTATAGTAATCTTTTTTAGTTGAAAACTTATTTAATATATCATTTAAATAATCAATTGTATCAACATAATTATTTTCAAGTTCAGCCATTTTGGCTAAAGAAAAAAGTATTTTTTTTTCAAAAGATTCATCTAATAAATAATCTTTGTCTTCAAAAGACTTGTAAAGGTTTAATTTTTCAAGAACAGCATTCCCAGACATACTATAAGCCACTGATAAATAATAGCTGGCTTCGGGATAAACCCCTTTTCTAAGCAAAGCTTCCTGCAAATAATTAATCGCATGTGTAAGATTAGACTTACCAAGTTCAGATTTAGAATAAAGAAATTGCCTACCTTTTTCAAGTAAAATCCAATACGGAAAATTTTTATTACCTACAGAATTCAAATTATTACTTAAAGAATTCAAAGAAATAGAAAAAAACAGGGCAAAAAAGAATAAAAACAAATTTCTCATAATAATAAATATATTAAATTAACTCATAAATTACGAGAAAATTTAATATTAAAAGAAACATAAATAAAAAATTAAACAAACTTAAAGATCATCAAGAATACCATTACAAAAAGAGCAACAGATTCTATTAATCCCAAAACTAATAGATATGTAGCAAATCCTTTACCTGTCTCAGAAAAAGCATCACAAGCCCCTGCTGCTGCTTTACCTTGAGCAAATCCAGAAACAGCAATTGCAAACCCACCGCCAATACCGGCTCCAAACAATAACCATGGATTTGTCTGCATCATTACCTCATACAATGTGTTCATTAAAATATACCCATATATTATTTGAGTCAATGGCGCTGAAACAAAAACAATCAATAAAAATGGTGCCGGCTTTCCTTGCATATAGCATCTCTTCCATGCCCCAATAGCAGCACTGCCTGCTGCTCCCATGCCCAAGGCAGAGCCTATTGCTGAAATTGTCAAAGCTGAATTAACTCCTATTAAACCTATATCCATAAGTACTCCTTTTTATTTATTTTTTTATTTTTCTAAAAGGCTTATAAGCATATCCATTCCATTCTTGGCCTAAATGGTTTGAAAATTCAAGCATATTAAGCCTTAATCCATGAACAACTACTGAAAGCAAAGATAACATTATATTTAAAACATGTCCAAAAAGTATAACAATAGCTCCAACTATTATAAAACCAATATTAGAAGATTTTAGTAAAGGTATTGACATAGTATTAAAACTTGCTGAAATTGAAAGTCCTGCAAGTCCAACTGCAAAAAGTCTAATATAAGATATTATATCTGCAAACCCAGACACAGTAGTTAAAAATTGCTCTATAATTCCCCCAAAACTTTTCAAGATACACTTGAAAAAATTTGAACCATCTTGCTTGCCAAAAATAAATACAAGCGCAATGCCCAAATATATTACATTGTAAACAACACTGTGCATGGGAAATCGAGATTGACTTATTATTAAATTTAAAACAAGGTAATAAAGGCCAATTATAGCTATAAGCCAACCAATCTGTGCAATTGAATGAATATGGGGTTTTTCTTTTACTTGTCTTAAAAAATTCCAAGCATGAGCCAATGCAATTTGCAAAACTCCTATTGAAAAGCAAATAAAGATAACATTTTGTACACTATCTTTATCTGTCAAATAACTAACTTTAAATGAATTTAAAATAGGAAAAATTTCAAGAATTAAAGGACTACCAAACCAAGTCCCAGTCATAGAACCATAAAGTATCGATGATATACTAAGATAAAATATTAACCCATGAATCGGAGTTAGGGGCTTGCCCCTAAGAATAAAACTCAAACTAAGCAAAATTCCTATCAAAAAAAATATTACACCATAAGCTGCATCACCCACTATCATACCAAAAAACACAAAGAAAAATAACATAAAAATAAAACTTATATCCCTTTCTTTATATCCGGGAATCGTCTCTAAAATATTAAAAATAGGCGCAGCTAAATTGGCAATTCCTTTTCTTTTTATATAGGTTGGAATAATATCATTTTCTTCAGGATCTGCAAATTGCACCGCAAAGCCTGCTTTTAAAACTGAGCTTTTAAGAGATTCTTGCCTTTCAACCGGAACAAATCCCGTAATATATGAAAAATCTTCAAAATCAGATTGCATATCAGCTAAGACTTGCTCAAACTCTACGATTTGATCGTAATTTTTTATTTCATCTCTTAAAATATCAATGTATTTATTAAAAAGAGAGATTTGAGTTAATTTTTGATCTAAAATCTCATCAACAACCTTTAATTTATTATTAATATAATCAAAATCAAAATTAAACTTAAATTCATCAGCAATTTCAATTTTTTGCTCAAACTCACTAACGCTCACAAAATAATAAGTGTTTTTTACATTTTGAATCAAAAGTACATTAACATTAGGGTCTTTTAATAAATTTTTATATTCACTTTTTTGGATTTTAAAAAATTGAATGTAAATGCCAGAATCTTTTAATTTGTCAATATCATCCAAAGAAAAATTCCCCCAAACAGAAATTAAATTCCTTTCATGCAATAAAGATCGCTTAATATCTTGAAATTCTTTAATCTCATTACCTAAATTGACTATGCTTTTTGCAATATCTAAAAAATTTCCATTAGAAGATTTTAAAGCCTTAACACCTCCATCTTCTTTAAGTAGCGAAAAAGCTTGCATTAAAATTCGCCGATTATCAATGCTTTTTTTTAAAGAATCTGAATTCTTATTGCAAAAATTAATATGAACTGCTCCAAAATCTCTTAAAATCTCTAATGATTCTTTTTTATATTTTGATAAAGTCAAAAGTAAAACTTTTTTCATTTTTACAATCATAAGCTTGTTCCTATCTTTTTTTTATCAAACTAGCCTTAGCAATTTTACCTCTTACAACAGCCGCAGTTTGCTGATCCCCAAGATATACATTAATTTTTTTTATATTAGCCTTAACTGTTGGTATCATAACTTTCTCAAATAAATTAACCCTCTGAGATGTTACTCTAAACTCTTTTAAAAGCAAATCAATCTGTTTTTTTAAAATTTTAAGTTCTACATCAATTTGAATTACAGTTTTAAGAACCTCAATTCCCTTATCTACCCAATAAGGAGTAAAAAGTAAATCGTGTTTTATGTCTTCATATTCAATAGAATCAAATAAAGGAATAGCAACCCCCGCAATATTTAAAGACTTTTTGAATACTGTTTTTACTTGAATCCAACTTTCAAAAGGAAATTTTTCACTAAAAAGAGAAATCCAACTAGAAATACTGTCCTTAAGGTTTTGTTGCTCAAGACTTTTAATTTTGCAAGAATTCTCAATTCTAACAATTTCCATATAAAGCTGTTGCTTCTTAAGCTGCAAAGTAGGCAAATACCTCTTAAACATTTTAAGCTCATCTTTTTGCTTTTTAAGATCATTTTTGGTCAATTTAATTTTAGACATAATCAATAGGTCTCTTTTTTAGGCCAATATTTTTTAATAAGGTCTGTTTTTATTCCCGTTTCTTTTGGACTAAAACAACTGGCAAGAATGCTCCAGCCCAAATCTAAAGCCTCTTCTAAGGGAATATTAACAGACAAATCCATCATCTTACTTTCAAACATGCTACTATACTTGAGTAATTTCTCGTCCCACTTAGTCATATTAAATCCCATAGCTTTCTTCTCTACAGATTCTTTTGAAGACGCATAAAGTTTAATCATTGAATCCATTATAGTCCTATGATCATCTCTAGTTCTACTGTTTACCATTTGCTTGAGTCTTGAAAGCGATCCAAAAGGCTCTATCCTGCCACCCTTTAAATAGTACTGACCTTCTGTAATGTATCCAGTATTGTCAGGAACAGGATGAGTAACATCATCACCCGGCATAGTTGTAACTGCAAGTATTGTAATCGATCCTGCACCCTCAAAATCAATAGCTTTCTCATAACGATATGCAAGCTGAGAATATAAATCCCCGGGATAACCTCTGTTAGAAGGCACTTGCTCCATCGTAATAGATATTTCTTTCATTGCATCAGCAAAATTTGTCATGTCTGTGAGAAGCACCAAGACTTTTTTGCCCTTGAGAGCAAACTTTTCAGCAACAGCAAGTGAAATATCAGGAACAGTTAAAGATTCAACAACAGAATCATTAGCAGTATGAACAAAAAAAATTGCTCTACTTAAAGCGCCTCCTTTTTCTAAAGAATCTTTAAAAGTTAAATAATCATCATGCTTAAGCCCCATCCCCCCAAGAATTATTAAATCAACCTCTGCTTGAAGTGCAATCCTCACAAGAAGCTCATTATAGGGCTCACCAGAAACAGAAAAGATTGGTAATTTTTGAGATTCAACAAGAGTGTTAAAAACATCTATCATTGGAAGTCCTGTCCTTATCATGTTTCTAGGAACAATACGTTTTGTAGGATTCGCAGAAGGCCCACCAATTTCAATCAAGCTGTCATCAAGAGAAGGCCCTCCATCTCTAGGATTCCCAGAACCATCAAAAATTCTGCCCAACAAATTGTCAGAAAATGAAACTTGCATTGAATGTCCTAAAAACTTTATCTCGTCTGATGTGGAAACACCTCTTGTACCACCATAAACTTGAAGAGAAACTTTTTCTCGATCAAGCTTAATTACTTCGGCTAGAGAACTTGTATCTTTTGCTTTTACAATAGCAAGCTCACCGTACTTAATACCTTGAGCTGTAACAGTTATTACATTGCCTGCTATAGACTCTATCTTACTATAGACTCTTTTCATATATATATTTCTCGAACCCCCTAAATTACCTTTTTAAAATTTATCAATTCACCCAAAGCATGCTCCAATTTATTAAACTTATGATCTTTAAAAGAAGAAAGATTCATGTCTAAAAGATTTTGCCTTAACTCATTTATAAAATCTCTTGCTTGAAGCTTATCAGAAAACTCAAAGTTGGTTTTAAGAATGTTATAAACTATATCAAACATATAATTTTGACGCTCTGAACTAACAGCAGCATCAATAGAATCAAATGAATTTTGTTGCAAATAGCATGAATCAAGTAGCTCGGATTTCAAATAAATTAAAAAATCTTCATTACTTATACCCTCTTCTCCAACAACTTTCATCATTTGATTAATTTCGTTACCTTTCACTAAAAAAGATCTTGCATATTCTGTTTTTTTGGGATCAATAACACCTTTATATTTGCTCCAAGATTCAAGAGGACTAATAGCTGGAAATTTCCTAGCATCAGATCTTTCTCTTGTAAGCCCATGGAAGGCTCCCACAACCTTTAAAGTTGCTTGAGTAACTGGTTCTTCAAAATTGCCAGCAGCAGGACTCACAGATCCACCAACTGTTACAGATCCAATATCACCATTATTAAGAACTACAATGCCTGCTCTTTCATAAAATGACGCAATGACAGACTCAAGATAAGCTGGAAAAGCCTCCTCACCAGGAATTTCTTCAAGGCGACCAGACATTTCTCTCATTGCTTGAGCCCATCTTGAAGTTGAATCTGCCAAAAGAAGAATATCAAGACCCATCTGCCTATAATATTCACCAATAGTAATAGCAGTATAAACAGAAGCTTCCCTAGCTGCAACTGGCATTGAAGATGTATTACAAATAATACAAGTCCTATCCATTAAAGATTTACCGGTTTTAGGATCGGTCAATTCGGGAAACTCTTTAAGAGTTTCTACCACCTCACCTGCTCGCTCACCACAAGCTGCAATAATCACCACATCAACATCAGCATTTCGACTTGTAACCTGCTGAAGAACCGTTTTTCCAGCTCCAAAAGGACCTGGGATGCAAAAAGTTCCTCCCTTGGCAACTGGGAAAAACGTATCTATAATTCTAGTTTGAGTTAACATAGGCTCACTAGGAATAAGCCGTTCCTTATAATTAGTAATAGGAATTTTAACAGGCCAATGAAAAGACATTGTAATGCTATGCCTCATCCCAGAATCATCTTCAATTACTGCAATTTGATCATCAATCGTATAGTCACCATCATTTACAATCTCAACAATTTTATAACAATCTCTTTTATAAAATGGAATCATTATTTGATGGTGGACAGTCCCTTCAATTACAAAGCCCAAAAAATCTCCTGCAATAACAATTTTTCCGACTTTGGAAGTTTTTTTGAAATTCCATTTCTTATTTTTATTCAAAGGCTTTAAATACACTCCCCTTTCTAAAAAAAATCCACACTGAATAGCTAGTTCAGGTAAAGGATTTTGAAGTCCATCATACACTTGAGTTAAAAGACCTGGCCCTAATTCAACTGTTAAGAGCTTATCTGTGAATTCAACTACATCTCCAACAGATATTCCCTTTGTCAATTCAAAAACTTGTGCATCAACTTCATTCCCTCTAATACGAATTACTTCTGCTTTTAAATTCCTGCCACCGGTATTTATAAATAAAACTTCATTCATAGAAACTGAACCTTCTACTTCAATAGTAACTAAGTTTCCATTTACTCCAACAACTTTTCCTTTTGTCTTCATTAAAATTCCTTTCCTAAACTTTTCCATTAGTTTTATCAATTAAATTTTGACAAATCTTGTCAAAATTTTGAATACCTAATTTTTCTTTAAATAAATTATGCCTCAAAAATAACCTTAACTTTAAAAAGTAAATTATTAATTTCTCAAAATCAAATTCATGCCCAACCTCAAGATCAGTCAAAAATTGCCACTTGAGAAGGTCAAGACCCAATTCTATCTCAAAAGAATTTTCTTTCAAACAAATATTTCTCAAAATACTCAGATAATAACTCGAGAAATAAGCAGATTCCAAATAAAAATCCTTAGACAAACCCAATTTTTCTGCCCTTAAAGCTGCAAGTGTATATCTTATCGTATCTTCAAAATCAAGAAAAAGATCAATAACTCGTGATTTGCCTCTATCTACCTTAAATTCTAGCAACTCTTTTAAAAAATTGAAGTCCTTTTTGCTTAAAGAAAGTTCGACATTGTTTAAAAAATCTGAAACACTATAACTTTTTAAAGATTTTAAATCAATATAAGGCAGAGAAGATAAAACATAATAATATGAATCTAACACAAAAGTCTCCTAGACCACTTTTACAACTTCCTTAAATCTTGGATTAAGATAATCAAAAAGAATGTCTGCAATAGTTTCCACTGAAAAATCATAATGCAAATCAGTATTCTTTTTTTGAAGCCTAAAACCCTTGCTTATCCCCCTGAAGGGCTTAATTTCTATTTCTTCCTTAAGCTTATTTCCAAGTTTTAGTTTTAACATATGCTCTAAGCTAGAAACATCAAATTCATTTAATTGGACAACTACTTTTTCTTCTTTAATCCAAGAATCTGTTATTTTAATTATAAGCTCTGCTAAGAAATTATTATCACTAAAAACCTCTCCCACATTATCTTTTAAGATATTTTCAAAAAGAGATTTAAGATTCTTTTCAACACCAATAATTAAATCTCTTGCTGCCTGGCGAGAAGCTTCAAGGGCATGGCGTTTATAATCATTAGCTTCTTTTTCTGATTTTAGCTTTAATACTTTGGCAGCTTCTTCTGCTCTAGAAACTATTTCTTCTGCCTCTCTTTTAGCCTTCAAAATAATATCATTAGATACTCTCTCAGCTTCTTCAAGCCCATCTTTTTTAATTTTATTTATCAGATCCTTTACTTCAAATTGCATTAAAACTCCTTATTATACAAAGTAAAAATAAATTAACAATTATTAGTAAACAAAACTTTAAAAAAGCGCAAAATAAATTTCTTAATATCAAAAATTTTATAATATAACAAGACATATCAATTTAGCACAAAAATACTTCTTTAAGAATACATTTATTATTAATTATTAGAAATAATACAGTCATTAAAAAAATTGCCCAATAATTTTATAAACATTGCCATCAAGCACTATATCAAGATTTTTGTTTGGAAATTTATTTTTAAGTCCTTCTCTAAAAATTTCAATACCCCTTTTATTTATCTTATCCCAAAATTCACTATCAACAAAATTTAAAGTCAGTATTTCAATAACAATCAAATAACCTCTTCCAAACTTAGATCCATAGCCTGATGTAAAAGTTGTTGTAACACTGAAAAGACCATCTAAAAGACCGTTTGCGGCCTTACCCCTAAAAGGTCTATTGGGATGAATATCATAAGAATCGCCAAATTCGTCTTCAAGCATAAAATCAACATCAAGACAAATGTGAAACAATATATTTTCAAATTCATTAAATTTAGTTATATCCACTTAAATTAAATCTCAACTATGGTTTTACCAGCTCCTCCATCACTAGGATGAGCAAAATAATATTTTTTAACAAACCTTAACTCTTTTAATAAATTGTGAACTTCCTTCATAAGATGCCCTTCCCCTTTTCCATGAATGATCTCAAATTTATTAATGCCATTTAATATAATATTATCTATTTTCTTGTTTAAAAAGTCTAGAGCATCAACAGTCCTCATACCTCTAATATCAATGGTAAAACCTAGCAAGGTTTCCTTATCATAATCATTATGATCAATTGAAAAGCTAAAATTTTTACCACTCTCTTTTTTCTGTTCTTTAATATTTTCTAAAGATATCTCTAATCTAGAAACACTAATATTAAAAGCGCCCGCATTAACAGTAATCTTCTTTTTAGAAATCCCAACTATTTTTCCTTTTGCATTGGAACTAATTATCCTCACCATATCTCCTATTTTAAAATCTGTTACTACATTTCTCTTATTGTTAAGAGAATTTACTTTATTTAATTTAAGATCTATATTTTTTTCTAAATCTGATATAAAAGTTTTATTCTTTGCAACATTAACATTGCCTTCTTTTATTTCTCTAACTAAATTTTCTAAAACTTTTCTTGAATTTTTTAAAAATTCATTTTGCTCATTTAAAAGCTCCGTCTCAATATTTTTTTCCTTTAATAAAAGATCTTGATAAAGATTTTCTACTTCTTTTTCTTGCAGTTCTATTTGAATTAATTTATTATTTATGGTTTCTTTAAGTAAAAGCAAATCTTTTTCTTTCTCTATTAATCTTTCTAAAATTTCATTAACTTCTGTTTTTTGAAATGAATAAATCTCATTAGCACGAATTACTATTTTCTTGTCAATCAAAGCTTTACTAGCAACATTAAACGCATAACTTTCACCGGGAATGGAAAAAATCAAATTATAACTGGGCTGCATTGTCTCTAAATCCATCCGCATAGAAGCATTAATAACACCTTCATGGATATATGCAAAATATTTAAGGGCATTATAATGAGTTGATATTAAAACATAAGAATTAATATTGATTAAATATTCAAGAATCGCAATAGCAAGCGCCTGGCCTTGATCAATGTCTGTTCCTGAGCAAAATTCATCAAATATTACAAGGCTATTTTTTGTAGCATTTTTTAAAATATAAGAAATATTACTCATATGGCTTGAAAAAGTTGAAAGAGAATTAGGAATTGACTGCTCATCACCAATATCAATAAAAATGTTGTCAAAAATTTTAAAAGTACTAGACTCACTAACAATAATAGGAATACCAAACTGAAACATTGCACTAAGTAGTCCAATTGTCTTTAAAGTTACCGTTTTTCCACCAGCATTAGGACCAGTAATAATTACAACACGATTCTCAACAGGAGTAAAATTTATTGCCTTTGAATCCTTTACCAAAGGATGATGTGCATCAAGAATATTTAATACATCTGAAATCTCAGGAAATACCCCTTTAGTTTCAATTCCATAAATCGCTCGTGCTTTTAAAGAATCATAATACAAAAAATTATTATAAAGATTATCTAAAAGAATAATGTTGCTGCGAACTTTACCAGAAAGATTTTGCAAAATTTTTAAAAATATTCTTTTTTTCTCTAAATACAGATAACTTAACCTATTGTTATCATTTACAATATCATTTGGTTCAATATAAAGAGTTTCGCCCGATGAAGAAACAGAAATAACATTGCCTTTAATCTTACCTTTAAAATTAGACTTAAGAGCAAGGACATATTTATTTGATTTATAATAAACAAAATTGGAAGCTAAATACTCTGAATTCAAGCCAATTATTCTTTTTATCTGCTTTTCAACTCGTCCATTTAAATTTTTAATTTCAAATTCAATCGAATCATATTCTTTTACAACACCGCTTTTCAATTCAAGAGCATCAACATCTATATATTCTTTCAACTCACTAAGCAAATTCTTTAGCTCTGGACTTAAAAATAATAAATCATATAAAATCTGTACATTAAGATGCTTGGCATCACTGTTTTTATTTAAAAATAAATTTAATCTCAAAACTTCATCTAAAAACCCTATAATATCTCTCAAATTTTCAATAGAAACTCTTGAATTTTCTTTTGATAATAATGAAATGGGATATTTCAAACTATTTATAAAAGAATTTGGATACCCTTTAAAACTCTCAAAAAGCATTCTAATGAGATTTACAAAGGAAAACATTTTTTCTAAACTTTCTCTTGTTTTTAATATTTTTTGATTATTTAGTAGATTAATAGTGTCTGGATTAGAAACATACTTCGATACTAAAGACAAAATTTCATAAAAATCAATATTTTTTAAATATTTATCTTGCATAATTTTTATAATTTTTAAGCTCCGACAAAATCTTTAAATAGCTTTCGTACCTGAGATTAGAAATACCATTGCCTAAAGAACTTATAACAGAACAACAAGGTTCACTAACATGCAAACAGGATTTATATTTACAAAAACCAGCAAAATTTTCAAACTCTTTAAAATAATATTTAAGATTCTCAAAAGGCAATGTTTCAATTCCAAACTCCTTTATTCCAGGAGTATCAACTATTACCCCACTATCAGAATGAAATGATATTGAATAAACAGTAGTATGCTTTCCTCTAGAATACTTATGTGAAATCTCATTTACTGCTTGAGAAGCTCTTGAATCAATTAAATTTATTAAAGAAGATTTACCAACACCAGATTGGCCAATAAAAGAAGTTCTTGAATTTCCCAAAATCTCTTTTATTTCTTTAATACCCTCAAAAGTTTTAACAGAAGTTTTTAAAACCTTGTATCCTAGATTTTCATAAATTTCAGACAACTCTTCAACTCTTTGGCTTATTCCTTTATCAATTTTATTAATTACAATAACAGGAAAAATATTTTGCTCTTCTGCAACAACAAGAATTCTGTCAATAAAAAAATTTTTCATCTCGGGGAAATTAGCAGAATTTACAATCAAAACATTGTTAACATTGGCAACAATTGTCTGTCTAAGATCTGCTTTTCTATTATAGCGCCAAAGAATATTTTTCCTACTTGCTCGCTTATCAATATACACTTTGCGAGAACCATAAACATATCCTAAAACTATATCTCCTGGAACTAAAGGGCTATATTCCTTACAACCTGTTTCTAATACCTTCCCCTTAAAAATTCCTTCATAAATCAATTTGCTCTTAAGTTCTAAAATAGAATATATATTATTAACTCCCCAAATAACTTCAAATTCAAGATAATTCAAAGTATAATTCCTTTAAAGCGGAGATTATATTTTTTGCAAAAATCTTGATAAAAAGCCAAATTTTCATTTTTAGTTAAATAAAATTCATCTACAAAGTCAGCATCATTTCTACAAGAGTCGCCTTTATATTTAGAAAAATTTATTGATCTAATAAGCCTTTGTACAACTAGTTCACGATTCTCATAAACAGGGATTTTTAAAAAATCTTCTATCATTTCCTTCAGATGTAAATAATGTGTGCATCCGAGAAAAACAATTTCTCTACCGGTGTTTACAACTTCAAATTTTAAAGCTTCCAAACATTTAAGAGCATCTTTTCTGTACTTCTGCCCATATTCAACAAAATTAACAAGCTCTCCAGCAGCTTTTACAATTAAATCATTATGTATATTTACTTGATCCTTAACGAATTTGCTTTCAAGAGTAGTACTTGTTGCAATCAAAAGAACTCTTTTTAAAGCAAGATCTGGAACCAAACTTACTTCTGGTAAAGTATAAACTACCGGAAAATCAAAATTTAATTTATTGTACACACTAACGGAAATTGTATTGCAAGCCAAAATTAATGCACTAATATTATAGATCTTTTTAAGCTTCTCAATAAACAATAAAACTACTTCTAAAAGATATTCTGAACTCTTTTCTCCATAAGGGAAATTTTTATTATCAGCAACATAAACATATTGGTATCCTTCTATTTTACTTTTAACATATTTAAAATAAGAAAGACCCCCTATTCCTGAATCAAAAACAATTATTACTTCTTTGAAATTTTTCATTACAAAATAATAATCACTCCTAAAAAACAAAGTATAAATATTAACAAAGTTAATTTCAAGAATTAAAATAATAAAAATTGTCGAATATTTTTTTAAAAAAAGTTTTAAGCTATAATAAAATTGATTTAGCAATATTAATAAGTATTTAAGGTGATAAATAAAATGTTTTCAAGCATTAAAGATATTTTAGAAAATCCAATTTTAAACAAAAGTGTTACAATAAATGGCTGGATTAGAACCAAGAGAAGTAATGGTAAGATTGGATTTATAGAAATTAATGACGGCTCAACACTTAAAGGAATTCAAGCTGTAATAAACGAAGAAGAAAATCAATTTAGTGAAAAAGATTTAAAAAAACTAACAACAGGAGCAAGCATATCGCTAACCGGTCTATTGGTGGGAAGTCCTGCAAAAGGACAAAATTACGAAATAAAAACAGACAATTTTAATGTAATCGGAGAAGCGGACCAAAAAACCTACCCATTGCAAAAAAAAAGACATACTTTTGAGTTTTTAAGAGAAATACCTCATTTAAGAATACGAACCAATACATTTGGAGCTATTGCTAGGGTAAGAAATAAAATTTCATACAAAATTCATGAATATTTCCAAAAAAATGGTTTTTTTTATATCAATACACCAATAATTACATCAAATGATGGAGAAGGTGCTGGTGAAATGTTTAGGGTTTCCACACTAAAATTAAATAAAACAAATAACTCACTTAGTAATATTGATTTTAAAGATGATTTCTTTGGGAAAGAAGCTTTTCTCTCTGTAACCGGTCAATTACACGGAGAAGCATATGCAATGGCTTTATCTAAAATATATACATTCGGTCCAACATTTCGAGCAGAAAATTCTAACACCACGCGCCACGCTTCAGAATTTTGGATGATAGAACCAGAAATGGCTTTTTACAAGCTTAAAGACAATATTATCCTAGCAGAAGATCTCTTAAAATATATTTTAAGTTCAATCTTAAATGAATGCTCACAAGATATGGATTTTTTAGAAAATTATATTGAAAAAGGGCTAATTAAAAAACTAGAAAACGTAATAAATTCAAATTTTGAAATTATTACCTATACTCAAGCAATTGAAATTCTTGAAAGCTCAAAAAAAAATTTTGAAACAAAACCTTACTGGGGAATAGATTTGCAAACAGATCACGAGAGATTCTTAACAGAAGAAACTTTTAAAAAACCAGTGGTGGTCATTGATTATCCAAAAAATTTCAAAGCATTTTACATGAAAATAAACAAAGATAACAAAACTGTTAAAGGAATGGACATACTTGTTCCAAAAATTGGAGAGATTATAGGAGGAAGTGAAAGAGAAGATGACTTACAAAAATTAGAAGACAGAATAAAAGAATTAAACCTAAACATTGAGCATCTAAACTGGTATCTTGATCTAAGAAGATTTGGCTCGACTCCCCATTCTGGCTTTGGACTTGGTCTTGAAAGATTGGTGCAATACTCAACAGGAATACCTAATATAAGAGATTCAATACCATTCCCAAGAACTCCCAAAAATCTTTATTTTTAATCAAACAAAAGGAAAAAAATAAGATGAGATTAGCAAAGCTCTGCAAATTAATACTATTCTTTCTTTTTACAATAAGATTATTTCCAGTAAAAGATGAAAATTTAAACAATAAATTAGAACTATTTTCAAACGTAGAAACAAAAATAAAAAAAAAATCTAAGACTTGCGATTCAAACTCAAATTTAAAAAATATTCAAAAAGAACTAATTTTAAAAAAAGATGCAAACAGTGAAAAAAATACAAACTTCAATATATACATACAAAAATCAAAAAAAATTAATTATCCTAACAAAAATTTAAACAATAATATCAATCAAAAAACTGCAAATGCTACAAATTTTACAGCAAATAATTATGTTAAAGTTTATCCTAGCTATAAAAATGATAACTTTGAGACAATTAAAAATACTAATAAATTTTCAGTTAAAACCAAAAAAACTCACGCACTAATTGGCCCAATATTAAAAGATAATCTAGGAATAATAATCAAAATGCTAAAAACAAAGGGATACACTTTAATAGAACATATAGAAGAAACTAATTAGAATTTATTTTTTGCCAAAAATTTTAAAACCTCACTAAGCTCATCATCTATATATTTAAAACTATTCTTATATTCGCTTTCTTTTAATCCTGTCAGCTCATGATTTCCATAATGAATCCAAGTATTCAATTCTTCTTGACTAGAATATTTATTAACGTAATAATCAGGAACATAATCTACAAATCCATGATTCTTATAATCGTAAACTGCTATTTTAACATTTTTACTCTCTATACCCTTTTTTAAAACTTCACCTCTCAAATAAACAATAGTACGGCCTGTATCAAAAACATCATCAACAAATAAAACTTTATCACCTGCCCTTAAATATTTTGGATCATAAGTCCACCCATCTATCATTATCTTTTTTTGCTCATTAAAAATATCATAAGATCTGGCAACAACAGCAGCATATAAAAGGGGCTTATCTGTCTTTACAAATTTAAAAAATTCACTAATAATATTGCCAAGATAGGCTCCTCCCCTCAAAGAAACATACATAATATCTGGAATAAATCCATCTTTATAAATTTTATAAGCAAGCTTAAACCCATTAATTCTTATCTCTTCATAAGAAACATATTTTTTCATAATGCAAACTTATTCCTTTTATTCATTCCCAACAACAATAAATTTTATTTAATCAAAATATTTTACCTGTAGATTAACTCAAATACTTAACATAAAATAAAAGCATTATAATCTAAAGCAAAGCGTAATAAAGCACATAAAGCAAAAAGGGCTAAGATCAGCTCTTAACCCAAAACTAAAATTTACTAAAACGTAATTTTAAAAGAATCATTTCCTCTTAAAACTTTATAAGTATTTTTTCCAACCTCAAGAGCATCATAAAATTCTCTTAAATTAGAAACATTTTTTGAATTTACAGAAATAATTACATCTCCTGACTTCATTTTAATATTTGATGCTAAATTTTTATCAATATAATCAACAACAACACCTTTAATCCAGTTTCTTAAATTAAGCTGAGCTTTAATATCATCGACTAATGGATAAACAACAAAACCGGGAAGCATTTTTGAAGAAGAAAGTTCTTTATCCTTAGGTCTAACAGCAAGAACAATCTCAATGTTTTTTTTGACATTGCCTCTTAAAATTTCCACATTTACTTTCTCACCAGCATAAAAATCACTAATATATGATGTGACGTCTTGAAAAACACTCATTGGAACTTCATTAACCTTCACAATAATGTCCCCCGCTCTAAGCCCCGACCTAACAGCAGGTGAACCTGGATAAAGAGAGGCAATAATTGCAGCTGAAACATCCTTACCTTCAACTCCTAAGCTTTTTAGCACTTCAGAATCTCTTGTTTTTAATGGATAGAAAGAAATTCCAAGCCATGCTGATTCAATTTTTTTACCTTTAAGGAAAAAATCTACAGTACTTTTAATATTGTTAACAGGAATTGCAAAACCTAAGCCAATATTTCCTCCAGAATTTGAAGCTATCCAAGCATTAATCCCAATAACTTCACCTTTTATATTTACAAGAGGACCACCTGAATTACCTCTATTGATTGCGGCATCAGTTTGTATAAATAAATTCCTTGATTGCAAATTAGGATTTGCAGAACGTTGCAACCCACTTACAATTCCTGCTGTAACTGTAAAACTAAATTGAAAAGGACTACCTACTGCCATAACCCAATCACCTATTTCAATCTTATCACTGTCTCCAAGATCAGCTACTCTAATGGCTGAATCATTGCTTTCAAAACTAATTAGAGCAATATCTTTTTTTTCGTCTTTACCAACTAACTTAGCCTTGTGCTTTTTCTTATCATAAGATACAACTTCAAGTTCAGTTGCCTTATCTACCACATGACTATTTGTAATCACATAAAATAATGATTTTTTCTGAGAATCTCTACCAATTATTACTCCAGAACCTGCCCAATTGCTTTTTCTCTCAGAATCAAATTCTGGCATATCAAAAAAGAAAAATGGAATAGGAAAACTCTGCTTAATTACCCCTGTTGCATGAACTTCTACAGATGATGGTAAAATTTTCTTGGAAACTTCTCTAAAAGAATCTTGCAAGGCTTGTACTGTATTGCCCTTTTCTTCTGCAAAAACAATGTTACTTCTATTAGAATCTAAATAATGCATTCCAATAAAAAATCCAATGCCTAAAGCCAAAAAACTGAGAATAAATCCAGAAAAAAACTTTTTTTCCACTTTTATAACCTCCACATAATTACTCAATTTTATAAATAATAATCAATATTTTAATATTTGAATATTTTAAAACTTAAACTTCGCTTAAAATTAAAGGCAATCCATCAACAACAGCAACAGTATGTTCAAAATGAGCAGAATAACTTAGATCAGATGCAAAAACGGTCCAACCATCACTTTTTATTGAAACTTCGTGCCCCTTTAAGTTTACCATAGGCTCAATAGCCAAAACCATACCTTCTTGAATTCTAATATTTTTAAAAAAAGGAGCATAATAATTTGGAACACTCGGCTCTTCATGAAGTTGGAATCCAACACCGTGCCCCGTGTATTCTCTAACTATTCCAAACCCAAATGGTTTTATATAATCTTCTATTGCTTTTGATATATTTAAAATTCTATTTCCCACTTTCATTTCAGCAATACCCTTGTAAAGAGAAGCGTTTGTAACTTCTAAAAGCCTTTCAACACTAGAATCTACATTTCCCACTTTAAAAGTTTTTGCCATATCACTATAAAACCCATCAAGATTAACTCCGCAATCAATACTAATAATATCCCCATTAGTTAATTTTCTTTTTCCGGGAATACCGTGAATAACCTCTTCATTAACAGATGCACAAATAGTGCCTTTAAACCCACGATACCCTTTAAAAGCAGGCTTGGCTTTATTTTTAATAATAAAATCATATGCTATTAAATCAAGTTCTTTAGTACTAATACCAGGAACAATATTCCTTTCAACTTCTAACAAAGTAAGCGCTAAAAGATGTGCTGAAGCCTTTATTTTTTTAATCTCATCTTTAGATTTCAATCTAAGTTTAGTCAAAATTCAACTTCCTTTCCCTAAGTGTATCTATCATATTTTTATAAAGCCTTCCTTCATCAGTTTTATAAAAAGAATAAGAAGTTAAAATAGCTTCTTTGCCTTTTTCCATTTTACCCAAATAAAGATAATTAATTCCTTGCTTTAAGTATATTTTTGATACAAGCTCGCGCTCATAATCAGAATTATAACCTTTATCATAAAAACTACTAGGCAACAAAGATATTCCTTGATTAAAATATCTTTCTGCTTCTTTATAATTTTTTTCAGAAAAGCTCAAAACTCCAAGATTATAATAAATTCCAAACATATATTTGGAAGATTTATTGTCAAAAATTATCCTTTTTGAACTAATGAAATCTCTTTTAAGAAAATAATAATAAAATTTATAAAAATCATACCAATCTTGTTTATTTTCATAAAAATTATAAATTTTAAAAAATAAATCTAAGTCTTTTAAATCTGAATAAAGCAACAAATTCCAAGCCAAAAATTGTGCAACGCTAGAATTGTAATCTGTCTTATAAAACAGTCGCCACAAATAAGATTTTTTTGACTCATACTCAGAATTTGCATAATTCAATGCAAAATAAAGTTTAAAAAATAAAGGATCTTCTTTGTAATTTGCTATAATTTCATTAGTTTTAAAATAATTCTTAATTTTAAAATATATGTTTGCCAAATAATAATTTATTATCTTATTATCTTTAAACACTTCATTAGCCTTATTTAAATAAGAAATTGCTCTTTTAGAATCATTCTCATTATTAGCTATAAGCGCAAGATTTAAGTAAACAAGAACATTATAATCAGGAAATTTTGTATAAAGCTTTAAATATTCATTCTTAGCATTCTTAATATCTCCTTTTTTAAAATAAGCATCAGCAAGTAAAAAAAGTAAAGTTGGGTCATTTTCATTTTTTATAAACCTAAGATTAGAAATTGTAAAATCTAAATTATTAAGATTATATGAAATATATGCAAGTTCTCTGAAAAAGTTTTTGTCTTCTTTAATTTTAAAAAGTATGCGCCTAGCAGCATCCATATTTTTTTTCTCTATATACAAAAGCATTGCATTTACTAAAAACGCATTATTTTTAAGATTTAAGCCTATCTCTTCAAAAATACGAGCATCCTTTTCTCTATAAATTTTATCAATAAATTTTTTAAAATCTAAAATCCCATTATCTAAACTTAAATTTTTCATAAAAACTTCATCATAAAGGCCCTTATACTCTTCACTATTTAAAAGATATTGATTTGCAATTCCATAAGCATCCTTTAAAAGCCCAATTTTAAGCTTAGAATAAACTTCTAAAGATCTTAGTTTTAAATTACCCGGCAAAACTTTAACACTAAGGTCTACTATATCGCCCATAAGGCGGTAGTCGTCTGTATTTAAAGCCCAAACCTTAGCTCTTTTGATAAGAGCTAACCACTTAAATTCAGTATTAGCATAATATGATGAAAATCGTATTGCTTTTTTAGCCTCAGCAAATTTTTTTTTATCAATGTAAAAATCAATTCCCATAATAAGCTTGCTAAAATCTTTTTCACCTTTCAAAAAATATAAAATATTGGGATTGAAATAAAAATAAAAACCACCTAAAAAAATCAGAAATAAAAATAATAAGATGAACACTAAAATTTTATTTTTTTTCAATACAATTCTCCATATTTTTCAATAAAGCATCCAATATACCATTTATAAATTTGTAAGAATTTCTACTTCCATATTTCTTAGCAATCAAAATTGCTTCATCAATTACGGCACGTTTTGAATTTTCAAAATTTTGGAACTTCAAAGAATAGACACCCATTCTAAGTATTGCAAGATCAACCTTATCAATACGATCTAAGGACCAATTTAAAGAAATATCCCTAATCAAGCTATCAATATGCTCTAAATTATCAAAAGTACCATTTACTAAAGAAGAATAAAACAACTTAATAGATTCATTTTCCATATCTAATCCTTTATCCTCAATATTAAAAATATCAAAAATATCATCCATTGCGCTTTTATTAATATCAATACTGTAAATCTTTTGAAAAGCTAAAACTCTAACTTCATGCATTAAATCCATACCAAAATTATATAAATAAAAATATGTTTTATTTTAAACTAGAATCTAAAATTTGTATATTTGCAGACTTGCTGAGCTTAGCATACACATCTTGCTGTACTTGAACAACAATTTGCTGCTGTTGAACATTAACCATGTTATTTCTTATTGCATCTTTGACAATCAAATCTGTAGTAGGTGATACTTTATCATTCAAGCCTAAAAATCTCTGATCATATTTTTCTGTAACTTTAATTATATGAAACCCTTCCTTTGAGGCAATAGGCGAAGATATCTCCCCCTTATTAAAATTAAAAATCTCTTTCACAAAATCAGCTCCAAGAAGATTTTGAGCATTTTGATCACCCCTTGACAAAAAACCTAGATCGCCATTTTTAGACTTAGAAGCCTCGTCATTTGAATATTTTCTAACAGCTTCTTCAAAAGTAATTTTTTTTGACCTTATTTGGCTTAAAATATTTTTTGCTTGGTCTAAAACATCTGATCTTTTTTTATCCTTAGTAGAAAAAAATACATGACTAACTCTTGAAATATCGGGATTTACAAATTTGGTTTTATTAGCTTCATAATACTCAACAATTTCTTTCTCACTAGGAGTTTTAACTTCAGAAAACCTAGGCTGAGCTTGCTTTAAAACAAGTTTTTGAGAAGACAGAGATCTTTTCATTGAAGATAAAAGCTCATTCCAATTTGTACCTTGTTTTTCTATCATTTGCTTAATTTGCTCATCAGTAAGATTTACAAGTCCAAATTGAGTTCTAATTGTTTGCATAACCTCATCATCTGAAATTTTAATTCCTTGTTTTGAAGCTTCTTGACTAAAAAGAACATCTGCTATTAAAACTTGCAAAACTTGCTTTTTCTCAGCAGCAGTCAAATCTCGACCTTGAGTCTTTTTAAATATATCAACCTTAGAATCAAAACTAGTTTTAGTAATAATTTCGTTTTTATATAAATTAATAATAGCAACAGGAGTATTTTGAGCAAAAGAGTTAATCCCCATAATTCCCAACATTAACAAAAATAATAAGCTCTTCATAACACAACCTCTTATTAAAGAATCACTTAAACACTAATTTAACAAAATTTTACATTTAAATCTAGTTAATAAAACATTTCATCTATACAAAAAACTAGAAATCCCTTGCCCACCCCCAACACAAATAGATGCTATTCCTTTTGTTTTATTCCTAATTTTCATAGAACGCGCAAGTGTTAATAAAATTCTTGAACCACTAACTGCAAATGGATGTCCCAAAGCAATAGCGCCACCATTTACATTAATAATGTCACTAGTTATATTGTATTTTTCAAACAACGCTTTTTCAATGCTTAATGCTTGAACGGCAAATGCTTCATTTACTTCAATCAAATCTATCTCGCTGGAATTTAAACTTAATTTATCAATAATTCCCTCAATGGCTACATAAGCTCCAAAGCCCATGTAAAGCGGATCAAGCCCTACACTTTTAAATCCCCCAATATAAGCTAATGGACTTACCCCTAAGCTTTTTACTCTTTCTTCACTTGCTAAAACCAAAAAACAAGCCCCATCATTTAAACTAGAGGAATTTCCAGCAGTTACTGTGCCTGATTCTTTAAAAACAGGATTAAGAAATGTAAGCTTATCTAGAGTTAAATTATCTCTTATTTCCTCATCACTTGAGACAACTCTGCTAGAATTGGTCTTCTTATCAAAAACAGTCAAAGGATAAATTTCATCTTCGAAATATCCAATCTCTCTAGCCTTTAATGCCTTCGAGTGAGAATTATATGCAAATTCATCTTGCATCTCTCTTGTTATTCTATATTTTTCTGAAAGGTTTTCCGCTGTAAGTCCCATGGAAACAAAATTTAAAGGATCAGTCAAGGCATCTTTTTGAATTGAATCTTCAATCCCAAAATTGCCAAATTTAAGACCGTCAAATCTAATCTTTCTAGGTAATAAATAAGGAGAATTGGTTAGATCTTCAACTCCTCCAGCTAAAACAATATCATTGCCTCCAAGAACAATAGAATTAAATGCAAGCTCCAAAGCCTTAAGACCAGAGCCACAAACTTTATTAACGCTAAATGCAGGCACAGCATCGCCCAAACCAGAGTTTAAAGCAATTTGCCTTGCAATATTTTGACCAAGTCCTGCAGATATTACATTGCCAACAATCACCTCATCCACTTTAGATAATTTATTCCTTGCAAGTAAAGCTTTAACAACTTTCGAAGATTCATCAATAATATTTAAACCTTTAAAAGAACCTCCAAACTTGGTATTAGGTGTTCTAAGTCCATCAATAATAGCTACTTTTTTCATTACAACTACTCCTAAAGTTTTGGCGAACTTTATTGAATTATACAATACAATAGATCACTACAAAAACCAAGTTCATTCAATAAAAATCTAAAATATTTAAATAAATTACTTAATAAATAAACTCAAATGTTATAATTTTTAAGTGAAATTTGAAAAAATACTTTTAATAAAATTTATATTTATAATTTCTACTTTAAAAGCTTATTCTTATAATTATGCAATCCAATACAAAAATGAAGGTATTGACAAATATTGTTTTGAAATACTAAATGATGGATTTGGATTTTCATTAAGCGATTTTTTTGATGATTTAAGAAGTGGCTCTCTAATTTTCACCTATATTTCAAAATACAATTTTATAATAAATTTAGAAGCACACATGTTAACTTATAGAGGCTATAAAGACTCGCCAAAAGATTTAATTAGTAGAGCAGACTTAATTGAAATAGGTTTCATGTATTACTTTCCAATTTTATTGCTAATTAACGGAAAAAATTTTGGAGAAATAGATTTGGGAATTGGAGTTAAAAATTTATTATTCGGAGACTGGGGAGGACACTTAATGCAAAGCATAATTCACCTCATTTTAAATCAACACCGTCCAATTCCAAACATAAAAAGCTACGATAGCTACAATTACAGGGGATTTTTAAGTTTTGCCCTGAATTACTCTTACATGAATTTTTTAAATTTAGAAAATTATATGGATTTATCTTATTTTGCAGATTATTTTATCAAAAATAGCATTGGAATTACCTTAAAAAATAAAAACATTGGATTTGATATAAAACTTTACTCTCAAATTCAAAATCAAATTAAAAGTCTTAAAACATACTCAAAAATACAAGAAGCAGAAACGGGAATTGGAATAAATTATCAATTTTACTCTAAAAATTTTTTCATAACAAATAATTTAAACATTAAAAACTTTTCAACCAAAGAAAATTTCTTAAGCGTTGGGGGATTTGGGATAATTATTACACCTGAAGAATACAAAACAATACCAGAATCAAAAAATGAATTTAATATTGTAAGCAATAATTTTTATTTTGGATTTGATATTATGATACCATTAAAAATAAGAAATTCATTATTTTATAAAATAAATGAAAATATCAACCATTACTTTTCAATATCAACAAATTATTACACCAATTATAATGAAACTAATAGCTTTACAAATCGATTATCATCGGGCATCATGTATGAATTTTTGCCGCAAAAAACGTTCAATCCTTACATCATTGCAGGTTTATTTTTTGCCTATAATCAAAATAACCAAGATATTAAAAGCATCTCTAGACCAATAAGAATAAAAAATGTTCTTCAAGCTGGAATTGAAAATGAACTGGGATTTTTGTTTAAAATGCTAGAATGCCATAACACCGAATATATTTTTAAAATATATTCAAAAGTCAGTTACATTCCTCTAGCTTATAATCAAGATGAAAAAAAATTAGAAAAACATTCTATTAACTTTAATTATTTGGGAATTGGAATAATCATTAAATAATAACATTAAATTAATACTGATGGTCCTTGTTAACAAACTTAGTAATATGTGGTAAAAATAATATATCTGCTCTACCTGTAGGGCCATTTCTATGTTTTGCTACAATAACCTTAGTTTCTATTGGCTCTATCTCAGTAGAAGATTCAAATTTAAAATCCTTATCTCTATGAAGCAAAATTACAATGTCAGCGTCTTGCTCTAATGCTCCTGATTCTCTCAGACTAGCAAGATTGGGTTCACGCCCTTCTGTATCTCTTGTAAGCTGAGACAATGCAATAATAGGAATCTCAAGCTCTCTAGCAAGCTCTTTAAGAGATTTGCTAATTGAAGCAACTTGTTCATGCCTTGGAAGATTTTTTGTTTCAAAAGAAATCAGGCTGATATAATCAACAAATATTATATCTATACCATAAAATCGCTTGAGCTTTCTAGCCTGAGTTGCCAAAGTTAGCAAACTAATATTTGGAGTATCTTCAATATAAAGCTCAGAATCACTAATTTCATTTACAATATCATTTAATGATTTTATCTCTTGTCCGGATAAAATGCTATTTTGAACCTTGAAGCTATCAATACAAGATTGAGACGATATTATTCTTTTTATTAAAGCATCTGCTGTCATTTCAAGGGAAAAAAATCCTACCTTTTTTTTTCCTTCTTTTCTCAATGCTATAGCAGATGCAATATTTAAAGCAAATGCTGTTTTACCAATACTAGGACGAGCACCAACTATAATAAAATCACTGTTCCTAAACCCCCCAATAAGAGAATCAACCCTTCTAAACCCACTTGGAATGCCATAATTTGCTTCCTTTTTCTTCATACTACGCTCATATATCTCATTATGAACACGCTCTGCAACAACTTTAGCATGATATAGGTTTTTACTAGAATAATCTAACTCAATTGAAAGAATCTTTTGTTGAGATTCTTCAACAATCTCATTAATAGTTTTTGTAGAATCATTTATATAATCATTAAGTTCTTTAGAGACATTTAAAATACTTCTACGAACACTCTGTTCTTTTACAATTTTTGCATAAACGTTTATAGTTCTATCTGTTGGCAAATAAACTGAAAGTGAATCTAAATAATCTGGCAAATTGATTAAATCTTTTTTAATCAAAAGCTGTGTTTTTGAAACATGCTTAGATACTTCTTCAAAAACGGTGATGGGATCAATATTTTCCCTTTTTTCATAAAGAGAAACCATTGCTTTGAAAATCAATTTGTGCGTTTCATTGTAAAAATCATCAGCTCTTACATGAAAAGCAATTTGTTCTAACTTATCTGAATTATAAAATATACTAGAAATTACCGCTTTTTCTGCACCATCATTAAAAAGAAGTGCAGAACTTGAAAAAGCTGCTAAAGCCACAAATCACACTCCTTCTATTTAAGTCTACTCATCTGTTTCATTTAACTTTTTATTTAAAGACTTTTTATCCTCTTGCTTGTTTTCTTTTTTTATCTCTACTTTAATAATAGAGCTAATCCCTTCATAAAGCTTAATTGTCACATCATAAGTTCCAAAAGCCTTTAAAGTTCCATGATGTATATCTATTTTTTTTCTCTCTATATTAAAACCAAGCTTAGAAAGTTCATCAACAATATTTAAGCTGTTAATGCTATGAAACAATTTGCCAGAATCATTGGATTTCATAAAAAATTCTAATTTAACAAGATCAAGCTTAGATTTCAGATCGTTGGCAATTTGTTTTTTTGTTTCTTGCTTTTTTAATATTGATCTTCTTTTTTGATTAAAAATCTCAATATTATGTTTATTTGAAAAAACTGCAAAACCCTTAGGTAGCAAATAATTTCTTGCAAACCCATCGCGTACCTCTACGGTATCTCCTTCTCTTCCGAGATTAATAAAATCTTCCTTTAAAATAACTTTCATAATTACCCCTAAATAATTATTTTTTTACAAAAGGCAACAAGGCCATATATCTTGCACGTTTAACTTCTAACGCCAAGCGCCTTTGATGCTTGGCAGAAGTTCCAGTAATTCTTTTGGGTAAAATTTTACCTTGCTCGGTAATAAACTTTTTAAGAAAATCAAAATCTTTATAATCAGGATGTTTCCCAGAATCACAAAATTTACACGACTTTCTCTTAAAAAATCTAAAATTTGAATTTTTTTTAAAGCCATCCTGCTGATTTTCAAATCTAGAATCTCTTTGATTTGCATCTCTATCTTTATACATAAACTTAAACTCCATTAAAACGGTATATCTTCGCTAAACTTGTCATCAACAATATCAATATCCTTAACTACATCTTCTCCCTTATGACTTGTCAAGCTATTGATATCTGAATCTTGCATTTGCAAAGTATTAGAACCTGAACTAAACATTTGCAAATTATCTACAAATATATTTATCTTACTCCTCTTATCACCCGTATTCCTGTCTTGCCAGCTTTCATATTTAAGAGATCCGCTTACCACAACTTGTTTACCTTTTTTCAAATAATCATTGAGACTTTCAGCTCTTTTTGAAAAAATAACACAATCAAAATATTGTGGATAATCAATCCATTCATCATTTTTCTTCATCCTTCTATTATTAGCTAAAGAAAACCTAAGAATAGCCATGCCACTTTCTGTATAAGAAAGTTCGGAATCTCTTGTAAGTCTGCCAGACAAAACTAATGAATTAATATCAGCCATTCAAAACCCTCTTATTTTTCTTGAACATCTGTGCTTTCAGAGCCTATTGGTGTTTCGATTTTAGAGCCACCTCTAAAACTGTCTTTATCGATATTGTCTCTAAATTCTCTAAAATTTCTTCTTTTTATTTTTTTAGTATTGATCTTTCTAACTATTTTTACCAAAATCATATACCTAAGCAAATTTTTAATTAACTTAAGCCTTGATTCAAGTTCTTTCAAATTATTACCTTCCATACTAAAATCTATTATTTCATAACGACCCCTAGCTTGCTTTTTGATAGGATATTCTAAGGCTCTCTCTCCAATAAAATTACTAACAATATCAGTAGCACCAAACAATTCTAAAGATTTTTTTACTTCCTCTAAAGAACCCTTATATTCAATTTCTTCACTTTTAAACAAAAAACATGCCTCATATCTTTTAATCATCACTAAAACTCCTTATGGTCTATCGCATTGCAAAATATGCAACAAAGGTTACTTAAGTTAGTATATAAAAGAGATTGATTTTTTTCAACAATAAAAAATTTATTTATAACATAGAAAAATGTAAATAAAACATAATCTCAATGCTTAATCTTCTTCCGATTCTGATTCGCTAAGCTTATAAGTTTTTCCCAATTTGCCTTGCTTCTCAAGTTTTTTGTCTTCTTTCATTTCAATATAAGTCTTAAAGCCTTTTTTTACATTATCAACTGCAACCATAACACTAGCTTCAAACAGACTTTTTGGAGAATAAGTATCAACAGCTTTTTTAATATAATATACATTAGATCCATAAAAAAGCTGAACCTTGCCATTAACAAATCCTACCTTAAGAACTCCAGCCTCTTTAAGCAAATTATTATCAACAAGTTCAGTATTAACAACATCTACATGTAATCTTGTAGAACAAACATCAAGCTTTGTAATATTATCAAATCCACCAAGCCCTTGAATTAAAAGATGAGCAATACCTAGACTCTCTAATTTACCCTCTTGGCCTTCAAAAAATGGATCATCTGCAATAAATATCTGAAAATCAAAATATCTATAAAGCCAACTAAAAGTAAAATAATAAAGAACAAAAAAGATTGCCCCTAAAGGTATTACACTAATCCAATTTGTCTTAGAATTCCCTTGAAGTATTCCAAACATAAAAAAATCCAAAAATCCAGTAGAAAAAGTATTTCCAATAGTAACATCAAAAAAATTAGCAAGCAACAATGCAAATCCTGAATAAACAGCATGAACAAAATAAAGCAAAGGCGCTGTGAAAATAAATAAAAATTCTAAAGGCTCAGTTATTCCTGTCAAAAAAGCAGTCAAAGCCCCAGAAAAAAGAAGAGCTGCAACCTTGCTTTTATCTTCATGAACAATACCTTTGTAAACTCCTAATGCTGCTCCAGGTAGTCCAAACATAATAGAAAGATAAAAGCCACTGCTAATCTTAGCAAAACCTGATGAATATTTACTAAGCGATGGATCTAACAGCTGAGCGTAAAATATATTCTTAAGACCTCTAACAGTATTACCATTAACTACCTCCACTCCCCCTAAAGAAGTAAACTCAAAAGGAAAAGATAAAATAGAATGCAATCCCAAAGGCAATAACAACCTATTTAAAAATCCATAAAGAAAACTACCAAAATATTCAAACTTAAAAACAAATGCACCTAAAGATGCAATTAACTTGTCAAAAGTTGACCAAATTAAACAAAAAAATATAGCTAAAATAACACAAAAAGGCAAAATAATTACTATAGGCACAAAATGACACTCTGAAAAAAAAATAAAAGGCTTTGGCAGTTTCATATTATAAAATTTGTTATGCAAATAACCAACTACAAGTCCTACCGCCAAAGACCCTGCAATTCCCGTATTTAAAGTTTGAACACCAAGAAAATTTATACGCCCCACAGAAGACATTGCCTCTGCTTCAACAAGTCCTGAGAAAGTCTCAATAAAATAATTCTCAGTAATATTAAATGTCAAATAACCAATAAGCCCCCCCAAAGCAGCTGTTCCCTGCCCCATTCTTGCAACTCCAATGGCAATTCCAATAGAAAAGATTAAAGGCATATTGAGAAGAATAGCATTGCCTATAGCTTTCATTAAGCCTAAAACATCTTGAAAAAAGATTTTATCAATATAAACAATATTAGAAGAATTTGAAAATACAGATCCAATACCAATCAATAAACATGAAATTGGTAAAATAGAAATAGGCACTCGTAGTGCTTTAGAAAATTTTTGCAAACTTGAAAAGTTAATTATTTTAATAAAATTAATCATGCTAAGCCTCTCCAATGCTAATTTCAGCAAACACTATCTATTATAAAGCTTTTTTTACAAAAAAAAACTTTGCTTATAAAACAAACCCAATAATAATAAAATAATGCGATTAGACAAATCAAGCAAGATTTAATTTAATCTTGAGAAAAACTTAGAATTAAAGTAATGTATTATATAATTTTTATAAAAAAATGATAAAATGGAGAAAAAGTTGTGCTTACAGAAAACAAACTTAAAAATTACTCATTAAGTGATATTAATACAGGCAAAATACCGAAAAATGAACTTTTTAGTTCTATATCGCATCTTTTGGGAATCATTCTGTCTATAATTGGAACAACAATTCTTATGACAATATCTGCCATTAAGAAAAAAGATTTACATATGTTTGTATTTTTTATTTACGGATTTTCAATGACTCTATTGTATTCAATGAGCACTCTTTACCACATATTTCCCAAAGGAAGTAAAATAAAAAAAATCTTTAGAAAATTCGACCATATTTCAATATTTATTCTAATAGCAGGAACATATACCCCTGCATGTGCAATTCTTGTGCCAAACAAATCCGGAATAATAATATTGTGTATAGTGTGGAGTCTAGCTATAATCGGGATCATTTTCAAGGCAATATTTACAAATAGCCCTGGTTGGTTTAATGGATCTATATTTATAATCATGGGGTGGATCATCCTTTTAAGGATTAAGCCCATTTACAAGGCACTTGAAGAAAAAGGATTTTTTTGGCTAGTTTTTGGCGGAATTGTATATACAATAGGCGGAATAGTATACATATTAAGTAAAAAATTTAATCCAACAATTAATATGAAAATGCATGATGTATTTCATATATTAATAATAATTGCATCAGCATCTCACTTTTGGCTTATGCTAAAATACATTTCTAACTTCTAAAAAATATATTTAATTAAATTTTTAATTAAATATATTTAAAAGACCCTTTAAATCATTAAAAAGGCCTAAACTAAAAAGAAACAGCGCAAAGAAAATGCCAAAGCTATAAAAATAATAAATGGTTTTGGCCTTAAATCTTTTCCCACGCAAAAGTTCAATAAAGCTAATAAAAATTTGCCCTCCGTCAAAAACAGGTATTACAATAAAAAACAGATTCATGCCGGCAAGAATTAAACTCAAGAAAGAAATGCTATTAATCCAATACAACAGTCCTAAAGAATAGGACGAAGAAAGTATACCAACAATCCCAACAGGACCTGATACACTCTTAGAAGTATTTAAAAAATTTGTTATCAACAAAAAAATAGAATACAAAATGTCTTGCAAAGCATTAACAACTTTAAAAAAAGAATTTTTAACGGCACTTGAAACATTTTCTACTTTAATTATCCTTTTTAAGGATGGCGAAAAATATACTCCAATCATTTTATTTTTATCTTGAAATACTAATTTTGAAGAAAAGATTTCTCCATTCCTATCAAATTTAATCTCCACAACATCCGAATTTAAATTCTTAAGCAAATCATCTAAATCTCTTTTATTTTCCAAAAAAATATTATCAATGCTAATTATTTTGTCACCCGATTTTATTCCCGCAATCTTAGCAGGCGAATTTAAAACTACATCTGCCACTACAAGGTCAATCCAGGGGCCAATTCCTTTTAAAAAATCTTGCAAACCAATAGTCTCTTTAAAAGTAACATTTTCTTTTCCTCTTAAAACATTAAATGTAACTGTAGATTTTTCTTCAGGAAGAATTTTTCTCAAATCAGAGAAATATTCAATTTTTTTATTATTAACCTTTAATATAACATCACCATCTCTAAATTTAGCTTTTAAAAAAGAATTTTTATCTAAAATACTAACTCTTGAAGAATAATCAAAGTATATAACGCCTGCCATGCTTATAAAAATGAAAACAATAAATGAAAAAATTAAATTAAACAAAGGGCCTGCAAAATATATTAAAATTCTTTTAAAATGTGAAATTCCAAACAAAGAGTCTTTGTCCGCTTCTAATTCTTTATTTGCCTTAAGCTCCTTTTCTAAGTGATCAAATCCCTTAAGCTTACAGTATCCCCCTAGAAGAATTGGAGAAAGCCTATACTCAGTATCATTAATCTTAAACTTTAATATGCTAGGACCTATGCCCACAGAAAAAACTTCAACCTTAACTTTAAAAAGTTTAGCAAATAAAAAGTGCCCTAGCTCATGGATAAATATTATAAAACTAAGAGCCAGCACACTAAAAAGAATATACATAATTCCCTCCAAAAATCACTGAGATAAGTATAAATAAAATATTGGGCCTGTCAAAAGAAAAGAATCAATTGAATCAAGAGCCCCGCCTCTGCCAGGAATGATTTTACCAGAATCTTTTACTCCAGCACTCCGCTTTAATCCAGATTCAAACAAATCACCAATAATGGTAAAAACTCCAATCAAAATGCCCAAAATAATAGATTCTCCATAACTTAAATTTATTAATCTAAAAATTACCGCAAATATAGCAGTAAGCACAGAAAACAAAATGCCCCCAAAAAACCCCATTAATGTTTTATTTGGGCTAATAATAGTAGGTCGATAGCTGTTTTCCCCTAAAAAATAGCCAAAAAGATATGCAAAAGTATCATTTCCACTTACCATAGCAAAAAGTATTAGCATTAAAAATGGGGCCTTGGGCAAAGTTGTAATAGCAACAGTAAAAGACATTAGCACTCCGGGATATATAAGTATAAAAAGTATTGACGTTGCTTGAGCCAAAAAATTCCCAATTTCGTGTTCTTTGATAAACGCCAAATTCACAATCCAATTACTAAACACTAAGGCTATAATCAAGTAATATACTACAGTAACGCCTAAATAAAAAACATTAAAATGAATATAAGTTAAAATTGGAGGAATACACCCTAAAAAAAAAGATAATATATCCGAAAGTCCTGACGATTTAAATTTTAATTTTAATAAATCGTTAACTTCTTTTGCTGAAAAACCGCTAAATATAAAAATTAAAATATTAAGAAATAAATAATTTTTAAAATCTAAAAATATTAAAAATAAAATCAAAGGAACAAAAAATAGAAATGTTCCCAGCCTTGCAAAAAAAGCGAATCTCTTAATCTTACTCAACAAATCATCTCCCAAAACTTCTTTTTCTAAATTGAAAACATTCCAAATCCTTACTATACTTACTGCCATAATAATCAGGCCACAAGACATCTGAAAAAATTAATTCAGAATAAGCAATCCTCCATAAGAAAAAATTACTTATTCTAATGTTTCCACCTGTACGTATTAAAAGATCAAGATCGGGCAACTCTGGATTGTCCAAAAAATTGTAAAAAGCATTCTCATCTAAAGACTCTAAATCAAAATCACTTGAAACAAATTTCTTAACAGCTCTAAGTATTTCATTGCGGCCCCCATAATTGATTGCTAAATTTAAAATAAGATTGTTAAAATTTTTAGAAAAGCTAACAGAAGCTTTTATCGCACTTTTTACTTCTTCACCTAAAGACTCAACATCTCCTGAAACTATTATTTTTATTCCATTTTTTTTATAAAAATTAAACTCAGCTCTCAAATATTTAGCAATTAAAAACATTAACTCTTCTATCTCACAATCATCCCTTTTCCAATTTTCAGTAGAAAATACATAAAAGGATAAATATTTGATACCCACCTTTAAAGAATACTCAATTATTTCTTTTGCTCTTTTTAAACCCTCTTGATAACCGTTCAAAAAAGACAATCTCTTGCTTAAAGCCCACCTTCTATTGCCATCCATGATGATTCCAACATGACTTGGGAGAGAATTCTCATCCATAGGCTTTTAAACTTCCATTATTTCTTGAATTTTAGATTCTAAAATTGCATCTATTTTTTTAATATAAATATCTGTAGATTTTTGAATATCATCTAAAATTTTTTTTAAACTGTCCTCTGTAATTTCTGATTCTTTTTCTTGCTTTTTAACTCTATTTTTTAAATCCTGCCTTATATTTCTAGTTGAAATTTTATGCTCTTCGGCTATTTTTTTAGCATGCTTCACAATCTCTTGTCGTCTTTCACTAGTTAAGGCCGGGACCTTAATTCTAATAACTGAACCATCACTTGAAGGATTCATAGAAAGATCAGAATTAAGTATAGCTTGTTCTATCTTATTCAAGATACTTTTATCCCAAGGCTGAATAACAACAAGCCTTGCTTCAGGAATTCTAATACTTGACACTTGGGTTATAGGTGTTCTTTGCCCGTGATATTGAATAAAAACTTTATCAAAAATATTGCTATTAATTCTGCCCGTTCTTAGTATTTTATATTCATTATCAAGCGATAAAAGAACTTTATTCATCTTTTCATCTAAAAAAGCCTTATAATCTTCCATATAAACTCCCCCTTGCTGACAAAAAAGCAGTAAATAATCTAACCTATTCTTAAATACTTAAATTCAACTATTTCTATCTTGCTTGAAATTGCCTTTGAAATCTCTTCCAACATTTCCCTCACAGTGATTTTATCATTTTTTACAAAACCTTGTTCAAGAAGAGAAATTTCAGCAAGATGTTTTTTTATTTTTCCCTCAATTATGCCTTTAACTATGTTTTCTGGCTTACCACTAGATTCTAATTGTTTGGCAAATATCTCTTCTTGCTCTTTAATATAATTTGGACAAGCATCATCATTTTTCAAATAAATAGGAGCAAATGCAGCCACATGCAAAGCTAAATCCATAGCAAAATTTTGCAACATTTTCTCTTCAGCTTTAGAAAAATCATCTACTTTTAATTTAACCAAAACACCTATCTTAGATTGTTCACCATGCAAATAAATTTTTACAAATTCATTAGATTGAATTTCGGTAATAAAAATTTTTTTAACCTGAATATTTTCTTTTATTGTAGCTGCTAAATTTTTAAGCTCTAACTCTTGAGAAGTGTTTAAAAAATTTTTTCCGCTCTCTACCAATTCCTTAATTAAAGAATTGCCTAAATTAACAAAATTATGATTTAAAGCAACAAAGTCTGTCTCACAAGAAATAAGCAAAAGACCGGCATAAATATTGTTAAAATATGAGAATACTCTACCTTCATTTGCATCTCGACCAAGCCTTTTCTCGGCAGACGCAATTCCCATTTCTCTAAGTTTTTTTTTAGCCAAACCAAAGTCTCCACCAGCAGCAGCTAAAGCTTTTTTACAATCTCCAAAACCAGCATTAGTTTCTTCTCGAAGCTTTTTTACATCTTGAGGACTAATAGTGCTCATAAATTATTCTCCCCCTTCTCCAATAGAATCTCTTTTATCATTTTTTATTTCAATTTCTTTCATCAAGTCTTCTTCATTCAAATTTTCAATTATTTGAATACCAACCTCTTTATCACTTTCCAAAATAGCATCTGATATGATTTTTGTGAACAAGGCAACAGAACGAATAGCGTCATCATTGCCTGGAATTGGACAATCGATAACATCTGGATTACAATTTGTATCAACCACTGAAATAATTGGAATTTTTAATTTTCTAGCCTCATTAATAGCTATTTGTTCTCGCTTAGGATCAATGATAAAAATAACACCGGGAAGTGTTTCCATATCTTTGATACCTGTTAAATTTTTAGCTAATTTTAATTTTTCACGATTAAGCTGTGAAATCTCTTTCTTACTTATCATATCAAAAGTTCCATCAACTTCCATCTTTTCTAATTTTTTTAATTTTTGAACAGATTTCCTAATCGTATTAAAATTAGAAAGCATGCCCCCAAGCCATCTGTTGTTTACATATGGCATATCACTTCTTCTTGCTTCTTGTTCGATTATCTCACTAGCTTGTTTTTTCGTACCAACAAAAAGCACCTTTTTGCCATCTTTTATCACACTTTGAACAAGCTCATAAGAATCTTTAATGCCCTGCAAAGTCTTTTGAAGATCTAAAATATGTATTTCATTTCTCTCAGAAAAAATAAATCTTTTCATTCTAGGATCAAGTCTTTTTACCTGGTGGCCAAAATGCACTCCAGCCTCCAACAAGCTCTTCATCGTAATAACTGCCAAATCAACCTCCTACTATCCTTCTCTTTTACTCACTATGATAACACATAGCGGAAATTATAATCTCTTTTATGAATATAATAAAACAATCAAATTAATAAGTCCACTACATTAAAAATAAACACTATAATAAAATTATTAAAAAATAATATCAATAAAATAAAACATATTAACAAAAGAACATTAAAAGTTAAATTAATCCCTAAACTTTTTTAAAAAATCGTTCTTTTACAAATCGTTCTTATTTCTCTCTGAGAATTTAATCAACCCTATTAGAATAACTGAACCTAAAATAGGAAATAAATAAAGAATAAGATCTATTTGCCTTTCATAATAATCAGAATAGAAAAAAGGAATGAAAAATAAAAATACAATGCCACCTAAAAAACTTATTAAATAAACTACTAAAAACTTGAAATTCAATATATTTAAAAATATAACAAAAAAGCTTACTAAAAAAGAAATAATAATGTTTGTTAAAATCAAATGAGAAAAAAATACTATCATGTTCCTTCTCCCTTAAAACCAACTAGTTAGATAAACTAAATCCTGATAAATCTCCAAGATTAATAAGAACACTATATGCATCATCAACAATGCTACCCACACCCATAACAAAAATTGCCAAATTATATTTAGGAGCAATCTCTTTTGTAAAAAAATCGTCATTTATATGCTTAAGATCAATTGGCCTTTTCTCTTTGTCTAACAAATTAGACTTTTTAATAGATTTCGAAAAGCCTATATATTCCCCCTTATTAATGTAAGACCTATATATGTTTTTCCTCTCAAAAATAATTGGCGACGAAGAAGAATTTCCATTTCTCACAATAATGAAAGCCTCACCGGGGACATCTTTTCTCAATTCTCCAAAATTTATTTCAAAATATAAAGGCAATTTGCTATCAACCCATTCTTTTTTTAATTTAAAAATAGGTTTGCCTGAATAAGTAGTAGGACTCAAATTTATTTTATAAAATCCCCTATTATTAAATTCATTAACATTATCAAAAACTCCCTTTAGGGCTTCAAAATCTTTTTCAACGCTTTTCTGAAAGCTACTTATATGATAATTAGCGCCTTCTGGATAAAACTTGTAATATATATCAAAACCTCTTAATTTTTCAGCGGCCTGATTAGAAAAATAACCTGCTGGCAAAAAAAAGGCCACAGAATCTCTTGAAATTCGATTATCAATCTTTTCTGGCGAAGGAAGTATCAAAATATTGTCAAGGCCACATCCCAAAATAACTAAACAAAATGAAAAATATAAGATAAAAAAAATTATAAAATCTCCCTCAAAAATACAAATTAATTTTGCTTAAGTTCTAAAATTTTGTTATTTGCTATATTTACATATAAATTATTTTCATAAGGAAACTTAACAATCTCTTCATATACTTTTATAGCAAGGTTCTTATCCTTTTCTTCAATCAATATTGCTTTACTCAAAAGAGCTCTTACCTTTAAAAACCCTAAACTAGTGCTTTTAATAAACTCCTCATAAACTAATAAAGCGTCTTCTTTTAATCCCATTTTTTCATAAACTGCAGCTTTACTTAGAAAAGCAATTTCACTTTCAATGCCTTTTGCCTTAATAACAACATCCAAATCCTTAATAGCCTCATCATACTGTGCTTGACTTTGCAAATAAACAGCTCTAGCTAAATAAAACCTTGAAATAAAGTAAGATGAAATTTCTTTTTCCTTTAAAACAAGTTCCTTGATCCTAAGAGATATTTTTTCTCTCTCTTTAGCATCATTTTCTTTTAAATAATCATTTAAATCCTTTTCAAGATTTTCTACTATTTCTCCACCAGTCTTTACATAATCTTTGCCTAAAGAACTATAAAAAACAATAATAATAGATACAAACACAAAAACAATAACAATAAATAAAACCAAAAGATTATTCCTAGTCATCATTCATTCCTCTTAAGTAAATTTTCAAATGGCTTATAAGATTCCTCATCATTGCCGTTAAATAAATAAGAAGAAATTTCTTCTCTTGATCTTTGATTTTCATATTCCCTATAAGAGAGCAGCACTGATTTGTCTTTAGAATCAATACTTGTTATTACCACTTTAAGCTTATCCCCAATGTTTAGTTTCTCAAAAGTTTCTAAACTAGATTCTTTTGTATCTCCAAGTTGAATTTTACTAATAAATCCCATGATTTTATTATAAACTCTTACTTAAAAGCCTTTTGACTTTTTCTCTACAATCTCAACTTCAATAGTATCACCTTTTTTATAGCTTTTAGAAAAATCTTCCCAAGGGCTCTCTTCTAGCTGCTTAATCCCCAATCTAACATTTCTCTTTCGTTTGTCAACTTCAAGCACTTTGCCATTTACTACATCGCCTATCTTAAAATATTCTTCAGGATCAATCTCTTCAAGCCAAGAAATATCAAACTTGCTTACATAAGCATCTATCCCTTCTTCAATATTTACAAAAGCGCCTGTTTTTGTAATGTTGGTAACAACTCCTTGAATAACCCTTCCAATAGGATATTTCTCAGTTAATCTCTCCCAAGGATTCTCATTAATCTGCTTAATACCAAGCGATATTTTTTGATTTTCTTTGTCTATTTCTAAAATTTTAACTTCCACTATCTGACCAAGTTTTATTAACTCTTGAGGACTCTTTATTACTCTTATCCAAGAAAAATTGCTTATATGCAAAAACCCCGACAATTCGCTGTCAAGCTCAATAACAGCTCCAAAAGGTAAAATTTTTACAACTTTCCCTTTTACAATGCTATCAATTTTATATTTAATATCTACAGAATCCCAAGGATTTACTTTTAACGCCTTAAGGGATAATTCCATTTTGCCTGTTTGTGGATTTATCTTAATAATTTTCAACTTTAACTTATCACCAACTCTAACAAAATCTTCAATATTTCCAACTTGATTAAAGGCAATATTTCTCTTATGCAAAATTCCTGTAACAAAATTTTTAATTTTTACAATTGCACCATATTCTGTAATGCGGTCAACTACACCATCAACAACATCTTCTTCACTATAAGAAGTTACTAGCGCTATTCTTTTAGCAAGTTCCCTTTCTCTTTCTAAAGTACGCCTATCAAGAATAAGCTTTAAACCATCCGACTCGCTTGCCTCAAGGATATAAAACTCCACAATAGAACCTCTTTTTAATTTCTCATCCTTAGATTTAGAGCTTAAATAAAAAGGCATAAAACCAGAAACATTCTCATTAATTTGAATCTTATAACCATTTGAAAGCTCAACTAATACTTTACCTTTAATTATTTTTTTATTTTGAATATATTCATTTACTTTATCTTGAAAATTTAAAGAATCAAGCTTTTCAACACTTAAAATCAAACCCAATTCTCCGCCTATTCTTACAACAATTGCTTCAAGTTTATCACCAATTTTGGGAACATTTTCAAATTCTTCAATCTTGACAAAACCTTCCGATTTATAACCAATATCTACTAGAACGTAATCTTTCATAATGTTAACAATCGTTCCAGAAACACGACTTCCAAGCTCTACTCTTTCAAGTACTTTCAAATAATTTTCTTGTAAATCTTTTTGATTTTCCATTCTCACCTCTCTCTTACTTTTTTCAAATTAAACTTTTCTATTATAATATTACATACATCGTCTAATCCTTTGTGGCTTGTATCGAGGTAAAAAACCCCTTTTGATAACTTTAACTTACCATATTGTTTTCTCTTATCAACGTCATCTCTTATTTTAAGAGTGCGCTCTAATTCTTCTAAAGTCTCATTTCCATTTCTTTGCTTATATCGCCTCAAAGCTCTAACTTTAACAGAAGCGTCAAGATATATTTTGAATTCAGATTCTGGAAAAACAATAGTAGTAATATCTCTACCTTCTATTATATAATTATCATAACTAAATTTAACAACCTCTCTTAATTTTTTATTTACAATGTTTCTTATTCCAATATAAGAAGAATAAAAAGAAACTTGAAAATCAATCTTATCATTTAAAATTTGACTTTCAACATTTTCTCCATTAAGCAAAAAACTAGAATCATTAAAACTTATATCATTCTCAAGAATCAAATTTAAAAGTCTATTCTCACTAACAAAGTCATAGCTACTCATAAGAGATCTTTGGGCAATTAAAGTTATTATTCTATAAAGATACCCAGAGCTAATAAATTTATAGCCTAATTTTACACCAAGCACTCTTGCAATTGAACTTTTCCCTGATGCTGAAGGCCCATCAATTGCTATTATCATTTAACTTCTCCAGCCTAGATTTTAACCTATTTATCTTAACCAAAGGAATAATTTTTACTTGACCTTCTTTTAAATTGTCCAAACTAATATTGCCAATTCTAATTCTGTGAATTTTTTTTAAAAAAATATTCTTGCTTAAAAACACTTTTCTTATTTCCCTATTTTTCCCTTCGTCCAAAATCAATCTAGCAGAATTTTTATTTAAAATTTCATAAGATTTTAATTTAAAAAACTCTTTTTCTACCTTTATGCCTAATTTAAAAGAAATAAGTAAATTTTCATCAATATCTTTTTTTGATTCAATAATATATTCTCTTTCAATTTTTTGCCTTGGATGAATAACATCATTTGCAAATTTGCCATCATTAGTAAACAATAAAAGTCCAGAACTTTTAAAATCAAGCCTACCGATTGAAAATACACGCTCTTTAAACAAAGGCTGGACTAAAGATATTGCTAACTTTCTCCCATCAGCATCTAAATTGGAACATAAATAATTTTTAGGCTTGTTAAGAGCTAGATAAATTCTATCCTTAATTTGAGAATCTTTAAAAACAAAAATCTGTTTATTATAAATTATCCTATCCCCTAAGGCCACTTTATCTCCAAGCTTAGCAATAGAGTCATTAACTCTTACAAGCTTCCTTCTTATAAGCTCCTCGCAAAATCTTCTTGATCCTACTCCCTTTTCAGCTAAAAACACATGAACTCTGAGAGTTTTAAGTGCAATCATTAATTTTACAACCTCGATACAATACCAATTTATTATTCAAATACCCCAAATTTACAATATTAAGCATTTTACACTCAAGAGATACTAAAAAATAAGAAAATCTTTCAAAAGAATAATTGTTAGCATTAAAATCTAAAAGAGAATCAAAAATGACGCTACTCTCTTTATTTAAAATAGAAATAATTTTCCTTTTTTTCTCAAAAATTTTCAATTCATATTCATTGCAAACAACTTTAAATTTTTTATTACACAAAAAATTTTTATTAATAATTTTTTCCTTCAATACACTAGACTTTCTCTTTAAATTTTTCTTCTTCTTATTAGCAATAGTACTAATGTTTTTAACAAAATTACTACTATTGCCAAAAATAAAATCTTCAATCATTTTTGAGTCATAAGGCTTAAAATTATTGATTTGATTTAACTGTAATTTTTCATTTTCCCTATTCTTGCTATAAGATATTAATCTTTCAACAACTTTTCGATCTGCTTTATCATTGAATTCAAGTTTTAATGGAAATAAAATTTGAGTTTTCCAATAAAACAAACTATTAGCAAGATAAAAAAAATCAATAAGCCCCCTAATACTTATATTAAGATCGCTTGAAACAACTATAAATTCTTCAATTATTTGATTTAAACTTAAAGTTCTTAAAACATGCCTATTTATACTAACATATTCAAAAAAAAGCTCTATTCCACCTGTAAAAGCATCAAGACTGATAGAGTAGCTATCCAATTCCGACATTTAATTTTTCCTACTACTCAAATTCATCTTCCTTAAATTCAACAAAATCAACATCCTTCTGAGCAAAATTATTAAAAATTATTTTTCTAAGTCTCTTATCCAAATCATTTGTAAGCTCTACTTCTTTAGCAAGATACTTAATAACACTCTCTCTACCTTGCCCCAACTTATTATCTGCGAACGAATACCAAGAGCCTGCTCTTTGTATTAAATTGTACTTAATAGCAGCATCTAAAATACCAGCCTCTCTGGAAATACCTTCCCCAAAATAAATTATCAATTCTACCTTACGAAAAGGTGGAGCAACCTTATTCTTCACAATTTTAACTCTAATCTTATTACCAATAACATTATCACTTGAGCCTGATCTGGTTACTTGTTCAATTTTTCTAACCTCAAGCCTAAGAGATGCATAAAACTTTAAAGCATTCCCACCAGTAGTAGTCTCGGGATTGCCAAACATAACACCAATCCTCATTCTTATTTGATTAATAAACATAATGCAAGTATTAGATTTGGAAAGTATGCCAGTAATCTTTCTAAGGGCCTTACTAATTAACCTTGCTTGAAGACCAATTTGAAAATCTCCCATTTCTCCATCTATCTCTAACTTAGGCGTTAAGGCTGCCACAGAATCAACTACAATCAAGTCAATACCACCGCTTCTGATTAAATGTTCAACAATTTCAAGAGCTTGCTCTCCGGTATCAGGCTGGCTAAGCCAAAGCTCTGAAACATTAACCCCCAAAGCTTTTGCATAAACAGGATCAAAAGCATGTCCAGCATCAATAAAAGCAGCTATACCCCCCTCTTTTTGTACCTCAGCAATTGCCTGAAGGGTTAAAGTAGTTTTACCAGAGGACTCAGGACCAAAGATTTCTATTATGCGACCTATGGGATACCCACCAATGCTAAGAGCTTCATCTAATAGAATAGATCCACTTGACATAACCTTTATGCCTTTTCCAATAGGAGATTCTCCCATCTTAATAAGACTTCCTTTTCCAAAGGTTTTTTCTATTTGAGCCCTTGCAAGCTCAACGACTTCTTCTTTATTTGCTTTCTCCATGTTAACAACAATTTTTTCTTTTTTTTCCTTTAACTTTGACATTCTTAAATTTTCCTAGCTAAATTTTATAGGTTCTATTTTTTTTACAAAATATTTAAAATTAGTGTTGTTTATAACAAAATTAAGACTATCCCCTTCTCTAGAATCAAGCAAGTTTTCTCCAAAAGGTGATTTGTATGAAATAATACCTTCATCAGGGTTTGATTCCCAAGGTCCAAGTATCAAATAAGATTCTTCTTTACCTGTAATTTCATTTAAAATGATAACTTTAGTTCCAAAACCAACAACAGAGCTTTGCAGATCTTTAGTGTCTATAACTTTTGCATTCTCTATTTCCAACATTAAGGAGTTTAATCTTTTTGTCAAAAACTGTTGTTTTTCCTTAGCAGAATGATATTCAGCATTTTCTTTTAAATCACCAAGTTCACGAGCTTTCCCAATTTCTTTTGAATTTTCCGGAATCTCAACTTCTTTTAAATATTTAAGCTCTTTTTGCTTTTTATTCAAAGAACTCAATATGGTTAAAAATCCAGTTTCCATTCTCTCACCTGAAAGCTGCATCTTTTCATCTTCAAACTCAACCGAATCAAACAATTGCCTTATTATAGACTTAACATCTAAAAGATCCTTAGGAGGAAAATCTTTAACATAAAAACAAGTCATATAAACTCTCTTTGCAAGCTCTTCATCTCTCACACACTCTAATACTGATTTAAGATATCCATCTTTAACCAAAAGATTGATTACCATTTTATAAATTCTTTTACTTGCAACAGAATTGTTTTTATTATTAATTTTGATAACACTGTCTGTTAATATTTTAATCAAATTGGCTAAAAGATCCGAATCTGAATAGCTTAAGCTAATAGAATACGCTTTAAAGTGCTTCAAAATCCAAATATAAGCATCTTTATAGATCTTATAATTTTTTATAACATAATTAAATAATTTTTCCACTTCTCTAGGATCTTCTTTGTAAAGTGATTCAACCAATTTTTTATTAACAGAATGGGGAAAAAGTTCCTTATAGTACAAAATCCAATTGCTAAGCTCTTTTTTAATTAAAACAACCAATTCTTTTTTAATTTCTGCATTCAAAATTGAATCAAAAAGATCCACTATTCCTTTTGGATATTCCTTTAAAAGAGATTCTAAATTAACATCTTTTTCTATATTAACCTTTGATAACAATTCTTCAGAAAAATTACCTAAAGATTTAAGAATAACATAAGAGCTTATAACATGATGATCAACCTTTGTAAAGTTGTTAACATAAATTAAAAAATAATTAAGCATCTCTTCTTCAATATGCAAATCTTTAACAATTCCCTTAACATTACAATAGTTTATAAATATCTCATATCTTTTATAAAAATCTTTCTCAATTTTAAATTTATCATACATTTTTTCATTTAAATTAGAAGATCTCTCATTATATATATAACAATCAAGCTTACCAGAATCCATAACAAAATGGGGATTATCCTTTAAAATTTGCTTTGCCTTCAAGCTCCACGAATTCCACGAACTTTGAGTCATTAAACTTGGCACTAACTCTTTTTTTATTCCTTTTAAATCAATAGCTTTATAACTCTTTATAATAACTTTAATAGCCCACTCAATATCTTTTTTTACTCTATCTGCAAGTTCCTCTTTGGGCGTTACAGCCTTTAATACTCTAATATCTTCTCTGTTAAGAGGAGAAAGAGCTGACATTGCCATATCAAACCCAATAAAATGACCTCTTTTAGAAACAAAATCAACCGTAATGCCATGATCATTTACATCCCTTACTATTCCAACAGACCAAGTCTGATGATAAACAAAATTACCTTTTGCAAAAAATAAATATTTTTCAAAGTCTGAATACACGTCAACAAAATTTTTATCTAAGTTTTCAATATCAGACTTTACAAGATAATCTTCAATATTCTTTACATCTTTATATCTTTCTCTTAAAAATTTAACTAAATTTTCTCTTGCCTTATAATTTTTATTATCAAGTTTTAAAATACCTTTTAAAATTTCTATTGTCTCATCAATATTGTCAGTCAAAGAATAATGATCAAACAAATCTTCATAAAGAACTATAGCCTTTTTAAATCCAAGATCTTTTTCAATTTTTTGTAAAATAAGCAAAAAAGAATCAAAATCATCTGAAACATAATGGATAAGCTTTGCCCATACTTCTCTGATTCCTGACATTTGTTTTTTGTCAATAAATCGATAAATAGCTTTTCTAAAATAAAAAATTGATTTTTGCAAATCAATAGTTTCATAATAAGTAGCAAGTTGTCTTACAAACACAGTGTCATCAACATCTGCTTCAACAATTCTAGTCCAAATACCTGGAAGCTTATCATTTTCATTGCTTTGGGCATATATTTTTGCAAGAGTATAAAGAGCATGCTTATTCTCAGAAATTAAAAGCATTTCATTGCATATATGTTCAACAAGAGCCCATTTTAAGTTTTGAGAAAATAAATCAATAACGGCAAGTAAATTCATATCATTTAAAGGTCGCCTGCTATATATAAGCATTCCAGAAATATAAAGGCCTGCTATACTTTTTTTAACGTCTTTTAAATGCCTGCCGCAAATATCAAGCACATCTTCTGTTAGCCCCTCATCAATTATATTATCTATTAAATCATCTAATTCTTTTATTTTGGCAAGAGAATAATTATTAACAACTATTCTCGTCCACTTATCTTCTTGTAAAATACTATCTAATTTCTCTATGGTAGTAACATTAGACATTAAACTCTCCTAATATCGATTTTTTAGCATAAAGCAACTAATTTACATACTGTTGATAAATACTTGGGTCTATTTCTTTTATGTATAACAAAATCTCATCAATACGAGCTCTATCTTCTTTTATTCTTACGTAATGATCAATAAGCCAAAAATATTTATTAATAAGCCTTGGAAGCAATATGTTTTCATTTATTGATCTATAAGACTTTTCTTTAAGTTCATTTCGCAAGCTGTAAACAGACTGCTTTAGCTGCCCAAGCTCTATAGGCCTTAATTCTCTTTTAATATTAAAAACACCATTAAGAGAGCCATAAACAGGAATCCATTCTTTTATAAGATCATCTGAAATGTTTCTGTCAAGCTTAATAAGATCTATTAATCTTAAAATCATGTCAGACTCAAGAGAATATATATCTATCTTTTGAGGATTAATAAAAAAAGCCTCTCTGAATAAGACTTTAGCCTCTTTAATTTCATCAATCAATGCATAAGAATCAGCAAGCTCTGCAACAACATCTGAGTTGTCCTTAACATCTCCTAATATTTGCAAAAAGACATTAATTGCTCTCTCGTAATTTCCCATGCCCTTATAAGACTTAGCAATTTTTATTAAAAGGTCCAAATTTTCCGGATGCATTTTGTATATATTTTTATATATATAAAGACAAGTCTGAAACACAAAATATTTTATAGAATTACGACCTTGCACAAAATTACAATCCATCTTTTTCAAATATCGTCCTGCAAAATTATTCCATTCCCTTATTAAAAATTCTGCCTTTTCATAGTCTTGTCCTATTCTATCAAGGCTTTCAACTTGACCATTCCAATACACAGAGCTTTTCAAAGCTGTTAAAATTTCAATGTTATCAAAATCAAGAGAATGGGCTTCTTCGGATTTCGATAAAGCTTTTTTGAAATTACCCTTTCTAAAATCTAAATAAATCTCTTTAATCAATTCAACGATTCTTTCTGATGACACATCCCCACCATTTTAAAATATATACAAACCCCCGTTACAACACTTTCTATAATTATATCATTTATCAATTTTTAGTCAAACAAGAAATTAAGGCAAAATAACAATATTCTGCTTATTATTCTTTTAAAATAAAATCTTATATTATAATATTAAAAAGAAAATTGTGGGGTCAAATTCTAGATATATGGAACCTAATAAAATTATTAATAAGTCTATTTATTACTATAATTCAAAAAAATATTCGCAAGCAATAAAGCTACTAGAAAAAGAAATTTTCTTATACAAAAATTACTATTTGTATCACTATGTCTTAGGAATGTCTTATCTCCGCATTGGAAACCTTGGCAATGCACAAACATATCTTAAAAAAGCTTACACTTTAAATCCAAACGAATCCAATATAAAACAAGCTATTGCTATACTTTTAGTAATCCAAGGAAAAGAAGAAAAAGCTATTCAAATATGGCTTAAAATGATAGAAGAAAATCAAGAAGTAGATCGATCAGAGCTATCTCTTGAAATTATTCGAAAAAATCCTATCAAAGGATATGTTTTTTTAAAAAATAAAAACCTGTATGAAAAATTGTTCCCGACAATTAAAGCAATACCTGATAAAAATTTAACAAAGTTAATCATAATAATTGCAATTGGGGGAATTTTATTTATTTCAATGTTAGCAATATATTTCATTTTTTATGAACAAAAAATAACAATGTACATAAATCAAAACGAAGAAATAAAAAAAAAATTAAATAACATTGCTGCTTACATTGATGACATTAAAATAAATAATAAAGAAAAAATAAAAAATGAAGAAGGTCAATTTATATTAATACTAACAAGCGAAGAAATTAAAAATTCTTTCGAAAAAATTAAAATTTATTTGAAAAAAGGAAAGGATAATTTTGCAAGAGTAGAAATAAATAAAATATTAAATTCAAATGCATCAGAATCAATAAAATTAAAAGCCAAAAATCTTGCAAGTTTTATATCAAGACCAGATTTTATTAGCTTTAATGAGCACCTAAACTTAAAAGATATTAAAAAAGATCCATCAATCTATTCAAACGTATATGTGAAATGGGAAGGAGTAGTAAATAATATTGAAAAAAAAGACAATATAGTTCAGTTTGACTTTTATGTGGGATATAACAAAAATGTACTCTCGGGAATTATCCCAACAAAAACAACCTTTGATATTGATATTGATTTTAAAGACAATGTTGAAATACTTGGACAGATAGAATATAAAAAGAACAAACTTACCTTAAATGCAATCACAATTAGAAAAATAGATAAAAATGCAAATTAATCTTAATGGCTTTTGTCAAAAGATTAAAAAGGAGTGCACAGAAGCTTTTCATTGCATTTGATAACATCTATTGCCTCTTCAAAAAAAAGAAGTAACTCTTCTTTTTTTGTTAAATCTCTTACTTTCATTTTATTTTCTTTGTATTCTTCTTGACCAACAAAAACTAAAAATCTTATCTCTTTGTTTAAAGCATATTCTATCTGCTCTTTAATATTTTTACCATTTTTATTCTTAAAATAGACTTCACAAGAAATATTTTTAACCTTAGAATAATCATGATTTCTAAATCTAGTAGCTAGTTCATAATAATAATTTTGCAAAGTACTATCTAAGTTGACAATTAAAACTTTAGACCTAGCCTTAGTAACAAATATTTTAATATAACTAAACTTTTCAAGATCAATTATATCCTTTATTCTGTCAACACCAAAAGATCCTCCAACTCCTGAAACCTTTTGAATAGAGCTTGAAAACGAAGAAACCAAATTGTCATATCTTCCCCCGCTGCAAACACTGCCCATATTGCTACCAAAAACCTTAGCTTCAAAAACAATCCCTGTATAATAATCAAGACCACGCGATATTTTTAGATTTAAGTTAAAAGAATCATGAATTTTTAATAAACTAAGATGCCTAAAAACATCTTCTACCCTTTTAACAGACTCATTATCACCTAAAATATTTTTTAACATTTGTATTTTGTCTTGAAAAGTACCTTGTAAATTCACTAAATTTAAAATTGAATCTACTGCATCTTCTTCAATTTCAAGAAGTAAAACCTCTTTAACCTTGTCAATTCCTATTTTATCTATTTTGTCAATATTTCTTAAAATAAAAAGGGATTTTTCCTTAACCCCCAACTTTTCAAAAAAAGAATTTAATATGCCAAGGTGAGAATAATGGATAATAAATTTTTTATTAATGCCTTCTATAAAATTCAAAAAAATCTCTTCAAGTCCATAATACACAACAGAAAGAATCTCCGCATCACTTCTAAAGCTATCCTCTCCAACTATATCAAAATCGAATTGCATGAATTCTCTATATCTACCTTTTTGAGAATTTTCTCCTCTGAAAACTTTTCCAAATTGAGAACGTCTAAAAGGAAATTTTAAAGCAGAAATATTTGTAGCAATAAATCTGGCAAAAGGTACGGTTAAGTCAAATCTCATGGAAACATCTCTGCCCCCATTATCTTTAAACCTATAAATTTGCTTTTCGGCTTCATCCCCACTCTTTTTTAAGAGCAACTCTGAATATTCAAGAACTGGAGTATCTATTAAATCAAAATTATAAGAATTAAGAACACTAAATATCTGCTTGACAACATGAATTCGAGTTAAAGAATCCTTGGGCAAATAATCCTTAAAGCCTTTTAAAGTTTTAATATCCATTATATTATCCTCTGCTATATAGTAATCTACTTTTTCAGAATATAATAACATATAATAATATAGATGCAAAAAAAAATGAATAATTTTTTATTTCATATACTCACAAAATAATTAAGAGGTCCAAAATTCATGACCAAAAGAATATTTAATAACAATTATCGAGCAAAAACAATATTAACAATATTCTTGGGCATAACTTTGTTAACTATTTACAAATATTTCACACTAATGGCATTCAATAACAGCCCAGACAACATAATATCTTTAAAATCAAATGATATTGCAAAAAGAGGAACAATTTATGATAGAAATGGTAAACCAATAGCATTCTCTTCAAAGTCCTACTCCATTGGGACAAATCCTCAAAAAATAGAAAATATTGTAAGTACATCTGAAACCCTTGGTGCAATACTCCAAATCGATTCAAGAATTTTAAAGGAAAAACTTTCTTCTAATAAAGGGTTTTTATACATAAAAAGAAAAATAAAAAGAGAGGAATCCGATTTAATAAAAAGAATTCAAGCTGAGGGCAGACTTTCAAACATTATTTTATATCCTGATTACACAAGAATTTATCCTTTCAGGCACATCACAAGCAATATTACTGGCTTTGTAGGAACAGATAATCTTGGCCTTGAAGGCATTGAATTTTCTTTAAATAGCATCTTGGGAAAAGATAAAACTAAACAACAATTTTTAAATGAAGAATTGGAAACAAACAACATCTACTTAACAATAGACATGAATATACAACAAGGTGTTAGCAAAATAGCTAAAAAATACTTTAAAGAAAATAATCCTGAAAGCTTAATTGCTTTAGTAATGAACTCACAAAATGGAGAAATATTGTCTATGGTTCAATTCCCCCAATACGATGCAAATTTTTATTCTGAATATTCTGAAGAAATGCGAAAAAATCTTTCTTCATCATTAACCTATGAGCCTGGAAGCATTAATAAAATTTTTACAGTCGCAATAATATTAGAAAGTGGAAAATTAAATTTAGGAGAAAAATTTTTAGACAATGGAATATATCAAAAACAATTTCCATCGGGAGAAAAAATTACAATAAAAACCTTAAATCCTCCTTATAAATATATTGACTCTACAGAAATTTTAATTTATTCATCAAATGTAGGAATAGCCTACATTACTGAGAAAGTCAGCAATGAATACTTTTACAAAAAACTTTTAGATTTTGGATTTGGAAAAAAAGTTGGATTCCCATTTCCCGGGGAAACAAAAGGATTGTTAAACCATTATTCAAAATGGTCAGGACGAAGTAAAGCTACAATTGGATTTGGACAAGAAATAGGAGTTTCAGCCGTTCAAATATTACAAGCTGCAAGCATACTAGGCAACAATGGAATAATGTTAAAACCTAGAATAATAAAAAAAATAAGCAACGACAAAGAAGAAATTATTAAAGAATTTGAAAAAGAAGAAATAAAAAGAGCAATATCTAAAAGCTCAGCTCAAAAAGTTTTAAAAATGATGAGAGAAGTTGTGAACAAAGGTGGAATTCCAAACCTTAAAATTAAAAATCTTGACATTTCTGCAAAAAGCGGAACATCTCAGGCTATTGATAGAAAAACCGGCAAATACTCAGAAGAAGACTATACCTCCTCTATCTTGGCAATATACCCCACAGAACAACCAAAATATATTATTTACATAGTATACAGATACCCAAAAAAAATAATATATGGAACAAGAATAGCAGCACCAATGGCTAAAGAAATAATAGAATTTATTGAACACCAGCAAAATACAAGCGCGTATAAAAAAATCAAAATGCCATCAAAAATCAAAATCCCTAAAATCACAACCACTAATTATAAAAACGAAGAATACTTACCAAATTTTATCAACCTTTCCAAAAGAGAAGCATTAGACATACTAAAATACTATAAAAATAGCATAAAAATAAAAATAAATGGCGATGGCTTTGTTTACAAACAAAGCATATCCCCCAATACAAAATTGGAAGATATGACAGAGCTTGAATTATATTTAAAATAATTAGGTAAATAAATTTTTAATTTCATTTTTATAAAAATTTAAAACATAACTTCGCTTAATGTCCATTTTAATTGACATTTCTTTGCCAACTTCAAATGGTTTTTCCAAAAGAGCAAACTTCAATATCTGCTCAAAAGGTTTAAATCCATTAGTTCTATTGATTAATTTCTTTATCTCATCATTTATAGCCTTAAGAACAATATTATTTGCAATAATTTGGTGTCTATTATTAGCATCAAAAATTTTTTGCCCAGCACTTTCTAGATATTTATTTATTTCTTCAAAATTTGGAAGAATAAGGGCGCCCAAAAATTTCTGATCTTGGCCTACAACAACCGCTTTTTCTATTAATGCTGATTCTTCAAGCTTAATCTCAATTGGAGCAGGCTCAACATTTTCTCCATTATTCAAAACAATTGTATCTTTTTCTCGGCCAATAATTTGAACTACATTGTCCTTAGATAATTTTGCAATATCACCTGTGTTTAAAAATCCATCATAACCAATAATCCTAGAAGTTGCTTCTCGGTCATTATAATATCCAAGCATTACTTGAGGCCCTTTTACAAACAAAATTCCTTTTCCAGGCTTTTTAAGCTTATTCCCATCGGCATCTCTAATCTCAGCAACAGTTCCAGGCAAAATTTTACCACAAGTCCCAATAATCACTTTTTTATGCTTATTGGAAGCCACTCCAGGTGAAGTTTCTGTCAATCCGTAAGCATTAGCAAGCTCAATACCAATTGAATTAAAAAATCTAACAACGGACAAAGGCATGCTCCCGCCACCAGTAATTCCAACAACAAAATTATTGCCTAAGATCTTATTTATTTTATTAAAAATCAAAATATTCCCCAAAGCTTTAAAAGGAAATAAGCAAACTAATCCAAATATTCCCAAAATTTTCTTTATAGGGAAAAATAAACTAAAACCATTATCTGGATAAAGTCCCATTACCGCCCTATAGCAAATATCACTAAGAAATGCCAATTTTATAAAAGAATGAAAAATTATTCTAGAAATAAATGGTTTTTTAGAAACTTCTTTATAAATATTTTGCTTTATTGCAATCCAAAGTCTAGGAACAGCTGCAATATAATGAGGATTAATATTCCTAATATCATCAAGCATTGCCCTTGGAACAATATTAGAGAATAAACAAACCATACCCTTAAGAAAAATGTTGTAAGAAAAAGACCTTTGAAAGGAATGCCAAATTGGCAAAATGCACATAAATATTTGCCCCACCCGAGTATCAACCATTAAACTAAAACTAGAAACTTGATAAAGAAGGTTAGCATGACTAAGCATTACCCCTTTTGGATGGCCCGTTGTTCCAGAAGTATATATTATTGTTGCCATGTCATTAAAATCAACTTTACTTGCAATCTCAATAATTTCTGAATCTTTTCTTAAATTTTCTCCAAATAAAATACACTCTTTATAGGTATAAATTTCAAAATCACTATACTTTACTATGTCTTCTTTGTTTAAATTTTCAATAATAATAAATATTGGTTTTACTGTAAATTCAATTTGAACAAACATATCAAGAAGATTTAAATTTTCCAAAATAACTACACTTGGAAGAACAGAGCTAAAAATAATTTTAGCTTCAAAAAGAGTAACGTCAGAACCCTTTGGAACATCAACGGCACCTAAAGATAAAATTGCAAAATCTATCACAGCCCATTCGGCTCTATTCTCGGAACAAATAAATATTTTATCTTGATGCTTAACATTGATTGACTTTAAAAAGGAAGCAAACTTTAAAACATTATTTTTTAAGTCACCATAAGTAACATTGGCATATCCATTGCAAACTTTATATATTTGAGCAATTTTATCTGTTTGTTGATCAGCCACTTCAAAGAATGCCTTTGCTATTGACATATAATCCTCCTTTTAACAAAGTTAACATGGTTTATTATATCATTATTAACCATAAATTCATAAAGATTATTTGTAAAGCTTATTAACGCAAAAAACATACAAAAAGCTAATAAAAGAATAAAAACCTAAAAAATTAAAATAAAGTTTACAAAATAAATATTTAATAAAAAAATAATTTAAAATATTAACACTGACCAATCCCAATATTAACACTTTAAAAAAATAAAAATTATTAGATACTTATGAATTGAATAAATAGAATATTTTATTAAGTTAGAATTTTACTAAATTATAAACATTAATAAGCATTAATTTCCCAAAACAAAAATATTAATCCCCTCTGTAGGGTAAGAACGATTTAAATTATCTATAACATCTTCCAATCTATTAAGAACAGATTGATTGGAAGTATAAATAATTAAAATAAAATTTTCTTCAGGCCAAACACCATTACCATGTTTTTCACCTTTCTTGCCTTTTCCGTAAACAGTTTCTATCTTGGAATAATATATAGGCTCTCCTAACTCTCGCTCTATTTTTTCTATACATTCAAAAATATCAAGCTCTAAAGATAAGTTAGAAATTATTTCAATTCTATACTTATAAAAATTAGTCATATTAATTTCCATCTTCTTCAAATAGACTATCATAACTACTTTTAGTTGAATTATTAATTTTGGATGATTCCTTAAGATCTACATCAGCCGCTGCTCTTTTTAACCTAGATTTAAAACTTGAAACAATATTAGAAAAAATTTCAAAAAGCATGGGAATGAAAAGCAAAGTAAGAAATGTACTAGCTGTCATTCCACCAATAAAGGTAAATGCAATTGGCTTTAGAAGCTCATTCCCACTACCAGTAGAAAATGCCATTGGGATAAGTCCTATTATTGAGGTTAGAGAAGACATTAAAATTGGTCTAAGCCTTGAACGACAAGACTCAATAATTGCTTCTCTTAGACCAAATCCCCTCTTGATCAATAATCCAGTATAGTCTACAAGAACAATTCCAGTATTTACCACAACACCAACAAGCATAAGCATTCCAATAGCAGCAAAAATAGAAAGTTTTTCTCCTGCAAGAAAATGTATAAGTACAACCCCTATTGCGGTTAAAGGAATTGTAAAAATAATAATAAAGGGTTTTAAAAAAGATTCAAATTGAGAAGCCATAATGCCAAACACAACAATAACAGCCATCATAATTATTATTTTAAACTGATTCATTATATTTGAAAATTCGTTATATTCTCCTTCAACATTAAGTGCTGTACCCTCTTTATGAGGTACTTTATTATTAATAAAATCTATAACTTTCGCAGTTACTTGAGTTAAATTGTCGTTTGGAGAAATACCCGCATTAATATAAATAGTTAAAGCTTGGTTTTCTCTGTAAATAGACTCGGCTTTTTTGGTTTTTTCAAAGGTAGCTATTGATGATAAAGGAATTTTAACTCCAGATAAATTTGTAACAAATATTTTTCCCAAATCTTTTAAATTTCTAACATCTATTCTATCAAGCTTAAGAACAATATCATAATTAAGTCCATTCTCTACATACTGACCAGCGACAACGCCATTAACATTGGCCTTTAACTCATTTAAAATGGTATTCATGTCAATACCATAATTATAAGCTAGTGCTCTGTCTATCTCAACGCCAATTTCAAGTTGAAAATCACTTATATTAAGTCTTGGATTTACAAGTTCAGGAATTGCCTTTTTTAGCATAGAAATTAAAATTTTTCCATAATCTTTTATATATTCGAAATCATTAGCTGAAATTTTAATTTTAACAGAATCTCCACCACCTAAAGCACTGCCACTGGAAGGCTCAACATTAAATTCAGGATAAAGATTTCCAATACGGTTCATGATTCTATACTTAATAGTATCGTAATCTATGCTTTTAATCGTATTATCTTTTAACTCTTCCTTAAGAGGAAACAATACGTTGAAAGATATTCTGTCAGTATACAAAGTAGAAATAATGCTTTTATACCCCTTAGCTTCACTTTTTACAATTTCTAAAAATCTATCGGAATAAAATTTTGAATATTCCAAATTAGTTTTATAAGGAAAATTTAAATTGATCATAATTGAGTTTTCTTTTCCTCTAGCAAAAGTTGTCACATCTAATAAAAATCCTAAAAACAAGCTACCAATAAAACTAAAAAAAACAATCAACCCAAAAATCAATTTGTGATTTAAAACTATATTCAATAAATTGATATACAAAAATTCTAAAAAATAATAAATTTTAGCACAAAAAGCATCAATTTTTCTAACAAAAGCACTCTTAATATTTTTTTGAAAACTTGTATATAAGCCGACATAATGGCTTGATAAAACAGGAACCAGAAAAATAGCAACTAAAAGAGAAACCCCCAAAGAAATAACAATCGTAAATGAAAAATCTTTAAAAAAATCTCCATATACCCCAAGTTCTGATTTGAAAATAAGAAATGGCCCAAAAACACAAATAGAAGTAAAAGTTGAAGATGTAATAGGCAACAGCATCTCTTGGGCCCCCAGGATAGACGATGAAACAAGCTTTGCTCCTTTTTGCCTATATTTATATATATTGTCTATTACAACAATTGAACAGTCAACAACCATTCCAATCCCAAGCGCAAGACCCGCAAGACTCATAATATTAAGGGAAATATTTACAAAATACATTAAGCAAAAGGTCAAAACAATTGCTATTGGAATAGAAATTCCAATAATTATTGTAGCTCTAAAGCTTCTTAAAAAGAAAAAAATAACAAATATTGCAAGCATGGCCCCAAAATAGGCTGAATTTACCACAGTTGAAATAGACGATTTAATAAAATTAGTACTATCAGAAGCAATTTCCAATCTCATATCTTTAGGCATAGATAATTTCAATTTTTCTATTTCCTTCATAACAACATTAGAAACTGTAATAGAATTGGCATCACTACGTTTTTGAACCGATAAAGAAATTGAAGGCAGCCCATTATATTCAACATATTCTGACAAATCTTCAAAATCGGTTTTAATATTAGCAATATCTTTAAGTTTTATCTCAATAGGAGATGAATTTATGCCAGAAGAAATATCCGGGATCTTATAAGCTATGACAACATTGCCTATTTCCTCAATAGATTTAAATTTTCCAGACACTTGAACCAAATATTCTAAATTATTCTCCAATATATTACCAGCTGAAAGTTCAAGATTTTGGGATGCTATAATAGCAGATATTCTTGACAAAGAAAGCCCATAAGACTCTAATCTGTTTTGAGAAACTTCAATTAAAACACGTTTTTTGCTTCCGCCATTAACAGTAACAATTGCAACTCCGTCAAGCCTTTCAAGTCCGGGCTTAATAACCTCATCAGCATATCTTTTAAGCTCAGAAACTGGCCTTACAGAATTAATAACAATTTCCATTACAGGAATGTTTTTTAGATTGTATCTAAAAATTCTGGGGGTCTGTGATTTGCTGGGCAATGAAGGCTTTACCAATTCAAGAGCATCTCGAATTTCATTTAAAACCAAATCTAAATCGGTCCCATGATAAAACTCAAGTGAAACAGTGCTACTTTCTTTAGAAGAAACACTGTATATATTTTTTAAATTCTTTACTGAACTCAAACCACTCTCAAGGACTCTAGAAACACTCTCTTCAACTTCTTTAGGAGAAGCACCATGATAAACAGTATGAATACTTATTTGAGGAATATCAATTCCAGGTAAAAGATCTACTTTTAATCTTGAAAAGGTATATAAACTTATCATCATTAACAATGAAAATAAAATCAATATTGTTATTGGTTTGCCAACTATTCTCTTCACCAACATAACACATCCCCCAAGAAATTAAATATTGCTTTCAGCTGAAAGACCTTCTTTTGTATCTACCAAATTTATTAAAGTTCCATCAGAAAGAGTAGACATGCCTTCTACTACAATTAAATCATTCTCTTTAACCTCACCTGAAAGAGCTACAATATTATCTATTTCAAAAAGTACTGTAACGGGCAACATTTGAACACTTTTACCCTCTAAATCAAGCTTAAATACAAATTTCTTGTCTTCTCTCTCAACAATAGCCTCTCTCGGAATCTTAATTACATCTCTAAAGCGCTTAGTAATAAGTTTAATTTTAGAAAACATACCAATAATAAGTTTATCTAAATTACTGCCAATAGGTATAAGATACACCTCAATAGTGCGACTTTTAGAATCTAAAACAGGAGATATTTCTGAAACTTTGGCTTTAAACTTCTCATTAGGATAAGCTCCAACTTCAATAATGGCATCATTTCCAACCTTAACATTTGAAATGTATTTTTCAGAAACATAAGTTAAAATTTGCTTCGCATCTATTCTGCCTACTACTGCTATACTGGACTGAGAATTAACTGTTTCACCAATTTTTTTTCTAATATTTAAAATATATCCTGAAATTGGCGCTCTTACCGGACTTTTTAAATATACAGAACCAGGCCTTGAAGGATCAAGAGTCGCAACTATTTGTCCCTTTTGAACATAAGACCCAAGTTTAATGCTCAAAGAAGTTATTTTGCCCGCAGCATCTGGGAAAATATCTGCTTTAACTTTTGTATCTATATCTCCATTTAAAGACAAATAATCACTCAAAATTCCCTTTTTTGCTTTTATGGCAATTACGGGGAATCTATAAGGACCTTCTTGCTCATTATTAACGTCATCTAGCTTGGCTTTGTTCACACAAGCAACTAAAACTAAGAATAAAACTAAAAAATATTTTTTTAAAAATAAGTTAATATTAAAAATTAAATTCATAAAAATACCTCTTAGTCTAATAAATTTATTAAGTCCTTATATTCCAGTATAGAATTAGAATAATTTAATTTGTCTTCAATAAACTTTAAATCACTCTGTTTATAAACAAGCTCAATATCATTTAATTTGGAAAGATCCATAACCCCAGAATTAAAAGCATTAAATGCCATTTGATAATTTTTTTTAGCTAATTCTACATTAATTTTAGAAGCATCAAGAATCGCTTTATATCTTTTAATATCTTTCCTTTTTTGCACAATATCAGATTTTAAATTTCTAATTTTACTCTCAATATTATTTCGCAGTATTTTTAGCTGATAGTTGTTATCTTGTATTTTTGTAAAACTTTTTGAAAATGGAAATATTTCAGTTAAATTGTAATTTAAGCTAAAGGATGCCAAAAATCCACTTGAAAAACCTTTAGAATTTTCATGAAATGATCTATAAGGAGAGTAAGAAAATGACAAAGAAAGACTTGGTAAAAAAGTGTCCAACCAAAGCGAATCAAGAAACTTTTCCGCCATTTTTAAGCGTGTATTCAACTCCTTAATCTCCAATGATTCATTAATATTTAACGCCTCATCAAATAATGAAAAATCTATTGTCTCATCTGGCAATTCTCCAATAATTTCAAAATCTTGATCCGGCTCTAATCCTATTAATAACTTAAAAATTTCTTTTGACTTTTCAAAATTAATAATCTGGCCATCTAAATCTGGTTGAGATTTTCTATACTTAAGCTGTGCATCAAGAAAATCTATTTCTGATATTAATCCATTATTATAAGCAATTCTGGCTTGTTCAAATTTAAGTTTACTATTTTGTATTTGACTCTCAAGAACTTTTAAAGTATTCTTTAAAGCTATTAATTGATTGTAAGACTTAAGAACATTTAACTTAATATTACGAACGGCACTCTCCCTTTCTATCTTCGCATTTTCATACTCCAACATAACAAGTTCCATTCTCTTTAAAACAGAAGGTGACAAAGAAAGGTTAATCCCAACTCCAAACCCTAAACCCCAATAATCTCTTTCAAGCTCTCTCAAAACAGAAGGATTTCTACTGATTGTAGAGCTAAGATTAACGTTTGGAACAAAAGCATTCCATACATTATTTTTATAAAGTTTTTTTATATTTTCCTTGTATAGAGCATTTCCTGAGTCTAAGCTATTCTCTAGAGCCATATTTACAGCTTGTTTGGGTGATATTTGAATAATTTCAGCAAAAGAAAAAGAGACAGTCATAAAAATTAAAAAAAATTTTTTAATTTTAAGCCTCCTTTATAACAAGAATTAAAACTTTAAAGTTATAAAACTTAATTAACATTTTCAATTCATTTAATTAATTATTATATTATAATACAATTCTAAATATGAACATTTTCAAAATTTTCTTTATCTTAAATTATACTATTATTTTTTTAATAAAAATTTACCAATATACTTTCTCTAAAATATTTGGACTACAATGCATATATAAACCTACTTGCTCAAAATATTCAATTGAATGCCTTAAAAAATACTGTTTTCCAACCGCCTTAATATTAATGACACTAAGAATAATAAGATGTAATGCATTATTCAAAGGAGGAGATGACTTTATTCCTAAATACAATCCCATTTCAACATCTTTAAAAGAATTTAAAAAAAGATTAATCAAATAAGGCTTTATACTTTTCTGGAACCCAGGTCTTTACAACTTTTTTATTATTTTCAACAAATTCAACCGCATTGCGATACTCTTTGCCTGGTTCTTTATCATTTCTATCCATTAAAGGCAATATTAAATCATCATTCCAATAAAAATTATCAAAAACATAATATACATCAAGATCATCATTTTCAAGGCCAAGTCTAACAAGAGTGTGCACACTTTCAATTCCCCCCATAATTAAATCAGGATCATCAAGGAGCTTAATATCATACCTAGAAAAAGCCCAATGAGGTTTCCACAAAGGAACTAAAATCCACTCGTTTCTTTTTATTGCAGAATCCAAACTTGCAAGCATAACGCTTTCGCTTGAAGGAACTAACTCATACTCTTTCCTCAATCCATAATAATCAAGCGCTTGTTCTGTAACAATCTGAGTTCCTGCGCCAGCATCTATCCCAATCATTTTATTTTTAAACTTAGCGCCTTTTCCCCTAAGTTCACTAATACTAGAAATTGGAACATAGCTTGGCACAACAAATCCCTGAATGGTTCCTTCATAATTTGGACCAAGATCAACAAATTTTGATTTCCGTTTTTCGTAATAAAATTTATCAGCTGTAGGAACCCAAGAAGATACCGTGCCATCTACTTTTCCAGATGCTAAGTATTGATACATTACAGATGTGGTAACTGAAAATATTTCTGCATTATAACCCATTTTCTCAAAAACAACTTTCAATACATTCGTAGCTGCTGTTTCTCCACCCCAATTCACATACCCAATTTTTACCGATTTTAAATTTTTTGAACTCTTTTTTTCATCACAAGACAAAAACATAAGAACAATGAAAAATCCCATAAATAATTTATACATAAAATATCCTCCTATTTATTATAGATTTCCAAGAATCTTTTAAATTTATTCTCTTTTTTTCCACCATAATGATCTGTATTTAAATAGCTGAATTTAATAAAAATAGATTGCATAATCCTATCTAAAATAATAGCTATAATAACAACTGCTAACCCGGATATTAAACCCTCACCAAAATTTAATCTTTCTATAGAGTAAATCACAGTCCTACCCAGTCCAGATGATCCAACCATTGCAGCAATTACTATCATAGATATTGCCATCATTATTGACTGATTAATGCCTTCAATTATGCTCTGAAGAGAAAGAGGGAGTTGAACCTGTAAAAGAATGCGCAAATTACTACTGCCAAAAGACTTAGCTGCTTCTATTACTTCATCTGAAACTTGAACAATTCCCAACCTTGTATATCTAATAACAGGAGGCATGGCAAAAATTATTGTAGCAAAAATAGCAGAAGCTGTACCCATTCCAAAAAAAGGAATAGCGGGAATCAAGTAAATAAATGGGGGCATAGCCTGCATTAAATCCAAAATGGGTTTTAAAAAAACATAAAATCTTGGAAAATATCCCCCCAAAATGCCTATAGGGATTCCTAAAATAACAGAAACAAATACAGAAACAAATATAATAGCTACTGTATCCATAGAGGCTTCCCAAAGATTAAAATATAAAATAAAAAGAAAGCCAGGCAAAATTAAAAACAATAATCTCTTTTTCAAGAAAACAAAACTTAGCAAGCATACAGTTAAAATTAAAAAAATAGGATTAACAAAAAGAAATAAATTTTTTAAACTTTCATATAAAAAAATTATACTTTTAGAAAAACCTACTCCATCAGAAGTTGAAAAATTATCAACCAAAAAATCAAAAAAATTATCTATTTTTAATATAAAAAAATCTTTATTCATAAATTCTTATCTTGACAATAAATCGGAAATTTCATTTAAATTGATATATCCGACAATATCTCCCTTTTCTTTTATTATTAAATAGTCTTGCTTATTCAAGTATTCAACAATTTTTTTTATCTCATCATTTAGATCTAAATTTAAAGATACAAGATTATCATATCTTTTATTAAGAGCTTTATCATATAAACTAAAATTTTCATTTTGATATTTAATGATAACATTTAAGCCATTATCACTACCAGAGTTTAAATCAAAATCATCTTTTAAAATATCTTTTATTTTTAAAATATTTAAAACAGGCAAATTTTTAATAAAATCAGATATAAAGTCTGTACTAGGATTGGCCAAAATTTCTACAGGTTTGCCAACTTGAATGATTTTCCCATCTTTCATAAAAGCAATTCTATGTCCCAATTTAAAAGCTTCAATTAAATCGTGAGTAATAAACACAACCGTTTTTTTAAGCTTAGCTACTAACCTCAAAAGTTCTTCCTGCATTTCCCCTTTAATTAAAGGGTCAAGCGCTGAAAAAGCTTCATCCATTAAAAGAATATCTGGATTAACCACCAATGCTCTTGCTATTCCAACCCTTTGTTTCATTCCTCCAGAAAGTTCATTAATATACTTATATTTTGAATCTTCAAGTCCTACAAGATTTAATACCTCAATAGCACGCTCTTCTCTAATCTTTCTGGGGATATGTTTAACCTCAAGCCCATAAGTGACGTTTCTTAGTACATTCATATGGGGGAAAAGTCCAAAATTTTGAAAAACCATTGCAAATGTATCTTTTCTTAAATTAGAAAGATCCTTGCGATTTATAGCACTCATTTCCATGTTATTTACCAAAATAGATCCTGAATCTATTTTGTAAATACCATTTAAGCACCTGACAAAAGTAGATTTGCCGCAACCTGACATTCCCATAATAACCAAAATTTCATTTTCATAAACATCAAGATTAATATTGGCATTTGCAATAAAAATAGAAGACTCTTTGTAAATTTGCATTCTATCTTTGCCATTTTCATAATCTTTTATAGCTTGGCTTATTCGCTTTTTGTCAACATAATAAGAAAATACTTTATAACAATCTTTAATTTTAACAGCAACCCTATCCAAAGCAAACTCCTCAATAAGTCTGCATTATACTTCATAATACATTATTATAAATTATACTAAAATTATTAAATTTTTGCCGATCGGAAATAAAAAAACAAAAGACCCTTTAAAGGATCTTTTGTTAATAATTTGTACTAATTAACTTAATTAAATTAAAAATTTATCTAAGCAATGACAAAACATATTGAGGAACTTGATTGGCCTGTGCAATCATTGCCATCGCAGATTGTGTTAAAATACTATTAGTTGTAGCAGCTACAACCTCATCTGTCATTGTAGCATCTTTTATTTGAGCATAAGATGCTTTTAGATTTTCAATAGCATACTCAGTACTATTCTTTATAGATTCAAGTCTATTTTGGAAAGCACCCAAATTTGCTCTTTGATCACTTATCATTCTAATAGCATTTTCTATTTTAGCAAGAGATGTGTTAGCGTCAACTGTAGTTGTAACATTAACAGGAGAATTAACCCCACCTTGAGAAGGTGCTGTAGCAGGTGCTGGTTGTTGAGCCCCTTCTTGCTGAACACCTTCTTGAACAGGTGCAGCCTGAGCAGTTTGAGCTCCCTCACCAGAGAAAAGATTTGCAACATTAGCTGCATAAATATTTACAGCAATCGCTTCATCTTGATTTGCTCCCACATGAACTCTTAAAGTCCAAGAAGCTTGAGATCCTGAAAGTGATGCCGGTGTGTTAATTTTTGCAGGTTGCATTCCAAGCTCTTCAGCTGTTCTTACATTTTGAGCAGCAGATTTGTTTGACAACATGTGCATTTGGTTATATTGAGCTTGATCAGCAATTCTATTAATTTCGTCTGTAAGTTGTTCTATTTCAATTTGTATAGAACCTCTGTCTGCATCTGAGTATGTGCCGTTACCTGATTGAACCGCTAATTCTTTCATTCTTATCAAAACTTTTTCTACTTCATTCAAGTTCCCCTCTGTTGTCTGAATAAAATTAATAGCTTTTGAGGTGTTTCTAGAAGCTTGTGATAAACCTCTTATTTGAGCATTAATCTTACCAGAAACTCCCATACCAGCAGCATCATCAGAAGCTCGATTAATTCTGTATCCACTAGAAAGCTTTTCTTGAGTTTTGCTAAGATTAGCAGCATTAATACCATTATTTCTTGAAGCATTAATAGCTGACGTATTATGATTTATTATCATATATCATTCCTCCATGATAAAGTTTAATTATTTGTTTTTGGCAAATCCATTTACCTGTTAAAAAGAATAGCACAAAAAATTAAAAAAAAGAAACGTAGATATTAATAGCATTAAAATAATTGTTATTGTCTGTTTCTTTGGTTAAAATCAAAAGCCCTTAATGTATTTTCCTGATCTTTCATTCGCTTAACGGTAAAATCTAAGGTATTAAGCTCGCCTTCTACCTTTTTCTCTCTATCATCGTACTTCTTTCTATAATCTTCAACTTTATTTTTTTGATTAATAATTTTAAGATCATAATTTTTTATTTTATTATAAATAACTCCTCCAGAAGTCACAAGAGGAGACAAACAATCTCCCAGCATTTTGGCAATTCCATTATCATATACTCTGTCACCATTAAGATCAAATAAAAAAAGCTCCCTAACATTATCAATGTTATTACGAATTGATTCATCAAACTTTTTCTCATCAAGTCTTAAATATCTAGAAAGTCCACCAGAAGAAGAAATTGAGTTGGTAAAAACTCCCATTTGATTAATTATTGAAAAATTAGGATCACTAGTAACATAAGGCTTAAAAATTATTGATTCTAGCCTAGACTTAAGATTTTTCAATAAAAATTCAGACCGTAGAATACCTAGATTTTTATAAGCCTCTTCTTTTTGAGAATCACTAAGATAAGTCAGCTCTTCAACTATATTAGACTTTTGATTTCCAATTTGATCTTCATTGGAACTTACAATATTAATCTCAGCAAGAACCTCATTATAAGCACCAATAAAATCTAAAAGAACTCTCTTAATTCCCTCGTAATCAGGTTCAATTTTAGCTTCAACAATATCACTTGAGGTTTTTTTTAAACTTAAAGTTACATTTGGAACTAAATCATTAATAACATTTGAATCTCTCTCAACATCTACCCCATCAAATTTAATTTTTGCATTCTCAGCAAAACTTTTAGCATTTATTGGTAAATGACCATCTCTATTTTTTGGATCAAAAACTTCAACATTTCTAATCACAATCACTTTATTATTTGCTTTATTTTCAATATTTATTTCTTCTAGATTAGAAAGAGCTCCAACATCAACTTCCACTTCTTCAAAATTATTTGAAATATTTATTAAAGGAAGCTCTAAAGACCCCTCTTTGCCACATATTTTAACAATATTCATTTGAATATATTTTTTTTCCAAAGGAGCTTTTAAATCAGATCCAAGATCAACCACACTGTCTTCACTGTCAACTTTTGCATCCTTAAATGTAGCTTCTCCAGGATTAAAAATAATCTTATTATCGGACTCTTCTAGGCCTGTATCAAAATATTTAACTTCAAATTTAATTTTACTCCTAGATGTGATTTCAATATCTTCAGGAATTTCAATCGACATCTCTGAAAGCGGATTTAAAACAAGATTATTGTTTTCAAAAGAAAGCCTATTATTAACGCTAGATTGGCTTACAACAATATCTGAAAGACCAGGATTAAAATTAGTTTTAAGTTCACTTAAAATGCCAATTTGCTTTGCAAAAGGCAATCCCTCTCCTTTTATAATAAGTTTGTTTTCTTTGCCTTCTTTTAAGGATTGCAAAATAAAACGACTATTGCCATTTTTATCACTTTTTACTATTTTTGCAGATAAAAAGCCTTTTCCCTTATTATTAATATCTCTCACAAGTAAATCAATGTTACCATTACTTTTTACATTAATTTCTTTCTTGCCAACTAAAAATATATAATCTCCCTCTGGGATTGTAATTTTCTTAGGATTAAAATTTGAAGACACAAACACATCAGCTGAGGCTATTTGATCAACAATTAATTTGTGAGTCTCATTCTTAGATCCATATCGAGTAGACAAGGTTAAAACTTCACTATTACTAGAATTCCCAGACATTAAATTAAAAGGACTGTTAAGCGAAGTAATTTCTTTTGCAAGAGAATTTAAAGTAGAGATTTTTCTATTAATTAACTGCCAGGCACTTTTTTCTTGCTCTAAAGACTCAAGTTTCTTAGAAGAAGAATCAATTTTGAGCTTATCAGGCTTAAGCATGGATTCACGAATTTCTTTAGTATTATATTTACTCTCAAGTCCAGGAACAAAAAATCCAGATGCCATAATAACGCCCTCCAGAGTACATTATATCATTAATAAAATTGAAAATAAAATATAAATTATAATAAAAACCATAAATAAATTTAAAAAACATGAATTTTTAAGCATCCAAACGCTTCAAAATAAAAAATAAAAGCTTTAAAAAAGATTAATGCTTATAGTAAAATAAAATAAATAAAAAGGAGCATGAAAATGCCAAATTTTTGCTTATTTAACTCAAAGTCCGTTTTAACTGGAAACGATAAGCTAGATAATTCAGCAGTTCTAATTAAAGATAATAAAATTTTTGATATTGTAACATCTGATAGGCTTAAAAAAATAGATCTCGAGGAATACCAAATGATTAATACAAGAGGCAATTATATAACTCCGGGTCTTTATGATACTCATATTCACGGATTTCATGGCCATGGTACAGACAAGTGTTCAACAGAATCAATACTTAAAATGTCAGATCATTTAGCGCAGTACGGTGTAGTAGGATTTTTACCAACTCTTTATCCAAGACCAATAGATGAAATGATTAAAACAATAAAAGCTTGTACAGCAGCTATTGGCAAAGAAAAAGGAGCCAAAATTCTAGGACTTCACCTTGAAGGGCCATTTTTTTCTCCTGATAAAAGAGGCGCACACCCTGTTTCTTATCTTCATGAGCCTAGCATTGAAGTTATGCAAAAACTAATAGATGCAGCTGGTGGGATATTTACAGGATCAAACGGCAAAAGAAAAACACATATAAGCACAATGACTGTTGCCCCTGAGCTTAAGGGCATGAGAGAGCTTGCAATATTTTGCCTTGAAAACAATATAAACCTTCAAGCAGGACACACAAACGCAACATATGAAAACATGATTGAAGGATTTCAAGTTGGAATACTTCACACAACCCATTTTTTCAACGCAATGTCAAAACTTGACCACAGAAATCCAAATGCAATAGGAGCCGTATTAATACACGGTGATGTTTCTTGTGAAATTATTGCAGATGGATATCATATACACCCAAAATTAGTTTTAATGCTTAGAAAGCTTAAAGATATAAGTAAAATAGTGCTCGTAACTGACGGACTTACTCCAAATTTTCAAACTTCTGGAAAACTAATTGCAAACGGAGATGAAGTTTATATTGCAAAAGATGGACTATTCCACAGCGTGAAAAGCAACACAATAGCTGGATCAACACTTACAATGATACAAGGCCTTAAAAATTTAGTAGAATTTGGCTACAGCTTAAGTGATGCTGTTCAAGCAAGCTCTTACAATCCAACACGAATTCTCAATATTGATAAAAAGGGCTTAATATGCCATGGATACGATGCAAACATCAATGTCCTAGATAAAGATTTTAATCTAAAATTGACAATGATAGAATCTAAAATAATTTTTAACAACCTCTAACTTTAACCAATTTTAAGGAGATCTCAATGAGATTAATAATCAGACCTACATATGAAGACATATCAAAATGGGCAGCCAATCATGTGGCTCAAAAAATTAAAGAATTTTCTCCAACAAAAGAAAAGCCATTTATTCTTGGCCTTCCAACGGGAAGCTCTCCAATTGGAATGTACAAAAATTTAATTGAATTAAATAAAAGTAAAAAAATTTCATTTCAAAATGTCATAACTTTTAATATGGATGAATACATAGGAATTGAAGAAAATCATCCCGAGAGTTACCATTCATTCATGTGGAAAAATTTTTTTTCCCACATTGACATTAAAAAAGAAAACATAAATATACTAAACGGAAATGCTTCAAATCTAAAAAAAGAATGCGAGGAATATGAAAACAAAATCAAATCTTTAGGGGGAATCATGCTTTTTGTGGGGGGGATAGGCCCTGATGGTCACATTGCTTTTAACGAGCCGGGCTCCTCCTTAACATCAAGAACAAGAATTAAAACTTTAACCCAGGATACAATTATTGCTAATTCAAGATTTTTTAAAGGCAATGTAAACAAAGTTCCCAAAAATGCACTAACTGTTGGAATTGGAACAATTATGGATTCACAAGAAGTTCTAATAATAGTAAACGGACACAACAAAGCAAGAGCATTAAAGCATGCCATTGAAAAAGGCGTTAACCACATGTGGACAATTAGCGCACTTCAACTACATAAAAATGCAATCATAGTATCTGACAAAAATGCAACTTACGAATTAAAAGTTGGCACAGTAGAATACTTTAATAACATAGAAAGAGAAAACTTTAATAATGACTTAAAATAAATTGCTTGAAATTTTAGAGTAAAATACTAAATCTAGAATTAAAAATCTTTATAAAATAAAAGCTAATTGTTAACTTCGCTGTAAACTTTTGAAACTTCTTCCCAATTTAAAGCCTTTAAAAATGCATCAACATATTCAATTCTTCTATTTTGATATTTAAGGTAATATGCATGCTCCCAAACATCAATACCTAAAATCGGTTTATAAAAATTCATCAAGGGACTATCCTGATTAGGCATTGAAATAACTTTAAGACCATTATCAGGACACAATACTAACCATGCCCAACCACTTCCAAAAATTTTCATTGCAATATCTTTCAAACTAGATTTAAGAATATCCAGACTTCCAAAAGCTGCATTTATATCGTTTTCAAACTTTCCCAAAAGATTGCTCTTGTTTCCTGGCTTTAAAGTTCTAAAATATAGAGTATGATTTGAATAACCCCCAGCATTATTCCTTATTGGGGCTTGAAACTCATCTGGAAAATCACGAATATTTTGCAATATGTTTGACACGTCTGTTAAATGGCTTTTACCCATTTTTTCCAAAATAGAATTCAAATTCATTACAAAACCGTTATGATGCTTGCTATGATGAATTTCCATAGTTCTCGCATCAATATAAGGCTCAACAGCATCATAATTATACCCAAGCTCTGGCAGTTTAAACATAAAAAACCTCCTGTTTTAACTTTTGCCATGACAATTTTTATATTTTTTCCCACTCCCACAATAACAAGGCTCATTTCTGCCTATTTTAGGGGAACTTCTAACCACTTGAACATTAGAAGAGCTTTTATTTTCATTAATCACAATTCCTGAAAGTTCTTTGTGGATTGAATTAATATTTTTAGACTTCTTTACTGACCTAAAATCAGAAGACCTGCTATCTAATTTTAACTGAAGAACACGCCTTATGGTAGAAACTTTAATGTCTTTAATAAGCTCGCTAAATATTGAAAACCCTTCTTCTTTGTACTCTGTAATTGGATTTTTATTAGCATAAGATCTTAGATAAACAGCTTCCCTTAAAGAGTCTAAATTTGCAAGATGCTCTTGAAATTTAAAATCAATATTTTTTAAATATTCATATCTTAAAAATCCATTAAAAAGATCCTTACCAATTAAATCTTCCTTCTCGTCTAAATTTGCCTTTGCTATTTGCATTAACTTAGCCTTTAAATCAAGAGAATTAATATTTTCAATAGGACCAAGACTTTCAAGCATATATGCAAAAATTGAATTTACTTCATTTAAAAAAACATTTGTAACTACGCCACTTTTTGTCCCTTCAAGCAAAAAACTGAGATATTCTTCCAAGGCAATAAGAATACGATCTTTAATAGCTGTATCTTCAAGAATAGAATTTCTCTGGGAATAAATAAAATCTCTCTGCTTTGTAATAACATCGTCATACTCTAATAAATGCTTTCTAATTTCAAAATTTCTGTCCTCTACTCTTTTTTGAGCATTAATCAAAGATTTAGTTAAAAGAGAATGTGTAATAGGTTCTCCAGTTGCCATTCCAAGCCTACCCATTAATGACCTCAGGCTGTCTCCAGCAAAAAGACGCATTAAATCGTCTTCAAGAGACACATAAAATCTTGAGCGTCCAGGATCACCTTGTCTTCCGCTACGCCCACGAAGCTGGTTGTCTATTCGCCTTGATTCGTGACGTTCACTGCCAATAACATAAAGCCCACCAAGACTTTTAACCTCATTATAGTCTTTTAGATAATTTTCTCGTTCATTTTTAACAGCCTCTTGAAATTCTTCAAGGCTTACATTAGTCCCAATTTTTTTTCTAACCCTATGCTCAATATTGCCCCCAAGTTTAATATCCGTGCCACGGCCGGCCATATTTGTTGCTATTGTAACCGCATATTTTGCTCCAGCCTCAGCAATGATAAATGCCTCTTGAGAATGATTTTTTGCATTAAGAACTTCATGCTTAATCCCTCTATTTCTAAACATAGCTGATAAAATCTCGGATTTTTCAATAGAAACAGTTCCTACTAAAACCGGTTGACCCTTCTTGTAAGTTTTATAAACCTCATCTGTAATCGCATTAAACTTAAACTCTTCTGTATAATAAATGGTATCATCCTCGTCTATCCGCGCTAACAATCTATTTGTTGGAACTACAACTACATCAAGATTATATATTTTATGAAACTCCTTAGCTTCTGTATCAGCTGTACCTGTCATGCCAGAAATTTTATCAAACATTCTAAATAGATTCTGGAAAGTAATAGTTGCCATAGTCTTATTTTCATTAGCAACTCTAACTCCTTCTTTAGCCTCAATAGCTTGGTGAAGCCCATCGGAGTATCTTCTCCCCGTTAAAACTCGACCAGTAAATTCATCTACAATCTCAACCCCAGAATCACCAACAATATATTCTCTATTTTTTAAAAAAAGCAAATGCGCTTTCAAGGCTTGAGTCATATAATGAACATAATTAAAATTTGAATCGGTATACATAGAGCCATTAATAATGCCCTTAGAGATTAAAAGCTGTTCAAGATTATTAAACCCCTTAACAGTAAAAGAAACTCTTTTGGATTTTTCATCAATAGTATAATCACCATCAAGGTCATCTATTTCTAAAGGGTAATCGCCTGTTTTAGAATCCTTGGAACATTCCTTTAAAAAGGGTACAAGAGAATTAACTTCAAGATAAGCATTGGTGTCGCCCTCAGTAGGCCCTGAAATAATCAAAGGAGTTCTTGCCTCATCGATCAAAATAGAATCAATCTCATCAATAATACAATAATTAAACTTTCTTAAAGATTTTTCATTCAAGTCATAGCGCATATTATCCCTTAAATAATCAAATCCAAGTTCATTATTTGTAACATAAGTAATATCTTTAGCATACTGAGCTTTTCTTAGCTCATAATCCATATTAGATAAAACAACCCCGACACTAACACCCAAAAGATCGAAAACCGGCTTCATCCAATTGGAATCACGCTCTGCAAGATAGTCATTAACAGTAACAACAATAACCCCATCTCCTGTTAAACTATTTAAATAAGCCGCTTGAACTGATGAGAGAGTTTTTCCTTCTCCTGTTTTCATCTCTATTATTTTGCCCTTGTGAAGAGCAAGCCCTGCAATAATTTGAACATCATAAGGCCTTTCTTTAAGGCGCCTTCTAGCAGCCTCTCTAGAAAGAGAAAAAGCTCTCTCTAAAATACTCTCTAAAGAATTGCCAGATTTTAATTCATCTTTAAGCTTTTCTGTCTCTTTTGGAAAATCTTCATCTGCTAATGATAATGCCCAACGTTCAAGCTTATTAATATTTCTTAAAGTTGGAAGATAATCTTTTAAATCTCTTTTAATTTTTGAGCCAATAGTTGTCTCAAGTACTGCTTTTAACATGTTAGGTATTAATTCTCCTAAATAATTGACTTGAAGTCATTTTAAATAATAATATAAAAATATGAAAAAACACTATAAATCTCTTATACTAAGCTTGCTTTTTGCAATTATATCATGTAATACTAAAACTTTAAATGAACTAGGAGAAGAGCAATTTAAAATACCATTCGGATCACTTCCTGGTGCAATAATGCCCTTGGATGACAAATTCACAAATTCAAAATTTGATATCAAAACATATAATGGGCTAGTATACATCGCAGAAATAAAAACAAACAAATTAATGATTTTTAACTCATACGGAAAACTAATACAAACCTATCAAAATGGAATATTTAAAACAAACCCAGATTTAAAAATAAAAAAAATAGATTTTGAAGGAATTCAAGCAATATATCCACTAAAAGATTTTATTATTGTCTCAGACAAACTAAATAATAAAAAATCAAAATTCAATCAAAAGGAAAATATTGCCTACTTTATGAGAATATTAATACTAAACAAAAACTCGTCTGTAGAAATTTTGGGTCAAGAAGGTTTAAACGGAACACCATTTCCACAAATTTATGATGTTAATGTTGATGAAAATGGCAACATTGCAATAATATCAATATATAGCGAGGGATATATAATATATTCTTATAATAAAGAATTTTCTCCGCTTTATAAAATTTACGTGAATAAAAACCTACTAAACACAATAGACAATCCAAAAAAAAAATACAATATTTCAATAGATAAGGTTTTTTTTGAAGTTAACAAAAAAACTCTTTATGTGAAAACCACTTACTATGAAAACATTGGAGATAATGAAAATATAAACGATCTTGGAATTAAAATTAAAGATCAATATATTTATAAAATGAGTTTAAAAAAAAATAAAGAATTAGAAGTAATAAGCAAAATTGCCCTTCCTAAAAATTTACTAGATGATAAACAGGAAAGCTTTATCAATATTATAAAAATACAAAAAGACAAAATAATAGCATCTACTAACATGAAAAATTTATCTAATAATTTAATATGGAAATTGGACAGCAAAGGTTTAATTAAAGAACAAATAGCTTTAATCGAGCCTAGAAATTTAATATTTCTCTCTGAAAGCTTATCTAAAGATGGAATACTTAGCATACTTTATGGCGGAAAAACTGGTGTTAGTGTTTACTGGTGGAATCTAAACACTTTATTAAAATTATAATCATAAAAAGATTAAACTTTAAAGGTTAAATTTTCAAATTCAATGAAAAAGATTAATTGCAATCAAAAAATAGAAATCGAATATCAAAAAAAGATGAAAAAACATATCATTATTGGAATAATCTTTGTTATAATTCTTTTATTTTTTAAAATTTTACTAATTCCCATACTTCAAAATCATGAGAAAAATAAAAACAATATCAAAATGACAATAAGCTACAAACAAAAAAAAAATAGATTATCATTAAAAATGAGCATAAAAACAAAAACACTCTCTACCCTTGGAAAAGCCAAACTGGATATTTATCTAGACAATAGATTAATTGAAAGCCAAATGCTTTATATAAGCAGCAAAAACTTTACAACATATGCTAATATAATATATCAAAATGAAAGTTTATTAAGTATAATACTAAAGAGCAATGATAATAAAAATGTTTTTTATAGTAAAAGAATAAAATCTAGGGGATAAAATATGATACAAATATACTTCATGTCTGTTTTGCTTAACATTTTGGGAGGAATAATACTTGCATTTCCAATATTAATAGAAAAAATAAAATTTTTTAAAATTTTTGAAGATTTTGTAAATTTAATAAACGATAACAAAAAGGTAAAAAGCATTTTTGGATTATTATTTTTAATAACTAGTACCCTTGAAATAATCAAGCCCTACAAATTGCCAATAATTGGAAATCTAATTCCAGCTATAAGTTTATTTTTAATTGGATTTATCTTGTTTTTAAAACAAAAATTACCTACAGAAGTTCAAAATAATAAAAAATATGGAAAATTTAAATCAATACTTGAAAGCAATCAGCAATTAATTGGCATTATATCAATCATTATTGGAATAATTCATTTTTTAGCAGCAGAAATACCTTTACTCTAAGATTAAAATAAAGATGTAATTATTAAAAAATAAAACTACTAAAAATCAGCTTGACTTTCGTATAAGCATTCTATATTATTACTATAATTTAATGTAATTTTAATTACTGGCCCAATAAGGGCCATAAATGGTATAAGGGAAAAAGATATAATGATATTTAGAACATATAAAAATTTGAAATTTATAATATTGCCTATGATAATACTGGGTTGCGCTTTTTTTAAAAAACCACAATCTGTACAACAAGACAGCAATACTGGAAAACCAATAAATGATGATAAGTTACATTCATTAAAAAAACCACAATCTGCAGAAGAACAAGAAAGCGATACTGGAAAACCAATAAGCGATGACAAATTACATTTAATATCGGGCAAAATTTTGAATAAAAAATTGCCAATCGTAAATGGCAATCATGACGTAACTTGGATAAAGACAAGGGCAATGACAATCTTGGATGAATATGGAAAAGAAATACCAGAATTCAAAAATAAATTTGGATATTCTTATATACTGTCTCCCATAAAACTGGATGATGTACATAGTAATTTTGTATCACTATTAATACTTTTTGAAACAACTAAAAATGGAGATAAAGAATATGAAATCGAAGATATTAAATTTGTAACAGCTGGGTCTACATTAGAGCTTAAAAATTCCCTTCTAGTTGTTGAAAACTCACAAGAAGAAGGATATGTTAATGCATACCCATTTGGAATATTGATGAGCGACGACATCAAAAATGCTTTCAAATTAACATATAAAAATGGTCAATGGAATTATATGCTTGCAAATTTAACCGTCAAAAACAAACTTACTCAAGAAACTAAAATTTATAAAATTTCGCTTAATTCAAAATTAATTATTGAATTTTTAAAAGAAGTACTAAAAGAAAATCCTGTCTTAAAAGACATAGCTGGAGATTTATTTGAAGATATATAATACATAACAAAAGGAAATATTTTATGAACATTAAAAAATTTATTTTAACCGTAATAATTCTTTCTCTAGCTAAAAATATTTTTTCTAAAAACGAAATTAATATCTTCGAAAATGAGAACTATATTGTAAAAGAAAATATAAAAACAACAATTAAAAAACTAAAACAAAGTTTTTTACTTGCATCTGTTGATATTGCCATTAGCCAACCTTACATGGAATTAGTAGATTTGAATGGAACTCCGATAAAAGAACTTGCCGGGGTTAGCTATTCATTCATAAATGCATTTTCAAAAATTGGATCTTCTGCTATTATTTCATTTGACCTATCAGACGAAGCTTCTAAAAAATACAAAATCACAAAATTAGAATTTTTAAGTCCAGATAAAGGCAATTTTATTGATCATCTAAGCAGCCTCGTCAGTGGAAAGCAGAAATCAAAAAAAGAACTTGCAAAAGACGCTTATTCATTTGGCACATTACGAACTGACTCTCTCTCAAAAACGATAGCAGAATATTATAAGGACAGCAACTGGTATTATATTTTGGCAGCAATAACGGTAGAGGGTAATATAGGTAAAGAAACTAAAAGATACAAAATTAGAATTAACCCTAAAATATATAATGATTTCCAAAAAAAATTGAGATTGCATTTTAAAAGCACCCAAATAAATAAATTTCCAATACCGATTATTGAATAAATCACAAATTAACAGAAAAAAGAATTTTACTTCTCTAAGAACACTAAATATATGATAATAAAAGAATGAGCAGTAACAAATCAATAATAATAAATTTAAATAATTTAGAGCATAACTTAAATTTAATTAAAAATAAAATCGGTGAAAAAGAAATAGTGGCTACCTTAAAAGGCGATGCGTATGGCCACGGACTTATAAATATCTTTAAATTTTTAAAAGCAAAAAAAATAAATTATTTTGGACTTTTCAATATTGAAGATGCCAAAATACTGAAAAAAATTGATCAAAGCACAAAAATACTGATGTACATTAAAGTGGATAAAAAAGAAATTAAAAATCTAATTAAACTTGAGCTATTACCATTTGTTGCTGATTTTGAATATCTATTTTTAATAGAAAAAGAATGCGCATTACAAAAAAATAAAATAAAAGTTCACTTAAAAATTGATATTGGCATGAATAGATATGGAATAAAAATAGATGATAATACCCTTGAAATGGCCACATATATTCAAAATTCAAAATTTTTAGAACTAGATGGGGTCTGCTCGCATCTACCAGCAACAGAAAACTTTAAAACCACACAAGAACAAATAGAGCAATTCTTATTTTTTTTAGAGACACTTAAACAAAAAAATATAAATCCAAAATTTGTCCATATTTCTAATTCGGGACACATTGTCAACTACAAGCTAAGTTCACAATTTAATATGGTAAGACCAGGTCTTATTCTTTACGGTTATTATCCATCACTAAAAAACAAAAAAAATCTCCCAAATTTTAAACCCGTATTGAACTTATTTTCAAAAGTAATATTTATAAAAAATGTAAAAAAAGGTGAAAAAATTTCATATTCAGGTTCATTTCAAGCCAAAGAAGATATGAAAATAGGAATTATCCCAATTGGATATTTCGATGGAATCCCACAAAATATAAATAATAATTTTTATTTTTTAATAAAAAATAAAAAATGTAAAATAAGGGGGAAGGTTTGCATGAATATAACAATAATAGAAATTCCTAAAGACTTGAAAGTTAAAACGGGTTCAAAAGTAGAAATTGTATCAGAAAAATTAAGCATAGACAAAATGAGCAAATTCTCTAAAAGAAGTCATTATGAATTACTATGTAATATAGGAAAATACGAGAACAGAAAATATTTATATTAAATTGCCCAAAGAATCATATTTTTGAAAATCTATTAAGTTGCCCCTAGCATCATAAATCCACTTATAAATTGCAAATCCCCCAACATCATCTCTTAATCTTAAATCCGGACCATGATTTGATTGTTTTGAAATTTTTCCAAATTTATTGTATTCATATTTATAAAAACTAACTCCATGAATATCATCTTGCAGTTGTCCCAAGCTGCCAAAATTTTTCTGAGAAACGAGCCTATTTTGCTTATCATATTCATATAAATATTCAAAAACAAAATTAGAATCAGCAACCAAAGCTCCATCCTTAGAATAATTTTTCTTTGAAATCATATTACCATTAGAATCGTAGCTAAATTTATATTTTGAAACGCCTCCAAAATCATCTACTGGATTAACAAAATCCCCACCAAAATGTTCTTGAGCAATCAAAAATCCTTCTTTGTCGTAAGAGTATCTGTAAATCATCACACCTTTAACATCGGCTATTAAATTAAAATTTTTATCAAAAAAAATATTTTCTATTAAATAAAAATTGTCATCATATTTATAACTATAAATAGCAATGCCTTTAAAATTGTCCATTATTTCATACTTTTCTTCATAAACAGTTGGAATATTTCTATTATAATTTTTGTTAATTTTGTTGCTATAGTTTATTATCCTTTTTTCATTATTTTGGATATAAAAAATAGTCTTCTTCATGGCATACCCATTTTGGCTGATTGTTAAATTATTATTATTGTCATAATTATATTCTTTGTAATAACAATCTTTCTCTTTCAAATAATATTCATAACGATAAATTGCCACATTATTTTCATCGGGAGTCAAATTGTTATTAATGTCATAATTTAAAATCTCAATAACTTTTCCATCAACATCATAATGATATATTTTAGTAGCTACAGAAAATGGATTTGAAACAGTGTGAGCTGATTTATCAAGATATTCCTCTTTAATTAGATTATGGTTAGCATCATAAGTTAATCTAAACCCACAAGTGCCATTTTTAGATCTTACAATATAACCATTCTCATCGCAATATAAAACCGTTTTAACAAATTTAGCATGATCATAACTAACCTTTGTAAAATATACATTATTCAAATCTTTAATTTGAATCCCTGTTTCATTAAATCTGTAAACACTGTATTCTCTCTCATTATCATATAAAAAATGATAATAAGAAACATCATATCTATCTCTAACCATTTCATTAGACTTATTATAATTAAAAATATTTTTAATCCTACCACTACCATCACTCATATACTCTATATGCTCAATGTAAACACCATTATTATTTTTAAAAGCAAGTCCCCTATTTAAAAATATACGTCTTTCATTGTTCTTAGATCTTTCTATTTTAATTTGATTTGCATTAAAAAAAGAAGGCATTAAAATGCTAAGCTTGCCAATATAATCAACTAAAATAAGATTATTATTGCGATCATAAGTGAATTTATATCCATACTCTTCCTCAGACTCTTCTTTTGTAATCTCATATTTGCCTACTATATTGTAATTAATAGAATAATCTGCAAACCTATAGTAAACTTCTTTTGAAAAAAGAGAAGTACTCACAAAAAATATTATAAATAACATGAATAAATTCCTTGATAAATCAAAATTATTTTGATAGATTTTATTATACAATAAATCTATCAAAAGGAACTTAAAATGGCAAAAATTTCTAAAAACGCCCAAAGAGTGGGGTCAAAAGAACTAATAAGTAGATGGGGAGGAAAAATTATAATGAAATCTAAATTTGAAAATGGAAAAATAAAGCATTATGCAGAATGCCAAACTTCAAAAAATACAGCAAGAAAACCGAAGGATTTATTTTAACAAATAAATCCACTTAGTTGCAAGCACTATTTTTTTTGTATTCTATCACTAAATTTAACCCATGCCTCGTCTTGCTCTTGCTTTGTATAGTTTTTATTTACTGCTTGCTTAGAAGGTGTTGTGCCTTTTTTAGGAAAAGAATTTCTAACTTGCGCTTTTATTTCTTCTCTTTGTTTTCTAATTTTTTCCAACTGTCTTTTAACTCTTTCGTTTGAATCAAAAAGACCACTTCCACTTTTATTCAAACCAGCTCTAAAATCTAACCTGGACAAAGCCTCTTTATAGCTTTGGTGTTTGCCTGTCAAAAACAAAAGAATTCTTTTAAACAAACTTAACTCTTTATAAGCAGCATTCAAAAGTGAATACAAATCAAGTTTATATATTTTATATAAAGGTAGCAATTCACTACTATTCTTAAAATATTTCGCCGCTTCAACTTTAATCAGATCCTTAATATGAACTTGAACACTTTGGGTTTTATAAATTCTTCTGTAATGAGAAACAATAAGGTCAAGAAATTTGACTTTATTTTTTAAGCAATACTCATTCATAATATATCTAGATACCAATCTATTTATAACTCCTTCTAAGCCTTCTTCCGTAAAAATAGAAGAAGAATCATCTCCAAAACTAAGAATTTTAAATATAATAACCTTCAATTCGCTATTAAGAAATTCTAAAACCTTTTCATATTCCTCTAGAAAAAACTCATATGCAAAGGGTTTGTACAAGTAAAAATTTTCTTTTACTTGAAATATCTTTGGCAAGATATCATTAATTTTAGATTCAAAAAAGTACATATTGGAAACTAATAAAAAATTTTCAGGATCGTTCAAGCCTTCAGAATAAACTTTTAAAATACTAAAAAATTCTTCTTTATCAATTGGGCCTTTTTTAAACTCTAAAGTCTTTTCAATTGATTTTAAAGATTCATCAATTTTAATAGCTTCTACAGCTTTAAGCTCTTCTAAGTCTTTTTCATTTTTAATAAAAAGATTAAGAAAATTCAAAAAAACAAAATAATTTTTTGAAAAAGTGATTCCCTTCTTGCCAAGAACTTCATCCTTAATTTCAATCATGCCAGAGAGAATCTTGGAAATAGCAGCAATAATATTCTTACCCTCTTCCAAAACTCTCTCATAATCAATAAGCTTTAATCCTTTTATTCTAACGAAAACATCTTTTACAACATTATTAGAAGCAATATTAAAAAATATTTTTTTTACAAATTCAATAAAATATAAAGCCCTGCTCGATGGAATTATTAATGATTTCCAAACCAATATTTCTTTCAGTCGTGACTTTGTTTCAAAAAATTTGTAATTAATATCTGAATCTGTAATAGTTATAAATTCATTCTGAAAAACCAACAAATTAGATTCTATATTCTTAACAGTAAGCAAAGAACTAAAAAGCTCTATTCCTATATAGGTTTTCAAAAATAAATCTTCAATAGAGTAATAATAAAAATCATAGCTGGCCTCATCGGTCAAAATTATGCTATCTGGTAAAAATTCTCCGCTTGGTGCTATTTTATTAGTAATTATTCCTCTTTTAACTTCATAAAGCTTGCGAAATAAAAAATCCAGCTCCCCTTTTAAACCTCTTATTTTTACAGAATGCTCTTCTATAAAAGAAGAATAATCTATAGAATCCTTTTTATAAGACAAAATTGTTTTCAAGATTGATTTTTGGGTATCAGAAGATATTCCTAGCTGAGAAATTAAAATATCTACTTCTTTGCTACTCATATAAAAAATTTCTGGTAATTTTTTCATACTGTTCCCTTATATTACATTTAAATAATAAAACATATTACATTAAAAATATATTAACAAGCTAAAATTAAGATCAAATAATCAATAAAAGTTAAATAACATTAAATTATATAAAATATATAAAAGTAAAAAAATCAAAGAAATGCCTCTACCAAAAACCCCTTTAAATTTAACCACTAAAAATAAAACTAAAGTTATAATCACCATTATACTAAAATCCACAATATAAATATCTTGCAACAAGATAGGCCTGAAAAAACTACTGCTAGCTAAAATAAAACCAATATTAAAAATATTGCTACCAATAATATTCCCAAATGCAATGTCTACCTCTTTTCTGATTATTGCAAAAAGAGATACAACAAGCTCTGGAACACTTGTTCCAAAAGCTACAACTATAATTCCAATCAACTTTTCACTAACATTAAAAACATTATTGGCAACATAAAGAGCCCCATCCACCAATAATTTTGACCCCAAATAAAGAAAATACATGCTAATAAAAAAACTTAATACATTTAAAAATATAAAATTTAAACCATAATTTAAATGGCTTACACCTTCTTGAAAAGAATTTTCCAAACTTGCATGCGCTTTTTCTTCTTTATAAAAAAATAATAAATAGGATAAAAACAAAATTAAAATACTCAATGAGCTGAAACGATTATAAGGTATTACAAAAAAAGAGTAAGATCCAAAATCAAACGAAAGCAGCAAAAGAAGAAACATTAATAAAAATAGAAACATAAAAGAAAGCTTAAGCCTTTTAAAATCTGCCTTAATTCTTAAAAAGAATCCCGCTAAAGGCAAGGCAAGCAACATATTAATAATATTACTACCAATAACATTAGAAACAACAATTTCATTTTTACCCTTAAAAGCCGCTATTAGACTTGTAAAAAGCTCTGGAGCACTTGTTGAAAAAGACACTATTGTAACTCCTATTAAAAGTGTTGGAATTTTTAAACAAGTAGCAATGCCAACTGAGCTTTTTAAAAGCAAATCACCGCCGAGATATAACAAAAAAATACCAAACCCTAGATAAAAAAATTGGATTAAATGTTCCAAATGAATCTCCTTTATAAGAAACAATAATTAAAAAGAATCTAAATATTCTTTTAAACTTCCTTTAACCATATAATAAACATTAGATGCGTTCCAAAGACTAAAACCGCTGCTAAAAGACTCTTTGACGCCTTTGAGCTGAAACTTTAAATATTTCAAATAAATCTCGTCATCCACAAACCTTTCTTTTCCCAACAAAAAAGCTTGAACATAAGGCCTAATAACAACCTTATCTAGAGAAAACACAAATGCTCTATCGCCTCCCTCTTTATAAATCTTATAAGCTCTTTTTGTATAATAAGAATTGCTTGGTAAAAAATCATCGGTATAGTGCGAGGGATAAAACATAGGGGATACAACGTCAACATAATCTGATAACATTGAAATATTTTGCCCAATACTATTGGTAGGAAACCAACCATTGTATCCATAAATATCAACAGAAATAGGAACATAAAGCTGTTCTCTTGCCATAACCAAAAAAGATTCAAGAGCATCAACGGGCAACATCTCATACTTATTTATTCTTGAGGTCGCAAGAGATACAGGACCATCTGATGGAAATCTAATATAATCAAATTGTATCTCATCAACTCCAAAAGATTGTATTTCTTTTGCAATAGAAATATTATACTCCCAAGTAGCAGGAGAAAAAATATCTACCCAATGCTCTAATTGCACATATTTCACAAGACCGCTAGAATCAACCTTTTTAATAAAATTAGCCCAAGGTTTATTGGTCCTTTTATTCCAAAGAGCATGCTTAAAATTATCATAATAATACAATTTTGCATCTTTAAATACAACACACCTAGCAATAACATAAATTCCAAGCTCTTTAGCTTTTTTAAGAATATAAGAAACATCAATCAAGTTTTTAACAGCTTTTAACTTATTGGGCAAAGAAAGCTTGCTAGAATAAGTTAAATTTCCACTATCATCTTTAAAATCAATTACAACGGCATTCATGCCTGAATCTTTAATAAATTTAAATCTTTCATCAACTGCCCTATTATCACGCAATGTGTATGCTGTTAAATAAATAGACCCTTTGTTTTTAGCAAGCTGCATCCTTTGTGATTTTTCAGCAAAATCCTTATCTTGTAGAGATAATTTTCCAACAAATGTCCATTGCCCATTAAAATAAGAATAAAAATGATTATCATATGTTCTGACTAAAATTTTTTCCACATTCTTGCTAGATAAATCTAAAATACGTATTATTTGCTTTTTAAAAGGAAAAGATATTTTTTTAAGAAATCCCTTTTTCTGACTAATTAAAAAAATATCTCCATAAACTCCAGAAGAAAAATATAAATTATTTACATCTTCTTTTGAAAATTCAACAGCACTAATAATATCATAATACCCTGCGCCCAGATAAATCTGAGGAAGTAAACGATTTAAATTTTTAAAACTAACAGCTCCATCAATGCTTAGATAAATGCCATGAATCGCAGTTCCAATAGCAATACGCTTATAATCTCCTTGAGAGAAAGCACTTGATGTAATATACGCACTACTGTTAAATTTGCTAATTCCAACCAATTCCCTAAAATTCTTTGAATAGTCATAAGAAACGTAAAGATTATTGCTTGTAGTTAAAAATGAACTTGAAGAATAAATATCCTCATAAATAGAAGTAATCCGACTGGGGGTAAGCCCATGAAAAGGGTAAATCCACCTAGAATCTATACCATTAACTTTAACTTTAGTTATTTTCCCATTAATATTTTTACTTAAAAATCCTTTATGAACAAAAAATAAACTATATTTTTTAAAAAATTCTTCATCGGTTAATGAAAATACACTAAAAACTTTAAAAGCAAAAAAGAAGAAAATAACTATCCAATAGATAAAAATTTTCATGCACATTAATACATGATACTTGCAAATCAAAAAATATTAAATAACAATGACTTTTATTTGATCAATTGGATCTAAATTATCTCAATTAAATTAAATTAAAAATATTAAAATTTTATCAAAAATTTACTCTTAAAATTTTTAAGCTCTACCATAAAGCCTTGTAATAAAACTTATATTTTTGCTCAAAGTGGTATCTAAATCACTTTCTAATAATCTAAAAATCCAATTATCTAAAGTGCTTTTTGGAATATTTGCCCTAAATTCATCTCCTCCTAAACTAATATAATCTTGCATTGGTACTATCACATTATCAGAAACACTGCTCATCGCACTTCTTATCATGTCCCAAACAACAAAATCTTTATTTGTATTTAAATAATCAAAAATATACTTTTTATGCAAATCATCTAAAGAATCAACAAATTCTCGTATTGTATTGTTGTCATCAATCCCTGTGTAAACTATACAATTTTTAACATAATTATGGGGAAGATTCTGATTACCCGAATCAAAATCAAAGGCAAGCTTAATTATTCTCATTCCCGGAAAATTAAAAAAATCTCTTAGCCTTGAAACATCTTCAGGATCGTTTTGAAAATCTTCAACCCAAATTTTTAAATCTTTAATTTCATTTAAAATAAAATTAAAAAAATCTCGTCCGGGTGACTTTACCCACAACCCGTTAAAAGCATGAGTCTCACCGGCACTAACTTCCCAAGTAGAAACAAAACCTCTGAAATGATCAATTTTAATTATATCTACATACTTTCTTAAAGCCCTGATCCTTTTTATCCACCATTCATACTTAACTTTCTTTAAAACATTCCAGCTATAAGCTGGACTATCCCAAGCTTGATATTGTTCTGCAAAATAATCTGGAGAAATTCCTGAAACCTTATCTTTACTTGCATCAAATCTCAACTTAAAATATTTTTGATGTGCCCAAACATCAGCAGAATCATATGCTATAAAAAGAGGTAAACCCACAACTAGCTCAATTCCCTTATCATTTGCATATCGTTTTAAAGCTTGAAACTGTGAAAAAAAGAAATATTGCAATACCTCTTGCACTTTAATCTCTTTTGAAAGGATGCTTCTCAATTTAAATAAGTCTTTTTCATTTCTTTTAAGGATTCCTCTATCAAAAAGAACATTAAAAGCATCCTTTGGTTCTTTTAAAAAATATTCTTTAAATGCAACAAAACTTGCAAAATCTAAAAGCCAATAAGAAGCCTTTTTTTTAAATTTTTCAAACCTTCTAATCTCATCAACCGAAGCTCTATTAATAAAATTTAAAGCAGCTTCTTTAAGAAATTTATCTTTAAGACTTACTTTTTTTAAATTAGAATACCTAGTTTCATTTTCCTTTAAAAGATTTAAATCTGAATCTATAAATTTGCCAAGAGCTTCTAAATCAATATAATAAACATTGCCAGCAAAAGCCGAAAAAATTGAATAAGGAGGAGATCTTGTAAAATCAATAGGGGAATAAGCAAACATTTCCCAATAACTTTGAGAAGATGCAAACAAAAAATCTACAAATTTATAAGCCCCCTTACCTAAATCTCCAATACCATATTTAGATGGCAAAGAGCTTATGTTAAGCAAAACACCGCTTTTTCTTTTTAGATTTAAATTAATTCTTATTTTTTCATATTTCATATAAAACCTCTATTAATTAATAATTTAAATAAATATTCACCGTGTTATAAATTATAATCAATATCAGATAAGAACAAAATATTAAATAGCAATTTTAATAAAAATTTAAAAATTAAATGATTTTATGATAAAATCTATTAATGAATACCAAAGCAACCATGTTATTGTTGCTATTATTTTTAGTTAAAAACTTAGCTTTGTCTTCTGAAGTTTTTGAATTCAAATACATTAAAGGGGCAAAGTTTAGACTAGAAGGCATAGATAATCAGAAAATATATTTCAACGGTCATTACAATTCAAGCTCTACAACCAATATTCAAATTTCAACTGAAATAAAAGACATAAAAGAAAAATTTGCAAACATTAAAGCTTTTTTTAGAATCTTAAAAAGAGAAAATATTAATGAACCTTACCTATTGAATGAAGAGTTCGAAGAAATCTTTAGTGTAAATAAGCAAGGAGAATATATAATAGGAACAAATCAAAAAAGACCTTCTGTTAGAGGCATTCCAAGGTTTCCGAAAACACCTATCAAATTAAATGAAAAATGGACATACCCTGCAGAAGAATATATAGAAGCTTCAAAAATAGACAAAAACTTAAAAGATTTCGTTGTAAAATTTAATGTTAGCTATGAATACAAAGGCAAAGAAGAACACAACGGCAAACATTACCACATAATTCTTTCAAATTATAAATCACAATACAATATAAAAAATATCTCTTTCTCTCAAGAAGTAGTCCAAAAAATTTATTTTGACAATGAAATTGGTAATACATATAAATATAGCGATAAATATATATTTGAAATAAAACAAAACAATAATCAACATTATAAAATGATTGGGAATTCCCTTGGCAAAATCATTTCAATTGAACTTCCAAATGATAATTTCATTGAAACTGAAGTTGAAAATTACATCAAAGAAAAAAAAATAAACGCTATTGACGTTGAAAAAAATAATAAAGGTATTAATTTAAGCTTTGATATTGAATTTTATCCTGACTCATTCCAAATACTACAAAAAGAATATAAAAAACTTGATCTTATAGCTAAACTTCTTGAAAAATTTAAAAAAAATAACCTTCTAATAGAAGGACATACTGAACAATTTGGGTCGAAAGAAGAGATGCACGAGCTTTCTGAAAAAAGAGCTCGTACAATTGGGAATTATTTGATAAAAATGAAAGTAAAAAACAAAGACCAAATACTGTTTAAAGGATGGGGATCTCAAAAACCAAAATATCTCAAATCGTCCCCACTAGCAGCTAAAAATAGACGAGTAGAAATTACAATATTAAATAACTAACTTAAGATGTATCATCTTTTGCTCTTTTTTTCTTTTTTTGTCTGACAACTAATACATAAAAAAGCATAAGGAATCGCTAAAAGTCTCTCTCTAGAGATCTCTTTTTCACAAGCCAAGCACTTACCATAAGAATTTTGAGAAATTCTATAAAGAGCTTGATTTATCAAATTCAACTTTCTCTTTTCAACAAAACCTAATGCTTCAAGATTGTTTCCATCCATATTATCAAAAGCAATATCAACAACATCCTTTGGATACATATCATTATTAATGATTTCCTTTTTGCTATTTTCTACAGACTTAATAGAATCCAATATCTCTTTTTTTTCGGCTAAAAGAAATTTTTTTATTTCTTCAATAAACTCATCCTCAGAACTAGCTTTTTGCATGATACCTCCCTATAAATTACATTTTTAAAAAACTTCGTGTAATTATATACACAATTTCTTATAATGTAAACAAAAAATAATGCTTTTATTTTTAAAAAGAACAATTGAAATGATATGTTTAATCATGTAAAATTTATCCTATTAGAGAAAAATGTGGAGGTTGTCTTGAATATTAAAGAAGAAGCTATTGAAACTGAAGGAATTGTGAAAGAATCTCTTCCAAATACCATGTTTAGAGTAGAACTTAAAAACAAGCACATTGTACTTGCTCATCTATCTGGCAAGATGCGAAAACATTTCATAAAAATAGTTCCTGGCGATAAAGTAAAAGTTGAACTATCTCCTTATGACCTTACAAAAGGCAGAATAGTTTATAGGGAAAAATAAAATTAAACACTTTAAAAAAATTTTCAGAACATTGTAAATATTTATTTTCTAGATCAAATCATCTTTTAAAGACACAACAAAATTCTTGTGAATCCAGCCTTGAAGTCCGTAACTTGTTTCAATAAGAACAAAATCATCTTTGCTGTCAAGAATATAAACGCTTGCGTTGCCTTTTAAAAATCTCCAACTTCTTGAAAAGTTGTCAGGAACTTTATAAAGAGAGACTAAATCGCCTTTAATTATTCCCACCTCGAATTGTTGCTTAGAATAAAAATAATATGTCTCAAATATAGTAAAACAAACCGCAGAAAAAAGTAAAAATACAATTATTTTTTTTAAATTTTTTGCCAAAAATCTATAAGAAATAGATACGACTAAAAAATTTATCAAAAATAAGCTAATAATAAAAAAAATATTAGAGAAGATAAAACTATTATTACGAACATTGTCTGTAACTCCATTTTTAGCTTCAATTAAATCAATAACTTTATAAGAAATTTCATTATTTGGAGAAGCCAAAAATGCCTTATAGGCTGAATAAATAGCTTCAAAATCTCTATCCATTTTACTTAAAATAAGAGCTCTATTTAGCCAAAGCCCTGAATAATTTGGATATTTTTTAAGAATATTGTCAATTTTGATAAGTGCAGCATCATAATTTTTGGTATTATAATTTTCAACCAAATCATTTATATTTTTTTCTGAAAGTAAACCATCATTTATAGCATTTAAACTAATACCAACAGCCAATATTAAAATAATAAGTCCAAAACTTGATGCTGCAAAAAATTTTTTATAACTAATTAAAATGGCTAAAGACAATAAAAATCCTGGAATTACAAGCAAATAATAGTATGAAACAAAAAATAAAAAAGTTTTATTTTTGTAATTCAAAATATCAGCATAAGATAATAGTTTAAAATCAGAATCTGCATTACTTTGTACTCTATTTATACTGTTAAGCTCGCCTGAATATTCGTACTTCAATTTTTTCCCTTTAAGAGTATAAACTATTCCGTTATCGGGATTTAAATAATTAAAGTCACTAATATTTAAAAATACACTACCTTTAGTATCAGGCTTAATTGTATAAACTTGAGAAATACTGCCCTTGTATCCACTTTTAGAAGGCTTAAAACTATAATTTTTCTTTTTATTAAGAATTTTAGAATTATAAGTTTCAATCTCTGGAAAATAAAAGTGTGGAAAATTCCCTTGACCTGTAATTTTTATTAAAATAGTAAATATATCTTGCTTAATTGTCGAATAAGTCGGAGTCTCATAATCGATTCTAAAAGTTCCCACTGCTAAAGATTTAACCTCTTGGGGAATCGGTTTAACTTTTAACAAAAGCTCAGGGGTTTTCCTAACAAGGCTAGAATTAATATTAAAAGAAAAACTGGGAATCAAAACATTTTTTGAGTCCTTAAGAGGGGTTAATACAAAATTATAAAAAGGTACATCTAAAATCTCTTTATTATGAAAAGTTCTATATTTAATATCTCCAAATATAGGCATCTTTTCAACCATTGCGTCTTTAATAGCGGGCAAAGATCCAGACATTTCATTAGAATTACCATCTGAAAGCCAATTTGAACGCAAAACAAGCCCAATGCTTTGATATTCATAAACCTCTCTTTTGTCAAGATCCCAATATAAATCAACTGGCAAACCAAAAGAATTTATTTCATCAGATCTTAGCACACTAACTTCAACCTCTGAAGATAAATAGAAATCACCTTTATAAATTACTTTTAATGGGGGAATCTTAATAAACCCCAAACTCTCAAAAAGATATTCAACTTTAATCTCAATAAAAGGGAAATTATTATTATCCGTCGCCCTAGATATTGATAAAACATTAGAATTGGATTGAACTTCTTTATTTATTTCAACTTTTAGCAAACTTATGTCGATATCTTGCAAAGGATTGTTAAGCCTTATGATTTGAATAAATTTGTCACCACTTAAAACTTTAATATTTTTAACAAAATCAATACCCGTAAGCGAATAAAGTCTTGCAATTGAAAAAAAATAAATAAAAAATATTACCAATCTTCTCTTGGAACAGCTAGGCCTTCGTCTATTTTTCTCAACCATACAACCCTCTCAAGATTTTCAATATACCTTAAAAAATTTTCATTGCTCTCAACAAAATTTTTACTTTTTTCTACACTCAAAGAATTCAAACTATCGCGCACTGTTCGTTTTTTTATTATTGCAAGTTCAAGATTATATTTAGCATTATAACTGCTAGGATTAATTTTTAAAGCCTCTTTAAAAGCCATCTCAGCCTTATGATAAAGTCCTTGATTATAATATATTATCCCCTCGTTATAATTGACATTAAAATTTAAAAAAATATCATTGGTCTTCTTTGCATAAGAAAATATTCTAAGAGAACTCTCATATTCACCCAAAGAATAGTATACAACTCCAAGATTGTAATATCCCCAAGCAGAATATTTTTTATCCTCTACAAGATTGTAATAATTTGAAATTGCATTTTGATAATTTCCCCGAACATATTCATAATTGCCAATAGCCATTAAAGACATGGACTTAACATTTGAACAAGACAAAAAACCTAAACATAAAAAGCAAATATATAAAAATGCTAAAAAGTCTCGTCCCACTTTATCATCCTGACAAATAAATACATAAAAATAAACAAAAGAGAAATAACCAAAAAAATTCTATACCTTAATACATCAACAAGTATAATATCATTTGACGTTCTTCTTATTATACCATTTCTTATATCATTAACAACAAAGTTAATCCCTTTTAAATACAAGTTATAATATGATCCTTTAAGTGAAGATGATAGAAGAAGTAAATTTTCTTCATTTATTGTGGTTTTAACAAAATTTCCATTTTTATCTTTAATACTGAAGCCTTGATCAAATAAAAAAGGATTGCTGCTACCAATTCCAACCACAAAACTTTCTAACTTTAAATTATTGACAAATTTAGAAAACCTATAATAATTATTTTCTCCCCAATCATCACCATCTGTTAAAATAACTAAAAAATTATAATAAGAATCATCCTGTAAGCTAGAAATTACATTAAAAACAGCATCCCCTAAAAAACTCCCGGGTGAGCTTATTAAATCGGGCTCTATATAATTTAACATCTTATTTAAACTGTTTTTGTCCTTAGAAAAAGGTAAAACCAATATAGACTTACCTTTAAAAATAGTAAGAGAATATTCTGCATTTTCAAAATTGTTTAAAATTAAGCTAATAATGTTTTTAGCGCTCTCAAGCCTATTAATAATCTTCCCTTCATCTACACTTAACATACTACGCGAAATATCAAAAATAAAAGAAATCCTCAATTTACTTCTCTCATCCTCAACAGCTCTTTGCCCCCAAGAAATATCTAAAATGGATAAAATTAAAAAAATCAAACTAAAAATAAAAAATATTGTCATAAGAATCTTTTTAATGCAGTAATTTTGAATATAGGAATTGTTCCCATACATAAAGCTTAAGGTTTTAAAAAACGGAATATTTCTTTTAAAATCAAGCAAACACACAAAAAAAATCCACAATAAAATTAAAAAAAAGTATAAAGCACTATAATTATTTATGCTCATAGCACCTCTTTTAAGAAGATTTTTGAAAAAATAAAATAAATAAATAATAAGCAAAACGCTAAAACTAAAAATTCTTTATAAATGTCTTTATTATCCACAGCTATTTTAATTTTTCTCTCCAAGTTTTCCTTTTTTGAAAAATCTTGAATTGCAAATTGAAAAGAAAAATCATCATTAACTGAATAAAAAAGCCCCCCTGTTTTATTCGAAATCTCAGCAAGCATACTAGGATCATAAACTTCTTTCAGACTTCCTTGATAAAATTTTCCAGATCTTAATTTAAACTCAACACTAAATTCTTCAGAACTACCAATACCAATAGAATAAATCTTAACATTCAAACCTTGAGCAAGATTAATAACTTGATCTTTATAAATCTCATCTGAATTAACAACTCCATCTGTTAAAACCACTATTGATTTTTTAAGAGCTTCAGAATGCTTTAAATGAGACAAAGCAATAGAAATGCCCAATCCTAAAGCAGACCCATTGCCAAGATCCATAATATAAATATCATCTAACTTTTTATTAAAAAAATCCCTATCTGTTGTTATAGGTACTACTATTGAAGCGTCTTTTGCAAAAGCTACCAAACCAATATTATCATTTTCGCGTTGAGAAATAAAACGCCTAATCAATTCCTTTGAAAACTCAAGTCTATTCTTAGAAGAAAACTCAACAGCCCCCATACTAGGTGAAATATCAAGAACAATGACAATGTCAGCACCAGCACTAAGATGTATCATCTTCTTTTTTGAAACTGAAGGACCTGCTAAAGCAAAAACCATAACCATTGCAGCCAAATATAAAAAAGAATAAGTAAAAAAATACATCAAATTTAGTCTATAATCCTTAAGCTTTAAAGAATTAAAATTGCCATAAAGCGATATTGGAAACTTTATTTTACCGCCTCTATTTTTAAAAAAATGATTAAAATAAATTATTAAAGGAAAAATTATCAACAAAAACAAATACAAGGGCTCATTAAATGTTAGCATTAGCACCCCTATTAAATTCTTCAAAATTTGATGCTGCAGTTCTTAAATCTTCTAAAACAAATGGCAAGCTATCAAATAATAAATCAACCCCACTAAATTTACTAAAATCAGAAAGCCTTAATGTATTAATAAAAGCTGAACGAATCTCATAAGGAACCTTAAGATCTTGCAAAATTACAGAAATTTCTGTTGTAGTAATAGCATTAAAATCTAAACCTGTTTTTTTAGATAAATAAACTCTTAAAGAAGAATTTATTAAATTATAAAATGCACTTTGATCACCACCTTGTCTAGCATACTTAGATAAAATAACAAACTGTTTCTGCAATATTTTATAAGGCTTTCTAAGTCCATGCTTAACTATTAGGTAAATTAAAAGGCGATTTAAAAACTTTAAAAGCTTAATAAACAAATAAGGAATCAAAAATAAAACAAGAATAAATAAAAACAAATAGGTACTTGTTCCGGGGACAAATAAAACGCCTTCTATATTTTTAATCTTAAAATCAGAATTATTAGATACCAGTTTATCAGTATTAATTTTTATATTCTTTAAAACAACCTTGTTTTTCTTACCATTTTTATTAATTACATCCCCAATATAAATAGAAGGAAGAGAACTACTTCCAATATAAAAAGAAACAAAATTAACTATTATTTCATTTGTTACACTATTATAACTAATCGAATTTACTTCAACAAATTCATCTTTAACTTCTTTAAAATCTACAGGGAAAAACTCTTCATCATCATTTAAAATTAATGAAACTTTAAAATCGACAGAATCACCTACATAATAACGAGTTGGCATAAATATTTCATTCTTTATTTCATAAGAATGTAAAAATAAGGAGAAAAAAAGAAAAAGATTTGAAATAATTTTCTTCAAAGTCTATTGTCCCTTTTTAAGAAGAATTTTAAGTTTTTTAAAAACATCTTCTTTAGTATCAATCTCAATAAAACTAATATTTTTTTTAATACACTCTTTTTTCCATTTTATTTTATCAAGAGTCCAATAGTTTTTATAACCATTTAACGTCAACTTGCTAAACCCTGAAACTAAAAAATTCTCTCCAGTTTCAATATCTTCACAAATCAAAGTTCCAATTTTGGGAAAATTTTCATCAAAAAAATCTGAAATTCTTATAGCAACAACATTATGTCTCTTGCTCAAAACATTTAAAGATTTAAAATAATCATTTGCCTTAAAATCAGAAATAATAACAACCAAAGATCTTTTTTTATAATATTCTGCCGTATTTTTAAAAATATAAGCTAAGCTGCTACCTGGTTTAAGACTTCTATTAATCGTTTCACTTAATATTAATCCTAAATGTAAATGACCTTTGCCCGAAGGTATAAACTTGTCCATTCCGCTTGAAAAAAAAGTAACTCCTATTTTATCATTATTAAAAAATGCCATGTGCGCAAAAATAGAAACCAACAAATCCTGAACATCCTTTTTGTTAACCTTATCTCCCAAGCTCATAGAAAGCGAATTATCAACAAGAAGATGAAGATTCATTCCTCTATCTTCTTTGAAAACTTTTGAAAAAATACTATCCGCTTTTGAGCTCACATTCCAATCAATAAATCTAGCATCATCAGAGTCCTCATACGGTCTAAATTCATAAAATTCAAGACCAAGTCCCTTAAAAATTGAACGATAACCACCAAAATTAAGCTCTGAAAGCATTTTCCTTGAAAAGAACTTTAAAGCTTTTATCTTAGTTTTAGTACTGCTACTTATCTCCCTATCTTGCATCATTTCAAAATTATTCCCTAAGGAAGCGCTACAGCAGAAAGAAGCATTCTGATAATATCGTCAATACTCATTTCTTCCACCTCTGCCTCATAAGATGGCGTAATTCTATGCCTTAACACACTGTAAGCTACAGCTTTGACATCTTCTGGTAAAACAAATATTCTCCCCTCATAAAGAGCATTAACACGAGCACACTTTAATAAACTAAGAGAAGCCCTGGGAGATGCACCAAATTCAATATATTTGGCAAAGGGATAAGTTTTCTTATCTCTTTCACGAGATGCTGAGATTAAAGTAACAATATAAAGCATTATTTTGTCATCAACTTTTACTCTGCCAACCGTTCTCTTAATATCAGCCAACGAATAAGCATTCATTACCTTTGCAACTTTAATATTTTCAAGACGTCCATCCACTGAAAATATTTTCAAAAGTTTTACTTCATCCTGCACTGATGGATAATTAACATTGACTTTTAATAAAAATCTATCAAGTTGAGATTCTGGTAAATTATAAGTCCCCTCTTGCTCTATTGGATTTTGAGTAGCAAGAACAAAAAATGGATCTGGAAGTCTATGGGTTTCATCTCCAAGAGTTACTTGTCTTTCTCCCATAGCCTCAAGAAGAGCAGCCTGAACTTTTGCAGGAGCTCTATTTATTTCATCTGCTAAAATAATATTCGAAAATACTGGACCTTTTCTAACCTTAAAAGTTCCTGTAGCACTTTTATAAACCATATTGCCAGTAAGATCAGATGGCAAAAGATCTGGGGTAAACTGTATGCGCTTAAACTCAAGATCAAGAACATCAGACACAGTTTGAATTGCAAGAGTCTTGGCAAGACCTGGAACCCCTTCAAGCAAAACATGCCCTTCTGTTAAAAGCCCCATCAAAATAGCATCTATCATTTCTTTTTGACCAAGAACTCTGCTTGCAACCTCTCTTCTAAACTTATTTATCAAATGTAATGCATTCTCTACTTCTGAATCTATCTGAAAACCACTCTTCATAATACTCCTAGTCAAAATCCCTTTAAAATATAAATTAAGCTTAAATGATCATAATATTATTATCTGTACAACAAAACCAAATTTCTATCTACGCTTAATTTTGAATTTAAAGACTTCACCTCTATTTTACTAAACAAATCTTTAATTTGATTAATTTCGAAACTAATTCTATCAAATTTGCCCTTATACGCCATAATCAATCCCCCACTTTTTAAAAGATTCTTTAAAACTAAAGCGTATTCATTTAGGCTCCTAAAAGCTCTAATCGTAATAAATTCATACTTCTTTTTTTCCTTTTCAATCTCATATTCTAAAATTTTTACATTTTCTAAATCAAGTTCTAACTTTATCATTTCCAAAAAAGTAGATTTTTTTTTACTTCTCTCTAAAAGATAATATTTTCTATAAGTATCAAAAATAGCCAAAACAATACCTGGAAATCCAGCGCCACTTCCAACATCAAGAATTTCAGAAGGATTAATATCTTGAATAGTAGGTAATCCTAAAAGAGAATCCATGACGTGTAGATTAAGTATAGAATTAAAATTGCTATTACTATTGGAAATTAAATTAAATCTGTTATTTAAAAGTAAAAGTCTCTTTATGTATAAATTTATTTTCTCAAGATCCTTATAAGTAAAGTGAAAATTACGTTCTGACAAAACAGATTCAATATCACTTATCATACAGAAAAATTTATAACTACCTTATTTTTAGGATTTGAAAAATATATTAACAAAACAGTAATATCTGTATTTCTTATTCCAGGAATTCGACTTGCTTGAGCAAGAGTAGCTGGTTGAATCTTAGAGAATTTTTCTCGAGCTTCTCTTGAAAGGCCTTCAATAATCTCGTAATTAAAATCAAATGGAAGCTTAACAAGTTCCAAATTATTAAGTTTTTTAATCAAATCTTTTTGTCTATTAATATAACCTTCATATTTAACATCTAATTCAACTTGCTCTAAAATTATTTTTGAATCACTTAAACTTGGATCAATTTTTATCAGATTATCTAAACTAATAGAAGGATCTTTTAAAATATGGTAAAAATCTTTACTAATATGCTTTTTTAATTGTTCGTCAGGAACATCTTTTAAACTAAGACGCCTTTTCCTTAAAAGCTCCTTTATCTCTTCAACTCTCCTCTCCTTAAAAAGATATTTTGAATATCTCTCCTCATCAACAAGCCCAAGATCATATCCAATCTTAATCAAACGCTTATCACTAGTATCGTGTCTTAAATTAAGCCTGTGCTCAGCCCTAGAAGTAAACATTCTATAAGGCTCTTTAGTGCCTTTAGTAACAAGATCGTCAATAAGAACTCCAATATAAGAACTAGTTCTTGTTAAAATCATTGGCTTTTTATTTTGAAGCCTAAGAGCAGCATTAATTCCGGCCATTAAGCCTTGAGCTGCTGCTTCTTCATAACCTGAAGAACCGTTGGTCTGACCTGCTATAAAAAGTCCTTTAACTCTTTTGCTCTCAAGATTTGGATAAAGCTCGATTGGATTTATATAATCATACTCAACAGCATACCCAGGCCTTGTAATAACAGCATGCTCAAGACCTTCAATACTGTTAATCAATTTTTGCTGAATATTTTCAGGCAAAGAAGAACTAAGACCATTAAGATACATTTCTTCAGTATTAAAACCTTCAGGCTCAATAAAAATTTGATGCCTATCTTTATCTTTAAATTTTACTATTTTATCTTCAATAGAAGGACAATATCTTGGGCCATTGCCTACAATCTCACCAGAATAAAGAGGTGACAAATGCATATTCTCACTAATTATTTCATGAGTTTTTTTGTTGGTATAAGTCACGTAACATGAAAGTTGAGATTTGTCTAACTTGCCATTTGAAAAAGAAAAGGGAATAATGTCTGAATCTCCAAATTGAACCTCAGTCTTTGAAAAGTCAACACTTTTTTTATGAATTCTTGCTGGAGTACCCGTTTTAAGCCTACCCATTTCAAATCCAAGGCCAAGTAAAGTTTTATCAAGCCCATAAGCAGAAAATTCAGCAAGTCTACCCATATTAGCTCTATACTCGCCAATAAATATTTTACCTCTAAGAAAAGTACCTGTTGTAAGCACCACAACGCTTGATCTAAACTTATTACCTCTCTCTGTAACAACACCTTCAATCTCATTTCTCATAGAATTAAGAAGAAAATCAACAACTGTATCTTGAAAAAGATCAAGATTATCTTGACGCTCTAAAGTTTCTTTAGCCTTAGTTTGGTACATTAATTTATCAGCTTGAGCACGCGGAGCTTGAACCGCAGGACCACGACTTTTGTTTAAAACCCTAAACTGAATCATGCTAAAGTCAATAATACGACCCATTTCGCCGCCAAGAGCATCAATTTCTCTAACCATATTGCCCTTAGCAAGTCCACCAATAGCAGGATTACAAGAAAGCTTACCGATTGTATCTAAATTTTGAGTAATCATTAAAGTTTTAAAACTTAATCTTGAAAGAGCAAGAGCAGCTTCAATCCCTGCATGCCCTCCTCCAATAACAATTGCATCAAAATCCATATTTATTTCCCCAAACAAAAATTCTTAAACATATTGTCAAGAACATCTTCACTACTAACTTCTCCTGTTATCTCTCCCAAACAATTAATAACTTCATAAGCATCAAATGACAACATATCATAACTTACTTGGCGATCAATTTTGCTCAATAAATCCAAAATCAAAGAATAAGCTTTCTCTAAAAGTTGCATTTGCCGTTTTGATGATATTATTATATCATCAAAACCAATTTCTACTCTCTCATAAGAGATTAATGTCTTTATTTTGTCATAAAGAATATCTATCCCTTCCAAATTTTTAGTACTAATCATTATTAAATTTGAAGAATTCAATACATTTAAACGAACAAATTCCTCAGTAGATTTATTTATCTTTAAATCTATCTTATTTAAAACAAACAATATTTTACTATTAGATTTATTTGAATCAATAAATAAGAAATCATCTTTTGTTAAATTTGAACTAACATCGATCACATAAATTACTAAAGATGCTTCTTTTATTAAAGAATTGCTTTTCTCAATTCCCAATCTCTCAACAAAATTGTCAGCATCTCTAAGTCCTGCTGTATCAAAAAGATTAAATAAAATGCCATCAAGCTCAAAACTTGCTTCAATATAATCTCTTGTAGTCCCAGGATATGAAGAAACAATTGATCTATCTTTTTTGAGAAACAAATTAAATAGCGAAGACTTCCCAGCATTAACAGACCCTGCTAAAACCAAAGTAACACCGTGATCAATTTTTTCATAAACCTTATAAGAATTAATTAATTTTTGAAGCTCGGTCTTGCTACTTAAAATTAAATCAAAAGGAATATTAACCTCATGCTCATCAACTTCATAATCAAGATAAACACTAACAGCTGAGAGAAAATTTAAAATACATTTTTTTATTGTGTCTATTTTAGCAAATAAAGCTCCAGAAAGTTTATTAACTGCAAGAGAATAAGTTTTATTGGTCTTGGCAAAAATAATCTCATGAATCGCTTCTGCCTTTGTAAGATCAATTTTTTTAGCAAGAAATGCACGTAAAGTAAATTCGCCAGGCTCAGCCATTCTAAACCCACTTTTTAAAAACAAATCTATAATCTTTTTAATCCCAATCAAAGAACCGTGTGCTATAACTTCAACAGCATCTTGACCAGTAAAGCTCTTTGGTGCTCTATATAAACACACAACAACTTCATCTACCTTACAATTATTCTCATTATCTAATATATAACCGTAATGAATCGTATTCCCGGATGCTGAATTAAGAGCTGTATGATTTGAAAAGATTTTAGAAAATTTAGAAATAGAAGAAATACCACTGCTACGAATCACACATAAAGCACTACTTAAAAAAGGGGTTGCAAGAGCTACAATGTCATCATCTCTCTCAAAAAGCTTACTCATACTTTAATGTATTATAACATAATTAAAAGACAGAATTGATTTGTAAATATATTTATAATAGCTTATAATTAATTTTATAAAAATGAAAACAAAACTTGAAATTGAACTAAAAGAAGTTTTAGAAAAAGAAATTCTCTTAGTAGAAGAAATATATAGATTATACTTGAAAATAAAAGAAACTATTGAAAATAAAAATGAAGTAGAACTTAAAGAGATTGCAACCAAAACAAAAATATCACTTGAAAGTTTTAAAGAAATTGAAAGCAAAAGAGACGAAATTTGGAAAAAATTTACCAAAAATGAAAACTTTGGGTCAACTTACGAAGCTGTAGAAAAATTGACTACAATTTACAAAAAAGAAATATACGAATACCTACACAAATTAAAAATTGGAATACTTAATATCAAAAATTTAAACTACATAATACAAAACTATGTAAATACATCCCTTGATATGTTAGCAATAATATTTCAAGATATTCAAGAAAGTGTAGAAAATGTAACTTACAAAAACCCTTACGGGCCAAAGCTTGGACGCTTAAACGAAGCTTCCATTTTAATAAATAAAAAACTTTAAAGGAGTTTAGAGTGGATTCAACATTCTCGGGAATAGAAATTGGCAAAAGAAGTTTATTTGCACACAAAGATGCTATGAATACAGTTGGTCACAATTTATCCAATGCTACAAAGCCTGGGTATTCAAGGCAAAGAGTAACAATGAAAACCGAAATTCCTCTTTATGCTCCGCAATTAAACAGAGCTAAAAAGCAAGGACAATTGGGCCAAGGAATTGTGGTTCAATCTATAGACAGAGTAAAAGATGAACTACTTAACACAAGAATCATTGAAGAATCACACCGACTAGGATATTGGACTTCACAAGACAAGTTCATATCAATGTTAGAAGATGTTTATAACGAACCCGAAGATCAATCAATAAGAAAAAGATTAAATGATTTTTGGGAAAGTTGGCACGATTTGGCAAATCAACCACAAGGTTTAGCAGAAAGAAAAATAATTCTAGAAAGGGGTAAATCTTTTTGTGAATCAATAAGAAGTAGATTCCATTCGCTTGAAAGAATTTACATAATGGCAAACGATGAAATAAAAATTACAACTGATGAGGCAAACAATTACATTAGAAATATTGCAAATCTTAATAAACAAATTTCAAAATCTCAAGCAATGAAAGACAATCCAAATGACTTAATGGATGCAAGAGATTTAATGGTCGAAAAATTGGGCAATTTAATAAGCATATCAATTGAAAACAAACAAGATCCCAATGAATTTCTAATTCACTCAGAAGGAAGACACCTTGTACAAGGTTCAATTGCTAATGAATTTAAACTAGAAGCTACAAACGGACCTACCAGGACTAGATGGAACATTCTATGGGCAAATAATGACAAAGTTCACCTTAAAACGGGAAAACTGGGATCTTTGCTTGACATAAGAGATGAAGAGGTTAAAAATGAAATCAATGAAATAAATAATATGGCTGCCAACATTATAGAGATTGTTAACGAAATACACGAAACAGGATATGGAATGGACAAAAAAAATGGAAGGGGCTTTTTTGCTCAAGAACTAAAGCTAACCGATGATCGAGGCCGGTATGATACTAACGGAAAAGGCCAATTTGATTCTGTTCATATTTTCAAAATTAATAGCACAAACGAAATATTCCCAGAAGAAAAATTGGGATTTTACGGAACTCTTAAATTTGAGGCTACAAATAGCAATGAAATTATAGAAATACCTTACAATGCTCCAGACACAGTTCAAGATGTTATAAATAAAATAAACAATTCCAACGCACAAGTTACAGCAAGAATTAACTCAGAAGGCAAGCTTGAAATCAAAGCAGTTAAAGAACAAGAAGATGAGAACATAACATTTAGAATAAAATATATAGAAGATTCTGGATTATTCCTAACAAAATATACAGGAATATTAAATGCATCTGGACCTGAAGGGGCTTATGATTATAGAAATGTTAACACAACAGACAAGTTAACGCCTAGCTCCAATTATTCGATAACGCCTCTAAAAAATCCTGCAGCATGGATAAAAGTTGCAGACACAATAGACTTAGATCCTTCAAAAATAACAGCGGGAATTAAAAATCCAACAAATGAAGTATCTACTGGAGATAACCAAGCAGCGCTGAGAATCTCCTCTTTTGGAAATTATCAGATCATGATCGGTAAAAATTTAACACTAAATGATTACTTTGCAAATACAGCATCGAATATTGCAATAAAAGGGCAAATATCAGAAATTACAAAAGAAAGCCAATCTCAAATATTAAAAGATTTAACAGATCTAAGAATGTCTATTTCTGGGGTAAATAAAGATGAAGAACTTGCAAACATGATAGAATTTCAACAAGCATTTATTGCAGCAAGTAAATTTATCGCTGTTTCTACCGAATTAATAGACACAGTAATAAATAAAATGGGAGTATAAGTATGATAAATAGAGTAAGCCATCCATTAACATATGAAAATTTTAAAACCTCTGTAGCAGATCAAGAGTCTAAAATTACAAAGCTTTTAGAAAACTTATACAAAGGCGGAAAAAGGATTGTTAAACTAAGAAACGATCCAACGGGAGTTACTCACGCAATAAGACTAGATAACGACATATTCAAGCTGAATGTATACATAAAAAATATTGGCATTTCTAAAAGCAAACTAAGGTATACAGAAGGTTACTTACAATCTCTTACAAATATTTTAACAAGGGCTAAAGAAATTGCCATTCAAGGAGCAAGCGGAACTTACGAAGCAGATGACAAAAAAATGATATCCAAAGAAGTAAATGCGCTACTAGAAGATGCTATTGCAATAGCAAACGCTAAAGGGCCTGATGGATACAGCATATTCTCAGGAACCAAAATTGATAGCGAAGCATTTAAAGTAACCAGAGAAAACAAAATAAGTAAAATAAGCAAAGACGGTGAAGGTCCCCAAATAATCAAAGTGGAATACAACGGAAACCAAGCTGAAAAGGAAACAGAAGTATACAATGAAATACATATATCAAATAATTATCCTGGAAATAAAATATTTTTCTTGCAAAATCAAAATATTATCTCATCAACAAACACTACTGGGTTTACTGTAAAAGAAAATACAAAAATTTATATTGACAATGTTGAAATAGGACTAACAGCAGGAGATACTGCTCTTGACATTGTTGCAAAAATTAATGAATCCTCAGCACCTGTTGAAGCAAGTATTGATCCAGTTTTAAACTCATTATCTATTAAAACTACAACCCCACACCAAATTTGGATAACAGAAGCAAAAGAATCAAATGTTTTACAAACACTTGGAATACTTACTAAAAACAATGACACCAAATTGCCTCCTTACAACCTTTCTAGCAGCACAGAAGTTAGAGGTAGGTCTATTTTCGATGCACTTATTGAACTTAGAGACACTCTTTACAACAATAAAGAAGAGCTTGTTGGAAGTAGAAGTCTGGCAGAAATTGATGAGAGCTTAAAAAGATTACTTACATCGGTTGCAGATCTTGGAGCAAAGGAAAATAGACTTGATAGAAGCTATGAAAGAATAAGCAAAGAAACCGCAGACATGAAAGAAGACATGGTCCAATACACCGATCTTGACGTAACAAAAGCAATAACTAATTTAAATATGACAAGCCTAGCTTATCAAGTATCTTTAGGAATCTCTGCTAAAATAATGCAAACAACTTTATTAGATTTTATAAAATAGAATGATAAATGAAAAAAGTATAGGATTTGATTTCCCCGAAGGAATACTTGGATTTGAAAACATTAAAAAATTTACAATAAAAGACTCTAAATATAAGCCTTTTTCTATTATGCAATCCATTAATAAAGACGTGAGCTTTTTAGTGACATCTCCTTTTAATTTTTTAAGTGAATACTTACCAGATATCCAGGAAAAAGATTGGCTTGACATTAAAGCAAAAGAAGAAGATGAAAAAGTTATATTATGCATAATTAATATGCACGTTAATGATTATAAAGACATTACAGCTAACCTAAAAGCACCAATAATAATAAACAAAAAAAAATTACTTGGAAAGCAAGCCATATGCATAAATGAAAAATACTCGTTACACCATAAAGTTTTCAAGGAATAAAGATGCTAGTATTGTCAAGAAAGATAAATGAAAGTATTAAAATAAACTCTAACATTGAAGTTTTAATATTAGAGATAAAAAAGGATACTGTTAAAATAGCAATTAAGGCTCCTGCAAACATTAAAATATTTAGATCTGAAATTTATGAATTTATTATAGAAGAAAATAAAAAATCAATACTAAAAGACAAGCACAATATAAGCAAAATTAAAAAACTATTCAGTCATTATTTTAAGAATGAAAATTAACTTCCGCATCACTTTGCCTTATGTAAAGAGGCCCTGAAAAAATATTATCACTTTTACGATTTTTTAAATATTTAGCTATCCCAAGTTCTGTTAAAATTTTTCCAAATGAACTTAAATTTTCAATAATTTTAAATTTATAATTAAATTCTTTACAAACATCCTCAAGATTATTTCCAACAAGCACTGAATTTACATCAGCCCGATTTAGATATTCAAACAAATCTTCCTTGGATAAACATAAAATCTTCCCCGCCAATTCACAATTTTTATAATGCCCCAAAAAATATTTACCAGCAGTAAAAGTTAACACGATTGCGCTAGAATTGTTTTTAACCAAGTTTGCAAAAACATCTAATGTGGAAATATTAACAAAAGGAATACATAGACCCAAAGCAAGGCCTTTAACAAAACTTAAACTAATTCTAAGGCCAGTAAAAGAACCAGGTCCACAAGAATTTACAATTAATTTAATTTGATTAAGATCAATGTTATTTTTAATTACAAAATCATTAAAAATTTTTGGAATACTAAAATTAAAATTTGACTTAAGCTCAACCAATGAAAAATCCTTATTGTCAATAATACAATAAACTATTAATGCTTTATATGAATATTCAAACGCAAGCACATTAATCATTAAATTCTACAACCCTTCCCGAACCAACTATTTTAAAAGCCAAAGAAAATAATCTGTCTTTTGGAATAATGCTTAAAGCAATTTGTGGCCATTCAATAGCAATAATTGAGTCGCGATCCATAAGTATTTCCAATCCTCCAATAAGTTCAAATTCTTCTAAAGAAAAAACACGATATAGATCAATGTGATAAAACTTAAAATCTACAAAATCATAAACATTAACAATGTTGTAAGTTGGACTTGTAAAATAAGAAATACCAAGATTGAAAGCAAGCCCCTTTAAAAAACTAGTTTTTCCAGATCCCATATCACCACTTAAAACAAATATTTTACCAATTGGCAAAGGATAAAAAAAAGATTTGGAAAAATTTATCATTTTTTTTTCTGATTTAAATTCTAAAATCAAGGAAGCTTACCTTTAAATTCCAAATCAATTACATGCCTTTTAATTGCAACCATTAACTTTAAAACAGGATAATTTAAAAGATCTATAAAATCAATAGTAACATGCTTTTCTCCTAAGGGTGTTACCTCAATTATAAACTTTACTTTTTTGATTTCTAAGGTGCCATTATACCTATAAACAACATCAGCAAAATATACATTTCTATAATAAATAAAACTCTCTTGCTTTTCGATATTATTAAGAGAAATAAGCTGCACAGCAATATCCTTAAAATAAATTAAACTCCCAAAAAGCCAACATAAGAATATTTTTATTTAGCGCTATTTTTCAAGGCGGAATTTTTATTCTTAACCTCTGAGTTGCTTTTGGCTACCATTGACTAAAAATATTCAAATTCCTAAATTTAATGAGATGTCGCAAAAAAATAACTCTAATTCTTAAAATTGAACCTCCCAGGAGTTGTGATTTTTTATCTTCTTATCTCTAAAACAATTTTTTTAAAAGCTTCAACATCTTCAATCGCCAAATTAGACAAAATTTTTCTATTAATTTTTATATTAGACTTCAATAGTCCAGCAATAAATCTTGAATAACTAACCCCAGTATCACTTAAAGCAGCCGAAATTCTTGAAATCCATAATCGTCTAAAATTTCTTTTTCTAGCCTTTCTATCTCTTGTAGCATACATCATACCCTTTCTCAAGGTATCCTTAGCCTTTTTATAGTTACTCTTTTTTGTACCCCAAAAACCTTTTGTCTTTTTTAAAATTCTTTTACGCCTTGCAACGTGAACTGTGCCGCTTTTAGCTCTAGCCATACCTATCTCCTAAAAATTATTTTAACCATAAGGTAATAAAGTTTTTATTCTTTTAACTTCAAAACAAGAAAGATTGCCCAATTTCCTTAAATTTCTCTTACGCTTAGAAGATTTTTTTGTCAAAATATGCCTTAAATTTTGTTTTTTATACTTAACCTTCCCATTTACAGTAAAAGAATACCTTTTTTTTGCACTTTTGCGTGTTTTCATCTTATTACTTGCCATTTTATCCCCTTTAATTTAATATTTATTTTTTAAACTTAGGTGCTACAATCAAAAACATTGTTTTGCCTTCCATTTTAGCTGCAGATTCCAAAACGTAATTCACATCCCCTACTTTTTCAAGGATGTTATTTAAAATGCCATACCCTAAATATGTGTGAGCAAGTTCACGGCCTCTAAATCTTATTGTAACTTTAACCTTATTACCATCTTTGAGAAAACTTAAAATGTTTTTTGACTTAAAATCAAGGTCGTGAGCATCTATCTTGGGCTGCATTCTAACTTCCTTAAGCTTAATTACTTTTTGATTCTTTTTTTGCTCTTTCTGCCGCTTTTCTTGATGGAATTTATATTTCCCATAGTCAATAATCTTACAAACCGGGGGAGACACATTGGGAGAAACCTCGACCAAATCAAGTCCAGACTCTTTTGCTTTTTTAATAGCATCCTCAATAGGCAAAACCTCTTGTGTTCCATTTTCAAAAATAACTCTTACTTCACGAGCCTTAATTCTGTAATTAATCCTCAATTCCTTGTCATTTGATCTGGACCTATCCCTATCTCTATTGGCACTTCTATTTATCATCTAAAAAACATATACTCCTAAATCAATTAATAATCAATATTGATACTTAATTTTAATATACATTGACTAAAAAGTAAATTCTAAGCATAATGTTTGAAAAAGTAATAAATACCCAAAATCATACAAGTTTTTAGACAATCGATTGATTTAAAAAACATTTAAAAGTAGAATTGTACTTAGAATGAGTTTATTTTTATTAACAAGTCTGCCACTAATATTAAAAATTTATATGAATACTCAGTTAAGACAAAGTCAAACAAAAAATATTCAAGCCCACGCTTTAGTAATATTTTTTGCAATCACAATTTTTTGTTTTCTTTATTTAACTCAAGAATTTATTCTATACAGACTATTTGAATTAAATTACGCATCAAGAACAAGTCTGGGAATTTCAATATTTATCAAAGAACATCTATACTACTATATATTCCCACTATTAATATTTCTATTTTTTTTTACTCTAAATGAAAATTCTTCACTTGAAAAAAATTTAACAATTCTTATATATTTCGCATTTGGACTAATATTTTCTAAAAACCTAGAAATAATCATTCTAAATAGCAAAATTTTTGGAATCTATGAATACATCGAACTACCAATACTTAATGCAATGGAATTGATTTCTTCAGCAATAATCTTTAAGAAGAAAATTAAAAAATGCCAACAATACTCATTAAAAGAATATAAAATCATTCTTTCTCCTATTCTATTTTTAGGACTATTTATTGCCACTTTAAAAACATTAATTCTAACCAATATGCGCATCCATGCGTTCATAATATTTACATTAATTTTAATATTTATAGCATTTATAGCAATTAATAATAAGAATACGTGGGAATAAAATGCCTGACCCAAAAACGCTTATTATAATATTGCTCTTAGCAATCCTAACACAAGGATGTAAAAAATCTTCCATTATTGAAAAACAATTTAATTATGCAATAATTTTTTCAGATGCAACCGAATATTTTTTTGAAATTCAAAACACTCCATTCGTAAAAAATGAAATCCTATTCATAAATGATAAAAATTTAAAAATTATAAAAGACAAGCTTAAAACAATAAAAAAAATACTATTAACCCATAAATCAAATAATGAAATACTAAATAACGAAATTATAAAAGATAAAATTTTTTATCTGTCAAAAATAAAATTTTCTCTAAAAAAGTCTATTGATTTTCTGCTTAGCGGGGAATCAATAGACCTATCAAAAACATTACTATTTAGAGACAAATCCCTAAATAACGAAGATATTGAATACTTAGAAAAAAAAAGCAAAGAAAAAAATATTAATATTACCCTGATAAACGAAAAAAACATATCTTACATAAAAACATTCATCACTCCTCAAATCAAAACAATAATATTATTCTCTTTAAGAGATAATAATATTATTTTAAAAAAGATATCAAATTCGCCTTTTTTCAAAAATATAAAATTTGTATTGATTGGCAATACAAGAAAAGACTTAAAAATTATTAAGCTAAAATATTTAATCACTCTTAAAGAATCTGATTTGATAAAGATAGTTAAAGACGTTGAAAAAGATTTTCAATATGAATTTAACATTTATAAACAATAAAGGTGATTAAATTTGCAGCTAGTAATAAAACATTCCGACAAGTTGTTAAACTGCAAAATTTAATGCAACAATAAAAGATCTTTAAAACTATTGTATAAAGCAATAGCAATATCATTAGCAGAACAATTTTTGATCCTTGCAATCTCAAGACACACATATCCTAAAAACAAGGGTGAATTTATTTTACCTCTTAATGGAACTGGAGCTAAAAAGGGACTGTCTGTTTCTATTAAAAGATCGTTAATATTTAATTTGCCAACAAGAATCCTTAAAGCTTGAGCATTTTTAAAAGTTATATTGCCCGAAAAAGAAACTTTAAAGCCTAAATCAATAAATTTTTTAGCATGCTCATAGGTTCCCGAATAACAATGTAATATACCCCTATTTAAAAAATTTAAAGACCTTACAACATTATAGGCATCATCATAGGCATCTCTTATGTGTAAAATAACCGGCTTTTTATATCTATCAGCCAAATACAATTGCTCTTCAAAAACTTTAATTTGAAATTTCTTGTCATCTGATTTAAAATAATCAAGCCCTATCTCGCCAACAGCAACAACATTTTCACTAATCAAAATTTTTTCAAGGTGATTAATATCCTGTTTAAAATTATCGCTTAAATTTAAAGGATGAATGCCTGCTGTTAAAAATATATTAGAATAGGGGCTTAAAAGATTTTTTCTATTATCAAAATCGCTAGGATGCAAACCAATATCAAGAAAATAAGAAAAGCCGTTTTTAAAACATTCGTTAATAATATAATTGACATCCAAAGATCTTTTTTTTAATTCATAAAAATGAACATGGGTATCTATTAATTTATCAAAAAAAATAGATTTTTCAGTTTCAAGCAAGCAGTGGTTTATCATTGCATCTTTTTCCTAAGAGCCGCAAGGTAGTCAATAACAATAATATTTTTCATACCAAGATGTAAAAAGCTTGACAAAATATCAACAGCATTTCCAATCTGCCCTAATGCCTCATAACATTCAGCAGCACTAACGTACAATGCTGAATTTTTAGGATTATTCTTAATTAAACTTTTAATAGCTATTAGTGCTTCTTCATATTTACCTTGCTCCTTTTGAATAAGGGCAAGTCCAAGTATGGCAAACATATCAAAATCAACATCAAGAGCCTTTTTATAATAAATTTGAGAATTTTCATAATCATTTAAATAACGATAAGCATCCCCCACTCTTGTAAGAACCAAGTTATTTCTTGGATCTTTTTCAATAATATCAAACCAATATTTCAAAGCCTCTTTGTACTCCTTATTTCCCCTGTAACAATCAGCAAGTCCAAAAACAGCATAAAAATTACTAGGTGAAATCTCTAAAGCTTTTTTAAAAAAATAAATTCCTCTGGTAAATTCCTTTAACTTACGATAACAATTGCCAATTGAAGTTAATACTCTAACATCAACCTTGGATTGATTTAATTCATACATTTTAAGCCAATACTTTAAAGCCTCTTTATATTCTTTAAAATCGTAATACAAATGGCCAATACCTACAAGCGCATAATCATTCTCGGGCATTAATTCCATTACCTTAAGATAAGTTTGCTTGGATTTTTGAAAATTTTTTAGCTTCCTGTAAGATGCTGCAACTCTTGTTAAAACTGTTATATTCTCAGGATCATATTTTAAATATTCTTCCCATATATCTGTAGCTTTTTTATAATTATCTAAATTTCTGTAACAATCTCCAAGCCCAAAAAGAGCATAATTATTGTTTGGGTGCTTTACAAGACATCTTTGATAATAAACTATTGCTTTATCGTAATTATTCTTCTTCCTTTCAATGTCCCCAAGCCCAACAAGAGCATAATTATTTTCATTATCCTTTTCAAGGATATCAGAAAATAAACTTTCCGCTTCATCAAGTCTTTCTTCTTTGATTAACTGATATCCTCTTTTTGATTTTTCAGTGACATCAAGAAGTTGATCATCAGAAACACTTGAAAGATCTTCTAAATCATCTAAAATTTTTTCATTCAACATAAATACCCCTTTTAAATCGGTTTATCAAAGATATAACTTTAACTACCTTGAACACACCACAAATAAATAATACGCAAAGCTAAATTTTATATAAATACAACAAAACCTAATCTAACTTTAATATCCAACTTAATAACATTCATTATATAAAAAAACATTAAAAAAATATAATTGATTTTTTTACTCAAGCTTTATTCTTTTTTTTTTAGATAAAAGAAATTTTAAAAAAAGAATATTGAAATAAAACATAAAAGTAAACATTCTAACACGAAATTTATTAAAAGTCTAACAAAAAAATCTAAAATTAATATAAACTATTACTATCTTTCAGGAGAAATCATAATGTTTTTAGAAAAATTAAATTCAGCAACTAGCAAGATTAAGTCGATAGAAAATAAATTGCAAGACATAAATTTAATTAAAGATCAAAAAAAATATTCAAAAATAATAAAAGAATATACACATTTAGAAAAAATAAATGCTAAAAAAATTGAATACGAAAAAATACTAAGCCAAATCAATGAAAACAAAGCCATCTTGGAAAAAGAAGAGCAACAAGAAATGAAAGAGCTAATAAAACAAGAACTGATTGATCTAGATAAAAAAAAAGAAGATCTTGAACATCAAATAAAAATACTGCTTTTGCCTCAAGATGAAAATGATAGTAAAAATATAATAATTGAAATTAGGGCTGGAACAGGCGGAGAAGAAGCTGCCCTTTTTGCAAACAATCTTTATAGCATGTATATAAAATATTCAGAGAAAAAAAAATGGAAAACAGAAATTATAAACTTCAATGAAACAGAACTTGGGGGATTTAAAGAAATAATCTTTGAAATTAAAGGAAAAGATGTATTTAAAAAATTAAAATATGAAAGTGGTGTACACAGAGTTCAAAGAATACCTATAACAGAGTCTAATGGAAGACTCCAGACTTCAGCTGCTACTGTAGCAGTACTGCCCAACATTGAAGAAACAGAAATTGATATTAATGAAAAAGATTTAAGAATTGATGTTTACAGATCGTCTGGAGCTGGTGGGCAACACGTTAATACAACTGATTCTGCAGTAAGAATAACGCACCTGCCAACAGGAATTGTTGTACAGTGTCAAAACGAAAGAAGTCAACATAAAAACAAGGATCAAGCAATGAAAATATTAAGAGCAAGGCTTTATGAATTTGAAGACTCAAAAAAACAAGAACAAAGATCAAATAATAGAAAACAACAAGTCGGCTCAGGAGATAGATCTGAAAGAATTAGGACCTATAATTTCCCTCAAAATAGAATAACAGATCATAGAGCAAACATCACTCTTTACAAATTAGAAGAATTTATGCAAGGGGAACTTGATCCGCTTCTTGATCTCTTGATAATAGAGCTTCAAGAACAAATATTAAAAAATAATAATACATAGTAATGAATGTAAACGAAGCCATAAATTATGCTAAAAATAAAAATTTAGATACAATAGAGGCATTATTAACGCTTGAATTAATTTTAAAAACCAGAAAAGAATTAATAATTGCGAATATAAGAAAAAACTTAACTAAAAGAGAAAAAAAACTTTTTTTTGATAAAATAGACAAAATAGGAAAAGGAACCCCCATTCACTATATATTACAAAAGAAAGAATTTATGGGTATTGAATTTAGCCTAAACAAGCATGTATTAATCCCAAGATTTGACACAGAATGCTTGGCAGAAGAAGCCTTAATTCAAATTAAGCAAAATGGCTTTAAAAAAATATTAGACTTATGCTGCGGCAGCGGATGCATAGGGCTTTCGATTGCCTATTACATGAAGCAAAAAGTAATACTCTCAGATATTTCAGCAAAAGCTTTACAAATAGCTGCAATAAATACAAAAAAGCTCAAACTTGAAAAATTTGTAGAAATAATTCAATCTAATTTGTTAAAATGTATAAACGGAAGGCTTGATATAATTATTACAAATCCTCCTTATTTAAACAAAGAAGAATTAAAAATAAAAAAGAAAATAAAAAAAGAACCCGTAAAAGCTCTTTTAGGGTTTGGAAAAGATGGGCTTAATATTTCTAGAAAAATATTAAACCAGGCAAAAGCAAAACTTAACCCGAATGGAATCATAATAATAGAACTAGCTCCTTGGCAAATAAAAAGTTTGAAAGATTTTGCAATCAAAAAGGGATTTTCACATTTAAAAACAATTTATGACCTTGAAAAAAGAGCAAGAGCGCTGGTATTGGGACAAAAGCATGATACAAGCATATGAGATTGCACACTTAATAAAAATAAATGATCTTGAAAAAGCTAGAAATATTTTTAAAAAAACTGTTGAGAATACTTACAAAGATGAATTTGAGGTACAAAACATATTTAAAGCTCTAGAAATAGCAGAACAACTCCACTATGGCCAATACAGAGAAAGTGGAGAACCCTACATTATTCATCCAATAATGGTTGCATTATTTCTTGCTAAATTCCAACTAGATTTTAAAGCAACTATTGCTGGGCTACTGCATGACGTACTTGAAGATACAAATATTGAAAAAGAAGAAATAGTAAAAGAATTTGATGAGGAAATTTTAAGCTTAATCGACGGCGTAACCAAAATTCATGATTTACACAATAAAACAAGAAGCATAAAAGAAGCTAATACTATTTCAAAAATGTTTTTTGCAATGACACATGATATTAGAATAATAATAATAAAACTGGCAGATAAGCTTCATAATATGACAACTCTCTCTTATTTGCCCAAAAACAGACAAGATAGAATTGCAAAAGATTGTCTTTCAACTTATGTTCCAATAGCAGAGCGCCTTGGAATCTCATCTCTTAAAACATATCTTGAAGATCTTTCATTTAAGCATCTTTATCCTAAAGATTATAAAGAGATAAAAAATTTTTTATCTGAAACAAAAATAGAAAGGGAAAAAAAATTATATAAAGGCAAATTATCAATAGAAAAAGAACTTCAAAAAAGTGGGATTGAAGCAGAAATTACAGTAAGATCAAAACATTTTTATTCAATATTTAGAAAAATGCAAACAAGAACAAATAAGCTTACTCAAATTTTTGACACTCTAGGAATAAGAATAATTTGCAAAAAACAAAAAGAATGTTATGAAATATTAGAAATTGTTCACAGAGTATGGAAACCAATCCCAGGAAGACTTAAAGACTATATTGCAAGTCCAAAAGAAAATAAATATCAATCACTACACACCACTGTTAGAATCCCTGAGGATAATCAGCTTATTGAAATACAAATTCGAACAGAAGAAATGGACAGAATTGCTAATTACGGGGTTGCAGCACACTGGATATATAAAGAACAAATTGAACTTAAAACTGATGATCTTTCATTTATAAACCGAATAAAAAAATGGCAACAAGAATCAGCCAATAAGAGTCAATATTCAATGAATGATATACACAAAGAGCTACTAAATACATTCATATATGTTTACACTCCAGAAGGAGAAGTAGTAGAACTTCCTTTTGGATCAAATTCAATTGACTTTGCATACATAATCCACACAGATATTGGAGATCAAGCTCTTTATGCAAAAATAAATGGAAAAATAAGTTCAATCACAAAACCACTTAAAAACGAGCAAATTGTTGAAATATTTACATCAAAAGACTCAAAACCAGATGTAATATGGCTAAACAGTGTAAGAACAAAAAAAGCTCGTTCAAAAATTAGATCGTGGCTTAACAAAAATGACAACACAATTTTTGTAGACAACAATATTATTGCATATCTTGTTGGAGCAAACAAAGAGCAAAGAAAGCTTTTTAGCTTATTTAAATCTTATACCAAAACCAAAATAAAAAGAATCGCAATAGACCCTGAATGTAGTCCAACAACAGGCGAAGATATTATTGGAATAATACATAAAGATGAGATAATAGTGCACAATGAAAATTGTCAAAAACTTAAATCCTATAAACAAAATCAATTGATTGAAGTTGAGTGGGAAGCAACACCAACTAGAAAAGTACATCACATTATTTTGCTTTTAAAAGAATTAAAAGGAATATTTAGTTATCTTGAAAACATATTCACACTCAATGATGTAAGACTTATTAGCGAAAAAATAGAAGACTGTGGAAATGGGCACGGAATAACAAATATAATAGTTTCATCAAATACTAAAAATATAACAAAAATTATTTCTGCTTTAAAAGAAAACCCAAATATCTTACAAATAATGCAAATCGAAGAAGACATTAAAAATTATGAAAATTAAGATATTATTATCACTGATATCATTGTTATTAATTAACTCAATAATGACTCCTCCCATTGCACCAAATAAAATGGAAAAAAATGTATCCAATTCAAGCAATAAAATTGCAAACATAGAAACTGAAAAGAATATAAAAGCGCATATTAGAAAAATTAATCAACTAAACAAAAGACAAGAACAAATAATAAACACTTTTAATTATATAAAAAAATATTTCAATACGAAAGAAATTAAATATATGGAATATTCTTTACAAGAGATTGGATTTATTGGGTATTCACAAAAAATAATACATTCTAAAATCAAGGGTAAAAGTCTAGATATTTATAATCTAATCATTCCAATTAAAATACAAAATAATTTAAAAAATAATTTAGCAATTGGAATTGCTATCGAGCTTTTGAGCAAACTTAAAAACACTAACCCTGAAAACAACGTAAATTTTTTTTTTATTGAAGATGATTCTTTAGAGCAAAATACAATAATTAGTAGCAGAATTTTACTTAGCAACAATTATTTAGAGAAAAATACAAATACAATATACTTAATGCTAAACGAAAATAGAATAAAAAATAAAATTTTCTTAGAAAATGAATCTTTCATAACAAATTCAAAAACAAATTTGGGATTTTTAAAAGCTATTATAAAAACCTTTGAAAATAATAAGCTTGATTTTAATGCAACAAAAATAACTGAAAAAAAATTAAATAATTTATACAATTTATATTGGGATGAATCTATACCCCTTTTAGTAATAAATAATAATTTAAATCCCATATTAAATAAAAATAAAAATACTATTTATGAAATTTACAAATCAATCGAAGAAACATTAACCAATGAGTATAAAAGCAAAAATACTGATGAAATACACTATATTGTAATTAACACGCCTTTGAAGAAAATAATAATCAATGAAATTGCTTTAATAGCATTAATCTACATTTGCTATAACTTAATTATAATTATATTTATTAGAAAATTCAAAGAAGCTGGATTAGTCATGAAAAAAGTAAAAAATAACTACTACAAATTAGTGAGATTGTTTTTTACTTTATTTTTAAGCACATATTTATCCTTACTGCTTACAAATCAAATATTTGCAAACTATGAAAACATAACAGCTTACAGCACAATAAACTCTAAATATCTAATAAATTTTTTTACAACTTTACTCATATATAATCTTTTGTCTCTTTTTACATATAACTTCACAATATATTTAAATTACAGACAACTTAAATACCTGGCAATATCAACCTCTATTATTGAATTAATAATATTAATGTTTATTAAAATAGAATTTATTTTAATAATTATCATAAAAAGCATTCTATTTTTAATAAAGCCAAATAAAAATACTATTATTCAAAAAATAATAGTATTAATTATTTGGATAATCAATTTTGTATTGATAACATTAATACAAAATACTACATCAATCACAAATACACTTACACTAAGCTATCTAATATCAATTTGTCTTTTTTCTACAATATTTATTAATATTTCAGAATATTTAAAATCTAAACTCTCAAAAATTAAACAAAATTTTAAAAAAGCTGAAAAACTTGGTCTTGTAACTTTTTTCTTAATAATCACAATCATAATAACTAGCAATATTGATAAAGAAGAGCATCTGATACAAATAAAACAAACGGTTAGTTTTCCAGAAAAAAGAAATATAATAAAAATTGAATACCTAAAAAACAATAAACATCCTATCCAAATAATTTCAAATGACTTTAATCTAACTTTAAAGGCAAATGAAAAAACATTAAAAACTAGCATTAAAGCCGATGAAGAACTAATGAATATTGATTTTAAAAAAATAGATATAGCAGAAAGGGCTGTTTATAGTGTTGATTTGGTGACTCAAAGAATTGCAAATCAAATCGAATTACATTTTAAAAACGCATCTAAGCTAATAATTTATCAAAGCAATACTCCTTATAAAATATTGGCTAATAAAATTATCTTTTCACTCAAAAATATTAACTCTAAAAAAACAACAATTGTATTTACTCTTAAATCTCAAGACGACATAACATATGAAGCATTTGCGAATCTTCATATAAAAAAAAATCAAGTTAGAATTTATAATAAAGCCAATAATACAGAAGAAAAAAATATAAAAATAAATTACTCTTATAAAATAAAATATTCAGGAATATTGCCTAAAGCAGAAAAATATAAAAATCTTGAATACTTCAAGCTAAAAGATGATAAAGAGATTGAAAATCTAAAAAATTTAAAATTTAATTAATCTTCAATCTTCAAAATTGATTCTTTTTTTTCTATTAATGTAGCTTTGAAAAGCATAATCAATTAAATTATCTACCAAGTCTTTAAACTGAAGACCATCATGACTACACATTTTAGAAAACATAGATATATCAGTAAATCCAGGAATAGTATTTATTTCATTAAGATAAATTGTTCCTGATTTTTTTTCAACAAAAAAATCAATTCTTGCCATACCTCTGAGTTCTAAATTCTTATAAACAAGAAAGGCATATTCCTTAATACTTAACAACTGATTTGTCTCAAGATGAGCAGGAATATTAAAGACAATAGAATTTCCAGGAATAACAGAATATTTAGCATCATAATCATAAAATATAAAATCCTGAACAACAACTTCACCAGGAGAAAATATTTTCATCTTTTCATTACCAATAATAGAACATTCAATCTCTCTAGCCTCAATAAATTTCTCTATTACAATAGTAAGATCATACTTTAAAGCTTCATTAATAAAAGATTCAATCTGATTTTCACTGTAAGCTACATTTATTCCAATCGAAGACCCCAATACTGCGGGCTTAACAATAACAGGATAACCTAAAACTTCCTTTACGTTTCTTTTTACCTCTTCTTTATCTAAAAGATAATCATATTGTCTAAATCCAATAAAAGGCACTAAAGGAATATTAAAACTTTGAAGCAAAAGTTTACAAAAATATTTATTGCTAGAAATAGCACTCCCTATAATACCAGCACCAACACAAGGAATGTCCATAACCTTTAAAACCCCCTGAATAGCACCATCTTCACCAGTTCTACCATGAACAACGGGAAAAACAACATCGATCTCAAGATTTTTATTACTTGAAAAAATTCCAATACCTGGCAATAAATTAACAATAGGCAAAACATCTGTATTAATAAGCTCTGGCGGATCAGAAACAGAATCCAATAAATACCAAATACCGGTACACTTATCAATATAAACAGGATAAATATTGTATTTATTTAGATCTAAGAGAGCTAAATAAATACTATAAGCGGATTTGCAAGAAATTTCATGCTCAAAAGAAACACCGCCAAATATTAGCATAAGATTTTTTTTCAAATTACTTCTCCTTTGATTTTTCTAAGCTTAAAATAGCGTTTTTAACTACCTCTTTCTCATTCCAAAAAACTTCTCTATTTTTATAAATTATTGAGCATTCATGACCTTTGCCTAAAATTACAACCAAATCTCCTGCCTTTGCAAGGCTTATTGCCTTTTCAACAGCCTGCCTTCTATCGGGAATAAGAAATAAATCCTGGTTTATAAATTTATTCACAATTCCTTTTGAAATATCTTTAATTATGTCCATACTATTCTCACCTCTTGGATCCTCATCACAAAGTATTATTAAATCAGAATAAATATCTGAAATTTGTCCTTGCAAAAATCTTTTTGCAACATCTCTTTCTCCAGCAGAGCCAAAAACAGAAATTAATCTATTTGTAGTAAATCTTTTAAAAATAGGGAAAAGTTTAGAAAAAGCACCGGGAGTATGAGCATAATCAACTATTACAGAAAAACTTTGTCCTAAATTAATACTCTCCATACGTCCATCAAGACTTTTAATGCAATCAAGTTTATCAACAATGTCTTGAATATCGCTATTTAAAATTTGAGAAACCAAAATAAGAGCAGCCATTACATTCTCAACATTAAAACTCCCAAGCAAGCTAACATTAGCAAAATATTTAACCCCCTTGTGATAAAATTCAAATTTGGTAGAATCTGCGCCCTCATCAATAAAACTGACAAAAAAATCTGCTTTACTATTTTTTAAACTATAAGTAAAAGATTTTTTAATAGCATTCCTAAAGTTAGAAGAATAAAAGTCGTCAAGATTAATAACACCAAAGCCAGCATCGTCACTAACAGAGCTAAAAAGACCTAGCTTTACATTTAAATAATTTTGAATTGTGCCATGAAATTCAAGATGCTCATGTCCAATATTGGTAAAAACAGCTGCAAAATAATTAACATCAATAAGCCTTGCTGTTTCAAGGTCAAGCCCATGAGAAGTAGATTCAAGAATTGCATATTGAGCCCCATTTTTAACCATATTGCTTAAAAATGAATGAATTTCTGTAGACTCAGGGGTTGATTGTCTGTAAGGGTTTTTAATTAAATTCCCGCTTCCATCATCAAAAAATACTGTCGATATGAAACCAACTTTAACACTCCTTTTTTTTAAAAGCAGATATATATAGTAACAAACAGAACTTTTCCCGTCAGTACCAGTGACTCCAATAACTTTTAATTTTTTAGAAGGCTCATCATAAAAAATATTTGAAAAATTAGACATAAATTTTCTTATATTAAAATTATCCACCTTAATATAAGTAACATTAGGACTATAAAAATCAACATCTCGTGAGCATACAATAACATTGCTACCCTTTTGAATTGCAATTTCAATAAAATCATGCCCATCAAAATGAATTCCTGGAAGAGCAAAAAACACAAAACCAGGCGAAACTAATTTAGAACTGTAAGTAACTCCTGATATTTCTGAATCAAGAGAACCTCTTACATATTTTATTAAACCTTGATCCAATTTTAATAAAACGTCATTAAGTTTTTTATTCATACATTAAAATTTTACATAAAACTGATAAAAATAGCTAAGAAATTCGAAATTATGCTTCAATAGAAAATATATTTACAATTTTCTATTTTTTTAATAAACTAAGCAATGTTACAAGGCGCTGTACCCAAGTGGCTAAGGGAGAAGTCTGCAAAACTTTGATTCGCCGGTTCGATTCCGGTCAGCGCCTTCCAAGGTCAAGTCAAAAATATTTTTATTGCCTAAGGACATAACTTAAAGCATTTTTATTAAAGATAAATTAAAATAATACATATATGTTAGAATTAATCGTGATATTACTATTTATAATATTATCTGCTATTTTCTCAGCATCTGAAACAGCCTACACTTCCCTAAGCATGCTTCAGATACAAGACATAAGAAAAAAAGGAAAATCGGGAATATCCGTTTACAACTTGGTTCAATCCCCTTCAAAATTAATCACTACAATTCTTATTGGAAATAATATATCAAATATTGCAGCAAGTGCACTCACAACAAAATTTGTACTTGAAAAATACGGAAACAGCGCACTTGCAATCTCAACAGGCCTAATAACAATAATTGTTCTAATTTTTGCAGAAATACTTCCAAAACAAATTGCAATTCTAAATAATGAAATTATTGCCTTATCCACTTCATTTTTTTTAAAGCCATTAATTTTTATATTTACCCCGCTAATATATATAATAAATAAAATAATAAAAAAAATATTAAATCTTTTTAAAATTAATACAAGCTATAAAATGACCAAAGAAAGCATAAAAAACATGCTCTCCTTAGCGGGAAATTTAGGAATTTTAAAAAATGATTCTAGAATATTTATGCAAAAAATGTTAGACATAGATCAAGTAAGAGCTTCTGAGATAATGACCCACAGAACAGAAGTTTTTTCACTCTCAAGCTCATCAAAACTAAAAAATGTAATTAAATTGATCAAAGAAGAAGGATATTCTAGAATTCCTATATACAAAAGACAAAACAGAGAACAGATAATTGGGATTTTAATAGCTAAAGACCTCATAGAAGTCAATAAAAAAGATATGAATAAAAGCATTTCTCAATTTATTAAACCAGCTGTATTTGTACAGCAAAACAAAAGAATAAAAGACATACTAGATATTATGAGGAAAAAGCAAAAATTAATGGCAATTGTAATTGACGAGTACGGTGGTTTTTCGGGAATACTTACAATAGAAGACATAGTAGAAAAAATTTTTGGAGCAATATCTGACGAATATGACATTAAAGAAGAAAAGCCTCTTATTACCCAAATAAACGACAATACTTACTCAATACTTGGAGAAACTACCTTTGATGAGATTGAAGAGATAATTGGAATATCTATTAAACACAAAGAATATACAAATACAATTGGGGGATACTTAATAGATCTACTTGACAAAATACCAACAAAAAACGAAAACGTAAAAACAACTGATGGAGAATATTTTATTAAGGAAATACAGAATAATAAAATCGAAACAATCACTTTTATCAAATCAAAAAAGTAGTGATAACTTCGATTAAAAAATAAAAATAATTAAAAACATTGGGAGAAGCAAATGTTTGACGTAAAACAAATTTTTAATAAAACTTATGAATATTTAATAATTATTATTACTTTAATACTAATATCAATAATACTTATCGCAAACATATTTATAGTCGGACCATCGGAAGAAGCAATTGTGCTTCGTCTTGGCAAGCTTAACAGAACTCTTGATTCAGGAATACATGTAAAGATTCCATTAATTGAAGAAAAATTTATAGTGCCTGTAAAAATAGTCCAGGAAATCAAATTTGGATTTATACTATCTCCAAACGACATTAGAGAAAATAATAATGCAAACGATGAGGGCATGATCATCACTGGAGATTTAAATATCATAAATATTGAATGGTTAGTGCAATATAAAATAAGAGATCCCTACTCATACAAATTTAAAGTAGAAGATCCTGAGACAACAATCAAAGATATTGCAAAATCATCAATGAATAGATTAATCGGAGATAATACTATCTTTGAAATAATAAATGACAACAGAGTGGGAGTGACAGAAGATGTGAAATCTTCTATGAATGAAATAATAGATAATTACAATTTAGGAATTGATATAGTGCAAGTACAAATTAGAAATGCCCTCCCCCCAAAAGGAAAAGTTTACGAAGCTTTTGAAGATGTAAACATTGCCATCCAAGACAAAAACAAATACATAAACGAAGGGAAAAAAGAATTTAATCAAATAGTTCCTAAAATCAAAGGTGAAGCATTAAAGGTTATTGAAGAAGCTAGAGGATACAAAGAAAGCAGAATAAACAATGCATTAGCAGACACAGAAATTTTTAATGCCATACTAGACGCTTACTTAAAAAATCCCGATATTACAAAAGAAAGGCTTTACAATGAAACCATGAAAGAAATACTTGAAAACAAAGATAATATTGAATTAATTGACAAAAACTTAAAAAATTTTCTACCATTTAAAGAGGTAAAATAAATGAAATTTATAATAAATCTTTTATTATCTGCTGCAAAAATTATAACCTTTACAATAATAGTTTGCTTGGCTATTTTATCTATTTTTCAACCAATTTACATTTTGAAAGAAAATGAAATTTCAATAACTACCCGACTTGGAAAAATCCAAAGAACTGAAAATTTAGCCGGACTTAAATATAAAATTCCATTAATTGAAAATGTACAAATATTCCCCAAAATAATTCTTAGATGGGATGGGGAACCTCAAAGAATCCCAACAGGGGGAGAAGAAAAGCAATTAATATGGATTGATACAACAGCTAGATGGAAAATTGCAGACATAAATAAATTTTATACAACAATAAAAACAATGAGCAGAGCATACATTAGAATTGATGCAGCAATTGAGCCTGCTGTTAGAGGAGTTGTTGCAAAATACCCCTTGTTAGAAATTATAAGAAGCTCAAACGACCCAATTCAGCGCTTGTCTAATGGAGTACTCACTCCGCAAGAAACAAAAATTAATGATATTTATAAAATAACAAAAGGAAGAAAAATAATCGAAAAAGAAATAATTCAAATCGCAAACAACAATACAAAAGATATTGGAATTGAAATTGTAGACGTATTAATAAGAAAAGTCACTTATGATCCAAGCCTTATTGAATCTGTTAATAATAGAATGATTTCAGAAAGACAACAAATCGCAGAAGAACAAAGAAGCATAGGACTAGCCGAAAAAACAGAAATTCTTGGTAGCATTGAAAAAGAAAAGCTTAAGCTATTAAGCGAAGCAAGAGCCACAGCTGCAAAAATAAAAGCTGAAGGAGACAGGGAAGCTGCAAAAATTTATTCAAATGCATATAGTAAAGATATTGAATTTTACAAATTTTGGCAAGCATTAGAAAGCTATAAGGCAGTATTAAAAGATAAAAGAAAAATTTTCTCAACAGATATGGATTTCTTTAAATATCTTCACAAAAGAAGTTAAAAATTAATTGTATAATTTTTTTCTTTAAATGCCTGTAATCTTTAAATATTTGTAAAATAAAAATCCTAAGGCACTGTTATTGTAAATTAAATAACAATGCAAGTCTTTATTTAAATTTAAAAGCCAAACAAAATCAATAAAATCATTTAAAAAAATTCTCATAAAAATACATTATACAAAACATTAAAAATTAATTAAATTCCTAGAATTGTTTATTTAAAGCCTTAGAGCTAGTTAAAAATCATTTTTTTACACTATATTCAAAGGCTAAAATTTAAAAAGAGTTGACAAACATATATACTTGTGAAAAAATTAAGGTACTAGAATAAAAACGCTGCTGTAGCTCAGTTGGTAGAGCATAGGACTGAAAATCCTTGTGTCAGGAGTTCGATTCTCCTCGGCAGCATGTTAATTAGTTAATTACATTACAATTGTCGCTGTAGCTCAGTTGGTAGAGCATAGGACTGAAAATCCTTGTGTCAGGAGTTCGATTCTCCTCGGCGACATTTATTTAAAGATTAAAAGGATCTCTAAGTGATACTTAAAGAAATAAAGCAAATAAAAGATCTAAGCGAGCAAGACATAATTTTTGCAAGGATAGGAAACCTATCAAAACTCGGTACAAGAGTAAATGAAAAAATCATTAAAATACTTGATAAAGGCAATACGCCGTATATTCCCGTACTTAAAAAAAAAGAAGATGAGTCATATGAGGATCTTATAAAAAAAATAAATGAAGAAATTTTAAATGATGATCTTACCTATTTAAGAGAAAAGCTAATAGATAATTTAAAAGACGTATATAAACCCTTTAAGGAAGACGACCCAATATTTTTTACCAAGGGGAAAAAACCACTCATGAAAATCAATACATTGATGGAAGTTGAGCCCAATCAAATTTATTGGAAAGAAATATTGGAAGGAAGTTTTAAAATACTTCCAAGACATAAAATAACGTCTTTACAAAAAATTTTATTAGAAATATATCATTATTTTGATATTCAAAAGCTTAGAACAAAAGAAAACTTTAAAGATAAAAAAACTTTAAAAAAATTGTATTTATATTCTGCTAGAAGAGATTACGAATTTTTTAAAGGAAAAGTCAAAACAGAAGGCGATTCAATACTACTGCATTCAGTCGACACAACAATTTATTTTTTATTGACAATTGCAAATTTAAACAAAATAAGATCTTTGAAAAATGCACCCCGTTCAACTATCAAATTTTTTCTTGATAAAACTGAGTATACCGAATTTACAGAATTTTTCTATGCAGAAGACATGATACTACAAGCTGCACTTGGATCATTACTACACTCAATAGGATTAATGCATATAACAATATTAGAAAATATAGGAAATAAAATAAGCCTTAAGGATAAAAATTTAAAAGAACACCACAAATTAAAGATAGAACACTTAGAAAAAAATATTAACATTGCCAAGAATTTGTTTAGAATAAGAGAGGATATTTCAGCTATTACAAAAATGATAATTAATGGACAAAAAGAATACCTTGATGCTACTGGATATCCGCAAACTAAAATCAACAAATTTACTCATGAACTTGTTAGAATTTTCTGCATAATTGATACTTACGATGAATTGGTAAATCCAATAATAATAAAAGAAAGCGCTAACCCTTTAGAGGTTGTTAAATTCCTAATAGAAAATAGCGGGGAATACTGTTGGAGCAGAAAAGAACCAAGCGAGCAAACAAAAAACAAAAAATTTGACATTAAAATGCTTGAAAATTTTTTAACAATACTTGCACCTTTTGATTATGGACAAATAGTGAGTGTAAACAAAAAAAATAATAATGAAAATCTTTTTCAAGCTGCTGTTATTGAATACAAAACAGGAGTTATGCCAAACATATCTATAATAAACAAAAAAAAACAGATTTATAAACTAGAAGAAATAATAATGGATCTCGAAAATAAGGAAATTTTAATAAAAGATACAAATGGACATTATAAAAAAAATCCATTAAAAAATGTGGATGATTTTGTAATAAAAAACAACATTCCAGAATTAAATAAAAATGAAATTCAACTCATTCCCTTTAACTATGAAAAAAAATAAATCCTACAATATTTTCAAAAAAATAAGTTTTGATCCCCCATACCTTTTTAAATTATAAACCAAAAATTTTGATGTATTTATGTCCAAATCTTCACTAAAAGGGCAATGCATAATGATATTAACTTTATTATTTAAAAGTCTGCCTTTTAAAATAATCTCGAGTAGATTAATCTTATTTTTATAATTAAAAGGAGGATCAAGATAAATGAAATCATAAAAAAGATCTTTTTTGCTTAAAAAATCCTCTGCTCTTTGAAAAAAAAAATTATAAAATTCCTCAACAAAACTAAAATTTTTAACTAATGTTGCTTTAGTCTTTTTATTATACTCAACAAGATGGGCAAGACTAGCTCCCCTACTAAGGGCTTCAACAGACATTATGCCAGTTCCTGCAAAAACATCTAAAAATTTTGAGTTAACAATATCTTTGAAAATAATAGAAAAAAAGGCTTCTCTGACAAGAGACATTACGGGACGAACAGCTAAAGCCTTGGGAAACAAAATTTTTTTGCCTTTATATTTACCCGCACTTACATACATAAATAAAGATTTTAAAACAATTCTAAAAAACATTGAATATATAAAATTAAATTTTTGATATAATCTTATTTCAAGAGAGAAAAGTATGAAAGGAATTATTCTGGCAGCTGGGTATGGAACAAGATTTTTACCAATAACAAAAACAATTCCAAAAGAAATGTTACCAATTTTAAACAAACCAGCCATAGATTATATCATCCAAGAATTTATCGATTCGGGAATAAAAGACATTTTATTAATAAGTTCAAGACGAAAAAAGGTTCTTGACGATTATTTTGATAGAGAAATTGAACTTGAAAATATTTTTTTAAAAGAAAATAAAAAAAATGAACTAGAAAAGATTAAAAGTAAAAAAATCAACATAAGCTTCTTAAGACAAAAAGAAATGTTGGGCACAGGAAATGCACTACTTTATGCGAAACCCTGGATCAATAGAGAACCTGTAGTTGTGGCTTACCCCGACGATCTTCACATTGGAAATCCACCATTAAGCTTACAATTAATCAAGCTTCATGAAAAGACTGGAAAGAACATAATGTCTATCATTGAAAATCCAGAAAATATAAACAGATACGGAGTAATAGATCTTTACAAAGACAAAGTCCATGTAAAAAACATTATTGAAAAACCAAAAATTGGGAGCGAACCTAGCAATAAAGCATCTATTGGAAGATTTTTATATAACTATGAATTTTTTGAGCATTTAGAAGAAGGATTTAAACTGCATCAAAAGGGTGAATACTATCACATTTATGCTTTAAAAAAGCTAATGGATCAAAAAAAAGTACTGTATAAAAATATTGAGGGAAAAAGAATTGACATAGGAACTCTTGAGGGTTATTTAGAGGCAATATTAAATTTTGCAAAAAAAGATAAAAATTTAATGGAAATTATAAAAAAAGGAATAAATGAAAACGATTAAAAAGGATCGAGAATTTTATGATTACCTTGCTACATTAAAAAAATACATAATCAAATATATAGAAGAAAAAGTTTTAAAATACAGCATTGCTTCTCAACTTTACAAATTAGAAAAAACTGAAATAATTGAACTTATAAAAATTAGCGATAATTATGAAAAAGAAAAAAATACATTAAATACTTCGCTCGAAGAATACTACTACAATAAAACTCAAAATGAAATAATTAAAAAATGGATACTAGAAATAATAAGAAGTAAAAACTTCGCTCAAATAAGTAAAGAAGCTAACTTTAACACCAAAAAACTAGGAATAACATATAAACTAAAATCTAGCAACTTTTTAAAACTAATTGAAATACAAAATAACCCTTATTATTCTCAAGAAAAAAAAGACATTTACAAGCAATTTATATTAAATTTTTCTAGCAATATTAACATTGACAACTTAGAGCAAACAATAGACATTCTAGTGGCTGTAAGAAACAAAAATAAAATTAAAATATTGAATATATTAAATAAAAATTTAAAAAATAAATCAGAAAATCAAAATGTTTTTAAATCAAGCCTAGCTAATAAAGAAAGTAGACTAATAAAGCTAAAAAAAATACTAATACTTACATATTGGCCAGTTGGGTGTTTAAGTAAAAACATTTTTATCAAAATTTTAATAAAACATTACAAATACTTGGAAGAAGAAATTCTAGCACTAAAATATAATGAAATTTTAAATTACTTACGTGCACTAAAAACTTTAAGTCTCAATGAAATCTTCTATAAAGGTTCGAGCAAAAATATTAACTTTAATTATTTTTTCAGTGATTTTACACAATACATCCCAAAAGATTTTCAAAACACATTAAAGTGTTATTTGTATGTAGTTGAAAAAACAATAACAAAAAAATATTTAACTTGGTTTTTTAAGGACAAAATATCAAATAATTGGGAATCTTTCACAAACACGCTTGAATACATTGAAAAACACAAATTAATTAACATAAAAGAAAAAATTAAAGAAATTATAACCGCAAAATTTCAAACAGAAGATTTTTTTATATCTTTTGACAAGACAAATTTCAATCCTTACAAAAGCTCAATCTTTAAAGAAAGATGCATTAAAAATGCATTCATACAAAGCATTGTAAACTATGTCGAAAAAAATTCTCAAAATATAGAAACTTATGGGTGGATTGCGTTCTACATTTATGCTGAGAACAAAGATAAAAAAATTTTTTGTCAACACATGAAAGATTTTTTCAAAAATAAAACCTTTGAAACACAAAATCAAATATTTGTATATTTTTTATCTTTTTATCCCAATATTGAAAATAAACATTTCAAGTTCATATCAGATATACTCCTTTACCTTGACGAAAATAAAATTACAATACCTAAAAAAATAATAAAAATGCAAAAAATAAATCCCAACCAACTAGATTACCAAAGATCATATATTTTAATAAAATCACTAAAAACAAGATCTAGGATTTTAAAAATTCTACTCAAAAATATAAGATTTGATCTTATTGAAAAACTTGAAGATGAAAATGAGAAAAAATTATTACCCGCAATATGCTATTTAATATATTGTGATAATCTGGTAGAATTAAAAAACAATAAAAAAATAAAATCTAATGAAAAAAATAGCTTATTAGAATTTATTTCTTTTTTCAAAGCAAAATTGAAGCAAAAAATAAATTTTAAAAAAGAGCTTATGAAAGCTAAAGACATTCAATCTAAATTAAATATAATGGAAAAAAAATGAAGATTTATTTTTTATTAAATAAAAATTGTAAAATTTTTATTTTATTTTTAATTCTAATATTTAATTCAAAATTGGCATATTCTCAAAGGCTAATTAGAATTGGGAAAGAAGAACTAAAAAACAAAAATTACATTCAAGCAATCGAAACACTTAGCGATGCTATTAAAAAATATCCAAAAGTACAACTTGGCTATTACTTTTTATCAGTAGCCTACAGAGAAAATAACCAATTAACAGAGGCAGAAGGAGCCTTGCTAGATGGAATTGCAGTAGGAGGTGAGATCGATTACATGCTATATTATGAATTAGGCAACATAATGTTCAACAGAGGAGAAGGTTACTATCCTTTAGCAATAAAATATTATTCTCATTCTATTAAAAACAAACCCAATTATGACAGCGCACTACTAAACAGAGCTAATGCCTATGTTCAACAGGGCAAAATAACATCTAAAGAAAAAGAATACCAAAAAGCTTGGGACTCATATACTATGGCTATCCACGACTACTCACAATTTATTACCCTTAGATCAAAAACAGAAAAAAAAGACAGCATTTTGCTTATAATAAGCTATTTAAGAAATGAAAAAATTAATCTTGAAAAACTTGACAAAAGCTTAAAAGGACGAACCGAGCATATTGTATACGCAAAAGAAGATAAAAATCAAATACTTAAAGACAGTTTTAAAGACACCCTAGAAACAAATTCTTTAATTGAACTAGAAAAACTTAATTGGCAAGAGGAGTTATATATAGATGAATAAAAACCACACAAATTTTTCAGTATTATTGCTTTTAATTTTCTTACTTATCTTATCTTTTGGGGGCTTTGGTTACTATATATATCAAAGCAAATTAAATGACAAAAATCGAGAAATAATGCTAAACGAAGTTAAAAATAGTGTAATAGATCGAAACTATAAGAAAGCATATTCTGTTGCAAAACTTCTACAAGATAAATACCCTCAAAACGAAGACATTGCTATGCTTACAAGTACGCTAGAAGAAATTGCCAACAGCAGCCCTTTTGAATCAAACGACCTACAAAGAGATTCTGCGAATCAAATCTTAGACAAAATTAAAGGGCAAAACAATGAAAAAACAAATGTAAAAGAAAACTTTGATATTGGATTTAATAATAGATACATTAAAGACAACACAATAACGGAAAACTACTCTGACAGAAACGATGATGTTGGCATTGAAGATGAAGACATAGCTGAATTTAAAAAAAGTAAAATTCCGGAAAAAATAATACCAAACACAAAGCCAAAAGAAGAAGATCAAACAATACAATCTCCAAATCCCAAATTAAATGTTAATGATCAAAAAAATTTATTCAATTTAGAAAAACTAAAAAAAAATTTAAACGAAAAATCAAATAGTGAAAATATTTTAAACACCTCCCCAAAAATAGAAAATGATAAGCAAAAACTAAATTTTTCCAAGGAAAAAAAATCCGAACACATTTTAAAAACCACAGACAATAGTCAATATTCAAACAATGATAATGCTATATCTTTAAAAAAGATTTCTTCAAATTCAAAAAAAGAAAGTAACCTTTCTATAACCAGTCAAACAATAATAGGGAAGATTCATAGACCATATACTTACTTAATAAAAAAAGAACTCTATGAAATATTAGATGATATTAATACTGGCAGAGTCACACTTGGAAAAAACAGATTAAAAGAATTAATCAAAAGGGGTTTAAGCAATAAATTCCAAAAAGTAAATGAATTGATTGAAGGTTTAAAAAATAAAGAAGCCTCTAATTTACTATTAACCTTAATAAAAAAAGATATTGAACCAAATTTAATTGATATACCTAATATACCAGAAGATCCTTACAAAAAAAATATTTTTCAATTACCTAAAGAAGACAAGAAAATACAACACTTAGAAGACCTTAAATCTAAGGTTAATTCAATAAAACCTATTGATCTTGAAAACCCAGAAACTCGCCAACAAGCCATTAATGATCTAAACGAATTCTTGAAAATTAATCCTAATGACACACATGCTTCTAAAATTTTAGCCCAAGCTAATAAAACACAACACTTAGAAGACCTTAAATCTAAGGTTAATTCAATAAAACCTATTGATCTTGAAAACCCAGAAACTCGCCAACAAGCCATTAATGATCTAAACGAATTCTTGAAAATTAATCCTAATGACACACATGCTTCTAAAATTTTAGCCCAAGCTAATAAAACACAACACTTAGAAGACCTTAAATCTAAGGTTAATTCAATAAAACCTATTGATCTTGAAAACCCAAAAACTCGCCAACAAGCCATTAATGATCTAAACGAATTCTTGAAAATTAATCCTAATGACACACATGCTTCTAAAATTTTAGCCCAAGCTAATAAAACACAACACTTAGAAGACCTTAAATCTAAGGTTAATTCAATAAAACCTATTGATCTTGAAAACCCAGAAACTCGCCAACAAGCCATTAATGATCTAAACGAATTCTTGAAAATTAATCCTAATGACACACATGCTTCTAAAATTTTAGCCCAAGCTAATAAAACACAACACTTAGAAGACCTTAAATCTAAGGTTAATTCAATAAAACCTATTGATCTTGAAAACCCAAAAACTCGCCAACAAGCCATTAATGATCTAAACGAATTCTTGAAAATTAATCCTAATGACACACATGCTTCTAAAGCTTTAGCCCAAGCTTATGAAAATGATGGGGATTTGCTAAGAGCAGAAAATGTATACGAAAAAATTACCAAGCTCACAAATACCCAAGAAGATTGCTATAAACTTGGCATCATTAGATTCAAACTTAAAAAGTATGAAAACTCAATAGAGTCATTTGATCAAACAATAAGGCTAAATCCGAAACATAAAAAAGCATACAATAACAAAGGAATAGCCTTAATGATGTTAAATAAAAATAAAAAAGCAATAAAATCTTTTGAGAAGGCAATACAAATCGATAAAAATTATGACACTGCCTACTACCAAAAAGGTATAGCAGAAGAAAAAAATGGCGATATGCAACAAGCATTTGAAAGTTTTAAAAATGCCTACAATATCGATAAAAAATTTAACTACGCATTAAAAGTCGGAATAGTATCAAACAACTTAGGAAACTTCAAACAAAGTGAAGAATATTTAAGTTTTTTCAATGACAATGCAAAAACCCCTAACGACATTGCCATTTATAACCTAGCAATAGCAAAATTTGAAAACAATAAACTTGAAGAATCTCTTGAAGCAATAAACAAGGCTATCAATTTAAATCCAGAAAAAAGTGAATATTTATATTTAAAAGCATCTATAAATCTTAAAAACGAAAATTACAAAAATGCTATACCACTTTACAGCTTAGTAATTGAAAAAAATCCTGAAAATATTTCAGCTTATATAAACCTAGCAAAAGCATACGAAAAATCGGGAAACCAAACTCAAGCAATCTCAACTCTTGAAAAGATAATAAATAAAAACAATAAATTAGCCTTAAACAATCTTGGAATACTTTATAAAAAACAAAAAAAATTTCAAAAAGCAATTGAAATTTTTGAAAAAGCAATACTCAATTCGGATATTGAAGCAAAATATAATCTTGCAACCACTTTGATTGAAATTAATGATAATGCAAGAGCTAAAGACCTTCTAAAGGAATATACAAAATTAAAACCAAATAATCCAGAAGCCCTACATGCACTCGGAATAATAGAATATAATGAGAATAATAATGATCAAACATTAAGAGAACTTGTAAAAAAATTTCCAAATTATAAAAAAAATGAAAATATTAAAAAAATAATAGGAATATAAATTTAAATGAACAAAATAAGATTCTTAGATAAATACTTGGTTCAAAAAATAGCAGCAGGAGAATCAATCGATAGACCATGTTCAATATTAAGAGAACTACTAGACAATTCAATAGATTCTGGAGCTACTAAAATTGAGGTTTTTCTTGAAGAAGGGGGAATTCACAAAATCTTAATAATAGATAATGGAAGCGGAATAAATAAAGAAGATTTAAAAATCTGCTATCTGCCACACACTACTTCAAAAATATCATCAGAAGAAGATTTAAGGAAAATAGAAACTTTAGGATTTAGAGGAGAAGCGCTCTCTAGTATTGCAATTTGCTCCAACATTTCAATAACAAGCTCAACAACTAGCACTGAAAGCTATAAAATAGAAGTAGAAAATGGAATTGAAAAATGCTTTAAAAAACAACCTGCCATAAACGGAACAATAGTAGATGTTACAAAAATATTTCACAACTTTCCAGCAAGAAAAAGATTCTTAAAGCAAGAACCCATTGAAACAAAAATGTGTCTAAAGGTTTTAGAAGAAAAAATAATAACCCATCCCGAAATCAATTTCGAGATTAATTTAAATCAAAAACTAAGAAAAATTTACTTTAAAGAATCGTTAATTGATAGAGTACAAAATGTATATGGAAATGTAATAGAAAATAATAAATTTAGAGTCTTAAAAAAAGAACATGACAATATAAAAATAAAAATATTCTTAGCACCAGAAAATTTTTCTAAAAAAAACAAAAGACATATTAAAACATTTGTAAACAGAAGACTCATTGATCAAAAAGATCTCTTAGAAGCAATAACTAATGGTCACAGCAGAATACTTTCCCCTGGGAACTTTCCAATATGTTACTTATTCTTAGAAATAAACCCTGAGTATATTGACTTTAATGTACATCCTCAAAAAAAAGAAGTAAGATTTTTCAATCTTCCATTTTTATTTAAACTAATCTCTGACAACATTAATAATTTTTTCGATAAAGACATAAATAACTGCCAAGACATAATAATAAAAAGACAATTAACAGATGATGATCATTTAATAGGAATGATACACCAAACAGAAAACTTCAATAAAACCAACACATATGATATACCACAAAACAAAAATTTAGAAACAGACAATAATGCAATCGAGCCAAGCAATAACATAACAAAACCCGATATTGACCTTAGAAGCTACAATTCAATTATACAAAATAGACCATCGCTTAAGGAAAACATTGAAAACATTTTCTCTGACAACTTTTTAGAATTTGAAGAGCTGCCAAACAAAAACGAAAAAGAAGAAATAAAATTTAACTACATAGGACAAATATTCTCTGAATTTTTAATTGTTGAAAAAGTAAATGAAATTTACTTTATAGACCAACACGCAGTTCATGAAAAAATAATATATGAAAAACTTAGGAACTCAAAAAAAACTATTCAAAAGCTTTTAATACCAATTGAATTTCCAATAGTTGATACAAACATAGAAGAAATTATAGATAGTGAAATCGAAGAATACAAAAAATTGGACATTATAATCTCTAAAATAGGTCCTAAAAAATATCAACTTGAATCTATCCCTAATATTTGCAATCAATATGAAAATACTCTTATCAACTTTTTTCAATCGAGAAGAAGTAGGACAATAAATTCTCTTGAATCTGATTTATATGCAACTATTGCTTGTAGAAAGGCTGTTAAAACAAATGATATATTAAGCGTTGAATTTAGCAAATTTTTAATAAATGAATTTTTTAAGCTAGAAATAAAACATTGTCCTCATGGACGAAAAATTTATTACAAAATATCTAAATTTGAGCTTGAAAAAAAAGTTGACAGAGCATAAAATAAAATCAGAGCTTCCCAATGATAAAAAAAATCAAATCCGAAATCAACTTGTTAAAGATAGAAAAAGAAAAAAGTTTAATTGAACTTGGGAAGGTATTGAAAAATAATAATACAGTAGAATTAAAAAATTTAAGCCACTATCCTAATCTAAAATTAGCAGAAAAAGAATTGTACCAAATGAAAATCAATTTAAGCAAATCAGAAGAAAATGAAAACATATTAAAAAATTTAAACAAAAAGATTTATATTCTTAAAAAAGAATATAAATCTATTAGAAAATCATATAAAAAAAAGCTTAAAGAAATTGCTCAAACAATAATTAAAATTTATCCTCAAAATCTAGAATTAACATCAAAATATAACATGAATTTTTCTAAATTAAAACTTGAAAAATATAAAAAAATAGAATTAGAAAACGATCATAAAACAAAAAATTTTTTACAAAGAATAATACTTAAAGTAACCTCAGCAAGAAATAATATCATCAATATGATAAATGCATACAAAATATCAAAAGAATTTGAAAAACAAATATTCACAAAATATTATTCTTCTGAAAACTTTGAAAGCATAATAAATGAATTTTCATTAAATAAAAAATTAGCCAATGCAATTGTTAAAGAATTTAAAATGCTAAATGAAAATAAAATAAATATAAAAAGCATAAAAGAAGAAATAAAGCAAATAATACATACAAGCAAAAAAGAAAACATATACAAAAAGAATAAAATAAAAAACGAAATCAACCTTATTACAAAAAACAAAGAAAATATTTTTAAAAAAATTGCTGAAGAATTTATTGAAACCACAAAAAAAGAAAAAATTGCAACTAAAAACAATGCAATCAGTCCACTAATCCAAAAAATAGAAAAAATAAAACAAAAAACATTAAACTTAAATAATGATTTAATAAAAATAACAAAACAGGAAGAAATAAAAAACATTCAACAAAAGATGCAAACCTTAACAAAAGAAAAAGATAAAATTAATAATAAATTAAATGAGTTAACTTCTAAAATAGAAGTTATTCAAAATGAACTTGACAATGAATAAAAAATAAATATAATAAATTAAAGCTAAGGGCCTATAGCTCAGTTGGTTAGAGCACCCGACTCATAATCGGTAGGTCCCAGGTTCAAGTCCTGGTAGGCCCAACTTGATCTTTTTAATTAACCTTAAAAAAAAGATTTGAATTTTTTTCGACATAATAAAACCCTATGTAATTATCCAATGTTTTATCAATCTCCAAAGCATCTATTGAATCAATTTTAACAACTGAAGAGGCAGGATATAGTTTGTCTTTAAAAGTTTTAACAAAAAATACTTTAGAATTACTTAGCTTATTTAACATTGCCATATCTTTAGAATTGTATACATAATTGTGAACATCATCTAAATCATCTTTTGACATACTTAAAGAAATAACAAACTCTCTACTATATACTCTCATGCCCTTGTCAAAAATACGAACACATGCAGCAAAATCTTCAAAAGTCTTATCAAAAAAATTAAACCTCAAATCTCTACAATATAGAATATCCTTGCCAAGAACAGAATCAATAAAAAAAGAACTATAATTATTATTGGTCACTTGAATAAACTCTCTGGTGTTTTTATTTTTTATTGATAATTTAAAAACATCTTTTGGATTTAGAATTTTAATTGCAAAATCAAAACTCATGAAGTAATCCAAACGATTCTCAGTAAAATAATAATTTACCTTATAATCAAGTTCTTTTATCTCTGGATAATTTATTTCGCAAGAAAAAACAATAAAGCAAAAAAACAATATTAATTTAACTTTTAATCCGCTCTGCATACTCTTTAGTTTCAGAATTAACTAAAACTTTATCTCCAACGTTAATAAAAAGCGGAGCTTTTATTACAAGTCCTGTATTAAGAGTAATATTTTTCATTGCATTTGTTACAGTATCGCCTTTAACAGCTGTCTCAGCTTCTATAACCTCAAAAGCAATCTTTGGAGCCAGCTTAATATCAATAACCACATTGTCAAACATTATAAGAGAATAAATTTCAGACTCCTGCAAAAAAAGCATCTTATCTTGTAAATTAGCACTTTCCTTTAAGTCCAAACTAACTTGATCATAACTCTCTAAATCCATAAAAACCAAAACGTCTTTATCTTTGTATAAATACTGAGCACTAACCTCATGAATTTCAATAGCTTCTGCAGTATCTGCCCCTTTTAAAGTTTCTCTAATAACAAATTTATTTTTTAAGTTCTTAAGCTTTAACCTTACTATTGCCCCTCCCCTACCTGTTTTTGAAAATTCTCTCTCAAGAACAATATGTGGGGCCCCTTTGATAAGCAAAAAAGAACCTTTCTCAATCTCACCAGATTTTACTACTGCCATTTAAGTACCTCTTAAAACTTAACATACAAATCACTAGTAGTAATTTATACCAAAAAATCAAAATATTTGCTATTATTCCCCAATTACAACTTAATCAATAAAGTTAATTTACAATTGACTTATTTTAAATTAATGATATTATATATTTAAACAAAGGAGTTTAGTTGATGAAAAAATTTATTATCTTAATTTTTATGCTATCAACAAGTTTATTATACAACTGTAAAAATCAAGACAATGAAAAAATTGTGTCAATTGGGGGATCTACAACTGTAAGCCCAATACTAGACGAAATGATTTTAAGATACAATAAAATAAACAGTAATACTAAAGTAACATACGATGCACAAGGAAGCAGTGTCGGCATAAACGGTCTATTCAACAAAATATATAAAATAGCAATATCATCAAGAGATTTAACAAAAGAGGAAATTGAACAAGGGGCAAAAGAAACTGTATTCGCTTATGATGCTTTAATTTTCATCACAAGTCCTGAAGTAAAAATTACAAATATTACAGAAGAAAATCTAGCTAAAATATTAAATGGAAAAATTCAAAATTGGAAACAAGTAGGAGGCCCAGATGCTAAAATCAACTTTATTAATAGAGATTCCTCTTCTGGTTCTTATTCATCTATAAAAGATCTACTTCTTAAAAAAATATTTAAAACTCACGAAGAATCTCAATTTAGACAGGATGGTATAGTAGTAAAATCTAATGGAGAAGTAATTGAAAAAACAAGCCTCACTCCATACTCAATAGGATACATAGGTCTTGGGTACGCAAAAAATTCAATAGAAAAAGATTTAAATATACTTTCTATCAACAGCATATACCCTACAAAAAAAACAATAAATAGCAATAAATACACCATTAAAAGAAATTTAATAATAGTTACAAATAATAAATATGAGGATAAAAGCGTAACTGAATTTATTGACTTTATGACAAACTCAATCGGACAAGATATCGTTGAAGAACAAGGTTTTTTGGGGATAAAAACATAATTAAATTAAAGAAAAAAAAACTTGACTTAATATTAAGTCAAGTAATACAATTTAAAGTTGGCATGAGCTTCAAGGAATTCTTCTAAAAAATGCATCTAAGCTTAAAGACAAAAAGAAAGATAGTTGGATTTATTTTCAAATCTTTTATTCTTATATCCGCAATAATAAGCTCCCTATCAATAATATTTTTGGGTGCATTTATTTTAAAAACCGGAATAACACCATTTATCAATAACAAAATTAAAATTTTCAACTTTTTACTTAGTACAAATTGGGATCCTACTAATAATCTACACAAATCTTATGGAATCTTAGCATTCATAATGAATTCCTTTTTGACCACACTTTTTTCTATTTTAATCGCATTGCCAATTGGATTGGGATTTGCAATATATTTATTTGAAAAAGCAAAAGGATTTTATAGAAAATTTTTACAAACAATAATAGAGCTTTTAGCAGGAATCCCCAGTGTGGTTTATGGATTTTTTGGAAGCACATTTATTGCCGCTTTAGTAAAAAACATTTTTCAAAGAGAAGACAATTTGGGATACAACTTAATAAGCTCATCACTCATTTTAAGTATGATGATAGTTCCCACAATAATTAGCGTTTGCTATTCGTCACTTAAAGCCGTTCCCAAATCGTATAAATTTGCATCTCTTGCGTTAGCAGCAACAGACTGGCAAACAATATATAAGGTAATAATACCCTCGGCTAGTCGAGGTATTTTGGCAGGAACAATATTGGCAATAGGAAGAGCTATTGGAGAAACAGTAGCGGTATTAATGGTCGGAGGGGGATCTCCCCTTTTTATAAAAAATGTATTTTCTCCCATTAGAACGCTAACTGTAAATATTGCTATGGACATGGGATATGCCTCAGGGACTCACAGAGAAGCCCTCTTCTCTACGGCTCTAGTGCTGTTACTATTTTCAATAATTACAAATTTACTCAAAAATTTCATACTATCTTCAAACAAAGGGTTAAAGAAAAAGTGACCAAAACTCAAATTAACAAACTGATCAACAAATTCTATTTCTTTATAATCAATTTTATTGCATATTTTTTAACAGCTTTGTTAATTTTTCTAATAACATACATATTGTACAACTCTTTTTTTTATTTCAAAAAAAAACAAACTTTATTTTTAAACGAAACTCAAAGCTTCGTGCCATTTAAAACAGAAGACAACAAAGAAATACAAATTGCTTTTATTATTAACAAAAATATCAAAATAGATGAAATCTCAATAGAAGACATTTACAAGATATATAATAATAAAATTTCGCATTGGGGAAGCATTTCAGATCAAGGAATTGACATTATACCCATTGTCAACTCACTTAGCAGTATATCTAACAAAGATATTCTAAAAACACTAATAAAAAACAATACATTTAAAAAAAAATACATAAAAATTGAACCATCTACAAAAAAAATGCTTCAAACCATAAACAGCACAATAGGCTCTATAAGCTATTTGACAAAAGAAGAATTTGAATCCCTAGATTTTAATTTATATCCCAATATTAAAGCTTTAAAAATAAAAACTATGTCTGTCCTAATAAGTAAAAAAACTTTAACAAAAAATGAAAATGAAATAATCAATACACTGGGTATTGATGAAATTGAAAAACTCATTAAAGGTAAAGAAAAATGGGTTAATTTAATATCAAAGGATATTGAATTAAGAATAATAAAATATTTTGATCAAGAAGAAAAAATAATAGAAACCATAGAAAAAACAGAAGGCTCACTAGCAATTGTACCTTGGCACTATTTTCAAAATCTTAAAGCACCCTTTATCAAAATGCATTACTTTACTAAAAGTAGTCCTTTGAATTTAAATTTCATATTATCTATTCCAAGAGATTCTGGTGCATATGGTGGAATTTCCTACTTAATCTTAAATACTTTTTATGTAATACTACTAACAACTGCTATTTCAATATGCATTGGAATAGGAACTGGCATAATGCTTGCTGAATACACTTCTAACAAAATATTTTATAAAATGCTATCTATGAGTGTTGACATATTGTCTTCAATTCCTGCAATAATTTTTGGACTTTTTGGACTAATATTTTTTGTTCCAATTTTTGGGATAGGAATACTCTCAGGAGCAATAACAAGCTCCCTAATGATATTACCAATGATTGTTAAAACAACCGAAGAAGCATTTAAAACAATCCCAAAATCATACAAATATGCTTCATTCGCCTTGGGAGCAAACAAAACAGAAACCATAATTTTAATTATGGTTCCAGCAGCTGCTCCTGGAATACTAACAGGAATGGTTCTTGCAATAGGTAGAGCTTTAGGGGAAACAGCTGTACTGCTTTTTACAATGGGAACAAACTTGGGACTTGCAACAAATTTAAATGAACCATCAAGAACATTAACTGTACACTTACTGATGCTATTTCAAGAAGGACACCTGGATAAAGGATTTGGAACAGCTTCAATACTTGTAATAATGATACTCATAATAAATTTAACATCAAAATTTTTAATAAATAAATTATATAGGATTAAATAAGTGGTAAAAGAAAAAGATAAACCGATAAACGAAATTATAATAGAAACAGAAAATCTCAATCTATTTTATGCAGACTTTAAAGCTTTAAAAGAAATAAATATTAAAATATTAAAAAATAGCATTACCTCTTTAATAGGTCCATCTGGCTGCGGCAAATCAACATTCTTAAGAACTCTCAACAGAATGAATGACCTTGTTGAAGGCATTAAAATAGAAGGCAATGTAATATATGAAGGGAAAAACATTTATTCAAACAATTTCGATATCCTAGAACTTAGAAGAAAAATAGGAATGGTCTTTCAAACACCCAACCCATTTTTAATGTCTATCTACGACAACATAAGCTATGGCCCAAAAATTCACGGAACAAAAGATAAAAACCAACTAGATGAAATAGTAGAACAATCACTAAAAAAATCTGCACTCTGGGAAGAGGTCAAAGACAAACTTCATACAAATGCCCTAAGTCTGTCAGGGGGACAACAACAAAGACTCTGCATTGCAAGAACTCTTGCAATAGAACCTAATGTAATACTAATGGATGAACCCACCTCTGCACTAGATCCAATATCAACAGGAAAAATTGAAGAACTAATAATAAACTTAAAAGAAAGTTACACAATAATCATTGTAACCCATAACATGCAACAAGCAGGAAGAATATCTGACAGAACCGCATTTTTCCTTAATGGATGCATTGAAGAAGAAAGCCCAACTGATGAACTATTCTTTAATCCTAAGAATGCTAAAACTGAAGAATATATCAGCGGAAAATTTGGATAACCTTAACCTAATGAAACATCAAGAAACATCATTAATGTAAAACCAATAACACCAAATATACTCGGCACTTTATTGTCAATGTCTTTTCTCTTAGCCTCAGGTATTAATTGTTCAATTGACACATAAATCATAGCTCCCGCTGAGAAAGCTAAAGCAAAAGGTAAAATTCGGGTAAAAGAATAAACAGCATAAGCTCCCATAAGTCCCCCTACAATTTCCACAAGTCCTGACATTTGACCATAGTTAAAGCATTTTAACAGAGCAACATTACCTCTTCTTAACGGGAGAGAAATAGCAGCTCCTTCCGGAATATTTTGAATGCCTATACCGAGTGTAAGAAGCATGGCCCCAACTAAAGTTTGAATATCTGGATTAGATGCTAAAGCTCCAAAAGCAACTCCAACAGCTAATCCTTCTGGAAAATTGTGCAAAGTAACAGCAGTAAAGAGTAAAAAATCTTTTTTACCATGTTTAGTCAAATCTTCATCAATAAAAGTAAGTTTATCAAGATCTGGAACAAATACATCTACAATATATATAAAAAATGCACCAACAAGAAATCCAAAAACAGCTGGCATCCAGGGAATGTATCCAAGCTCTTCAGCTCTTTCTATAGCTGGTTTAATAAGCGAAAAAAAACTAGCCGCTATCATAATGCCTGCTGAAAAGCCAAGCATAGCGTCCATTATTTTATTATCTACCTTTCTAAAGAAAAAAACTGCTGCTGCTCCAAAAGCTGTAGTAAACCAAGTGAAAGTAGAACCTAAAAGCCCCAATAATACAGGATGCAAAGTCAATAAATAATCTAAAATTGATTTTGTCATAAGACCCCCTATTAAAATAAATCAACAAATAATAAACAATTTTACTCATCAATCAAAACAGCTTTTATTCTTCTTACCCCTGAAGATGAGGATTGTTCTTTTTGTATTTTAAAAGTACCAAGTTCGTTGGTATTCTCTACATGAGGACCTCCACAAACTTCAAGTGAAAATCCATCTATCTCATAAACGCTCACCAAATTATCATATTTCTCCCCAAAAAGCGCCATAGCGCCTTTTTCTCGAGCCTCACTTAATTCCATTATAACTTTTTTTACAGATAAAGAATTTTTTATCTGTAAATTAACAATCTCTTCAACTTTTTTTATTTCATCATCTGTCATCTTTTCAGAATGAACAAAATCAAACCTTAATCGCTCAGCAGTAATATTGCTTCCTTTTTGCCTAACATGATCACCTAGTACTAATTGAAGTGCCTTATGAAGCAAATGAGTAGCTGTATGCAACTTGGTGGTCTCATAAGTATAATCAGCAAGCCCTCCTTTAAAGATTTTGTCACTCCCTTTCTTTGAAGCCTCTTGATGTTTTTTAAAATATTCATTAAAATCTGACTTATCAACATTAAAGCCATATTCAGAAGCAAGCTCTTCTGTTACTTCATATGGGAAACCATAAGTATCGTAAAGTTTAAAAGCAATATTGCCAGGAATAGTCTTGGAAGGTAAATTTCGTGTTATTTTAATGAATTCTTGCTCACCTTGAAATAAAGTTTTAAAAAACTTTTCTTCTTCTGTGCTCAATTCCTTTTTAATAAAATCTTTTTTTTCTGTTAATTCATTATAAAAAGATCTATAAATAGTCTCTACAGAATCAACAAGATCAGATAAAAAATGAGATTTTATTCCAAGCTTCTTCGCGTACCTAATAGAGCGCCTAATTAGCCTTCTTAAAACATATCCCTGACCCAAATTGGAAGGTAAAATAGCAGAACTATCAGCAAGAATAAAGCAAGCCGATTTAACATGATCAGAAATTATTCTAATATATCTATCATAGTCTTCTTTTTGTCCATAAATTTTACCAGAAATAGATTCTATTTTCTTTATTATAGGGATAAATGCATCTGTATCATAAACTGAAGATTTGCCCTGCAAAAAAGCAATTGTTCTCTCAAGCCCCATACCCGTATCAACACATTTTCGGTCCAGTTCTATGTAATTACCATTTTCGTCTTTATTGTATTGCATAAAAACATTATTCCAAATTTCAAAATACTTGCCACAAGAACACGTAATATTGCAATCAGCAGAACACTTATTCTTTCCAGTATCCACATATATTTCAGTATCTGGACCACAAGGTCCTTTAGATCCAACAGGACCCCAAAAATTATGATCTTTAGAAAGATAATATATTCTGTCTTTGGGAATACCTAAGCTCTCCCAAACTTTGGCCGTCTCTGTATCACGTGGAATCTCTTGATCGCCTTCAAAAACACTTACATAAAGACTGTCCTTTGAAATATTTAAATAATCAGAAGACGTCAAAAATTCAAAACTACACTTTACAGAATGCTCTTTAAAGTAAGCCCCAAGAGACCAATTTCCAAGCATTTCAAAAAAAGTTAAATGACTTAAATCACCAACCTCATCAATGTCACCTGTTCTTAAGCATTTTTGGACATTAACAAGCATATCTCCTGATGGATGTATTTCTCCAAGAAGATAAGGAATAAGGGGCTGCATGCCAGCTGTATTAAAAAGAACTGTAGGATCATTTTCAGGAACCAATGATTTACCCATTATTTCAAAATGTTTTTTTGATTTAAAAAAATCAATATATTTTCTACGCAACTCATCAAGTGTCATTAAATAAATTCCTCATTTTTTCTATATATTATTAAATCGCCTTTTAAAGTTAAATTTTTAATATAATTGATAAAAGATAGCGTCATAGTTTTTAAATCTTTTTTACTTATTTTTCCTAAGAAAGCTTCTTCATCTAAAATAATTTCTTTACGTCTTTTTGAAACATTTGAAAGTATTTTATCTTTAACCTCATCAGTTTTATCTTTAATAATAATTGCAATCTCTTTGTCTGTAAACTCTCTTAAAATATTATGTAAGTCATTATCCATAATTCTCAAGATTACATTTATATCAAATATTTTTTCTCGAATTTCGCTGTACACAGCAGGATTTAAATCTTTCATATTAATATTATTGAGCAGATTTTTCTCCTCATTAGAATCCATATAGCTTAAAATATCGACAAGTATCTTGGATCCATCAAGTTTATCTGTCTTAAGACACCCTTGCATCTTAAATCTATCCTTAAGCTTATTTGAAATTGCCTCTATTGTCTCCATGCTCAATTGCCTTGGTTTAGCAAGATCTTTTACAAATTCTCTTCTATCTTTTTCTTCTAGCATTGAAAAAACATACTTTTTCTGATCTTTATTTAAATAATTATATAATATGACAAGCGTTTTAATATTCTCATCTTTAATTAATGCCCAAAGTTGTTCATGCTCAATTTGAGACAAATAATCAAAAGGAATAAAAATATCATTGCCAGTAACTTTTTTATAAATTGATTTTGCTTTAGATTTCCCTAACGTTTTATTTAACAATTCATAAGCAAAATTATCATCAACTTTAACATATCTTTTTTGATTTCTTAACAACTCTTCAAATTCTTTAATAATATGATCTTTTTCTTCTGGAGAAATATAACTAATCTTTGAAATTTCTCTAGTAATTAAGATTATATCTGAATCATCAAGTTCAGACATAATCTTTGCAGATTTTTCAAGCCCAATAGCCAAAAAATATTTTGCAATCTTTGTAACCTTACTCTCTTTACGAATAAACCCCGGATTTAAATCTTTAATACTATTGGGGTTGGTCTCAGCAGGCACTTTATTTTTATTACCTTTAATAAGATTTATCCAAGATCTGAGCATAGAACCTTGAATCTCTGAATCTGAAAAGTTTTTATTTAAACTTAAAGTATCAATTTCTTCAATGGTTTTTTTGCTTAAATTTTTAGTATTTTTATACTTAGAAAGCCTAGGATCCTGCATAAATTTCATCTCTTCTAATGTTTGTAAGAACTAGTAAATTGGGATGCTCTTTAAGAAGTCTGGCTGGACATTCATTGATAGAGGTATTAAAACTTAAAAAATTTTCTAAAGCACGCTTTTTATCAATACCCATAAATAACAAAACAACTGCTTTTGAATTAAACAAAGACTTTGGCGTCAAGCTTATTCTTTTGCTAGGGAATTTAGGAGAATTGTATTCATACTGATAGCCTTCTATATCTGAAAACAAGAGTTTTCTTGAGGGGAAAAGCGATGCAATGTGGCCATCCTCACCAACAGAAACTAAAATAAAATCAAAAATACTAAACCTAGAATTAAATTCAATATTATAGTCATGAATAGCTGTAGTTTCATCTATTTCGTTATAAAAAAAAGCATGAAACTTGGAAGCGCTTATTAAATTTTTTTCAACCATTTTGGAAAAAAAATGTCTATTTAAAAGATTATAATTGCTATTCTCGTTATCCAATGGAACACACCGCTCATCAACCAAAAAAAAATGTGATCTTCTAAAAGAAAAATTTTGTTCAAGAAAAACACTTAAAAAAGTAAGGATACTTCGACCACCACAAATTCCAATACTTGTGTATTTATCTTTATCTATATTCATATTAAAAAAATCAAAAAATCTATTTTTTAAATAATTCTCTTCATCAGAATATAAAAACTCCATTTAATTTCCCTTAGTACATATTAATCTAAATAATAAAACAATAGTTACAAAAATTTTTAATATTTTTAACGATAAAGTTTTTTTTACATAATCTTCATTAAATCCGCATTTAATAAAAAAATTTTTGATCTTATTATTAGATAAATTTAAGTTATTTTCTTTAATGTTGTCATTAACAACATTAATACTTAAATCATATTGTAAATTCCAACTCGAAGATGTTAAAAAGATTTCTTTTTCGCTTGTGCCCCTAACTGGAATGTAGCTACCATTCTTAGTATTAATGTTTTTTCTTTTGTAAGAAATTATAATTAACAATGCTAGGAAAAGTAGTAAAAAAAATAAATCCTTTTTCCAAAGCATATAACAATTCCTCCTAAAAAAAGAACAAATAATTGTTAAATTAGCTCGTTTATTCTAACATATTATGTAATGTTAATAAATCGTAAAATATCCATAGCTCCAATGGTAAACATTACAGACGAGCATTTTAGGTATTTAATAAGGCTATTATCAAAAAAAGTTGCATTATATACCCCAATGATTTCTGCAAAGTCAATAATTATGGGGGATTTAAAAAAAATTGTAAAACAAGCACCATTAGAATCTCCAATTGCAATTCAAATAGCAACAAACTCTAAAAACGATGCTCTTAAAGCCATTAAAATTCTTGAAAAACACTTCAATTTTGATGAATACAATCTTAATGTTGGATGTCCATCTCTAAAAATCCAAAATGCAAACTACGGGGCTTGCCTAATGAGAGATGCTAATAAAGTAGGTGAAATTTTAAAAACAATGAAAGAAGGCACAAATAAGCCTATTTCAATTAAACATAGACTAGGCGTTAGACTTTTACCTAGTGATTACAAAAACGAAAATTATTCTGAGGTAAAAAACTTTGTCAAAATAATCTCAGATTTTGGTATCAAAAATTTTATTGTACATGCAAGAGTTGCAATATTAAAAGGATTTTCCCCTAAAAATAATAGAAATATCCCCAAATTAAGACATGAATTTGTATATAATCTAAAAAAAGAGAATAAAAATTTATTTATTGAAACAAACGGAGGAATAAACAACTTAGAGCAAATCAAAAAACACTTATCTGTTGTTGATTCTGTAATGATTGGAAGAAGTGCATTTGAAAATCCATACTTTATTGCAAACGCTTCAAGAGAGTTTTTAAACGAAACTGATAAAATTCCAACAAGAAAAGATATATTGATGCAAATGGTAGAATACATTAAAGAATACGAAAATTACTTGTCAATAAATATATTATTCAAGCATCTTATGGGAATCGTATTTTCCAAAGAAGGAGCTAAAAAATTTAGACAAAACTTAACAGCACCATTTCCAAAAAACTTAAAAAAACATGAAATATTGCTAAAAGCTATAGAAACATTGCCAGAAAAAATACTAAATTCTAATTCTTAAAAGGAATATAATCGAAACCTGTATACTTAACCAAACTTTTTGGAATTCTAACTCCTCCTTTTTCATCTTGAAAGTTTTCAAGTATGGAAATAATAACTCTAGTTGTAGCTATTGCTGTTCCATTTACCATGTGTGCAAATTTATTTTGCCCATCTTTATCTTTATATCTAATCTTAAGCCTTCTTGACTGATAATCTGTACAATTTGAAGTTGAAGTTACCTCCCCATAACTGCCCTTACCGTCTCTTCCGGGCATCCATGCTTCAATATCATATTTTTTATAAGCTGGGGCACCAAGATCAAAAGCACAAATATTTAAAACTCTATAAGGAATCTCAAGTTCAGTAAAAATTTGCTCTTGAATACTTAAAAATTCGTCATGAATAACCTCAGACTCTTCCGCTTTGCAAAAACAAAACATCTCTACCTTGCTAAACTGATGAACTCTGTAAAGACCTTTTGAAAGCTGGCCATATGCTCCGGCTTCTTTTCGAAAACAATGTGAAAATCCTGCCATTCTTATTGGCAAAGTCAAATCTATTATTTTATTATAATAGTAACCACCAAGCGTAATTTCAGAAGTACCTACAAGATATTTATCTGTACCTTCAATCTTATAAATATTGCTTTCGTTACCACGAGGATTAAAACCAATACCATCAGCTATAAACTCTCTTGCAACATCAGGAGTAATAAAAACATTAAAACCCTTTTCTCTTAATTTATTCAAAGAGAAATTAATAAGAGCAATTTCTAAAAAAACTGCCTCATTTTTAAGATAATAAAATTTACTACCGCTAACCTCGCGTGCTCTGTCAAAATCTAGAAGATCTAAATCTCTACCAAGTTCTAAATGATTTTTTGGCTTAAAATCAAAGCTTGGAACAGTTCCCACTTTTTTTATCTCAAAGTTATCTTCCTCGCTATTACCAATAGGCACATCGGGCGACAAAATATTAGGTACACGCTTATTTTCAAGATCAAAATTAAAAGATACTCTCTCAAGCTCTTCTTCTAGATCAAAAAGCTGTTTTTTTAAAATTTTTCCGGTTTCTACTAAAGAGATTTTTAAAACCTTGTCAAGATTTTTTACCATTTTAGAAGCATTTTCATTTTTTTTCGCATTAAGCTCACTAATTTTAGTAATTATTTTTTTTCTTTTATCGTCAAGATAAATTAACTTATCAATATCTAAAACAAGGCCCCTTGCATTAATACTTTTCTTAACAAGACCAAGATTATCTCTAATAAATTTCAGATCAAGCATCTTATCTCCTAAGATATGTCTTAAGTAAAATTTTTAAACAAAATTACAAATAATATTAATTCATATCAAGGTTATTATATAATATCTTATAGCAGGATTAGAATAAATCTGCAGGGAGACATCGTATGCTAAGTTTAAGAACAATAAAGGCAGCTTTTGTGTTAATATCTACATTAATGATCTTTAATGGATGCGAAAAAAAAATAACTAAGATCAATTTTAAAGATATTAACTCAAATAGCACCAAAATGGATTCTTTAATAATAAATTCAATGAACTCAAAAAAAGAATCAAAATTTTACGAATACAACATTAGAATACCTAAATTAATAATCGAAGGGAAAGACAAGGGGAATCTAGAGGAATTAAATAATGAAATTAATGAACATGTAAGTCAAATTGTAACAAGGCTTGACATTGTTAGTAACGAGCTTAAACCTGAGGATAAAAAATTTAGCTTAAAAATAGACTACGAAATTTACTATGGATACAATACTTATACAATAATACTTACTTCAACTCAAGAAATCCATGACAGCCCTATTACAAATTGCAGAAGCTATTACATTAAAGACACAGGAAATTATATTCATAATATTGACAACATAATCAAAACAGATGAAGCATTCCCATTTTTTATAAAAAAAATTAAAGGAAAAATCTTGCCTAACGAATTAATATTTGACTTACAACAAGCAGTAATTTACTTTGAAAACAAAAAAATTATTATTAAATTTCCTGAATATACATTTAAACTAGACGACACAGAGGAATATCAAAACATATTTGAATTTAATGAAAGCGAAATAGCACAATTTGTAAAATAAGGATTAAAGTCACGAATGAAAAAGAAAAAAATTTTTAAACTAATTTCAAAAACTTATCTAGAAGAATATGATGCAGAAGGGTCTTATTTTAAACATGAAAGCGGTCTTGAAGTATTTCACTTAAAAAGCGATTCTTTTAAAGAAAATGCATTTTGCATAGCTTTTAAAACAATCCCTTCAAACAATACAGGGGTTGCACACGTTTTAGAACACACAATTTTTTGCGGTTCTAACAAATATAGAATAAAAGACCCATTTCTTTACCTATTAAAGGGAAGCCTAAACACATTTTTAAATGCAATGACGTTTCCAGACAAAACAATCTATCCAGCAGCATCCACAATTGAAAAAGACTATTTTAATTTATTTAATATCTATGCCGATTCTATCTTTCAACCATTGCTTAAAAAAGAAGCATTTATGCAAGAAGGATACAATATAAATCCAAAAGATTTTAAAGTTTCTGGAATTGTCTTTAATGAAATGAAAGGCAATTACTCAAACAAAAATTCTCTAATCAACGAAATAGCGATTAGTTCTCTTTTTGAAGAAGGAGCATATAAATACGATTCGGGCGGAATCCCAACAAACATTATTGATCTAACCTATGAAAGTTTTTTAGATTTTTATCAAAAATATTATACACTTGAAAACTGCAAAATATTTTTATTTGGCAACACTCAGACTGAAAAAAATCTAAATTTCATTGAAAAGTATATAATAAGACCTTATAAAAAAGAAAAAAGCAATGTTAATATTGATATAAACCCCGCCAAGAGATGGGAAAAGGGGAAAAAATTAACATACAAAATTCCTAAAGAAAACGATAATACTCTTGGGGTATACGCAATAAATTGGCTTTGCACAGAAATTAACAATATTGAAGACAGCATTGGTCTTGAAATTCTCTCAGAAATACTCTTAGATGATTCTTGTTCATTTACAGTTAATATCTTAAAAAGCGGAATTGGCGAAGATATAGCACATATTAGCGGAATTAATACAGATTTAAAAGAATCTGTTTTTTCATTTGGACTTCAAAATGTTGTTGAAAAAAAAGAAAAAGAATTTAAAAATTTAATTTTTAGTGAGCTTAAAAATTTAGTAAAAAATAAAATTCCAAAAGAGCTAATAAAAGGAATTCTTTTTGGCTACGAATTCGCCCTAAAAGAAGAAAAAGGACAAAATCTCCCCATCGACCTAATGATAAAAAGTTTCAAAGGATGGCTAAACGGTATGCATCCGGCCGAAACGTTAAAAACAAGCCACTATATAAATGAAATTGAAAATAAATTGGAAAAAGGAATTTATTATTTCGAAAATTTAATCGAAAAATATCTAATATGCAACAATCACTATACATTAATAAGCTTTATTCCATCATACGACACAGAAAAAGAAATGGAAGAAAAAATTGAAAAAAAAATAATGGCAAAAGAAATTGAAATTAAACAAAATCCAGAAAAATTTTTACAATTTAAAAAAGATTTTAATCAGTTTAAAAAATATCAAAATAAAAAAGACTCTAAAGCAGATATAGCAAAACTTCCTTTGCTAAAAATAGAAGATTTACCAAAACAAATAGAAAAAAGTTTAGATCTTAACGAAATAAAAGAGCTTAATCTGCATTCTTTTAAATTTAAGAATAACAATATTTTTAACGTAAACTTATTTTTTAAACTAAATTTTTTAGAAAAAGAAGATTATATATACTTATCTTTATTTAAAAGAGCTCTCCAAGATTTGTCTACAAAAAACTATTCTTACATAGATATTAACAATAAAATACAAAATACTTTGGGACAAATAAATATATCTGAAAGTTATGACGAGGATATTAATGGAAACATTTTGAATTTATTTAATATTGGCTTTAAATCTTTTAACCATAAAGTTAAAGAATCATTTGAACTGATTAAAGAAATTTTAATCAATATTAACTTTCATGATTATGAGAGATTAAAAGAAATAATACTAAGCTTGAAAAACGATTTTAAATCATTATTAATCCCAAAAGGACATCTTTTAGCAATATTAAGGGCCAAGTCAAAGCTAAAATTAAATGAATATTTAAAAGAATTGCAAAATGGAATAACAGGTAGAGAATTTTGGCAAAAAATAAAAACAGATACTGAGTCTTTAAAAGAAATTGCAAACAAATTAGACAATTTAAAAAATAAAATAATTTTAAAAAACAATCTATCCACACTAATAATAGGAAACACTGACGATGTTCTTAAGAACTTAGAAAATGAATTGTTTAATCTAAAAGAAAGCCTAAAAGAAAATAATTATTACAACGAATTGCTCAATATTGAAATAAACAATAAAACATTAAAAGAAATAATAATTATCCAATCAAAAGTAGCTTTCAATGCTATATGTTTCCCTAGTTACAAAATCAACGATGAAAATTATCCAAAAGCAAATTTCTTAGAACATATATTAAGAAGTGGGATTTTTTGGGAAAAGATAAGGGTAATGGGCGGTGCGTACGGAGCAAGCGCATCAATCACTAACGGAATTTTCTCTTTTGCATCCTACAGAGACCCTAACTTCATTAAAACGTATTTGGCTTTTGAAAATTCTTTAGAAGAATTGGCTAAAAATAAACTGGAAAATGAAGAAATTTATACCTATTTGATAGGTTTAATAGGAACTAACATCTATGTAAAAACCAAAGCTACAGAAGCTTTGCAAAGCTATAAAAGAAAAATGTTAAATATTAGCGATAGTTTAAGGCAAGATATTCGAAATGCCTACTTTACAATTACACCCCAAGACATTAAAGAAATATCCGAAAAGGTTCTAAAACAAATAAAACAACATAGTAGCATTACATCTTTAGTAAATAATCAAAAATATGAAGAAGAAAAAAACAACCTGGAAAAATTAATAGGGAAAGAATATAATTTAAAAAAAATTTATTAATATTTTCTCAAAATTTAATGCAAAAATAACTAATTTTTAGGACTTTTTATATCTTTTATTAAATTTATCAATTCTTCCTGCTGCATCCACAAACTTTTGTTGACCAGTATAAAAAGGATGCGATTTGCTTGTAATCTCCACAGTAATTAATGGGTATTCCTTTCCATCAATATATTTAATAGTTTCCTTTGAATTCAAAGTAGACCTAGTTAAAAACATTGCTCCATTTGACCCGTCTTTAAATACAACTAAATTATTTTTAGGATGTATATCTTTTCTCATAAAACCTTCCTCTTAAACCTTCACTAAAGTTTAATTAATCCAGAGCATATTTTAAATTACATTAAAAATAATGTCAATTTATTTAATTACCATTGCTCATTGTCTTTAAAAAAATTTCATTATTTTTACTTTTTTTCATCTTTTCTATTAGAACTTCAACTCCCTCATAATCATCAACACCCCCGAGTATCCTTCTAATAAGTAAAATTTTAGAACGCTCCTCTTCACTAAGAAGTAACTCTTCTTTTCTTGTCCCTGATTTTTTAATATTAATAGCAGGAAAAAGCCTTCTGTCTGCCAAACTTCTATCAAGAATTAATTCCATATTACCAGTACTTTTAAATTCTTCAAAAATAACTTCATCCATTTTACTACCAGTATCAACCAAAGCAGTAGCTATAATAGTTAAACTCCCCCCTTCTTCAATATTTCTAGCAGATCCAAAAAATCTCTTTGGCTTATGTAAAGCATTAGAATCTACTCCGCCTGACAAAATCTTGCCAGAAGTTGGCATAGTTTGATTATATGCCCTTGCAAGCCTTGTAATAGAATCAAGCAAAATAACAACGTCTTTTTTGTTTTCAACAAGCCTTTTTGCCTTTTCAATAACCATTTCTGCCACCTGGACATGTCTGCTAGCTTGCTCATCAAAATTAGATGCAATTACTTCACCTTTGACACTACGAATCATATCTGTAACTTCTTCTGGTCTCTCATCAATAAGCAATATCATCAAAATAACATCCGAATAATTAGTAGTTATTGCATTAGCTATTTTTTGGAGCAAAGTGGTCTTTCCCGCTTTTGGGGGAGAGACTATTAAAGCCCTTTGCCCCTTACCTATAGGTGAAAAAAGATTAATAAGCCTTGTAGAAATATTACAATTTTCATATTCAAGATTCAATTTAATATTGGGATAAAGAGGAGTTAAATTATCAAAAGGTATTCTGTTTTGAGCAAACGTGGGATCTTGATTATTAATAGATTTAATTTTAACCATAGCAAAAAATCTCTCACCATCTCTAGGCGATCTAATTTGGCCATATAAAATATCTCCCGTTCTTAAATTAAAAAGTCTAATCTGAGAAGGAGAGACATAAACATCATTCCCTCCTGAAAGATAAGAATTCGATGCCGTTCTCAAAAACCCATAACCATCACTAAGAACATCAAGCACGCCTGTAAATAAAACATCAATATTATTCTCACTTAATATTTTTACCAATAAAAATATTAATTCTGTTTTTTTCATTGTTACAGCAATAGTATGATTGGTCCCAAGCCCTTCAACAACTTTTCTAACCTCTGTAATTGGCTTATCATAAAGTTTTTCAATCTCTACATAATCTTTACCATTAAAAAACTTGATGATATTACTTTGCTCTAAAGTTTTAATGTTATTTTCTAAACCAGAAGCAGAAATATCATAATCAAACTCAGAAAGTACTACACCGTTTGAATCCTTTGTACCACTTAAACCTGCAGATTTTGTCAAGCTATATGTAGAATCCTTTTTAGCAACAACTTTAATTACCTTTTTTTTTGAATTATCTTCAATCTTCAACTCTTTAGAAACATCCAATCGCCTTATTTCACCTTCTAAATCAAATCCACCATTTTTTTTATCCATATTTTCCTCTAAGAATTAAATTTTTTAAGAAAGGATTTTATAAAAATCTACTTATTATTAATTAATAAAAAACACCGACCTATTGCAAAGTATCTTTTATTTGTGAAACAGTGAAAGAAAATAAGTCTACAATTTCATTAGACTTTATCATTTCACACTTACCATCAAAAATTATATTATCATTAATAAATATTTTTTTTGTTTTTATATCCCCATATATTTTACAACCGCTATTTAAATAAACTTTACTAGCAGCATTGACATTCCCCTTCAAAATTCCTTCTACTATTAATGTATCACAAATTACCACGTTGGTGATGACCTTACTATTCTTGCCAATGAAAAGCACACCCCCTTTTGAAGATATTTCACCCTCAAAAGAAGAATCAAGATACAAAGTTCCTTCAAATTTTAATTTTCCTCTAAAAGTTAAACTCGAATCAAGCTTACAATCCCATTTATAAGAATCTACCATATTAACCGGCATTCAACCTTTAATACTCCACACTCTCTCTTTTAAATCCTTGCCTGGACGAAAATACGCAACATTATGATCTAAAACCTTAACATATTCTCCTGTTTGAGGATTACGCGCGTTTAAACGTCCCTTTCTTTTCCTAACTTCAAATGTACCAAAAGATCTAAACTCAATAACATTATTCGAACAAAGATTACTTTTAAGCTCTTCAAAAAAAGCATCTATTACAAGTCTTATGTATTTTTTTTCTAATTTTAGATTATTATTTCTGATATTCAAAGATATTTGATTAACAATGTCTGACTTAGTAACCTTTGGTCTTCTTGAAAAAGACATAAACTAATTTCCTTACTTTAACAGCAAAACATTTAAACGAGATTTTTTTCTAGCAGCTTTATTTTTATGAATTATTTGCTTTCTAGCAGCAGTATCTAGTTTTTTTGCAACAAACTTAAAAAATTCAATAGCTTCGTCTTTCTTGCCCGCTTTAATCATGTTGATACAGCGCTTTTCTATTGTTTTTAACTCACTTTTTACACTTACATTTCTAATCTTTCTTTTTAAATTTTGACGAGAGCGCTTCAATGCAGATGCATTTTTTCTCAAGTTATACTCCTTAATAATATTATCAAATAATAAACTTAATATATCAACTAATTTAAATATAGTCAATCAAAGCTTTAAGTTAATTCAGCATAATAGTTTTGATCAATATATTCAAAAACCTTTTGCATGGAATAAGAAATTTTTTTATTCAAAATATATACTTTTTTTATTGAATGATTCCCCTTATAGGAAAAGCATAAATAATTTTTACCGTTAAATTCAAATTCTCTAGCAATAAAAATTTTTTCAAAAAATTCATAAAAATAAACTTCACTTTTAAAGAGCCTCCTTTCACAAATTGAATCTTTCCTAAATTCGTAAAATAACACTATATTACTAATAACTGAAAAATCACCTAACAAAACTTTAATGTCAATAAAACAAATAAATAAAAAAATAAATATATTGCTTAATGAAATATAGTAAACAAATAAACTAATCATAATGCGAGCTAAAAACATGCAAAGATAAGTATAAGACAAATAATACCTTATTGGAAAATTTTCCAATTTTGAAATAAACAAATCTTTTCTTTTAAATTTAAGCTCTTTGAATAATTCACTCGAACCATTGCCTATCAAAAAATAAACTTTAATCTTTTTTTTATTTTTTAATTTCAAAATCAAAACATTGTCTGACAATCTTTTTTCAAGAGAAATAATGTCATCAAAATCAAAATTATAGCTTAAAAAAATACCCTTGTAATAAATCTTAGATCCCCTAAAAAAGACAGAACAAAAATATTTTAAATAAAAAAGGATTACAAAAAAATTTACTAAAAGAAGTGCTAGAACAAAGTAAAAAAAACTTGTACCATAAAAACCTGAATAAATCAAGCAAATAACAATGTTAAAAACAAATAAACTAATTAATTTTACATTATTGAAAAATAAATTACCCATAATATAAAATAAATCTAAACATTAAATTTAAAAAAGATTACATCCCCATCTCTTACAAGATATTCTTTGCCTTCAATTCGAACAAGTCCTTTTTCTTTTAGTTTTTGAACACTTTGAAATTTAAACAAATCTTCAAAAGAATAAATCTCTGCTTTAATAAAACCCCTCTCAAAATCACTATGAATTATTCCAGCAGCTTCAGGAGCTTTCATACCCTGTTTGAATGTCCAAGCTCTAACTTCTTGTAAGCCTGCTGTAAAATAGGTTCTAAGCCCTAAAGTATAATAAGCTTTTTTAATTAAATTACTAAGGCCGCTATCATTTATTCCAAATAATTCTAACATTTCTTTTTTATAAGATATATCCTTTATTTGAGCAAGCTCTGCTTCAATTTTGGCACATAAAATTAAAAAATCATTCCCTTCTTTTAAAGCAAGATTTTTTACAATATCTGTATATTTATTGCCGCTAAGTGAATTTTCATCAACATTACAAACATATAAAACTTTTTTAAAAGTCAAAAGGTTTAATGATCTAACAAAGTTATATTCAAAATCATCAAATTTAAAATCAGAAGCAGGATTCATATTATTTAAATGGCCTTCAAGTCTTTTTAGCATTAAAACAATTGTCTTAGCAGATTCACTAATTTTTTTATCAGCACTTTTAATATTTTTTTCTTGTTTTTGAAGACTTTTTTGGACAGTTTCAAGATCCGATAGACAAAGTTCAACATTGATTGTAGTTATATCTCTCTCCGGATTAATATCGTCATCAATATGAATAACATCTTTTTCTTCAAAACATCTTACAACATGAACAATAAGAGAAACTTCACGAATATTGGCCAAGAATTTATTACCAAGCCCCTCGCCTGTGGATGCTCCCTTAACAAGGCCTGCAATATCTACAAATTCCATAACAGCCGGAATAATTTTGCGCGTAACAATACACTCTGAGATTTTTAAAAGCCTTTCATCAGGAATTTCCACTATTCCTATATTTGGCTCAATAGTACAAAAAGGATAATTCGCAATCTCAACCTTAGATGATGTTAACGATGAAAATAAAGTAGATTTGCCCACATTAGGAAGCCCCACAATTCCTGCATTAAGTCTCATAACTTAACCCTCTAATAAAATCAAAAAACAATCTAATTGATAAAATATGCAAACTCCCCTCTTCCTGTCTGTTGATTTATGTTTGCTTCAACAGATAAATTAAAATATTTATTAGGCTCTTGAGAACCTGGATAATAATATTCTAGTAAATAAGTGCCTGTCTTTTGCTCTAAAATTAAATCATAAACTTTAGAGACTCCTTCATAAGATGAAAAAGGAATTATAGCACCACCTGTCTCATTAACTAAATACTGAAGCTTGCTATTAACAGGATTGTTGCCAAACAATATTAAGTAAAACCTTATATCATTATTTTTATAATAACTTACTATTGTATCTAAAGAATATTTTTCAAAAGCTTTACGATTTAAAATGCCACCACTAAAATAAACTACTGCTCGTCTTGAGCTTTTTGACATAAGCCCAGAGCCTGCTAACTTCAAACTAACATCTGTCTTTACAGCATCTGTACTATAAGGACCAAGAGAACTTGTGTTTTTAATGCTACTTGTCAAACTTTCAATATTATCTATAATGGGCACATTTGTTGAATTTATAAAACTAAAATTTTTATTTTTTGATGATTCTATTAAAGCATTTAAACCCATAATTTGATCTAAATCATAATTTTTCATATAAGAAGATTTATCAAAAACAACTGCTATATTAATGTCTTTTGAAGCATTTACATTGTAAGCTACTTTCGGGTTGACGATATAATAATTTTCATTTGCAATTGAAAAATTTTCACTTTTAAGCCCAACAATTGGCGATCCACTTTTACTACTTACATTAAGCTCAACATAAATTTTAGGCCCTCCAAGCCTAACTATTCTTCTAACATCAACATTTAAACTGTCATAAAGACTTGTATCACTCTTGTAAACTGAAACCTTGGCATTATTAAAATCTGAAACAATCATCTGATTATTGGCATCCAAAACAGATGAGGAAATTTTAGAATTCAATTTATCTGCTTTTAAAATTTTTGTAATTGTCTTTTTAGCAATGTTGTAATTATAAACACCATCCTTTGAAGATACTATAACATTGTTGCCTGCAGAATCACTGCTAAGTCCCTCCATTCCTTCAATAGAAGTAAAAACTGAATACAAATGATTACCACTAGTATCAAAAACTTCAATAGTATTTCTAAGAGAATCTGCAACGTAAATATTTTCATTTAAATAAGTAATACCTGTAGGACCTAAAAGGCCCTTATAACCAGAAGTTCTAGAACCAAAATGAAGGATAAAATCACCATCAAGCCCGAACTTACTCACTCTTTTATTTCCCCACTCACTCACATAAATATAGTTTCTCTTATCAATAGCCATATACTGAGGAGCAAGCAATTCCCCATCTTTTGTACCTTTTCCCCCAATAGATTTCTTTTTAACTCCAAGAACTTTGTCATAAACACCAATTTCATCACTTGAATAAAGAGTTACATAAAGTAAATTATTAGCTTCAATAACATCATAAGGTGATTTCAAATAACTAAATCCATTTTTAACTAAAGTATTAACATTATTATTAACATCAAAATACAATATTTCATTACCTACAAAATTAACAGCGTAATATCCACCGTACTTATCAGCCCTCAAAGATGTAATCTGATACCCATGTGGCCTTTTGTAAATAGAATTGTCAAGAGATGCAACTTTTACAAGTTTTTTAAAATTAAGCTCATAATTTGAAAAAATACCTCTCCTTTGCTCAATAGTAGAAATCAAATGCCTAAGATAGGGAACCTTATAGCCTTGATCTTTTAAATTTCTCCATTCCATTAAAGCTTCTTCAACATAACCAAGCCTATAATAAACATTACCAATCCAAAAGTGATAATCAAGGTTATTAGGATCAAAACTTAAAATTTTTTTAAAAGATAAAAGAGCATCATCATAAATTCCATTATTATAGGAATTGAGAGCCCATTTAAACTCTTCTTGAGCATCTTTGTTGGTGACTATTCCTTGGGCATGCAAACTAAAAAGATTTAAAAAAAATAAACCAATAATACCAAAAATTAACATAATTCCCTTTACTCTTTAAAGACCTATTACAAGCAGAAAATTTTCAAAAATAATACAAAAAAATAATGCTATCATATAAAATGCATATAAAATTATTAATGATAATATTAAATATATTGCATTATTACATCACTAATAATAATAGTAAAAAAGAGGGAAAATGAAAACTAGATACTTTTGCCTAGCCATATTTTCAGGAATTCTTACAACACTTGCAATTCCAAATGAAATTAAAGAAACAGGATATTCAACCCTAGGATTTGTTGCATATGTGCCGCTTTTTATAGCCTTAAACAAACTAAAAGATAAAAAAACATTAATAGGTTTAACAGTATTTTACTTCTTAATAGCCAACAGCTTGCAAAATTTTTGGCTTGGATTTTTTCATGCATTTGGATGGATTACATTCATTGGAGTAGTCATAGGATACATTCCATATTCATTAACTTTGGGTTATTTTCTTTATCACTCTTTAAAAAGCTTTAAAAATAAGACAATAATAATAGCAATGCTTTTCACATTTTATGATTATTCAAGATCAATTGGATTTTTAGCGTATCCCTGGGGACTTGGAGCTTTCACTGTAAATAACTTTAACAATTTAATTCAAGTAGCAGACATTTTTGGCGTATTTTTTGTATCATTTGCAGTCTATTTTTTAAACTCTGGAATTGCAAGCTTTTTAATCCACAAAAACAAAACTAATTTGCTAAACACAATATTTCCAATATTACTAATATTAACATCTTTTACTTATGGAATGCTTAAAAAAATAGAACTAAAAAGCTTACTAGCAAAAGAAATAGATAGTCTAGATATTGCAGCTATTCAGCTTAACACTGATCCTTGGTTACCTGGAAATGACGAAAAGGGAATAAAAGATTCTATTGAAATTACAGAACAAGCCTTAAAAGAAAATCCAAAAATAGAATTTGTAATCTGGAGCGAAGGAGTGCTAACCTACCCTTTTAGTAAAGAAAACCAGTACTTTAAAAATAACTACTTACATAATGAACTGAAAAATTTTATAAAAGAAAGAAAAATCCCATTTGCCATTGGGGCTCCCTCAAATGTCGACAAAACTATAGGAATTCAACAAAATTCTATTTATATGATAGAGCCAAACCTCAACATTGCAAACATATACTCTAAAATATTCTTAGTCCCTTTTGCGGAAAAAATTCCCTTTTACGAATATAAATTTATAAGAAACTTTTTTTTAAAAAATTTTAGAATCTTGGGGCAGATTGAAGGGAATAAAATTGAAATATTAAAATTGAAAAAATTTAAATTTGCTCCTTTAATATGTTATGACGATGCATTTCCAGAACTTTCAAGATTTTATAAAACCCAAGGCGCCAATACATTGCTAAATTTTTCAAATGACTCTTGGTCAAAAACAAATTCAGCAGAATGGCAACACTTTGTTGTAGCTAAATTTAGAAGCATTGAAAATGGAATTAAAACCATTAGAGCTACAAACTCGGGAATTACTGCAATCATAAACGAATACGGAGAAAGCATTAGAACATTAGAAACTTTTAAAAAAGGCTACTTATTATCAATAGTAAAACTGTCCCCAACATTTACAACTATTTATGAAAAAATTGGAGACTTATTTGTACATATGCTAATAATAATGTTTTTAATTACAACGCTAAGATTTCACTTTATAGAAGACAAAAACCAATTATTGTTATCTTCTGTAGTAAAAATTAAAGTCTGATGTTCTTTCCAAAATGGAAAATTTTTAGTAATATCATTTTTTTTGGCACTCACGTTAACAGCAAAAGAAGTATCGTTGGATTTTGAAATTTTCAAAGACTTTAAATCGTAGTAATCATCAACTGACAAATACTCTAACTCATCAGCATCAATCTTAGATGAAGCACTTGATAAAGATGATATAAAATCATTTTTTGATTCAAATTGACCCATAACATTAACTTTATCTGCAACAACAGAGTCAAACAAATCAAAGTTTCGAGAAATTAAAGCTCTTGCAAACTTTCCAAATTGAAATTTAATAATCTTATCTTGATTTTTACTTCTCTCTCTTTGAGCAATATATTCTATTTTAGGAGCATTTGTAAAATCATTTATTTCTATTTTTTCGTGCACTATTCCAGGTATCTCCTCAAGCTTAACATCTTCAAGCATAACAACCTTGAAACTTTCATCTTTCATCTTAGCATCAAGCTCTTTAACTGCAAGCTTGATGTTAGTTTCCTTTTTCAAACCTGGATAAATCTTTAAAGCTTTTGCTTGGAAAAGCTTTCCCTTTTTAACCTTACCAACGTTTATATACCTTTGACCAACTTCATAATAAAAAATAGCAAGCTCTTTTTGCTTATCAACATAAGAAGAACTACCTTGAGCAAACAAATTCAAAAAAACAAAAGAACATAAAAAACATAGAAGAAATAATCTTCCCATAAGAACCTCCATTAACACTCAACCTTTAAAACAAAAGAATGTCAATCTACTACAAATAATTATAATACAAGTTTATCTCTAATTAAAGAAATCACTTTATCCTTATCTTCTTCGTTAAAAATATTTATTTTATCATAAGAAAATTTTATCTTTGAAGACAAGTTATACTTATCATACCACTCCAAATATTTTCCATTAAGACCTTCAAGATAATCTCTGGGAATATTCATTTCAAAACTTCTATTTCTATTTTTAATTCTGCGCTCAACCTCATCAATGCTGCAATCAAGATAAATAAGCAAACTTGGTCGCTGAGAATGCTCAAGCATATTATCAAGAAGGTCAATATATATTTTATACTCCTCATCAGAGATATGCCCATCACAATTTAAAAGAGAGGCAAACACACGATCACCATAAATAGATCTGTCAAGTATGCCTCCTTTTGTTCTAAACACACCTTTTATTAACTTAAACCTTTCATTGAGAAAATTAATTTGAACTGAGAATGCCCATCTGGACTTATCCTTATAAAATTTATCTAATACCGCTAAAGTAAAATCATTATTCAGTTCACTATAAAAAGGAACTCCCAACTCCTTTGATAAAATATTTCCAAGAGTAGTTTTTCCTACCCCAATTAAACCTTCTATTACAATCACCAAGTCTACCTCCAAAAATAACTTAAAAAGTTCACACATAAGCTAAAAAAAGAATTGCTAAAACATAAAACTTAATTAATCAAAAATTCCAATGTAAAAATTTTAATATAAAATAAAAAATCCTTAAACAAATTTTGAAGAAGAAATCAATAATTTAAAAATTAAAGTTTTTAAATTATTGACATTAATCTTAATTAAAAATAATATATTAAATATAAATGATGTAAAAGTAATAATTAAAAAAATTAATTCTTTTTGATAAAAAGAGGTTAAAATATATAAATCTGGCAATTTAGTAAAAAACAAAATAAAATTTAATTAAAAAATTTAATATTCCTTGATTCAAAATCAAAAATTAAAACTTTTTAAGAAAAAATAAAATTGTTATAAAAAAAGGAGATATAATATGAATTACACAAAATTCCAAGAATTTATATCGGAATTTTTGGGGACATTTATCCTATTGGCTTTAGGAACTGGGTCTGTTGCAATGACAGTATTATTCCCCTCTAGTCCTGCAATACCAGGAGAAATAATAAAAGGAGGATATACAAATATAGTATTTGGGTGGGGACTGGGTGTAACCTTCGGTATTTATACAGCAGCAAGAATAAGCGGAGCGCACCTAAACCCAGCTGTTAGCATAGGATTAGCAAGTGTTGGGAAATTTCCTGCTTCAAAACTTTTGCACTACATTATAGCACAAATATTAGGAGCATTTACGGGTGCATTAATGACACTTGTAGTATTTTATCCTAAATGGATAGAAATGGATCCTGGTTTTGAAAATACTCAAGGCATAATGGCAACTTTTCCCGCTATTCCTGGATTTTTGCCGGGATTTATTGATCAAGTTTTTGGAACTTTTTTGTTAATGTTTTTAATTTGTGTTGTTGGAGATTTTGTAAAAAAATACAGCGATAACCCATTTATTCCATTCATTGTAGGATCGGTGGTTTTGGCAATAGGAATAAGTTTCGGAGGAATGAACGGCTACGCTATTAATCCTGCAAGGGATCTGGGGCCAAGAATTTTACTCCTATTTGCTGGATTTAAAAATCATGGCTTTAACAACCTAAGTGTATTTATTGTCCCAATAATTGGTCCAATAGTTGGAGCAATTCTAGGCGCTACAATTTACGAATTTACTCTAAAAAATAATAAAGGTTAAAGATATTTATCTTTAACAAAGTAAAAGGAAAAATTATGAAATACATTTTATCTATTGATCAAGGTACTACTAGCTCAAGAGCAATAGTATTTGATAAAAATGCAAACGTAAAAGGACTTGCTCAAAAAGAATTTACTCAAATCTATCCAAAACCAAGCTGGGTTGAACATGATCCTACCGAAATATGGGGTTCACAACTTGGAGTTATAACAGAGGCTCTTGCAAATGCAAGAATTCTGCCAAATGAAGTTGATGCTATTGGAATAACCAATCAAAGAGAAACTACAATTATATGGGAAAAAAATACAGGAAAGCCCATTTACAATGCAATAGTATGGCAAGACAGAAGAACTTCAAAAATTTGTGACCAATTAAAAGACGAGGGAAAAGATAAAATTATTTTAGAAAAAACAGGTTTGGTGCTAGATTCTTATTTTAGTGGAACAAAAATAATGTGGATTTTAGATAATGTAGAAGGCGCCAGACAAAAAGCTGAAAATGGTGAATTATGCTTTGGGACAATAGATACATGGATATTGTGGAATCTGACTCAAAAAAAAGTACATGCGACTGATTATTCTAATGCTTCAAGAACATTATTGTTCAATATTAAAACATTAAAATGGGACGATGAACTTTTAAACATATTAAACATTCCAAAAGCAATTTTGCCTGAAGTTAAAGAAAGTTCTACAATATATGGTAAAACAGACAACTTACTATTTGGATCAGAAATTCCTATTGCAGGAATTGCCGGAGATCAATTTGCAGCAACATTTGGACAAGCCTGCCTTAAAAAAGGTATGGCTAAAAACACATATGGAACTGGTTGCTTTTTAACATTAAATATAGGCAAAGAACCAATTATTAGCCATAATAAGCTTTTAACTTCAATTGCATGGGGAAGAAAAAAATCTGTAACTTATGTTCTTGAAGGAAGTGTTTTTATTGGCGGAGCCGTAATTCAGTGGCTAAGAGATGGTCTTGAACTTTTTAGAAAAAGCTCAGATGCAGAATCATTGGCAAGCTCTGCCTCAGATAATGGAGGAGTTTATTTCGTACCAGCATTTGTTGGACTTGGCGCTCCCCATTGGGACTCTTATGCAAGAGGGACAATCATCGGAATAACAAGAGGATCAACAAAAGCTCACATTACAAGAGCTGCTCTTGAAAGTATCGCATTCCAAAGTTTTGACATACTAAACACCATGAAAAAATCTGTTCCTAACTTTGAAATTCAAGAATTAAGAGTAGACGGGGGAGCAAGTCAAAACAATCTATTAATGCAATTTCAAGCTGACCTTTTAGAGTGTAAAGTTGTAAGACCAAAAATAACAGAAACAACTGCTCTTGGGGCTGCTTATCTTGCGGGCCTTGCATCAGGCTATTGGCAAAGCGCCGAAGAAATCATAAGTCTTTGGCAAGTAGATAAAGTATTTGAGCCTTCAATGCCAAAAAGTCATAAAGAAATGCTTCTTGAGAATTGGAACAAAGCAATTGAAAGAGCAAAATCCTGGATACAACATTCTCATAATAATATGTAAAAGTTCAAAAAAAGCTTTAAAGATTATAAAAATATGTTGGAGAATAAATTATTAATAATTTATTTAATTTTTTAAAACAAAAACAGCATATAATAAAAATGCATAGCAAGCAAATAAGCTATTTAAACCTTATAAAAAAGGTAAAAATTATTGGAGAAATACAAAAAACGGTTAATAATATACTAAATCGAAAGAAAAATTATAAAAAATTGAAAAATTTGCCAATGCAATTGGTTTATAACGCTATTCAATAAAATTTAAACAAACGGTCTTTGTGAACAAATGATCTTTGCCAATTTCTCAAATCTATTATTTAACGAAAAAGAAAAAAATTAACAAAAATGGAGGAATATTTAAATTTCATGAATAATAACAAAGAAACAAAATTAAAAGATCTTGAAAATCAAGAATTTGATCTCATAATAATTGGAGGAGGCGCAACAGGTCTTGGTATCGCAGTAGACGCAATCACAAGAGGATATAAAGCAATACTTATAGAAAAATTTGATTACGCAAAAGGAACTTCTTCTAGATCAACTAAATTAATTCATGGAGGAGTAAGATATTTAGCTCAAGGTAATATTGCTTTAGTTAAAGAGGCTTTACACGAAAAAGGCATTCTTGAAAAAAATGCACCCCATTTAATTAATGAATGTGCAATTATTACACCTATTTATAATGCTTTAGAAATACCTTATTATTATTTTGGATTAAGCTATTATCACAGTCTTATGAGCAAAGGAAAATCTACTAAATACAAAACCAAACTACTATCCAAAAAATCTACTATTGAAAAAGCTCCTAATATTAAAACACAAAGCCTTAAATGCTCTGTCCTATATTATGATGATTCATTTGATGATGCCAGAATGGCAATAACACTGTTGAGAACTTTCACTGAAAAAGGGGGCATTGCTCTTAACTATACAGAGCTTAAAAAATTCAATAAGGAAAACGGAAAACTTTCGGGGATTTTGATACAAAATAAATTAACAAAAGAAGAAATTTCATTAAAAAGCAAATGCATAATAAACGCAACTGGAATATTTTCAGATGAAATAAGAAAATTAGATGATGAAAATGCTTCAAACATTATAAAACCTTCCCAAGGTAGTCATTTAATAATAAAAAAAGACAAATTCCCCCCAAATCATGCAATATTAATTCCTAAAACTAGTGATAACAGGATTTTATTTGCTATTCCTTGGTATGGCAGTGTTGTTTGCGGAAGCACCGACATTCCAATAAAAGAGGCAGAAGAAGAACCTAAAAGATTTGATAAAGAGATCGAATTTATCATAAGTAATTTAAACAACTATTTAAATATTAAAATAGAAAAATCAGATATAAAAAGCGTATATACTGGAATAAGACCATTAGTAATGGATCCAAAAGCTATGGGCAACACCTCAAAAATTTCAAGAACTGAAAAAATATTCATTTCAGATTCAAATCTTATTACAATAGCGGGGGGAAAATATACTACATATAGAAAAATGGCAGAAAAAACCTTGTTCAAGGCCATAGAAAAAAATTTAATACGAAATTGTGCACCAACTACAGAAGATTTAAAGTTACACGGTTATCTTACAAAAGAAGAGGCAATGAAAATTCCTGAGCCTTTTAGAACTTACGGCAGTGACTTTGAAATTCTAAAAAATATGGAAGGGTTTGACAAAAAGATACACGAAAACTTGGATTTAAATGAAGCTCAAATAGCTTTTGCAATTGAATTTGAGCAGGCAAAAACTATTGATGATGTTTTAGCAAGAAGAACAAGATCGTTACTTTTAAATCCTCAAGCTACAATTGAAGCTGCTCCAAGAGTTGCTGAAATAATGATGAAACAATTAAATAAATCTGAAAAGTGGAAAAATGAACAAATAAAAAACTTTTTGGAGATAAGTGAAAAATATTTAATTAAAAATTAATTTAATTTTTACTATTAAACAAAGAGATTGTTAAACAATCTCTTTGAATTTAAAAGTTCTAATTTAAAATTTAAAACATTTTAAAAGCCTAAAACCTAATTCACATTAGCAAATTCACAAGCAAGCCTTGAATCTCTTCAATACTATCTAAAAGTTTAATCTGAGTCATTTGATTTTGCAAAACAGAATAGGCAAGCTTGTCTAACTTGTCATTAATAATCTTAATAATTCTATACTTGGGGCGCTTAGAATCTCCCAAGCTACCTCCTTTTTGTTCTTTTAAGCAAACAGAAGAAGATATAATAATGGATATAAACTCTGAAATAACTTTTTTGTAAAAAATCACATTTTGTCTGGACGGCTCACTCAATAGTCTCTCGCCAACGTCATTAATTCCATCTAACATACTTTTAATTAAATCAAGATTAAATTCACCATTTTCAAGTAAAATAAAATGTTTGTCCTCTTTAGCGCTTTCAACTTGAAACACCGAAGAAAAAAGATTGCTCTTATCAAAAAATACTTTTTTACTATCTTTTTTGTAATCCTTTGAATTAAGATTTAATGCTCCGGCAATTAAACTATTTACTTTCATCTATTTTACTCACAGCACTTGAAAAATATTTATCATCTTCACCTTCTAAAGAGTGAAAAGATTTTTTTTCTTCTTGATACTCCTTATTGATTTCAATTAAAAGATCTTCATTAACCTTGTAAGAACCAGCATAAAACAATGTGTTTCTTTCAGGAACTCTAAGATGCTCAGAACCAATATCCATATACCCATCAATAATAGCTCCCTCTTCAACTTCAATCGACTTACAAGAAATATTTCCAATAACGCACCCCGATGCGAAAATTTTAATTTTACTCTCAGCATAAATATTACCCACAACTATTCCAGAAATAACAAGCTCATTAGCATCAATACTAGATTTAACCCTACCACTCTCTCCAATAATTACTCTTTTAGTAGAGCTAATAGTACCTATAAAATCACCATCAAGTCGGATAAAATTACTTGAAACTAAATCTCCTTTAAAAAAATCTCCAATACCCACTATTGTTTTTATTTCGTCAAAAATAAACAAAGGCGATGATTTTTTATCTTTTTTTTTCACATTCAACAAATTTAACATCTATTTTGAAGCTCCTGTAGCTAAATTTAAATACATATCAGGATTAATAACTTGAGAGCCTACACGAACCTCATAATGAACATGTGGACCTGTTGCATAGCCTGTCTGCCCCATAAATCCAATTATCTGCCCCTTTTTAACATAAGACCCTTTAGAAGTATTAAGGCGCGACATATGTGCATAAAGAGTAGCAAGTCCATACTTATGCTTAATTTGAACAAAATTGCCATAACCTGCTGATTGATAACTTGCCCTAACAACCTCCCCATCAGCAGTTGCAACAATAGGAGTTCCAATTCTAACCCCCCCAAGATCTATGCCTTTGTGGATATACCACTGCCTAGTAAAAGGCTCAATAGCAGGACCAAAATGCAAAGTAATAATTCCAGATCCACCCGCAAGAGGCCAAAGAGAAGGAATGTCATTTAAAAGCTTGTCCTGGGCGTGCAAAACTTTAACTATGCTTTTAAGAGGAGGAATTGAACTTTCTATTTTACTTTTAATATTTTTAAGATCACTAAGCTCTTTTATTGAATTAGCTTCTAAAATTTGCAAATCAATAAAATCAGAAAGATCTCCATCTAGTTTATTTTTATTCAAATCAACACCATTAGAATTAATTTTTAAAGAGGTTTTAAGCTCATCTAAAATTTTGGAAAAATTTTTTGCAACAGAATTAATTTCTACAACTGTATTTCTAAAATCTTCAATCTCGGTTTCCGCTAAAGAGTAATTCTTCTCTGTAGATTTCACAATTGATGAGAGAGTAACATAATTAACAGCAAGCAAAACAAACCCTATAAAACTGCCTAAAAAAAAAGTAGAAAGGAAAAATAAAGTCAAAAAAGAAATTTTAATATTTTTTACATTCCCCTTAACATGAGGAATAATCATAAAGCTAATATTTTGCTTAAAAAAAGAATGTATAACTTTAAGGATTACAAAAAAAGAATTATAAATAGCTAAGAAAAATTTGAAAATTCCTTTTAACCCTAAAATAATCTTAAATTTAATTCTTTTCTTCATAACAAACCTTACTAAAAACTACCATGCTCAAACAAAAAATAAAAATTTATTTTAATAACCTTAGGCAAAAATCCAAATTTTTTGATAAAAACCTGGTACAAAAACATTCAACAAATACACATAATTAAAGAAAATAATATTTAAAATCAATATGATTATGATTAAACTCACAAATACTTTATTATTATATAAATGAAAACACTATTTTTTGCAACAACAAATGAAAATAAAATAAATGAAGTAAAAAATATATTAAATATTCCTAATTTAAACTTAATGATCCCTCAAAATTTCAACATAAAAGAAACAGGAAAAACATTCAAGGAAAACTCTTTGATTAAAGCAAAAGCTCTGTTTGAAATTTTAAATAAAAATCAAAATGTTTTTGGAGAAGATTCTGGATTGTGCATTGAGGCACTAAACTTGGAACCTGGAATTTACTCTAAAAGATATGACACTTATAAGCTGGGTAAAAAATTAAGCGCTAATGAGAAAAATCAATTTATTTTAGACTTAATGAAAAATGAAAAAAATAGAAAAGCATATTTTTTATGTAACATAAGTTATATTTCAAAAAATGGACAAATATCAAATTTTGAAGGAATAATTAATGGAAAAATTGCCTTAAGTTTAAATGGTTATGAAAAATATGGATTTAGTTATGATTCAATATTTTTAACTAAAAATAATAAAAAATTTAGCGATCTAAAACTCGAAGAAAAAAATAAAATATCACATCGGGGAATAGCATTTTCAAAATTTAAAAAATTTTTATTAGAAACTTTGTTCAAAAGTTAAACTTAAAAGCTTTTTATATATAAAGTTTAGACTTTATTGTAAAATAAAAAGCACAATGTTTATAAAATTTCAATGTATTATTTCTTTCCAAATAATAAAAAAAGGAAGAGGAGAATTTAGTGATAAGCAGAAATGAAATCAATGAGAATGATAAATGGGATTTATCTTTTCTATTTGCAAATGAAGAAGAATATACAAAAGCAATTAATGCTATTGAAATTAAAACCGAAGAATTTAAAAAATATGAAAAATTGGAATTAAATTTTGATTTATTTAAAGAAACTTTAAACAAATACTATGAAATTATGGAAAATTTAGAGAAAGTCTCTTACTATGCAATGCTTCAATTAGAAACAGATGTAACTAACAAAGATTCAAACAAAATATATTCCATATGTATAAATTTAACTACAAAAGTATCTAATGGTACCTCATTCTTCATGCCCAAAATACTCAAAATAGATGCAAAAAATATTCAAGCTTGGATAAATGAGCCCGAACTTAAGGATAAAAAAATTGCAATTGAAAAAATACTAAGAGAGAAAAATCATATTTTAAGCGAAAAAGAAGAAGAAATACTTGCTAACTACACTCCTCTTTACTCATCTTATCAAAACATATTTTCAGCATTAATAAATGCTGATATGGAATTTGGAGAAATTAATGGACAACCTTTAACCAATTCTACCTACACACTATTTTTACAAAACGAAGATCAAAAAATACGAAAAGAAGCTTTTTTAAAATTCTATCAAAAATATAAAAACAACGAAAACACACTTGCTAATCTTATTATTTCAGACTTTAAGAAAAGTCACTTCATTGCAAAAACAAGAAAATTTCAAAATACTTTTTCAATGAAACTCTTCTCAAATAACATTGACAAAAAAGTTTATACAAACTTAATCGAAACTGTCAATGAAAATTTATCTGCGATTAATGACTATTATGACTTTAGAAAAAAAGTATTAAACCAAGAGCATCTATATCACTACGATATTTACGTACCATTAACAAAAGGAATAACATTTAAAAATTCGTTTGAAGAAGCTTGTGGAAAAATATTAAAATCCTTAGAGATACTAGGAACCGAATATACAGAAATCTTAAGAAACGGTCTTTTAAAAGAAAGATGGGTTGATAAATACGAGAATACTGGAAAAAGATCGGGAGCTTTTAGCGCTGGATCATACAACGGAAAACCTTATATACTCCTTAATTACAAAGACGAATCAATAAGAGATATGTTCACGCTTGCTCACGAAGCAGGACATTCAATGCACTCTTACTTTAGCATAAAAAACAACCCATTTCCACACTACAATTATTCTATTTTTGAAGCAGAAATAGCATCAATAATTAACGAACAAATACTAGCAGAATATTTACTTCAAAACGAAACCGATACTAAAAAAATCAAATATATTAAACTGACTCAAATTGACGACATGATTTCAACATTCTTCAGACAAACAATGTTTGCTGAATTTGAGTACATCATTCATGAAATGATTAGTAAAGAAGAGCCTGTAGTAAAAGAAACACTAACAGAAACTTATCTCAATTTGCTAAAAAAATACTTCGGACCTAGTGTAAAACTCGATGAATTAAGCCCCCTTGAATGCCTTAGAATTCCCCACTTTTATTCACCCTTTTATGTATATCAGTATGCTACAGGCATTGCAGCCGCCTTATCAATATACAAAGACATCAAAGAAAATGAAAAAGATGCAGTAGTAAATTATATAAAATTTTTAAAAACAGGTGGTTCTAAATATCCATTAGATTCCTTAAATATTACAGGAGTAGATTTGACAAAAAAAGCAGCAATAGAAAACACTATTAACATTTTTAAATGTAGACTTGAAGAGATAAAGAAAATATTCCAATAAAAGGAGATTTACTGTGAAAACTATCAATTTGATTTTAGCTTGGCTTGTACATATTTTTACAGCATCTGGCTTGATTGTAGGACTTTACTCAATAATTTCAATTGTAAATGGTGACTATTATCTTCTTTTAAAGTTAACAGTAGTAGGACTTATAATAGATGGCATTGATGGAACTATGGCAAGAAAGCTTAGGGTAAAAGAATTAATACCTGAAATTGATGGTACTCTACTTGATAACATTACAGACTACCTAAACTATACATTCATACCCGTTATATTTTTTTATTTGGGAGAATTCATTGAAGAAAAATATAAATTGGCCATTTGTATTGGAATTTTGCTCTCATCAGCATATCAATTCTCAAGAACCGATGCAAAAACAAATGATAACTACTTTAGGGGATTTCCTTCTCTTTGGAATCTATTCGTAATATCAAATATAATCTTTAAAATAGGGCAAATTACAAACCTTATTACAATATTAATATGCATTATTATAAGCTTCATCCCAATAAAATTTATTTATCCATCAAAAACTAAAGAATTAAGGAAAATTACCATACCACTAACAATAATAAGTTGCCTAACATTTGTTGTATCAATATTCTCAGAGTTGTCCACGACAGCTTTAAAAATAGCAAAAACGGTTCTCATTCTTTACTTTGCATATTTAACTCTAGCAAGTATATATTTAACCTATAAAACAAGAAATAGATGACAAAATGTATATAAATACAATAATAGAATCGATTGATTCAAACATAGCTTATTCCCCAATAGTATTTTTTTCCTTACTAATTTTAGCAGGGCTTAACATCCCTATTTCTGAAGATGCAATAGTACTAATGGGTGGAATTTTATCTAGTCGAAAAAATGAATATACTATATTAATATTTTTAGGAATTTTTTGGGGCGCATATCTTGGAGACATAATATCTTTTTATATTGGAAAATTAATGGGAAATAAATTGTTTAAAAATAAAAAAGAGAATAACCTGCTTGACAAAATAAATTACTATTATGGTCAATACGGAGTATTAACTTTATTTATAGGAAGGTTTATACCCTTTGGAGTTAGAAACGCAATATTTATATCAGCAGGAATGGGAAATATGAAATCTAATCTATTTATTGTTTCTGACTTTTTTGCAACCTTGCTCTCAATAATGGTTTATTTTACTCTAAGCTTCAAACTGGGACAATCATTTGAAATAATATTTTCAAAAATAAAAATAATTATATTTGCAATATTTATTGCCGCAATAATAACAACAATAACAATCTGTGTAATTAAAAAGAATAAAAAAGTTGACAAAAATTTAAAATAAAAAATATAATGGTTAGTAATGCTGTGGTGGTGGAAGTGGTAGACACGCTAGCTTGAGGGGCTAGTGGGCGTAAGCTCGTGCTGGTTCAAGTCCAGTTCACAGCATCAAAATTGTTGTTAGCTTATTAAAAAAATTGACAAAAATGTAATCTAAAGAGATGATAAAGAATAATTGTAGATTAATTTTTAAGAGGATAAATGTCTAAATACGAATTCATAAAAATTGAAAAAAAATGGCAAGAATTTTGGGAAAATAACAAAACATACAAAGTAGAAGAAGATCCAAACATTCCAAAAGAAAAAAGATTATACATACTTGACATGTTCCCCTATCCTTCTGCTAATGGACTTCATGTTGGCCATCCAGAAGGATACACAGCTACTGACATATTTGGGAGATACAAAATTTTGAATGGATTTCATGTACTTCACCCAATGGGATTTGATAGCTTTGGACTTCCGGCTGAAAATTATGCAATACAAACAGGAACTCATCCTCAAAAAACTACAGAAGAAAATATTAATAAGTTTAAAAACCAAATAAAAGCTTTGGGATTTGCCTATGATTGGGATCGAGAAATTAGAACTCATGAAGAGAATTACTATAAATGGACACAGTGGATTTTCTTGCAACTATATAAAAAGGGTCTAGCTTATGTAAAAGAAATGCCTGTATGGTACTGTCCTGAGCTTGGAACAGTATTGGCAAATGAAGAGATTATTCAAACTCCGGATGGTCCAAAATCTGAGAGAGGATTTCACAACGTTGAAAAAAAATACTTAAGACAGTGGGTTTTAAAAATTACAAAGTATGCTGAAAGATTGTTAAAAGACCTTGAAGAATTAGAATGGCCTGAATCTGTAAAAGAAATGCAACGAAATTGGATTGGCAAATCAGTAGGGATTGAAATTGACTTTGAAATTGAAGGATATAATGACAAAATTAAAGTCTTTACAACAAGACCAGATACAATCTTTGGTATTACGTATTTAGTGATCGCACCAGAAAACAAACTAATAGAAAAAATAACAAAAAATAACTTTAAAGGAAATGTATTAAAATATGTAAAGCAAGAAGAACTCAAAAGTGATCTTAAGAGAACTTCTCTTGAAAAAGACAAATCGGGAGTTTTTACAGGATCTTATGCATTTCATCCAATAACAAATGAAAAAATTCCAATTTGGGTTGGAGGCTACGTACTAGGAACTTACGGCACTGGAGCTGTAATGGGCGTTCCAGCACATGATGAAAGAGACTTCCAATTTGCTAAAAAGTATAAATTAAAAATTTTACCTGTGATATCAAAATCAGGAAAAAATGAAATACTAAAAAAAGCATACATTAATGATGGAATTTCAATAAATTCTCCTAATGAATTTAATAATCTTAAAAATTCTGAAGTAAAGAATAAAGTAATAGAATGGCTTACTAGAAACAACAAGGGAAAAGAAAAAGTTACCTACAAGCTTAGAGATTGGATTTTTTCAAGACAAAGATACTGGGGGGAACCTATTCCCATTTTATTTGACAAGCTTGGGAATGAAATGCCCTTAGAAGAAAATGATCTTCCCCTAAAACTTCCAGAAATTGCAAACTATAAACCTTCCAAAACAGGAGAATCTCCTTTGTCAAGGATTAAAGATTGGGTAAATGTAAAAGATACAGACTTTACAAGAGAAACAAACACAATGCCTCAATGGGCAGGCTCTTGCTGGTATTACTTGAGATATCTCGACCCCAAAAACACCAAAGAGTTTGCAAGTAAAAAAAAAATTGAATATTGGATGCCAGTTGATCTATACATAGGTGGCTCTGAACATACAGTATTGCACCTGCTTTATTCAAGATTTTGGCACAAGGTTCTTTATGATCTAGGGTATGTAAATACCAAAGAACCTTTTAAAAAGCTAATAAATCAAGGCATAATAACATCATTTTCTTATCAAAAAGAAAATGGAATTTTAATACCTAATGATCAAGTTGTAGAAAAAGACAATAAATTTTTTGACAAAAAGGATAATAAAGAAGTAACCCAAGTAATTGCCAAAATGTCAAAATCCTTAAAGAACGTAATAAACCCAGACGACATTATTAAGGAATTCGGAGCAGACTCAATGAGAATTTATGAGATGTTCATGGGACCACTAACAGATTCTAAACCTTGGAACACTAAAGGCATTATTGGTGTTTTTCGATTTTTAAACAAAATTTGGAACTTAAGAAAAAAAGAGCTATCAAAAGACACCCCTCCAAAAGAAATAATATCTCAACTACATACAGTAATAAAAAAAGTCACAGAAGACACAGAAAAACTAAATTTTAACACAGCAATCTCTGCCATGATGATATTTATAAATGAGATTCTAAAGTACGAGAAAATTTATTTAAATATATTTAAACCATTTATTATTATTTTATCCCCTTATGCACCCCATTTAGCAGAAGAGCTTTGGGAATACATTGGAGAAACTCCCAGTTTATTTAAAAATTCAAAATGGCCAAAATTCGATGAAAGCCTTATTATTAAGGAAAAAAAAGAAATTGTCTTACAAATAAATGGAAAAATAAAAGACAAAATTTTACTAAACAAAGAGATAGGTGAAGAAGAACTAAAAAAAATAGCAATGGAAAATAACAAAATAAAATCAAACTTATTAAATAAAAAAATAATGAAAATAATTGTAATTAAAAACAAGCTTGTCAACATAGTGATAAAGTAAAAAAGAGGCATGGTATGGACTTTGAAAGTCTAAGCATTAGATATAAAGGAATTATATTCACAATATTTATATTAATTACCATTTTTTTAGGATTTTTTTTAAAAAATCTTAAATTCGATGCAAACATCTTAAAACTTATACCCAAGACTAAAGAAACTGAAAGCTTAATAGACATTGACAAAAGTAATTCTCTTTTATCTACAATAGTAATATTTCAAGACAAAAAAAATATTTTCAATAAAAAAAATTTTGAAATAATAAACAAAGTAATCAATGAAATAACCGAAATTTTAAAAGTATCTCCCAATGCCGTTACAAGCATATTTTCTTATTTTCCACAATTTAAAAAAGAAATATACACAGATCAAGATATAGAAGAAATAAAAAATAAAATAAAGTCAACTCCATTTGTAAAAAACACATTTCTAGGCAGCTCAGAAAATTTAATATACTTCATAATAATTCCATCAGAGAGTGACCAAATCAACTTTAGTAGAAATTTAAAAACTGAACTTGATGAGATGGAAAAAACAATCAAAAAATATGAAACAAACGATCTAAAGTTGTATCTTACAGGGGATTTAGTAGTAAGAGAAAAAATCTTAAACTATATGGTTGAAGACTTCAAAATCTTAGGCCCTCTTGCTACCTTTGTAGTAATAATTTCACTTTACCTTATTATCAAAAATCTCATTGGCGCATTAATTCCTATTTTTATTGCATTATTATCATTAATTTGGACTTTTGGTATTAAAGGACTTGTACAATCCCCCATTACAGTACCTGAAACTTCAATGATTGTTTTACTTATTTCCATCGGGTGTGCTAATGCCGTACACATAATAAATGGAATATTTAAATTAATAAAAAAAGAACAACTCTCAAAAGAATCAATAAAAACGACAATGAAAAAACTTAAAAAACCCATTCTGCTAACATCTCTTACAACTGCATTTGGATTCTTATCTCTTACAACATCTTCAATTAATGCTTACAAAACAATGGGTATTTTCATGTCAATTGGGGTGATTATCTCAATGATAATCTCATTAACCGTTTTGCCTGGAATAATAACATTAATTCCATTTACAAAAAAAAAGTCTCTTGAAAAACAAAAAGAAAATAAACCAAATAAAATATTTTTCCTTGAAAGACTTGTCAAGCTAAATACACAAATAACAGAGTCTATATTAAAAAGAAAATATATATCCTCTATAATAGTCGTCATCATACTGGGAATTTCTATTGTGGGACTTTTAAAAATCGAAATCAATTTTGATGAAAAAGATTACTTTAAAGAAAGCACAAGTGTAAAAAAAACATTAAACCTAATGCAAAAAGAAATGGGAGGAATATCGATTTTTAAAATAGAAATTGAAGGAAATCCCGGTGAATTTAAAAATGCTAAATCAATGCAAATCTTAGATTTAATTACAGATAAGATTGATGCATTTTCTTCAAAAACTCAATCCAGCTCCATTAACGGAATTTTAAAATTTACAAATTTTAAAATTAAAAAAGAATCCCCGTTAGAGTATAAGCTACCTGAAAACAAAATTATATTAAACAAACTAATAAATTTAATAGATAAAAGCGATTGGACTCAAGAGAATAAAAAAATGTATATTAATGATGATTGGTCATTAATATCTATTATAGTAAGGATTGAAGACAATTCAACCGAAGGAATAAAAAAATTTGAAAAATATGCTATTAAAACAATTAATGAACATATGGGAAATAATAAATATCATTTTTCAGGAGTATATGACAAGGTTTTAATAGCTAAAACAATGGTAAGAGAACAGATTATGAACATAATAACAACTCTTGGATCAATAACACTACTACTTATGTTTTTCTTTAAATCTATAAAAACCGGAATAATTATTGCAATCCCAGTGGCGTGGTCAGTGTTTTTAAACTTTGCTGTAATGAGATTATTTGGAATAACTTTAAACCCCGCAACAGCAACAATTGCATCTGTAAGTATGGGAGTCGGAGTAGATTATTCAATTCATTTTTTCAATACATTTATTTTAAAATACCAAAAAAGCCAAATCTACAAAACTGCACTTCTTCAATCAATACCTAGCGTATTTAATGGGATATTTGCAAATTCTATTTCTGTTGGAATAGGATTTTTAACCCTAATATTTTCCTCATATAAAATAATATCAACTCTTGGAGCAATAATTGCCTTTACAATGCTAACAACATCTCTTGCATCGCTAACACTTCTTCCATTATTAATTAATTTATTTAAACCTAGAGTCAAACTAGCCTCAAACAACAATTTTAAAAAAAATTAAAACAATAATTTGATGACCTCGCGCATATTATCTACAAGATAAAAATTAATACCACTTTTAATGTTAATGGGAATTTCTTCTAAGTCAACTCTATTTGCCTTAGGAACAATAACATGCTCCACACCACTACGCTTTGCTGCAATTATTTTTTCTCTAAGCCCGCCTATCATCATTACATTCCCAGTAAGAGAAAGCTCTCCTGTCATAGCCAAATGGGGTCTAACAACCTTATTAAGAGCAAGAGATATAAAAGCACTGGCTATTGTAATTCCTGCAGAAGGACCATCTTTTGGGGTAGCTCCTTCGGGAATATGTAAATGAATAATATTTTTTTCAAAAAAAGATTTACTAATACTTAAATCTCCTTTTATACTATTAACATAAGTATAAGCAATATTAGCAGATTCCTTCATAACATCCCCAAGCCTACCGGTCAATTTAATTCCACCTACTTTGGACTCTGTCTTTACAGTCTCAATCATTAAAGTTGAGCCTCCATAATTTGTCCAAGCAAGCCCCATTACCATTCCCGCATACATAGCATTCGGCATGCCTTCCTTTCTAAAAACAGGCACACCAACATATTCTTCTAGATTGTCATTCGAAATTTGGTAAGATTTAATCTCAGTATTGTCAATAAGCTTTCTTGCAACCTTCCGTACAATTTTATTTAAATATTTTTCAAAATTTCTAACTCCATTATCTCTTGCATACTCTTGAGCAATTTGAACAAGAGCTGAACTTTGAAATTTTAAAGAATCTTTATCAACTCCATTTTCACTTAAAACTTTGGGAATTAAATATTTTCTTGCAATCTCTATTTTTTCGTTATCAACATATCCAGAAACCTCAATAACCTCCATTCTATTTAACAACGGTCTTGGTATTGTCTCTACAGAATTAGCAGTTAAAACAAAAAATATATTAGAAATATCAAAAGGAAGGTCAAGATAATGGTCTCTAAATTTAATATTCTGTTCGGGGTCTAAAACTTCAAGAAGAACCGAAAAAGGATCCCCATAGCTTGAAGCAGAAATTTTATCCACTTCATCGATTAGAAAAACAGGAGAATTTGTCTTAGTAATTCTTAAGCCTTGAATAATTTTACCAGGCAAAGCACCAACATAAGTTCTTCTGTGCCCCTTAATCTCTGATTCATCGCGCATTCCACCAACAGAAAATCTAAAAAACTTGGTTCGCAAAACCTTTGCAATAGCAGATCCAATAGAAGTTTTGCCCACACCAGGGGGCCCAACCAAAAGAATAATAGCCCCTTTTTGAGTTTTTCTTAATTTAAGAACAGAAATATATTCAATAATTCTATCCTTAACTTCCGTCATTCCATAATGAGTTCTATCTAAAATCTTTTTAGATTTTTGCAAATCTAATTTATCAAAATTAATTTTCAAATCTCGCCAAGGAAGCTCAGTAATAAGTTCAAGATAATTTCTAATAACAATATATTCAGCTGAGCTTGTCTCAAGAAGTGAAAATTTTTCCAACTCTTTTTCAACTACCTCTAAAGGCTCTCCCTTCAACCCTAAAGCCCTTAACTTAGTTTTAAGCTTTTCCAAATCACTACTTTTCTTATCACCTATACCAAGCTCAGCTTTAATAGCCTTAAGCTGTTCTTTTAAAAAAAACTCTTTTTGCTGTTTCTCTAATCTCTCTTGAATGCCCTTGGCAATTTTATTTTGAATTTCAATTAAATTAAGCTCTTCATAAATTAATTCTAAAACTTTTTTAAGCCTATCTTTTACATTTAAAGTTTCAAGAACTATTTGATGATCATTTTTTGAAGATGAAATAGTACTAGCTACAATATCACATAATTTACCCTTATCTTCAATGTTAACCATATTTAATTGAACTTCTGGCATCTTTCTATGTGAAAATATTTCTTTAGTTCTAAGCAAAATACTACTGTAAACTGCCCTTGACTGAATATCATCTTTTCTAACTGGAATTTGCTTTAAATATTCAATCTCAATTATGGGAAACTTGTCATTAAGAACAACTTTAACAAACTTAATCCTATCAAAAGTTGAAACGAATATATTGTAACCACCATCTGGAAGATTAATCTTTTTTATTATCTTTCCAGTAACTCCAACAGAATAAATATCTTTACTATAATCAATAATTAATTTCTGTTGAGTATTATTATTGTTTTTTCCTAAAAATTTATCATTCAAAACAAACAAAGCAATGATTCCATTACCTTTCATAGCATAATCAATCGCTTTCATATCAGAATCAGAGATTATAACAATTGGAATAAACATCCCTGGAAAAACTGGATGAGAAGGAACCGCTATTAAAGGAACTCTTGCAGGTTTATTAGAATGCGGCAAAATACCAGCTACGGCTTTTTCTTTCTTTTTATCTCCTAACCTAGCTTTTTTAAGTTCATCCATAAAATTTAAAATCTCCTAAGCTAATTATAACAAAACAAATATTTTATGGAAATTTATTTAATAATAATTTTTTTTATTATAAAATAATAAAATGAGAATTTGCACAGTTAAAATTATTATTATGAATTTGGATTATAGTGAAAATTACAATTCAATAAAGCTATACCATTTAACAATAAACAAAATGACTACTAATTAAAATTAATTAATTTATGGTGAAGTTAATAAAGAAAAATCCTTGAAAAATCGATTAAAAATGAATTTTTAGAGAAGTAAATGAAAATTTGGAAACAAAAAGAAACTAAGATACAAACCCAAGAATTAGATCGAATTTCTAAGCAATATAATATCAATTCTTTTGAAGCAACTTTACTTATAAATCGAGAAATCAAAGAAGAAGATTTTATGTTTTTCCTTGAAGACAGCATAAATTTAATACACAATCCATTTTTATTAAAAAATATAGATAAATTTATAAAAAGAATAAATAAAGCAATTAAAGAGAATGAAAACATATTAATCTTCGGAGATAAAGATGCTGATGGTATCACAGCAACAATAATAATGTACGAAACTCTTAAAGATTTTGGGCTAAATGTGAGCTATAAAATACCTTCAAATGGGGAATTTTATGGACTTTCAAACGAATTAATTAACACAGCTTTGGAAGAAAAAATATCTTTAATAATAACCGTTGATAATGGTATCTCTAGTATTGAAGAAATAAATTATGCAAATTCAAAAGGAATAGAAATAATAATCACAGACCACCATCTTCCAGGCGAAAATTTTAAAACTGAAAACATAATTATAAATCCTCATCTAAAAGATGATAAATATCCGTTCAAAGAAATAGCAGGATGTTGTGTAAGTTTTAAAACTTGTCTTGCTCTTAGCATGTCCTTTACAGATCTTTATTCTAAAAACCTTGTATTTTTGTTTTTAGAAAAAACAAAAAATGAAATTATTATTCACGCAATAGAAATAAAAAATTATATTTTAAAACAATATCTAAGATTAAATAATAAAAATGACCCTTTAATTAACTTAAACAATTTAGAAAAATTTGTAGAAAACAAATATATAGTAGTCTTTAACAAAGAAGATCAAAATGAATTATTAAATAAATGCTTCGGGAAAAGCATAAATATAAACACAATTGATATTAGTGAAAATTTTATAAAAAAATATCCAAACTTCAGAAAAAAAACATTAAAAGACTTAATACAAGCAACTAAATATTTTAGATATAAAGAAATTGGCATTAAAGACAAACTTTACTACATATTTTACAACATAATTTTTGAAGTTAATAAAAATTTGCTACAAAAATGCCTAAAAAGACTTAACTTTGTTGCAATAGGAACAATAGCAGACAATATGCCCATTATCAATGAAAATAGAATAATCCTAAAATTAGGGCTTAAAGAAATTGCATTAAGAGAAAGAATGCCTATTAATTATCTATTAAAAGATGCAAACATATTAACAAAACCAAATATAACTTCAATGGATATAGCATATAAAATTGCACCAATACTAAATTCAACAGGAAGACTTGAAAAAGCAGATATTGCAATAAATTTTTTACTAACTAACGACATTAATCAAATAGAAAATAAATTTAAAGAAATAAAAGAAATCAATGAACTGAGAAAATATAAAGAAGAAAAAGCTTGGAATTCACACAATAAAAACACTATTTTTAAAAACGATAAATTCATAGTTTGCTATGATAAAAATACTCCAAAAGGAATAAGTTCAAGAATCGCAACTAGACTTTCTGCCTACTACCAAAAAGTTGCTATTTTTTTAACAAAGCAAGACAATATTATTAAAGGATCAATTAGATCAAACAATAAAATCAATTCAAAAACACTAATATCGAGAGTGCCTTCCCATTTAATAATAAATGCAGGGGGACATAAAGCTGCTGCTGGATTTACACTGCATGAAAGTCTACTTGAAGACTTTATTAAGGAATTAGAATATGCAACTACAAAAGTTAAATATGAAACTACTGATGAAAACGAATCCATATTAATAGATGCTATTATTCCAAAGAATTTAACAAAAGATTCTCTTTTTAAAACAATAGAAATATTTGAGCCTTATGGATATGAATTTAGAGAGCCAGTATTAATGATAGAAAATGCCTACCTTCAAGAACTCAAAGTAATTGACAAAAATCATAGTTCAAAACATATAAGTATGCGAATCAAATCACAAAACGATTACTATAAAGCTATTTTTTTTAACGGAACACAAAAAATAGAAGAATTAAATATAAAAGAAGATCAATATTTAGACATAATTTTTACAGTTAATGAAGATTTTTACAGCCCTAGAGAAAAAATTTTGAAAATCATAGATATAAAAAAGAGTACTCAAGTTAATGAATAGAATACAAAAAATTCTACTTATATTTTGTATTCTAGGAATAGAAAATATAAATTCAGAAATAATAAACACTATTCCCAAAATTCAATATAAAAAAGAGGCATTTCAAGGAGATTACATATACTTTGCAAGTAATGAAAACTTTAAAAGTTTATCACTTTTAAGTATAAATAAAAATCCAATCATAAGTTCTTTTCCATTCAAATTTACAGTAGGAAGCAAAATTTACTACATAGCATTTCTGGGAATTACACCAATGATAAAAGAGGGTAAAAGGAAAATTCAAATAGAATTCAAAAGTAAAAGCTACATTAAAGAAATAGAAATAAAAAAATTTAATTTCAAAAAAACAACAATTAGTTTTAATAGAGAAAAAGCCAAGCTTATTACCCAAAAAAAATCAATAAAACAAAAAGAACAAGCTTTGGTTTTATGGAACATTATTGGCAATGTTGGAGACACAGCAATATATCACTATGATACTTTAGTTAAACCAATAAAAGATCAGTACATTGTAACAAGCCAATACGGAGATTTAAGGCTTTATATGCAAGGTAATAAAAAAATTTCAAATTATACAATGCACAATGGAATTGATTATGCCCCATTTAAAAGAGAAAATACTCCAATTTTTGCTGCCGGTAAAGGAAAAGTTGTATTTGCAAAAAATAGAGAGCTAACGGGTAATACTCTTATAATACAACATTTGCCAGGTGTATTTACAATTTACCTTCATCTCTCAAAATTGGGCACAAGTGAAAATAAAATAGTTAGTGCCGGGGAATATATTGGACATACTGGAAACACAGGGCTTTCAACAGGCCCTCATTTACACTTCGAAGTAAGAATTAATGGCATAGCAATAAATCCGGATTTCCTTTTAAATGGAATGCTTATTGACAAAAATAAAATAATAAATAATATTAAAAGAATAGAGTAAAAGGAGGTGATTTTTTGGTAACAGTCACTGTGGACAAAAATGAAAATCTTGAAAAAGCATTAAAACGTTTTAAAAGAATGATTGAAAAAGAAGCAATTATTCGCGAATGGAAAAGAAGAGAATACTATGAAAAACCATCCACAATCCGTGTAAAAAAAGAGAAAGCTTTTAAAAGAAAACAAGCAAAAAAAGTAAGAAAATTAAAGCAAAAAACTAATAGGTAAATAGCAAGAGATGTTCAAATGGATGTCTCTTCATTTAAATCAATACCTCTCTTGGTTTTGATCCATTAACAGGCCCTACATACCCCATATCTTCCATAATTTCAATAATTCGAGCTGCTCTATTGTAACCTATCTTTAACCTTCTTTGCAGATAAGATGCTGATGCTTTTCTTGTAGATTTAACAATCTCAAGAGCTTCGTCAAACATCGGTTCATCAGAAGGCCCAAGGGCAATCAAATCTGACTCTTTTTCGCTATCAATAAATATTTCATCATCAATATAATTTGGGGGACCAAATTTTTTAACTTCTTCAACAAGACTATAAACTTCTCTTTCTTTTAAAAATCCTCCCTGAATTCTTTGGGGAAAGGGATTTAAAGAACTAATATAAAGCATATCTCCTTTTCCTAAAAGTTTTTCAGCACCAGAAGATCCAAGAATAATTCTTGAATCCATAGAACTAGCTACCATAAAAGAAATTCTTGAAGGAAAATTGGCTTTTATTACTCCAGTAATAACGTCAACTGAAGGTCTTTGAGTTGCAAGAACCAAATGAATCCCTACAGCCCTAGCCATTGCAGCAAGTCGAGAAATTAAATTTTCCAAATCTTTTCTTGTAGCAAGAATAAGATCTGCAAATTCATCAATAATTATTACAAGATATGGCAAGACCATTAAATTCAAATTCTCATCTTTTATTTTTTTATTATAAGAAGAAATGTCTCTTACTAATAAATTATCAAGAAGCACATACCTTCTCTCCATTTCATCAAGACACCATCTAAGAGCTTCTAAGGCTCTCTTTACATCTGTAATAACTGGGGTTAATAAATGGGGAATATCATTGAAAAGCTTAAGCTCAACTATTTTAGGATCTATCATAATCAATTTAACTTCATCTGGAGATTTTGAAAAAATAATTGAAGCAATTAAAGAATTCACACAAACCGATTTACCTGCCCCAGTTGCACCAGCTATTAATAGATGTGGAGAATTAACAAGATCAAAAACAATATTTTCACCACTAATCTCCTTTCCAAGAGCAAAAGGAATTCTAAAATCTCCTCTGAATTCCTTGCTATCTATTATCTCTGAAATTAAAATAAACTCACGTCTTTTATTAGGAATTTCAATTCCCACAGCTTCTCTGCCAGGAATTGGAGCAATAATCCTAACCCTAATAGCTGCAAGTCTTAAAGCAATATTGTCAGAAATAGAAGTAATCTTAGAAAGCTTAATTCCCTTATCTGGACGAATAGCATACATTGTCACAACAGGACCTCTGATAATATCAATTAATTTGGCATTAATATTAAACTCTTTTAATGTCTCCTGGAGAATCATTGACTGCTTTTGAATTTCTCTTTCATATTCAATATCTTCCACATCATTTTTAACTTCTTTCTGGTCAAAAACTGAAATATCAATAATATAAGAATCACTTTTTTTACTCAAAGCATTTTCGTTACAAACATTAGGAATAGTAGCTTGACTAATTATACCTTTAGCCCTTATCTCACAAGCCTTAACTTTTCCAGTAATGATTAACTTATTATCTTCAAAATTGTCCAAGTATTTATACTCACAAGACTTATCAATTTCATCTGAGTTTGAAGCATTATCATTTAAAATCTCATCATTTGAAGAGCTTGCTTCTCCGGGATTTGAGCCTTCAAAAACAGTTTTGTCTAAATTAACATTGGAAGGTTTTTTATTGCTTCTTAAAAAAGCACTAAATGACCATAAAGCTTGATATTCTTCGTCATTAATAATATGCTCTTTATCATCAAGAACTTGAGAATCTTTTACATCCTCTACAGAATCTCCATAAACTTTAATGTCTTTTTTTACATCCAATGAATTTGAAAAAGGAAAATAACTTAATATGTTTTCAAACAAAATTTTAATCTTAAACTCTAAAAATTTAAAAGCATCTAAAATAAAATTAATATCCTTGAAAAGGACATAATTCAAGTAAATCCAAACTACAAATTCTAAAATTAAAAGAACAAAAATAAAAAAATTTCCCAATGTTTTACCAAAATTAATAAGAAATATCTCAATAAAATAAGATTTTTCAACACTAGAATTAATTTTTATTAAAAATATTAAAGTAAAAAATAATATAACAGTGTAATTCCAATTAAATGCAAATCGTTTAGTAAAGATATGTTTTTTATAAGCGTACCAATTAACAAGTGGATAAACTATTAAATAAAATGACAAGAATGAAAAAACATTAAAAAGTATTTGCCCTATTAAATTGAAAACAAAAAATATAAATATATTACTCAAAGGTGTTAATGCTACAAAAAGAGAAAAAGAAATAACCGAGAGCATAAAAAAAAACAAAAATTGAAAATATTGATAAAAATCTTTCATATTCTAAAAAAAATAACAAACTGCAATTGAAAGTACAAATAAATATATTGAAAAATAATATAGTTTTTTGTTATTAAGCATTTTAAAAAAGAAATTTATTGAAAAAATACCAACAACAAAAGCAACCAATGCTCCTAAGTTTATTTCAAAATAATTTAAAACCATAAAAATATCATAAAATTCTTTATGTTTTAATAAAATCGCTCCAAAAACTACTGGTATTAAAGATAAAAATGAAATTTCAAATGCACTTTTTCTATTAAATCCAAGAATCCTAGCAGAAAAAATTGTAATTCCAGAACGAGAAATTCCTGGAAATGCACCTAAACCTTGCATTAGCCCCATAAAAATTCCTACTAACAAAATATTACCTTTAAATTTAATTTTTAAAAAATTAAATTCTAGCATCAAGATTAAAATCCCCGTTATAATAAAATTAATTAAAACAAAAGACAACGTAAACATTTTCTCGTATTTCAAAATAAAAACTCCAACAATTCCAGTAACAATAGTTATTATTAATATTAGCAAAATTAATTTTAAATTTGCTAAATCAGATTTAACAGTTTTTCTTAAAGAGAATCTAATACAAGTTAAAAAAAGCTCTAAAATCCTTTTACGATAGTAAATAATAACCACTAAAACTGTTGCAAGGTGTAAATAAATATCAAATATTATTGAAAGCCTTAAATGCATAAAACGCTTAAAAAGCAATAAATGCCCGGAACTAGATACTGGTAAAAACTCTGTAATACCTTGAACAATCCCCAAAATAATTGCACTTAAAATATTTCCCATTAAATGCTCCAATACTAATTTTTGGGGAATTCGCCCATAATTTTAACTATTACCGAATCTATTCCTTTTTTTTCATACAAAGCATCATAAAATACCGAATAAACTAATATCTTTTTAATATAATTTCTAGTCTGACTAAAAGGAATTGCCTCAATAAAAAGCTCTTTGGATAAATGTCCATAACTTTTTTCCCACTTTCTAAGATTGCCAATGCCTCCATTGTAAGAAGCAAGAGCCTTATAAAGACTACCAGTTGTAGATATTCTTTTTTTCAAATAATATGTCCCAATTATTATATTATCTTTTGGTGTCTTTAAATCATAATCAAAATATTTAAGTTCTTTAGAAATATCATTCGCTGTTGATGGCATAACTTGCATAAGGCCAACAGCACCAGGCCTTGAGACGGCATTTTTCTCAAAGCTGCTCTCCGCTTTGATTAAAGAAAATATAACACTAGTTTCAAGCCCACGCCTTTTAGCCCAGTATTCGACCAAAGATCCATACAAATAAGGATAAAGCCTTTTATAGTCATTCTCCATTAAAGCAGATTCATCTTGATTTACAAGATAATTAATCACAAGAGTTGCATCGTAATAATTTTCGCTCCTTAAAAGCTCATCGTATACTCTTCGATAAAAATCGAGTGAAAATTTATATCCGTTCTTAAAATCTTCAGAAATAAACCTTCTAACATAATTACAAAGGTTGAATTTTAAAAATCCTTCCAAAAAAATCTCATAATCAGATTGATCATATTTAACATCAATCCCGCTTGTAAAAAATTCATTAATATTTTGATCTAATAAGTACCTACTCATAAATGAAGAATAAGACCATCTATCATAATTAATAGCAGAATGCAAAAGACTTTTGTACTCTCCACTTACACTAGGTTTAATTAATTTATGATATATAAGCCTTGCATTAATAAAGGCAAGTTTAGACAAAATCGAATCAGAAATAACTTTTTTAGCATTAGAATAAAGCTTGTAAAGGTTGTCATAGTCTTCAAGCTGAATTGATTCTAAAATATACTCTTCTAAAATCTTAATAAAATTAGAATTTTTTTTATCGCTCTCAGTATAAAACTTGGCCACACTTTCAGCGAAATAATCTCGTGCACTTTTAGTAAAAATCAAATTACTAAAAGCCGTATTAAGTAAGACAAGCCTGTTAATCTCATTATTAAGATTTAAACCTTCAAGATATTCTTTTAAAATAACAAGGCCTAAATTATTTTTTCCCCTAAGATTTAAAATGCCTAAATAATAATTTTTATACTTACTTTTTATTTTACTAAAAAATGTTAGAGCATTCGAAATCTTTCCAGAACCAATAAAAGCCTTATAAACATCGCTTAATACAATGTTATTGTCATAATAGTCATTTAAACCATTTTTATTTAATATATTTATTGCACTATTGAAATTGCCATTTGCCACTTCATATTTAAACCTAACAAGATTTAAAAAATTAGCACTAAAGTACTTAGACTTATTCTCAATAATAAAGTAATCATAAGCTCTTACATGTAAATAATTTGCAGGCAAATTTTCAAAAAGTTCGTTAAAATAAATTTTTGACTCGCTTACATTAGAAAGATTAAGATAAAGAGCTGCTTTTAATAAGATATTTTCATTTTCCTGATAATCAGAAAATTTCATTTTATCAAGCTTATTTAAAAGACTAAGTGCTTTATCGTTTTTCTTTTGCCAATAAAGACTTTTGAAGTACCCTAATATAATAAATTTATTGTTTTCGTATTTTTTATAAAGCCTCTCCCCAATCAATTCAGACTCAAAATACTCTTTTATTGAGTTAAAATATTCAATAAGCTTCACTCCAGCAAACTGAGCTGGAATACTATCCCCATGAGCTATGGCTTTTTTCATATACTCTATGAATTTTTCTTCAAATCCTATTTTTTTAAACAAATAAGCAACATATATATAAGAACCTGGGTCTATATTAAAATGCTTATCAAAATTTTTTTTTGAATAATCAAAATTCCACAGCCAATTTAAATTATTTAAATCGAACTCTTTTGAATGTAACTTAATAAAATCATTGCTTGAAATTTCTTTTTTCACAAAGCAAGAAAATAAACTTGAATATAAAAAAAGTAAAAGAAGATTTTTCAATACGAAAGAAATTCTATCAAACATATTGATCTTTTCCATATCTCTCAATTCTCTTTTTATCACATTCAAAGTAATATGAAACAAAATCTCTAGGCTTTAGAATTTTTGAGAAAACCAAAAACAAAGAAAAAAATATCAAAAGAAAAAGAGAAATAAGGCTCAAATATAGCATGGGAGAATGAACTAATCCTTCACTTGAATTTAATTTAAAATTGTTTTTCATCACATCATTCTCAAAGTCTTCCCTAAGATCTAATTCAACATCTTCATCTGAAGTATCTATTAAATCTTTGTCAATATCTGCAATAATGTCTTCAACGCTTAAATCATGTAAATCTTCCTCTTCTAAAGAAGATTCTTCTGATTTTTGAAGCTCAAAATTATTAATATTTAAAGAATCCTCATCAATATACTCAACTTTTTTATTCTCTTGATTAAACTCTTTAGAATCAACATAACTAACCTCATTATCATCAAGACCCTCAAAAGATGAATCACTTGACTCAATTTTTTGATCTTCTTGAGTTTTTATATCTAAAGGATTAACAACAGGTACACTTAAATCAGAAAAATCTTTTTTAATAAAATCATCTTTTTCTTCAAAATTTAAATCAAATTCAGAGCCCATATCCTCAACAGGCAAATCATTTTCAATATCACTTTTAAAATCATTTGAAAGGCCATTCTCATCAGATCTTTTAAAATTTTGATTAAAATCTACAAGACCTAAATCAAACTTCGATTTATCTTGAATACCATCAGATTCACTATAAACATAAAGTATTTCATCTATAACTTTAAAATAAACATTGACACTTAAGCTTTCCTTTTTCAAATTATCTAAGAAAAAAGAACCTACTAAAAAAGGATTTGAAAAATCTTCATGCTCACTAACATATAAATTTAACTTAATACTGGTATCACCTGCAATTTTTCCCAATATTACTCTCTTAACAGAGCTATCATCCAAGTTTAAAACCGAATAATACTCATTATTAGATAATTTTATCGCTAAAAACCCTTTCAAAAATTACAACCTCTTTGCTTTATTTTATTAAAACCAAACTTATGTACTAATTATAGTTATCATTATTATTATAACTATAATATAATATAAATAATGTGATGTTCAACTTACAAATTACTTTTATTTTAAGTAAATAACTTTCATTAAAAGTAGCTATGATTATGCAAATTAATGAGATATTTTGAACTTAGGAGCAATACGAGTGTTATCGCTATTTATAGTAATCTCTTCACTGATAGTGTTTATTTTAGTATTTTTATTTTTTAAAATAGCACTAAAACTTACAATAGGTAAAAATAGAGGAAAAATAAAAAAAGATGACGAGAGAACTCGAAAATTAATTGAAAGAGCAATTTCTCTATTAAAAACAAATCCAAACGAAATAGGTGCTCTTGAAATTCTAAATAATTACTACTATAAAAATAAAGACTATGAGAATGGTATAAAATATGCAAAAAAATTGTGCCAATTAATAGAAGACAACCCAATAAGCCAAGAAATAAACACATTTAAAGCTTTTTTAAGCTATGGATTTTATAATCTTAAAAGAAATTTTAACAGAGAAGCCTTAGAATTTTTAAAAAAAGCTTACCTAATAAAAAAAACAGATGAGGATGCAAATTATTATCTTGGCATAGCATTTTTAAAAAATGAAATGTATAAAGAGGCTCTATACTATCTTACAAAAGTCTACAAGTTTAATAAAAATAATAGGGACATTTTAAAGCACATAGGAATAACTTTATTTCATTTGGAAAGCTATAGAAAAGCTGCTGGAATATTTAATAATATAAAAAAATACATACAAGGCGACATTGACGCTCTTTTAGCGTATGCCAAATCTTTGTCAAAAATGAACCAAGATCATCTAGCACTGGAGATTGCAAACAAAATAAAACAAAAAGATGGAATGATTTATGAAGCTTTATTAATCACATCCGATATTTATTCAAAAAATAAAGAATTGGAAAAATTAGAACAAAATATTAAAGAAATAATAAAAGTAAAACCTGACTTGCCTAAAAAAATTTTCCTTGAACTATTTTACAATCTTGGAGAACTCCAAATTTCTGTTGAAAATTATCAAAAAGCTACAGAAGCTTTTATCAAAGTTGAAAATATTGATCCAAATTACAAAAATATTAAAGAAAAATTAGAATTTAGTAAAAGGTTAAACGAAAACATAGCACTAAGAATATATTTGCGCAGTTCAAAAGAAAATTTTGAAAAAATAGCAAATGAAATTATTTTAAAACTATATTTAAATAAATTCCAAATAAGAGATTCTAAAATAAACGAAGTAACATCACAGTTTATTGATATGAACTTTCACCTAGCTAACAATCAGTGGGAAGAAAATTTAATAGTACGCTTTGTAAGAACTGAACAAGATACTTTCGGTGAATTATTCCTAAAAGACTTCATTTCAAAAATAAAAGAAAATAAAATAAAAGGACTCTGTATTGCTCCGTCAAAATTCTCTTTAAAGGCTAAGCAAATGATTGAGGGAAGGCTTATTGATCTAGTAGAAGGTAAAAAATTAACCCAAATACTTAAAAAAATTAACATATCCAAATACATGTGAAACTATCTTAAATATTTCATAGGATTTTCAGTTTTGCCATTCTTAAAAATTGTAAAATGCAAGTGATTACCTGTGCTATAGCCAGTGCTACCCATATAACCTATTACTGCTCCTCTTGAAACTTTTTTACCGACTTTAACAGCAAAGGAATTTAAATGCGCATATAAAGTTTGAAATCCATTACTATGAGAAATAACAATATATTTCCCATACCCTCCCGCATTAAATCCCACAGTTACAACAATACCTTCTCTTGAGGCTTTAATTGGAGTATTAGCTAAATTTGCAATATCTATTCCATTATGAAAGCTAATAACTCCCGTAAATGGATCTGGTCGATAACCATATCCTGAAGTAATAATGCCTTGCACAGGATACATAAAAGTTTCTCCCAATACCTCCTTCAAAAAATCTTTGGGCAATCTTCCCCCAGGAATAAATAATTTTTGTCCTAAAAATAAAACTTCATTATCAAGATTATTCGAATCTAAAATATCCACCTTGGGAACATTATAGACACTAGCTATAGATGAAATAGAATCATTTTTTTTAACAACATAAACAATTCCTTTCATATTGGGAACTTTAATGATTGAATTTGGCTTAATACTTCTTACATCTTTAATTTCATTAAAAGAAATTAAAGTTTCACTGGTTATCTGATATCTAGCTGCAACATGAGAAAGCGTTTCCCCAGGCTTGATTTTATGATCAAATACCTTTAATACAAAATTTTTTTTAAATCCAGTAACATTTGCAGAAACATCAGATTCAAGCAAATAGCTACTAATTTGCGCTATATCTTGATCGCTATAATATAAAAATGTATCAATAAAATAATCTTTGGGCAAAGTGAGCCTATTTAAAAAAACATACGAACCGTAGTAAGAAAAAATATTAATATAAAATATTAATATAAAAACAAAGATTATTGCATTAAGCTTAAAAACAAGCCTATAATTAAGCATGCTAAAAATATCAACAACCTTCTCTATTAAACTTTTATAATAATATTTATATTCATAATGATTAATACTTTGTATTTTAAGATTATAGAAAAATAAAGAAACTCTTTTAAAAAAGTTTTTAAGTTTAAAAACTTTTTTTCTTCTTTTGCCAACATTTCTAATATTGGCAAAATCTTTTAATTCAAAATTAACGCTCTTTTTGTCATTGAATAAAGTTTTTTTTTTACGTTTTTCTACCCTTTGCTTATTTTTTGATATAATCATATTATGCTATTTCATTATACAATAGAAAATTATATTTTAATGAAAGCATCTTTTAAAAGTTATGAGAATATTTAAATCTCACAAATATGAACTATTGTCAATTTTGACAGCTTCCTTGTTTTTAATAATTTTAATAAAGTTGTTTTTATCATTTTACATGGTAAAAGGCACATCAATGACCCCAATAATATTTGACAAAAATTGGATTGTAAGTCACAAATTTGCGTATGGACTTAGACTGAAAACTCACCAAAAATACCTCTTATTGTGGAAAGCCCCTCGGAAAAATGAAATGGTACTTATTAAAGATCCTATAACAAAAAAAATCGCAATAAAAAAAATTTTTGCAATTCCAGGAGAAGAATTTAAACAAATAGAAAAAAATAAAATATGCATACATGACTTAAACTTTATAATAGATGAAAATATTTTAAAAAAAAATAATATTAAAAAAATTCCTGAAAAACACTATTTAGTAATAGGGGAAAATAAACAAACCTCATTAGACTCAAGAGACTACGGATTCATAAACATTGACAACATATTGGGAAAAATAATTTATCATTTCTAAAAAAATTTTTTCTTTAAGTCTTTAATCAATAATACTTGTAAAAGTATTTGAAAGACTTTCTTTTGCTACATTATCAGATGAGCTTGTAATTTTTATTTCAATAAAGTTAGAAGAATTTGTCTCTAAATCTTTAGCATTAACACTCAAAATACCACTTTCATTTAAAGTAAAAAGCACCTCTATTTTGGGAATTCCTTTTAAAGCTTTTTGAATATTGCCAAAAGAAAACCTACCTATAGAATAATTCAAAGAAGCTTTTTTATATTCACCTTGAAGTATATGAATCTCAATTTCATCTTGATAATCATGAACAGTCGTAAATAGTTTGCTTCTAGAAATTGGTAAAGTGGTATTTCTCTCTATTAAAGTAAAAAATTCATTATCTCTTATCTCAAGCCCAAGAGAATAAGGAGTCACATCTTTAAACTTAATAACAGAGTCATTTCTAGAAAGACTAAAAGCGTGAATACCTGCGCCAATTGCTACAACTTCATCTTGATTCAAAGTATCTAAAATTGATACAGAAGGAAAAGATTCTTTCAAAACTTTTTCAATCAAGGGTATCCTTGTTGAACCACCGGAGAGTATAATTTTTGAAATACTATTAATATCAACTCCAGAATCAGCAATACATTCCATGGATAATTGAATGGTTTTGTCAACATATTCGCTTATCATCAAATTAAATTCATCCCTTTTAAGTTTATAATTTAAATGCTTGCCATCAAGGAAAAGCAAAGTAATATCAACCTCTTTCATAACAGATAAATTTTTTTTAGCCTCTTCAATTCGATCTCTTAACTGTTCAAGAATAAAAACATCTTCTAAATTAAAATCGGGATATTCATTTTTAAAACTATCTAAAACATGCTTTTCAATGACTTTGTTAAAATCATTGCCTCCAAGTTGGCTTTGTCCTTTAACCGAAAGAACAGTATAAGTATCGCTTTGTTTTTCCATAAGAGTTACATCAAAAGTTCCGCCCCCAAGATCATAAATAAGAAAAATTCCATCAATCTGCTTTTCAAAAGCATAAGCAATAGCAGCCGCAGTTGGTTCATTAAGTATAGCCTTGCAATTCAAACCAGCAATATTTAAAGCCTCAACAACACCTCTTCTTTGAGTCTCGGAAAAATATGCAGGCACTGTTATAACAGCATTTTCAATCTCTTCATCTAAAAATTTTTCGGCGTTCTTTTTGACACTAGAAAGCAAATGTGCCGAAATATGTTCTGCTCTATAAAATTCACCATCTACTTTATAAAAATTATTAGAACCCATATTGGTCTTAAAATTATAAAATGTTTTTTGAGGATTAACTAATATTTGATTTTTAGCAGCACTTCCAACAAGAACATCCTTATCTGAGAAAGAAACAATAGAAGGGATCATTCGCTCACCCCTCTCATTTAATATTATCTTATAACTAACATCAAAATACGATGCTACAGTATTTGTGGTTCCAAGATCAATACCTATCCATTTTTTCATGAATACCTCCCCTATGTATTGAAACAATTAACTCAACCTCGCCCAAATCTAACTTAAACTTTTTAGCAATAGCTTCAAAAGACATACCTTGTTCATGTAGTAAAATAATCTGATTGCGAACATTGTAACTCTCTTTTATTATATTTTTTTCAATAGTAGGCATAGAATAATCTAAATTGTTTTTATAAATTCCATCACTCTTTGATCCAAAATTAGAAGAACTATTCCCGGGAATAGAACTATTGTTAAACCCCAATAATCTCTGATCAAGAATTTCAATTCTCTCATCAACCTCTTTAATGATTCTATTTAAACTTTCAATTTTTATTTCAATAATATTTATATTTCTATCAGTAGCTTGATTAATTTCAATAATTGTTTTATCTACCTCACTTTTAAATTTTTTAAGTATACTATTAGATTTTATTTTCAAATTAACATACACATGAAAATATACAAAAATAAATATAATTAAAATAAGATAAAAAACAATAAACATACCAAAACCTTAAAAAATTTCATCTCTTAATATTAACATTTTTGCCAATTTTGGGATCTTCAAATTTATCAAAATATAAACTAAGCATTACCTTCTCTTCATTCTTATTTTTTTTAACTGGAAATGAAAGCAAAAAATTATCTTCAACCTTGCTAACTAGACACACATTGCTAACCTCAGAATCAGTATGACAATCTCTTAAAAATTTAAGCCTAGCGTTTTGATTAATTTTTAATCTTTTACGCTTTTCATCTTCACTTAAAAGTTGTTTGGCTTTAAAAGATCCAGCAATAGACGTTTTAAAAAATTCAAATGCATCCATATATAAATCCTTATATTAAAGATCACTCACTCAGGCTTAAAAGGAATATAAGTCATAACTTTAATATAATTATCATCCTCTACAAAAGTAACATTGCTGTAATCTTTTGAAAGTTCATAAAAAGCATTATTAATATAAAGCTTAACACCTGAACAAGCCATATTTTCAACAGAAACTTTACCCTCTATCTTAGTATTTTCAAGCTCATTTTGCAAATCAATTCGCTTAGCCTCTATCATTTTTATTTCCATCCTAAGAATTTTACTCTCATTAACAAATTCATTGTAACTATCAATCTTTAAGGATTTTTCTGACTTATCTGTAATAAACACAATATTCTTTTTTAAAGCAACAATATCTTTAGTTAAAACTTCTAATCGCTTTTCAATCTTTTCAAGGTGGATAGTAAACCTAGTAAGTAAATCTTTAATTTCAGGATCATAGCCAACGTCAATGGAAGTTTCACAACTTCTGTCAGAGCCTATAGAATAAGCCCTAACCTCTTCTTTAGCACAAACATTAGAACCAACTATTTTTGATTTTTTACCAATACAAAGAACTCTCTTTTTAGAAGAAACTGAAGAATTCACAATACCTCTTAAAACTTCAACCTCCCCACCACAAATCAAGGTAACATTTTCTAAAAACTTAGCTCTAATATTACCCTTTGCATAAATATTAGAATCGCCCTTACCATTTACACCACTGTGAAAAATAATAGAACCATCCGTTTTTAAATTGCACCGCCCCACTAATCCTTTAATTTCTATTCCACTTTTAGCCATAATGTTGTATCCATCTAAAACATTGCCTTGGACAAGAACCATTCCATTATTTACTATATCCCCAGTAGCAGGCCCAACATCACCCCTGACTAAATAAATATTATGAACAGATATTATGCCATCTGAAACAGACATATATCCATTACATTTTGCACGAATTTTATAACCATCTCTAAAAGTATTTTCACCTAAAAGAAAATTAATATCTTGCCCACTCTCTGATTTTAACACTTTGCCAAAAACAGTATAACCATCTACACCTTTCCCAAAAGGAATAATTCTGGCTAACTCTTCGCCTTCAATAACATTCCTAAACCCTATGCTTGAAACCTCATACTCGCCAAGCCTATTATTCTCATCAACAATAAAATCAATATAAGAATCTTTACCCTTTACAGGCTCTAACCCTTTTGCAAGTTCAACAGGCTCACCATAAACAGGATAATCTACAAATTTTGCCACCTTGTCCTTAAGTATTGCAACATCTATTACTCCATATTTTCTAAGGATATTGAAAATATCTTGTTCAAAAATTTCAGCTCCATTAATTCCGGGCACCGTAAATTCAATAGTAACTGACATTGAATTTTCTGATATTTGAACCATCATTGTAACATTTTCAGAAGGATCAGATTCAAAATCAGCAATTTTTTCATAGTATCCACTAGCATTCTCAACTATGCCCTTTACAATGTCTTTATTGAAATTTTCAATATTGCTATGTAATTCTAATTTAGAAAGAACATCTTGATATTTAATAGGAATTCCCTGCCCCTTAGATGAGATAACCTTTAAAAATACACCTTTGGAAGATTTCCTAATAAAAAATTCACCATCCGATGAAATCATTTTTTCTTCTCCTGAATCATTTTTTGCATCAAGAGAGACTTTAGGCTTGTTAGAAGAATTCCTGTAAGCTACTATTTTCCATTTTTTCTTTCCATATCCCAATATGCCATTACTGCCTTTTAATAAAACTTCATAGTCTAATTCTTTATAAGGTACTGAAAGTTCTAAAGAAGCGTCATTTAAAGCCTCTTCAAGAGTATCTGCTTCTATTTCCATCAAATCAACATCTCTTTCTCTTTCTAAGTAAGCGCGCATTTTATCAGAAAGTTCAGAAAAATTTATAGCCCTGTTATCCATATTTATTCCTTCTTGCTCATTAAAGTTTTAATAGCATCTGCAACAACTTTTGGATCATTATCTTCAATAAATGACATTTCTTTAATTTTGTCATTACCCTTAATCATGTCTTCAGTTTCAAATTTATACTTTTTGACCTCTTCTATAAAATCAACACTACTGTTGTTATTTTGAAAATTCTCATAATAAGGATTTTGAATATCAAAATCCTTATTATCCTTCTTATCATCTTGAAGCTTATCCTCTGCATCACTAGGCAATTCTGCTGAAAAAAGATTCAATAAATATTTCTTATAGATAAACTCAATTAAAAGTCCAATAACAAAAAAAATTGTAAACTGCAAAAAAGATCTAAACAAGATTGTAAAAAATGATAAGCCACAAAACAAACCCAAAACTACTGAAATAAACAATGCTGACACGCTGGCTAACAAAATATATTTTAATTCCCTACTTATAAACATAATGCTTTATTCCACACCAAAAAATCTTAATATAAAGCCTATAACACCTCTTCTTTTTCTGCTGTCTAGAGAAACTTCCTCAAGGGTAGCAACAATAGAATCAAGACAATAACTAGCTTTGCTATTTGGATTTACCAAAACAAAAGGCTTTTGCTTAAAAACAGAACTTCTAATATTTTGATCCTCATAAATATAACCCAAATAATCAATGTTTAAATTTAAAAATTGCCCTGAAATATCTATAACCTTTTTGGCAACCCCCTTAGCTTCACTAACATTAGCTACTCTATTAACAATAAGCCTTAAATTTTTTAAATTCTCCATTTTATAAGACAAAACCTTTATTATTCCATAAGCATCGGTAATAGAAGTAGGCTCTGGAGTAGTAACAATAACAACATCGTCGCTAGAAAGCAAAAACGAAATAACTTGCCTTGAAATCCCAGCACTAGTATCTATTACAACTATATCATATTCGTATATTTTTAATAATTCTTTTATAAATTTATTAACATCAACATCAGAGAGATCTAAAAGCTCCATTGTACCAGAAGCACCGGCTAAAAGATCAATATTGTACTCTGTCTTTGTTATTACTTCCCTAATATCACGACTTTGAGCAATCATATGATATATACTGTATTTAGGAATAACTCCAAGTAAAATATTAACATTAGCCATTCCAATGTCAGCATCAAGTATTAATACCTTTTTGCCAAGCTCAGAATATTTAAGAGCAAGTCCAATTGCAATATTACTTTTGCCAACACCGCCTTTGCCACTACTAACAGCAATAAATCTTGTTTTACTATTTTGAACTTTCTCATCAACTGAAAAATTAAATTTACCATTTAATCTCATCATATCTCTTAAACTTTGAGCTTGATCTTCCATTATAACTTTCCTTAATAATAAGATTTACTTTTTACCTTCTTAATAAACTCTGCATCATCGCTTATTCTGTAGCCATTTATTCTTCTAATAAAAGTAAGTGGTTCTGCAACACTGATATTATGAGGAACAATTTGCCCATCTGTAACATAAGAAATAACTTTCTTCATTTCATAAATCAAACTTATCAAATTCCCAACACAAGTGGTTTCATCCACCTTGGTAAAAATCACAGTTTTATAATTAAAAGGAGAAAACTGGTGAAATATTTCTTTAATATCTGATGTTTTCGTAGTAGAACTTACAGCTAAATGAAATTCAGCATCTCTTCCGCAAGCATTAAGAAGCTCCTTCATCTCAGCAAGCTTCATAAAATCTTTAGGACTTTTACCAATTGTATCAACAAGTATAAGATCGAAATCCTTTGAATCAGTAATTTCATCTTTCAAATCTTTAAAAGACTCAATTGCTCTAACAGGAATACCCATAATATCACCATAAGTTTGAATTTGTTTTTTAGCTCCAATACGATAATTATCAATAGTAATAATCTTAATATTTAAACTCTTAGATTCTCCATTAATGCCATAAATTGCTGCAAGTTTTGCAATTGTGGTAGTCTTCCCAACACCTGTTGGACCAACTAAAATAAAAACCCTTTTTTTAAGATCATCAATAATAGCGCCTGAACATTTAATTGTCTTTGCAATATACAAAATAACATCCTCTCTAACTCTCTCATAATCATCAAGATCTGACAAACTGAATTCTCTCTTAATAAACTCATTAATGTCTTTAATATAGTTTTCAGAAAAATCATTTTCTCTTAAAATATCTTCAATTTTTGTAATTGTTGGATGATTAACATTTTCTTTTTTTTGAGCAAGCTCTGTTTTAAGAGATTTAACTTCTTTAAGCACATCTTCAATTGAAGAATTTTCTTCTCTTTTAATGCTTTGAAGTATCTTTCGCTTTTCATCTTCAACATTAATTTGTTGGTTGCCAATGTCGTATCTAACATAACCTGAAACTTCAACCCAATCTTTGCTAAACAAACCTAAAATCCCCCCATGAGGAATGGTTTTATAGGTCATAACTCTAGCATTCTTGCCATATTTTTTCTTAATTATTTCTATAACTTCATTATAAGTTGGACCTTTTTCTGTAAAATATTGAACCATAATACTATTCTTCAACCTCTACTGTTTTAAGAACATTAACTTTAATATTTTGGGGAACCTCTAAAACAGACATAACAACAAGCTCTGGAATCTCTCTACTTGTTATTGCTTTAATTATGGGCCTTGAAGATTCGCTTGAGAGAACAACTGGATAAAACCCTTCTGCTTGAACTTCATTCACAATTTTGAAAAGTTCATAAATAAATTTAGTTTTCAAATTGGGATCAATTGAGCTAATAAGGTCATGACTGGATTCTATACGAGAATCGATTATTATTTGCTCAAAAACAGGGTTTAAAGTTATTACATTAAGCTCAGAATTTAAGTCTAAATACCCACTAGTTATTTGTCTTCCAACTGATTGTCTACATTTTTCAATTAAGAAAAATATATCTTTAGTAATACTTGTAAAATCTGCAATTGTTTCAAAAATTGTAACTAAATTACGAATCGAAACTTGCTCTTTTAAAAGACCCTGCAAAACTCTTTGAATCTCACCAACTGAAAAATTCTTAAGAACCTCTTCAACAATAGCTCCATAATCTTTCTTAAAAACATCAAGAGTATTTTGAACATCTTGACGAGTCAAAATCTCATAAGAATGTCTTTTAATAAGTTCTGTCATATGCGTAGCAATAATCGAGGGAGGATCTACAACAGTATACCCTAATTTTTCAGCAGATTCTCGCCCATCATCATTTACCCAAAGAGAAGGAAGCCCAAATGAAGGATCTCTAACAAGTTCTCCATCTATTCCGGAATCAATTCCAACATTTATCACTAAAAATTTACCAAGTTTAATCTCACCTCGACCAACTTCAACTCCTCTAAGTTTAAAAGAATAAGCATTCGGCTCAAGCCGCATATTGTCAACTATTCTAATCTTAGGCACAACTATTCCAAATTCAAATGCAACTTCACGCCTTATCTTAACAATACGATCAAGCAGTTCAGAAGTTTTTGTATCATCAACTAATGGAACAAGATTATATCCAATCTCAAGAGCTAGTGGATCAAGAGGAACAACAGGAGCAACGTCTTTATCTGAATAAACTAACGCTTGCTCTTCTTCTAACTTTATTTTTTTTTCAATTTCTTCTTTGCGCCTCATTCCTGAAAGAGAATAAGCTAAAAATGCAATTAATACACTTAAAAAAATAAGAATTAAGGTTGGAAATCCAGGAAGAAAAGCTAAAAAAAACAAAAATCCGGAAACAATCCAATAAATTCCTAAGTGACTTGTAAATTGCTCAAAAATCTCCCCACCAAAACTATTTTTTGAAATAGACCTGGTAACAATCAATCCTGTAGCCGTTGAGATCAAAAGAGCTGGTAATTGAGACACAAGCCCATCACCAACCGTCAATGACACATAATTATTAAGCGCTTCGCTAAAGTTAAGACCTTGCAAAGTTATTCCTACCAACAAACCACCAAGAATATTTATAAGGGTTATTAAAAATCCAACCTTAACATTTCCTGATACAAACTTAGAAGCTCCATCCATTGCACCATAAAAATTAACTTCAGATTGTAAATCGTTTTTTTGCTTTGTGGCCTCTTCTTCTGTCAAATTTCCAGAACTATAGGCAGAATCAATGGCCATCTGCTTACCAGGAAGCGCATCAAGGGCAAACCTAGCTGCAACTTCGGCTACCCTTGTCGCTCCTTTGGTAATTACAATAAATTGAACAGCAATGATTATTAAAAATATTATAAATCCAATAACAAGCCCTTGAATTCCAGAACTACCCACAACAAATGTTCCAAATGTTCTTATCATTTGCCCATCAAAATTTATACCTTTAGTTAAAATCAATCTAGTAGAAGAAATATTAAGAACAAGTCCAAAAATAGTCATCACAAGTAATAAAGTCGGGAAAACAGAGAAATCTAGAGATCTCTTAGAGTAAAGAACAATTAAAATAATTAAAAGACTTATTACTAAATTAACCGTAATCAAAATATCCAAAATAACCGCAGGAAGGGGCAAAATGAATCCAGCAACAATAAATATCAAACCGACAGAAATTATTAAATCAGACTTATTATTAAGCCCTAAATATCCTAATATAGAATTTTTTCTAGCATCCAACAATAGAACCTCTAATTAAACTTTTTAGTAATGGAATATACTCTCACAAGAATTTTTGAAACAACCTCCCAATATTCTCTTGGAATTTCTTCGTTAACCCTAACATTAGTATAAAGCGCTCTTGCAAGCAGCTTATTTTCCATTAAAGGGATATTATTTTCTTTTGCAATTTTTTTAATTGTGAAGGCTATTTCATCTTGCCCTTTTGCAAGCACCCTTGGAGCTAGCATTGTTTTACTATCCCACTTAATAGCAACAGCAAAATGTTCTGGGTTTGTAATTACTACATCTGCTTGAGGAACAACCACTCTTAAATTAGCACTTAAAACACCCCTCATTCTCTCTTTCATTCTAGATCGAAGTAAAGGATCACCTTCCATTTCCTTTCTCTCCTGCTTTACCTCTTCTTTTGTCATTTTCAAACTCTCAATGTACTGAGATCTTTGAAACAAATAATCAAACACCCCAACAATTGCCAAAAACATTACTGAGAAAAAACATATCTTATAGGCAAGCATTAACACAATAGAAATTCCAGAATTAAGCGTATACTCCGAAAGCTTAGAAATTTTGCCTATATTGTTTTCTATAATAAAATAATATATCAAGCATATTATAACAACTTTTAACAAACTTTTAAATAAATTGAAAAAAGCCCCTGCTGAAAAAAAAGAATTTTTTGCCCACCTGGAAAAATTAAAACTAATTTTATCCCACCTTGGCTCCAAAGATTTAAAAGTAATAAAAAAACCTACTTGAATAATATTAACAAAAAAATTAACAGCCAGAGATGCAAAAAAAAACAAAACGACATATCCAATGATGGATCTAATATATGCAAAGCCCATGGAATAAACACTCATCCGCATAACTTCGGGAAGCTTGCTAGCCTGTTCTTTAAAAACAGCTACTAAATCTAAAGCAAAATAAGAAAGCATAAAAAAAAACAATGCAAATAACAACAAAAGACTAACAGCAGTATTAATTTCAATAGACTTTAATACCCGTCCTTCTTCTCTTGCTTTTTGTTTTTTCTGGTCAGTAGGTAATTCAGTTCTCCCCTCATCATCTGCAGAAAAAAAATCAAGGGGAATATACCAGCTTTTAATCAAAAAATCATCTTTTATCATTATTTTAAAACTCTAGAAAACAACTTTAAAAACCTATCAAGAGAATCTAAGGAAAGCTCAATCACTCTTTTTGAAGATGTTGCCAAGCTTGGAAATCCAATATACAAAATTAACAATCCTAAAAATAGCGAAGTTGAAAAACTAATTATTAATAGATTAATCTGAGGTGATGATTTTGAAAGTATTCCTAATACCAAATAAAAAAGTAAAAGCAAAGCCAATATTGGAAACGAAATTAATAAAGCTTTTTCAAAAAGAAATCCAAAAGACATAAGCAAAAGCTTAACAAATTCAAAATTTCCCATATTGACCAAATGTTCAACTCTAATGTTTAAAACAGAATCATGTATACCAATTACAAAAAATCGAAGTAAAAAATTGCTTGATAAGAACAAAAGTAAAAATAAATAAGCAAAAATTTGCGAAATAATCATGCTATCTTCTTCTGAAAAAAGATCAAAAATATTTGCATAAGCAAGGCCAATTTGATTAGAAAAGAAAAATCCAATTAAATGGAAAACATTAAAAATTATACTAACAAAAAATGCCTGAATAAGACCTAAAATAGCTTCTCCTAATAAAATCAACACAAAATAAAACATATTGTCTAAGGGATAAACAATTTTAATCTTTTCAACAACAATTACAGAGAGAATCAATGAAAAGAAAAAATTAAAATATCCAATTTTTATTGTTGAAAACAACGGAGAAAATTTTAAAAACATAAAAATTCTAACTAACACAGGTAAAATTGTAAAAGATTTTAAAAATAAAAAACTCAAATTCAAAATTTCATCCACATAATACAATTTAAAATTATAAATTAAACATTTTGCAATTGATTAAAAATCATATAAGTAAACTGCATAAGCTTATTCAAAATCCAAGGACCAAAAATCACAATAGTTAAAAGTATAACAATAATCTTTGGAATAAAACTTAAAGTTTGATCTTGAATTGAAGTAATAGCTTGAAAAATTGAAATCAAAAGACCAACTATAAGGGCTATAATCAGCATTGGAGCTGATAAAATAATAATGTTTTCAATAGAAATTCTGATTAAATAAAGAATGTGCCCTGCAGTCATATACAACTCTACATAAAACCTACATAAAACTTTTAATAAGACCACTAGTAATTAAAGTCCAGCCATCTACCATTACAAAAAGAATCAGCTTAAAAGGCAAAGATATCATTACAGGGGGTAGCATTATCATACCCATAGCCATTAAAACAGAAGCAACAATAATGTCTAAAACTATAAAAGGCAAAAATATTAAAATTCCCATCTTGAAAGCCACTTTAAGCTCATGCAAAATAAAAGCTGCAATTAAAACATGAGTTGGAACTTCACTAAAATTTTTTGGTCGATCATAATTGCTAATGCTCATAAATAATCTAATCTCTTCATGACGCCCATCAGACATCTGCTTATACATAAAAATTCTAAGAGGAGCAATCCCTTTGTTATAAAATTCATCAAAATTTATTTTTGACTCTTTAAGAGGCAAATAAGCTTGCTTATATATAACATTAAAAGTTGGCCACATAGTAAAAATAGTTAAAAACAAAGCCAATCCCATTACTATCTGAGTAGGAGGAGATTGCTGAAGAGATAAAGCACGCCTAATAAAATCCAAAACTATGGATATTCGTAAAAACGAAGTCATTAAAACTAAAAATGCCGGAGAAAGAGTAATAATGGTTAATAGAATCAAAAGCTGCAAAGAAAAAGCTATCTCTGAACCACCAATATTGTCAAAATTTAGAAACGGGAAATTAAGCCCATTAGTAGCTTGCAAAGATTTTGTTTGAGCAAAAGATAAACTTGTTACACTAAAAAATAAAAAAAAAATAAAACACTTTCTCAAAATAAACCCTCTAAAATTTTTTTAACCTATCTTGTTTATCCTTAAGTGAAGTCTCAATTTTCTTTTCAAGTTTAACATAATCATTACCAGAAAAAGCAATTTTTTCTTTTTTGAGTAACATTTTATTAAAGATTGATTTAAAAGAATCTTTCTTAGTAGAATCATTAATTTCACTAAACTTACGATTAAAATTTTCTAACTCTTCTTCAGATTTAACCTCTTTAAGCAAAACAGAAGAATTATTAGAAACTAAAAATATGTAAACATTGTCTAATATCCTTATAATCCTTATTGAGTTTTTAACATCTATCTCGTAAAAAACAAGCTCCTTAACTAAATTAGAATTTTGTTCATATTTACTTTTTTTTGAATGAAAGATCAACTTCTTAAATAAAAAAAAGATAAAAAAAGCAACAAGTAAAAATAAAACTATCTTAACCAAATCTAAAATATTAAAAAGAGAAACTGGCTGAATACTATCCTTGTTAGCAAAATTTGCCTTATTTTCTTCAAAGATCGGCAATCTAGATTCATTTTCTAAATCAACAGATGCTGAACCTACCTGTTCTTGTGAATTAGCATATGTAAAAAAAATAGAAAACGCTAAAAAAACTAAAAATAAAAATTTATTATTCATTTTTAGTTTTAATTATCTCAGTAATTCTAACTCCAAAATTTTCATCAATTACAACTACTTCTCCCCTGGCAACTATTTTACCGTTCACTAAAATATCTACAGGCTCACCAGCAAGTTTATCAAGGGTAATAATTGTGCCCTCAGACATGCCAAGTATATCTTTTATTTTACGCTCTGTTCTTCCAAGCTCTACAGTAAGCTGCATAGAAACATCCATTAAAAGTCCAAAATTACTAGGATCAACTCCTTCTGGTAAAGTATCAATTAAATCGGGAAGCTTAACCCCTTTTATTTCCGGTTTTTCTCCATTATCACTCTTTTCATCTACGCTCATAATTCAAACCTCTTATCAATTTAAGTTAATACAAATAAATTATATATCACTCAACCTCTTCTGTAAGCTCTTTTAACAAATCAAATCCTTTTATATCTCCAATTTTTTCTGTAATTTGTACTGAAACTTTATTCCCCATTAAGCCCATTCTACATTTAAACTTTTCTTTAGTACCAACCTTTAAAGTTAAATCTTTATTGATTAGAGAAGATTCAAGATTTAAAACATCCCCTTTTTCAAGAGATAAAATTTCTCTTACCTTAAGTTTAACCTCTCCTATTTCTGCTATCAAAGGCATCGCTGTATTTTCCAATTTTTCACGCAAAGCATCAAGATTCTCACTTGTAGTTCCAACCCCAATCAAAGAATGCCAATATCTTGTTGATAGCTTTGAAACAATAGGCTCTATAGTAATATATGGTAAACAAAAATTCATAAGCCCTTCAACTTTTCCTATTTTAACCTCAAGAGTTACTAAAATGATCATTTCTGTAGGGGGAACTATTTGAGCAAACTGTGGATTGACCTCAATATGCCCAAATCTTGGCCTTAGATCAACAACTTGAGACCAAGCCTCCCTCATATTAGCAAGTATACGAATAATAACACTTTCCATGACAGACTGCTCAATTTCTGTTAAATCTCTACTTTTATCTTTAATCGTATCTCCATCTCCCCCAAAAAGTCTATCTACTATAGCAAATGCTATGGTTGGATCAACTTCAAAAATAGCAGATCCTTTAAGAGGGTCCATATTTATTATTGCTAAAGTTGTAGGATTGGGTATTGATCTGATAAACTCTTCATAGGTTAATTGGTCAACTGAAGCTACATGAACATGAACCATTTTTCTCAAAAGAGCAGAAAGTGAAGTTGTAGTATACCTAGCAAATGCCTCATGAAAACTTGAAACTGTCCTGACCTGTTCTTTTGAAAATTTATCTGGCCTTTTAAAGTCATACACCTTAACTTTTTGCTTTTTGCCTGTAGGACTAGATATAACATTGGAAAGGGATTCGTCTAAGGATAAACTTTCAGACGAATTGATAGACTCTAAAAGACTATCTATATCGTCTTGAGATAAAGCTCCTGGATTATTTGCCATTTGAAATTCCTTTAAATTTAAAATTCTTTTAAATTTATTAATTATTACATATCAAAAATATCAATTTGGGTTAATGCTATTTCTTTTATTTCTCCATTTCTAAGAATACTATTAATTCTCGCCTTAATTTCTGCTTTTATTTGACTTTCATTCTTTATTTCTTGACCAGTTCTTTGGCTAAAATATTCTCTAATAATGTCTTTTAAGCGCACCTTTTGTCTACCAAGCTCATTGAGAATATTAACATTATTCTCAGCATATCCTAAAGCAAGCTTTACAACAAAAGTTTTTGGAGGAACATCTAAAGTGTTGCCTCTAATCTCATCTATACTCTCATACCATATAAGCATAGGAGGCTTTCCTAAGTATTCATTAGAAAAAACTGGAAAATCACTAGGAGCTCCACTTTGGCTTACAACCATTTTAGATACAAAATAAGAAACAATTATCATTATTGCAACAGTAAATATTCCTATTGCAAGTATCTGCAAAATTTTTATTATAATATCGGGCAATAAACCACCTTTTCTACCAACATTAGAATCCACCATATCTAAATTTTCATCATCTTTATTTGGCATAATAAAATCCCTCCTATTAGTTTCTTATTTATAAGTTAAAAAGAACTATTACTGCTTAATTTCCTTAGGAAAACTTAAAGCCGCGTCCGTAGTAATTAATATATCAATTCTTCTATTATAAGCTCTGCCCTCAGGAGTATCATCTGTTGCAATAGGTCTACTTCCGCCAAAACCAGATACTTCAAACTTATTTTCAATGCTCTTAGCACTAGGTTGATTTAAATAGTTTAAAATATGTTCCAGCATATTAACTGATCTTGCAACCGAAAGCTCCCAATTGCTTTTCCAAGGTCCATTTACATCAGTATCAATATTATCTGTATGCCCTTCTATTTTAAAATTATAGCCTCTTGAGCTTAAAACGCCAATAAAAGATGCTATTTTTTGAATAGAATCTCTATTATCTTCAAGCTTAACATCTGCACTAGCAGAATCAAAAAATGCATCTGCCGCAAGAGATATCACAATACCCCTCTCTTCTTGTCTAACTATAATGTTTTTAGACTGAATTTTCTCAATAAATTCAATCATAGATTTATTTTTAGCAGTTTGAGATGCTTGTTTATTTCGCACAGTAGAAGGCAAAGACATAAAACTATTACTCAAATAAGATAATTTACTAAAGTCTAAAGTTTTTCCACCTTTAAAAAATCCTGCGCCTGTGAAAGAAGCAGACATTATTCTTATAACATTTTCTTGAAAAATAATATCATTTAATGAAAACATTGTAACAAAAAATACAAGTAGTAAAGTAACCATGTCTCCATAAGTCAACATATAATCTGGAGATCCTTCATCACATTTTAAAGGCTTTTTAATTCGCAAAGCCATTATTCACCTCCAATGCTACTACCAAGATGGTTTCGATCTTTGGGAGTTAAAAAAGTCATTAATTTTTGCTCTAAAATTCTAGGATTATCCCCGGACTGAATTGATAAAACACCTTCGATGATCATTGTTTTTACTGCAGCTTCCTCAGAATCAATTTTTTCAAGCTTAAGTTGAACAGGTGTAAACATTAAATTTGCCATTATGGTTCCATAAAGAGTTGTAATAAGAGCAACAGCCATAGAAGACCCAAGCGCAGACTTATCTTCTAGATTGCCAAGAAGAGCTACAAGCCCAATAAGAGTTCCTATCATACCAAAAGCGGGAGCAAGTTTTGCCCAAGTCTTAAAAAGATCTGAACCAACTTTATGTCTTTCTTGCATTTGATCAAGCTCTAAATATAGCATAGTCCTAATTACCTCCGGATCTGCACCATCAACAACAAGCCTCATTCCTGATTTAAAAAATGGATCATTAATTTGTTCAAGTTCATCATCAAGAGACAAAAGACCTTCTTTTCTAGCCTTTTCTGAAAGCTCTACTAGTACTTTTATAACAGAAGTTTTAGCATAAGAATTTCTTCTAAAGAAAAATCCCAAATACGTTGGAATTTTTTTCACAGCAAAAACTTCTGAAGAAGCCATAAGGGCAGAAAAAGATCCAACAATAGTAATAAAAACAGAACTTAAATCCCAAAAAACACCAAGTCCTGTAGGAGTAAATGCCATGGAAATTAAAATAGCTCCAAATCCAACTCCCCACCCCATTATACTAGCTAAATTCATTATTCAACGCCCCCATTTCCTTCTCCTACAATTTTTTGAAAAGAAGCAACTTCTTTCCTATACAACTTAATCCTATTGACCACCTCTTCAACTTTTTCTTTTACAATTAACTTCTTACCGTTCATAAGAAGAATTGTAGTATCAGGATTAGCTTCAATACTTTCAATATGACAAGGATTTAAATAATATCCATCGCCATTAAGCTTAGTTACAAAAATCATATATTAAAAACAATCTTAGATTAATTTTTCAATCTTACAAGTTCTTGCAATAATTGATCAGAAGTAGTAATAGTTTTAGCATTTGCCTGAAATCCTCTTTGAGTCACTATCATATCTGTAAATTGCTCTGCAAGATCAACATTAGCCATTTCTAAAACACCAGATCTAATATCACCAAGTCCAGCAAGTCCGGTTTCACCTATTCTAACTTGACCTGAATTGCTTGTTTCTACAAAATTAGTATCGCCCGATTTTGCAAGTCCTCCGGGATTCATAAAAGAAGCAAGAGCAATCTTTCCAAGATCTCGCCTTATGCCATTTGAGTAAATTCCAACTATGACGCCATTTTGATCAATTTCATAACTTTCCATATATCCCATACCATATCCATCTTGAATAATGGCCTTTGTGCTGCTAGAATCAGCAAACTGAGTGATTGAATCAGTATAACTTCCAACTGTTCCTAATTTCAAATTTACAGTTTGCTGCTCACCAACTTCACCCACATTTGCGCCCAAAACATTAAATGTTATAGGAATTTGGAGAACATCCCCTTTTTGACTTGGTTGCCCATTTAAAGATGCCAATGCCCCTTCATTGTCAAAACTAAGAGTAAAATTTGAATTTTGCTCTCCATTTATTAACACAGTTACATTCCACAAGTTAGGGGTATTCAAATCTTTCACAACCCTAAGCTCAAGAACACTAACATTTCCAAAACTGTCATATAATGACTTATTGACAACCCAAGTTCCACGTGCAATATCTGCAGGACTTGCCCCTTCTTGAATTAAGGGCAATCTCTTATCAAGATTGCAAGCAAAAGTAACGTTTTTAGTAGACCTTGCCCCTTCTTTATCTCCAATCGGAATAATCAGATCCTCAATATCAGAAGCTGTATTGATAACCCTTTCTCCTTCTAAATTTCTTGCCATCCAACCTTGAATTCGCATTCCATTTGCAGGATTTACAAGATGCCGATCAGAATCCACATCAAAAGCACCGGCTCTTGTATAAAATAAATTTTTACCTTCTTTTAAAATAAAAAATCCATTTCCACTAACTCCAAGATCAGATGCTTTTTGAGTACTTTGGAAAGCCCCTTGGGTGTGAATAGTGTCAATTGAAGCAACATTCATACCCAATCCAACTTGCTTAGGATTAGTCCCACCACGAGAATCAGTAGGGCGAGAAGCTCCAGAAATAGATTGGGATATCATATCCTGAAAATTCACTCTTCCCTTTTTAAAACCAATTGTATTCACATTCGCAATATTGTTACCAACAACATCCATTCTTGTTTGATGATTCTGAAGTCCAGAAACACCAGAATATAAAGACCTCATCATATAATTACTCCTCCAAACCTACCGATAATATGTTTTTATATACATAATAATTACCATTAACCATAATTTGGGGTATTGCACCTGTCTTAATGCTTGTAACACGACCTTCAACAATCTCCCCGTCACCATGCTGAAATTTAATTACTTTGCCTAGTAAATCCAAATCTTTTCTTATTCCTAAAGAAGACGAAAGTTTTTCAAATGACTTGCTCATATTGGTCATTTGCTCAAGGGCTGAAAATTGCGCCATTTGAGTAATAAATTCTTTATCCTTCATTGGATTTGTAGGGTCTTGATATTTAAGTTGAGTAATAAGCAACTTTAAAAAATCATCTTTACCAAGATTAACCTTGTTAGATACATTATCAACCTTAAAATTCGATTCTTTTTTAACTCTACTATTAATATTCAAATTAGAAACATTTTCAACACCATTCATTTTAATCATTTAACTCCACCTTCTAAACAATTAAATTAACATTTTTATCTACATCATAAGAAAATTCAACTTCTTCTTCAATTTGAAAAAATTTATTATAACCAAAATAAAATTTTTGATCCTTAGAGTCATCTTTGAAATTTTTAGAAAAAGAATTTAAATTCTCACCGGCAAGAAAAAGATCTAAGCTGGCATTAAAACCACTCTCACCAAGCATTTTATTTAATGAATGCATATTTTGGTCAAAAAGCATTTTAACATTTTGATTGTCCACCACAATCTTTCCCAATAAATTATTATTAGAATCAAGGTTTAAATTAATTCGTATACTACCAAGCTCCTTAGGCTTTAAAACCAACTTAATATCTCCCGTATTATTCGATTTTAACACAACTTTAGCTTTATCTACAATATTTTTATTAATCTTAAGATTCCACTCTGGCTTTAGGCTGCTTGCAAAATCAAAACTATCAACCCCTTTAGAGTTTTTTATGTTATAATGAGCAAATTCTTCAACAAGGACATTTGAAAAGTCATTTGATATTTCTTTAACTTTATATTTACCAGCAAAATTTTGACCATCAATTACATTTGGGCTAAACTTTGAAAAAATAAAATCATTGCGATCACCATTATTCTTCTTAAAATTTTTCACATCAATGTTAATAATATTTTTTTCTTCCTTTTTATCATTCAAGCTTATCTGATTATAATAATCATCAATTATCGTGGTTGAAAAATCAAAACCTAAAAAAGAACTCAAATCATTAACAGTCAAACAAAGTTTTTCGATTTTTTCAAAAAGTTTTTCTTTATTTAGAAAATCAAAATTAAATAATAAATTGTCTTTAATGTTATTTAAAGCTTCAGAATCTAAAAAACTATTCATTCTAGTAATCAAAAACTTCAAGTCAGAAACAAAAGCCTCATTTTCAAGTTTTTTTAAAAAAAGGGATTTATTTAAAAGCGATTTTTTTAAATTTTTAGCAATAAGTCCATTATCTTTAAAAAAATTTAAAAAATCAAATATCATAAATTTTGCTTTAGCTAATTTTTTAAACTCAGAAGACATAATGTTTAAAAAAGAATCCTTATTATTCTCTCTAGATTCCATTTTAGAAACATTTAAATTTAATCCTTTAACCGTATTTAAAAGATTAAATTTATTGCCATCATCTTTATTTAATTTTAATAAATTATTCATACAAACACTACTCCAATGAACTAACAGACATTTTCCTAATCAATACAGCAGCTTTTTTCGAATCCATAATAGAAAGCCAATAGGGAACAATTGATAATCGGCCTTCTTTTTTAGAAAGCTCTTCAATTTTTCGCATATAAGATATTGCAAGCTCAGGATTTAAATCCTCAAGCCGCTTAACAGCATCTTCTGGTGGCATATTCATTAAATATACAGCTGTTTGTAAAATATTTGCTTCCTCGTCATTATATTTATTTATAATATCATCTATTACCTTTTGTTTTAAATCTAAATCTTTCTGCTTTTGATTAAGTTCAAATTCAAGCTTATTTAAACTGTCTTCTTTTAACTTTAAATCTTCTTTAAGCTTTTCAATCTGCTGACTCTTAATATCAATCGCTTCTCTTTCCTTTACAAGCCTAGCCTCATCAAGGATTATATTAGAATTATGATCAAAGGACAAAGAAGTTTCTCCTAAAAACTTAGTCCTTACAAATTCAGGGAAATATCTCTTAGTATTATATAATCCAAGAAAATCAATAAAAAATAATACAAAGAAAAATAAAATAAAAATTAAAAATAACAAAAAAAATGCTCTAAAAAAGAACGATAAAAAATTATTCACTTTCAATCCTTAGATTTTGACAAACTTTATAATTTACATATTCATCTAGCACTAAGCTTTCCTTCTTTTCTTTATTTTTAATTATAGAATTATTTAAAGTCTTTATTAATATTTTAATCTTTTTTTCTTCTCTATATTTATCCACATAAACATCATAACATTGATTATAGTGCTTTCTAAGTTCTTTAAGAATAGTAAAATCTTGGTTTTTCTTATAATTTAAACAGTCTATATAACCTATTACAGAAAGATCATCAAAACCACTCAGGCTTTTTAAAAGATCGGGAATTTCATCTGAAAACTGATTTATTTCTGAAATTTTTTTATTTACATTCATTAAGTCTCTCTCACTTAACTTGCGATGGTAAGCTCTAATGGTCAATATTTTTTTAAGTTTTTGTTTTCTAAAGTTTAAATCATTCAAGACAATATTTCCCTTATTTCATCTTCTAAATTTTCAAAATCAAATTTTTCATTTATTCCTTGAGAAATAAAATCAATAATCTTAGGATACTTAGAAATTGCAAAATCAACATCCTTATTGGATCCTTTGATATAAATACCTGTTCTAACAAGATCTTCATAATCTTTATAAACAGACAATAAATTTCTAGCTTTCGTTATTAATTTTTGCTTTTCTACACTCATTATTCTATTAATAGATCTTGAAGTTGAACTTAAAACATTTATTGAAGGATAAATTCCCCTATCAAACAAATCTCTGTCTAAAATAATGTGACCATCTAAAACAGCCTTAATATTATCAGCTACAGGCTCTGTAAAATCATCTCCTTCAACAAGAACAGTATAAAACCCAGTAACACTTCCCCCATTACCATTAAAACCTGATCTCTCAAGTAAAATTGGAATTTCAACAAAAACAGAAGGTGGATAACCTTTAGCTACCGGAGGCTCTCCCAAAGAAAGAGACATCTCCCTTTTAGCATTTGCAAACCTAGTAATAGAATCAAAAAGCAAAACTACATCTTTACCTTGCTCCCGAAAGTACTCCGCTATCATGGTAGCAACATAAGCTCCCTTATACCTTGATATAGGGGACTCATCAGAAGTTGAAACAACTAAAACACTTTTTTTCAAACGCTCTTCGCCCAGTTCATGCTGAATAAACTCATTAAGCTCTCGACCCCTTTCTCCAATAAAAGCAATAACGTTTACATCTGCATTTGAATTTTTTGCAATCATGCCAAGCAAAGTAGATTTACCAACTCCAGCACCAGAAAAAATGCCAACTCTTTGTCCTTTTGCAACTGGTAAAAATCCATCAAGAACTTTAACTCCTGTCAATATTTGCTCTTCAAAAATACTTCTATTAATTGGATTAATTTTTTCAAAAATTAGCTCTTTATATCTATTGTTTAAAAATGAACCTTTGTTATCAATGGGCCTACCAAGAGAATCAATAACTCTTCCTAAAAGTTCATCACTAAGATTTATTTCTAACCCTTTATTTAAAGAATAGACCTTATTTCCAACTTCAATCCCACTAAATCCTTCATAAGCCATAAGACTAACATAAGGACCATTAAATCCTAAAACCTCAGCACACACCTTTTCATTATTTCTCTGATCAATTAAACACAAATCCCCAACAGCACACTGAGGTCCTAAACTTTCAACTAAAAAACCTTTTATTTTTTGCACTCTGCCAACAAAAGAGACAGTTTCAATGTCATCTATCTGTCTTAAATAATTTTCAAAAAAATTACTCACTAAAATTCCTTTAGACACTTAGCTTAATAAAGAAAAATTTTTAAACTTTTCCTCTATTTTATCAAGTTGAGAAGAAATACGCGCATCAATCTCTCCAAAATTAGTTTCAATTATACAACCACCTTTGCCTATGTTGGGATCTTCTATTATCTCTAAATTTTCTATAATATCAAATCTGGAAATAAAATCATTTTTTTTATGTCTAACAATATCTAAATCATCAAGATTCACACGAATTGTAATTTGTGTTTTGTCTTTTACTCTTTTTAATACTTCATTAACATTTTCTAGAACAATATCTTTTTGAGAATCCGTAATTCTTTTAATAACCTTAATTGCAATTTGCATAACAAGACTTACTATCTGACCACTAGAAGATTCAAGAATCCCCTTCCTTTCCGCAATCAGAGATGCTATTATGCTGTGAAGCTTTCTCATAGTTTTGTCAAAATCTTCAAAACCACTTTCATAACCCTTTTTATATCCTTCTTCCCTACCCTTAGCTGTTGCCATCTCAAGATCTGTTTTTAATTTTTCCTCATACTCTCTTGTTAATTTTTCAATCTCAGTATTAGACTCAGCCTCAATAGATTCCTTCTTATAAATAGCTTCTCTTTGCAAAAGATCTGCTTCTTGCTTGGCTGCCTCTAATACTTCATTGGCTTTTACCTTAGCCTCTTGAATAAGTCTCTCAGATTCAATTTGGACTTCTTCTTTGGCAAGTTCTTGCCTTTTAGCAAGCTCTTCCTCAAGTTGCAATTTTTCATCTCTTAAAAGCTGCAACTCTTCTTTAAGATTAGTAATTTGGCTGTCTATGTCGTAAACCTTGTTTTCCTTCTGCTTAATTTCCAAAGATTCAAAAATGGGCTTTGCTATTTCAACAAATTCAAACTTTACTGAATTATCAACTTCTGATGATTTATATAAAACCTTAGGCAAACAAAACTCCTTTATCAGACAAGCACATCTTCCTCGCCACCTCTTGAAATAACTATTTCTCCTTGTTCTTCTAATTTTCTAATAAGAGAAACAATTTTTTGCTGGGATTCTTCAACGTCTTTTCGCCTAGTAGGTCCCAAAAACTCCATATCCTCCTTAAGCATTGAAGCTGCTCTTTTTGACATGTTTTTGAAAATTTTTTCTTGAACAGGGATATCTACAGATTTTAAAGCTTTTGCTAACTCTTGACCATCTATTTCTCTTAAAACCCTTTGTATAGATCTGTCATCAAGTAAAACTATATCCTCAAATACAAACATTTTCTTCTTAATCTCTTCTGCAAGCTCTGGATCTTCTTCTTCAAGAGATTCAATAATAAACTTCTCTGTCTTTCTATCAGCCATATTGATTATCTCAACAACATTGTCAACTCCACCCGCTGATGTGTAATCTTCTGAAGAAAGAGAAGCTAGTTTTTTTTCAAGAACTCTCTCAACCTCTCTTACGACCTCAGGAGAAGTTCTATCCATTAATGCAATTCTTCTTGCAACATTGGTTTGCACTTCTGTGGGCAAACTAGAGAGAATAAAAGAAGCCTTTTGAGGATCAAGATATGAAAGTATTAAAGCAATTGTTTGAGGATGTTCTTGTTGAATAAAATTTAAAATATTTGCAGGATCTGCTCTTCTAACAAATTCAAAAGGCCTAGATTGCAAAGCAGATCCCAAATTATTAATAATGTCAACTGCTTTTTGAGTACCAAGAGATTTTTCAAGAAGCTCTCTTGCATAATCAATTCCACCCTTTTGAATAAATTCTTGAGCCATCATCAATTCTTTAAACTCTAAAAGAACATTATCTTTAAGTTCAGAAGTAATCGTCTCAAGTTTTGCTATCTCAAATGTCAAAGACTCTATCTCTTCTTGAGAAAGATACTTAAACACTTTAGAAGAGATTTCAGAACCTATTGAAACAAGTAAAATAGCAGCCTTTTGCTTTCCTGTTAAAGCAGAAACATCAAGAATCTCCTTTTCTTTTTTTTCTTCCATATCAATTATTACCTTCTACGCGTTTTTCAAAAGCCATGTTCTTATAAGCTTAGCAACATCTTCTGGTTTTTCTCTAGCTAAAAGCTCGGCATTGTTTTGAAGCTCGTCACCTTCTCTAATCCCACCAACAACATCATCAACACCAATATCGTCACCACCATCCATTAAGGCTTGTTGACGTCTTAAATGAGCTTGTTTTGCCAATTCCTCTTCTCTAAGACGTCTTCGTCTCTCAAGCTCTCTGGAAATAGCAAAAAATATTGTAAATACTAAAATTAATAATGAGAATATTATACTTGCAATAAATAAAAAATATTTAAACCTTTCACTTGCAAAATAATTTTCATCTATTTTCCTAAATTCATTCATACGATCAAAAGATATATTTCTAACCGTTATTGAATCACCTCTTTCTGGTTTATATTCAAAAGAACTTTGCAAAACATCTTCAATATTTTTTATTTCCTCTAATGCCATAGGCTTATATTCTCTTTTTCTCATTCCATTTTCTATTACGAAACTTCCCTTCTCATCATAAACAAAATTCCAAATGCCATCCACAAAAATACCAAGAGAAACACCTACAATCCTAGCAGGCTCCTTTTCACTTGTAGATTTTTTTTCATTTAAAGCAACATTTTTGATCTCTTGAGATTCATTATATTTACCAGTAATATCGCTTAAATCCTGATATTCAGGAGGAGTATTGCCTTCTTGCCCAGGAGGGCCCCATGGACTATATCCTTGTCCCTGATATTCTTTTTTTTGAGTCTGAGAAGATATAATAGTTGAATCGCTTACTTTCCTAGTGTTATAAGAAGCTTTTGGATCTTGAGATTGAAGCTCAATAGGAGCATACTCTTTGGACTCTGTAGTTTCTTTTGAAGTATCAAGCTTTACATTTACTCTTGCTATCATAAATCTATCAACGGACAAAACTTTACTTAATGCAGAGTCAATTTCTCCCCTAAGCATGGCTTCATACTTAAGCTTTAATTTACGTTCTTTTTCTGCTAAGTCTATTCTATCTATTCCATCTAAATTAGAAAAATCATTTAAAATAGTTCCACTATTATCAACAATAGCAATATTATCAGATTCAAGACCTTCAATGGCATACTGAATAAGCTTAACAAGCCCTTCAACTTTTTTTCTATTGGTAATAATATCAGAACCAGGTCTTGGAGTAATTCTAACAGATGCCTTAACAGGTTCCTGTGACTCTTTAAAAAGAGCCTTTTCGGGCATAACAAGATTCACGCTAACGGCATCAACATCATCTAAAGCTACAATATGCTGCTCAACCGCCCTTGTAATAGACCTTCTAAGATTAATGCTTCTTTCAAAATCAGTAATAGTCCATCTATCAATATCAAACAAAGCCCATGGATCCATGTGAACAGGCACAAGCTCTTCTCTAACAAGAATTGCTCTCATTTTTTTTGCAAACTTTTCATCGTCCAAATAAATTCTTCCGTCAGAATTCAAAAAATACTTAACATTTTCCCTATCAAGTCTTTGCGATATCCTATCTAAGAGATATTGATCTTTAATTTCAACTCCAAAAAGAGCAACGCTTTGACTTTTAGTAGAAAACCCTATCAAAAAAACAATCGCAAGAATCACACAAAAAATAATCAATCCTAAGGCTATTTTTTGAACCGTACTAGCTTTTTTTAAGATTCCTTTTGCTGAAACAAAAAAATTAGTAAAAAAATTGCTCAAAGTCTTATGGCTCCCTTAACGAACATTGATTATATCTTGATAAGCCTTCACGCCTCTCTCAACAACAGCCTTTAAAATGCTTAAATTCATATTTGCCCTAGCCATTACTATTGCAAGATCGTGAACATCAATACTACTAGGCTTGAAAATAGCCTTTTCTGTAACCCTAGAAACATTTAATTGACTATTGTTGACATCAGTAATCGTATTTATTAAAACATCTTTAAATGTTTCAACATCATTGTTTTTGGTACTGCTTTTAGAACTAAAAAGATTTACATCAAAATGCAAAGGATTTTTTTTAACCAAATTAATATTATTCTCTTTTAAAAAAGCATCTATCCTCACCAAAAATCACTCCTTTAGCCTTGAAGTATAGCTAATGCGCTTTTAAACATAGACTTACTACTATTAATAACAGTAGAATTTGCCTCATAAGCACGAGAAGCTGAAATCATGTCTACCATCTCTTCAACTAAATTGACATTAGGAAGCTCAACATAACCTTTTTTATCTCCAGAACTTATTGAATCAGGATGAGTTGGATCATATTTTAACTTTAATGGAGATTTATCTTTTTCAATACTAGCAACCCTAACTCCTTGCCCAATGCCATTGTCAAGATAATCTGGAATAAAAGGCCCTTTCCAATAAGGATTATTAACCCTTGGAGCAAAAACAATTCTTTGCCTTCTGTAAGGCCCACCGTCAGGGGTTCTAGAAGTAGAAACATTTGCAATGTTATTAGAAATAACATCAATTCTTAACCTTTGTGCTGTTAATCCTGTTGAAGCTACATTAATGCTTGAAAACAATCCCATGTTACATTCCTTAAGATATTAATTTATTTTAATACAATATTTATACTTTTAAAATAATGCGTCTGAACATTAGTCATGAGATGATACATCATTTGGTTTTGCACAAGTGACTTAATCTCAGAATCAATATCAACATTATTGCCATTATTATTCATAGTTGAAAAATGGTCAAGAACTCTATGAGGCTTGACATCTGAATACTTTAGATTTTTAAACCCAGACAAATGCTTATCACTAGACTTGATTAAGCTTAGATTATTTTTATCTTTATTTAAAAAAACCCTTTCAAGCTCTGACTCAAAAGTAATTTTACTTCTTTTAAAATTTGGAGTATCTACATTTGCTATATTGTCAGAAATAACGCTTTGTCTTAAACTCAGAACATCTAAATACCTATGTGAAAAATCTACAGATCTTTCAAAATCATTCAAATTAAAACCCCCTCTGTTTAAAATTACTTTTAACTAAATTATATAATAATTTAAATCTTTTTGTTCGTTAATTTGTATTTTTTTATTAACATAGTCCAAGTTTATTTCAAATTTTTTCAACTTACTACCGGGCACCTCAAAAAAAAGATCTGCAAGCACTCTTTCCATAACACCGTGAAGTCTTCTGGCACCAAGATTTTCATTCTCAAGATTCATATTAAAAGTAAGCTCTGCAATTCTGTCTATAGCCTCTTCGCTAAACTTTAAATCTAAATTATAAACCTTGAACATCGCAACATATTGCTTTATTAAAGAATTTTTTGTTTGTTTTAAAATTTTTTTTAAATCATCTATACTTAAGCTCTTAAGTTCAACCTTAATCGGAAATCTACCTTGAAGTTCGGGTATTAAATCAGAAGGTTTGGCCAAATTAAATGCTCCTGCTGCAATAAATAATATATGAGAAGTGTCAACTATTCCATATTTTGTATTAACTTTAGAACCTTCAATAATTGGTAAAATGTCTCTTTGAACACCCTCTCTAGATACGTCATTACCACTCCTATTCTTAGCAGCTATTTTATCGATCTCGTCAATAAAAATAATTCCCATATTTTCAACTTTAGATTTTGCAATATCTGAAATGTTTTCGTGATCGACCAATTTCTCAAGCTCTTCTGCTAAAATTATTTCCTTTGCCTTTTTAATCTTTAATTCTCTTTTCTTTTTTCTATCAAATATATTGCCCAACAAGCCACCAATTCCCATATCAATTTCTTCAAAATTACCACCCGTAAATATTTCTATTGTGGAAAATGGCATTTTACTAGAAATTTGTATTTCAATAATAGTATTGTCAAGCTCACCTGCTCTAAGCTTTTTTCTAAGCTTCTCTTTTACCTTTTCTTCAGCCTTTATCTCATTCGGATCTACATTCTCAAAATTGCCAGACCCTTTAAACAAACTCTCAACTATTCTCTCTTCTGTCTTGACTAAAGCATCTTCTCTTACAGTGCTATACATCTCTTCTTTTACCATATTAACTGCAATGCCCATTAAATCTCTAACCATAGATTCAACATCACGACCAACATAACCAACCTCAGTATATTTTGTAGCTTCAACTTTAATAAAAGGGGCTTTAATTAACTTGGAAAGTCTTCTTGCAATTTCAGTCTTTCCAATACCAGTTGATCCAATCATAATAATGTTTTTAGGCATCACCTCATCTTTTATTTCTTTTGGCAGCCTAGACCTTATATATCTATTAACAAGAGCAATCGATACTAATTTTTTAGCTTCATCTTGACCTATGATGTACTTATCAAGTTCTGCAACTACATCTTTGGGAACTATATAATGCTCTTCTAATTTATTCATTTTCAATCTCCTCAAGCACAATGTTAGAATTAGTATATATACACACTCTTGCTGCTATTTTTAAAGACCTAAGCGCAACCTCAAGAGCGCTTAATTTTTTGTTTTCCATGTAAGCAAGAGCCGCTGAATATGCATAATTGCCACCACTACCAATTGAAATAACATCCTCTTCAGGCTCAACAACATCACCAGTACCAGAAATTAGAAGAATATTATTAGAATCAGCAACAAGCATCATGGCCTCAAGCTTATGAAGTATTTTGTCAGAACGCCAATCTTTTGCAAGTTCAACAGCCGCTCTTTTAATATCAATCAACCCATCACCTTTTGCCTTGATTTTTTCTTCAAATTTTTCAAAAAGAGTAATTGCATCCGAAGTTGAACCTGCAAATCCTGCCAAAATTTTCCCATTAAGCAATTTTCGTATTTTAACAGCATTACTCTTTAAAACAGTATGTCCAAAAGTCACTTGTCCATCTGCTGCCACCACCGTCTTGCCATTTTTTTTTATTGCAATAACAGTGGTTCCTTTAAAGCTCATATTACCCCCTATTTATATAGCTCTTTTAAAAGTTCACCAATAAGAACATCAGATACATTCTTATAATCACAATACTCTTCAGGATTATCTTCAATATTATTGGAATCTATATATTTAATATTCAATAAATCATAAAGATCCTTAATAGTTTTTATCTCTTGCACGCCAAAATCATGCAATTTTACAGCCCCATCGCCACAAAAATCTAAATTATAAACATAAACGTCAAGCCCTAAGTCAAGACCAAGTTCAGCTATAATCAAAGCCCCCGACTTTAAGGACGCATAAGTTATAAAAATGGCATCCGACAAACCCGAAATCAATCTATTTCTTTTAGCAAAAAAATAATTTTGAATTTTATCAAATGGCAAAGTCTCAGTAATTATTCCACCACCTTGCTCTAAAAGCTTAAAAACATATTTTAGATTTTGCTTAGGATAAATATTGTCAATATCTGTTGGAATAACGGCAAATGTCCTACTATTCTCATTTATTGCCGCTATATGAGATTCAATATCGGCTCCAATTGCAAATCCAGAAACGATCTCTATACCATTTTTTGCAAGATGTGAAGAAAATTCCCTTGTCCTCTCAGCAATAGTTTTGCTAATTCTTCTAGAACCAACAACAACCCAAGATAATGAAGAAAAATTTGGTAAATTGCCTTTATAATAAATGGCAAAAGGAGGATCATAAATCCTTTTAAGCTTATTGGGATAAAATTTAGACCTCAAAATAGCAATTTTGGCCCTTGTTTTTCTAATAACTTTTTCTTGTAATTCTATTAATTTTAAATCGAGTAATTTAAATGATTTTCTAAATGACTTTGAAAGATAAGACTCAATCTCTTTTTGAGTTAATTTAATAATATCATTTAAATCAAAATTATTAAAAAGTTTTAATTTTTCTTTGCCTTTTAAAAATTTCAAATTATCAATATAAAGCAATTTCATCATAAATAATTACTTCAAATTACTCATGATCCTAGAAACACTTTCTTTTTGCTCTTCAGTTGAAGCCTTTTTACTAGCTTTGTCATAAAACAATATAGCATTACCAAGATCGCCTAATGAATAATAATTTGCACCTCTTAACATAAAAAACTCAAAATAGTCCTCACCCATATCATCAAGTTTATTTAAATAATTTTTAGCTTCAAGTTGTTTATCAAGATCATATACATACATATTAGAAATAGCAAAAAGAGATTCTTTAAAATCATCTCTAATTGAAAGTGATTTTAAAAAAGAATTTTCAGCAAGAATTATATATTTTTCAACTTCATCTTTTGTTCTTAAATTTTTAGCTAAATTATAAGAAGAAACACCTATGTAAAAATGAGATAAATAATTATTGGGATTAATTTCTAAATTCTTAACAAAATATTCAATAGCAGGTCCATATTGTCCAAGCTTAAAAAATTCAAGACCAATTAAATTAAAAAATCTGGCTTTCTTGTCAATAGAATTAACTATCTTTAAAATATTTTTATCTTCTCTTTCAATAAATTCCTTATAAACTTCAATCTTAGATTCAGATCCACCACTAGAAATTTCCAATTCTCTTAATCTAAGCCCAAGATTCAATTTTTCTTTAGATTCACTCCCACAAGATAAAAATGCAATAAGTAATATTAACCACAAAATTTTCATCTAATCATCGCTACTTTTTTTATTTAAATTTCTAAGAAATGTTGGAACATCAATGTCATCATCAAAATAATTAACATTTTTGGACTTTGTCGCAAAAGAAGAATCTTGATTTTCATAAGATCCAGACGGAATATTTTGATTGCCTGACATTAAAGTATCAAACTCTTTAGAACTTAAAGTATTATTCTCTGGTGTATTTGATATTTCTTTATGCCTTTTAGATGCAAAACCTGTAGCAACAACTGTAACGTAAATCTCATCTTCAAGATTTGAATTAATCGCATGACCATATATTACAGTAGCCTCATCGTCAACACTAACAGTAATTATTCCCATAATCTCTTCAAGCTCAAGCAATGAGAAATCATCTCCACCAGTAACATTAACGAGAAGACCCTTAGAACCTTCAATACGAACTTCTTCAAGCAGTGGATTGCTAATAGCAGAAGTTGCAGCATCAACAGCTCTATTTTCACCCTTGCCATATCCAATTCCCATTAAAGCATCGCCTTGCCCTTGCATAATGCTTTTAACATCAGCAAAATCAATATTAACCTCCCCATGCTCAATAATGAGCCCTGCAATGCCTTGAACACCCATTCTCAGAACATCATCTGCACGCTTGAAAGCATCTTTAATGGTAGTTCTTTTGTCAACAACAGTTAAGAGTTTTTGGTTCGGAATAATAATCAGCGTATCTACAGATTTTCTTAAATTATTTATTCCCTGCTCAGCAAGTCTTAGCTTCTTAGGACCTTCAAACTTAAAAGGCTTCGTTACAACTCCAACTGTTAAAATCCCAAGCTCTTTTGCTACTTGCGCAATAACTGGAGCTGCTCCAGTTCCTGTACCACCTCCCATACCAGCAGTAATAAACACCATATCAGCACCAGAAAGATGGTTACGTATAACATCTATATCTTCTTCTGCTGCAGCTTGCCCAATCTCAGGTTTTCCTCCAGCACCAAGGCCTGCTGTAACTTTTGCTCCAAGGGCAATTTTTATGGGAGCAATAGAGGTTTGAAGAGCCTGAAGATCAGTATTAGCTACAATAAATTCAACATCTCTTACTCCGTATTCAATCATACGATTAACAGCATTACTACCTCCCCCCCCCGCACCAATCACCTTGAGAATTGTAGGATTTGTGGTAGAATCGAATCTTCTTGTTTGGCTATCAATCATATTATAATCTTTCATTAACGCTTCCTCCACGATTGGTCAAAACCATTCTTTCAAAAACCAACCTTTCAACTTTGAAGATATTTTATTTTTTCTTTTAACTTTGCTACTTACCTTCTTTAATTTATTGAATTTTTGTTGCTCATGCTTATAAAGAACAAGACCAAGAGCTGAAGAAAACTTGGGATCTATATGCTCTTCTCCAACACCATTAATACTCATTGGCAAACCTATTCTTGCAGGATAATTAAATACTTCTTCTATTAAATTAGAAATACCGGGGAATAAAGCTCCTCCACCTGTTAAAACTATACCACCATTAATTTTATTATAAAGTCCCCGCTTAAGTATTTCTGCTCTCATCATCTCAAAAATTTCTCTAAGTCTTGAATTAATTATTACAGATAATTCTTTTCTACTTTTTTCTTGAGGAGGCCGAGTTCCAAGATTTGGAATAATTACAGTTTCCATTTGACTCTCAAGAATAGAAGGATGAGCAATACCGGCTGTTATTTTAATGTTTTCAGCAACATCTTCAGGAACTTTCCAAACTTGCGCAATATCAAGAGTCACTCTATTAACACCAATAGGAATCACACCTGTATAATAAGGAGCGCCGTCAATATAAAGAATAATATCTGTTGTACCTTTTCCCATATCAATAAACAAAACACCCATCTCCCGCTCTTCTTTAGAAAGAGTTGCATAAGATGAAGCCAAGCTTCCAAGAACAACCTCGTCAACTGCAAAACCAGCTCGATTTACACATCTGACTAAATTCTGGCTAGAAGAACTAGAGCCTGTAATAATGTGCACCTCTCCTTCAAGACGAATACCCATCATGTCTATTGGGTTTTTTATATGGGGTATTCCATCTACAATAAATTCTTGAGGAATAACATGAAGAATTTCTCTATCCATTGGAATAACAATTGCCTTTGCTGCTTCGATTACTCTGTCAACATCTTCTTCGTTAATCTCTCTTGTTCTTGAATTTATTGCAACAACGCCTCGTGAATTAGTTCCCTCAACACTGCTGCCAGACATAGAAACTGAAAGTGATGTAATGTCACATCCTGAGATAAGCTCTGCAGCCTCAATAGAATTAGATATTGAATCAAGAGCGGCTTCAATATTTATTAAAACTCCCTTCCTAACACCTCTTGATATACTAGTGCCTATTCCAACTATTTCTAATTGATCATTTAAATTTACCTCAGCAACAACAGTACAAATTTTTGAAGTTCCAACATCCAAACCTACTATCAAATTTCTAGACACTAGCCTTCTCCTAACAAAATGATATCACCACTTCTTAAATCTATAATACCGGGCTTTCCTTTAAGCAGATCAACTGCAAGAAACGCTTTATGCATTGCATCTATTAAATCCATATCAACTGTTACCAATATTTTATTATATATACTTTTAATATACAAAATTACATTATAATCGTAGAAATTCAATTTTAAAAAATTCACCTCTGATACTAAATTATACAAATATTTTTGATTTATTTTAAGATAATCAAGGCCTCTTACAATATTAAGCATTCTATCTTCTAAAAAATCTCCAACATTGTTATAGTTTAAAACTAATCCGCTAATTATAGGTAAATCATAAATTAAATATTTACTTTTTTCTAAAATTACACCATCTGATGCGATGTAATAATAAGTAATATTACCATTTGCGTTTTCTAAAGCAACAGCAACCGGTATTCTTTTTTCTACTTTAATATTGATCTTATTTGGAAACTTAAGATCAACTTTAGCATTTTTTATCCTTAAATCTCTTCTAAGATTCTCCTCATACATTTTAACATTAGTATTATGATAATATGTATTAGGCTTGATTCCTGAAATCTTGATTATATCTTCTTTAGAAAGAGAAATATCATTATTAATACTAATATACCTAATTAAAAAATAAGGAGACACAAAAATAATAATTATTATCTCAAAAAAAATTAAAGAGATTGAAAAATATATATACTTAACTAAAAATTTTCTCTCAAAAATCATAAAACAACCTAATCTACACTATTAGAAAAATTTAATCAATTATCACTTAAGTTTTTTGAAACATTTGAAATAAGACCAGAAAGTACCATAGTAACAATAATAGAAGATCCTCCAGATGAAAAAAACGGCAAATTTATCCCAGTGGGAGGCAAAAGACCTATTGCAATTAAAATATTCATTATACCTTGAAGAAAAATTGCAAGACTTGAAATAAATGCAATAAAAAATTTAAACCTGCTATTAGCATGAATAGCTATAAAATAGCCAAAATAAAAAAACAAGAAAAATAAACTTATAGCAAACAAAACACCTAAAAACCCCAATTCTTCTCCAAGAACTGAAAAAATAAAATCGGAATTAGCCTCTGGAAGTTTTCCAAGTTTTATCTCCCCCATTCCCAAACCTTTGCCCCAAATTCCTCCACTTTTTAAAGCATTAAGAGATGCAATTATTTGGTAACCTTTCCCAGAAGGATCCTCGTAAGGATTAAGAAAGGCAAAAATTCTAGAAACCCTGTAAGGTTCAAGCATTAAAAATATAGCGGAAACTGGCAAAAAAGCAATCACAATAGCAAAAACATAGCTAAATGCCATGTTAGAAACAAACAAAACAATAAAAAAAAGAATAGCAAAATAAATAGCTGTTGAATAATCGTTTTGCAAAATTATTAACACCCAAAAAATTGCAAAAATCAACATTGGCTTTAACCAGTATGAAATACCGTTGTTTTTTCTTGGATCAAACTTACTCAAATAAGCTGAAAGATAAATAGTAAAAGATATTTTAAAAATCTCAGAAGGTTGAATACTAATGCCTTGAAAGAATATCCATCTCTTTGCTCCAGAAATACTTGGAGATAAAAAGGTTGCCATAATTAAAAAAAGAGTTATAACTAACACAGGGAATATTGATCTTTTTAAAAAGTCTAAAGAGATTCTCTCAAAAACAAGAAAAGCTATAAAGCTTAAAAAAAGGTAATTAAGCCTTGTAAAAAATAAAAAATTTGGATTACCTGTTAGCTCTAAGCTTAAGAAAAAGGAAGAAGTGTAAAAAACCACAAGACCATAAGCTACTAATAGCAGTAAAACAAGCAAATAACACATCCTAAGGGAATTAATATCTACAAACATAATAAATTATCTGATTTTTATAGTACTTAAAGCAATTATAGCAAATATTAGTCCTATTATCCAAAATCTAATAACAACTTGCATCTCAGACCACCCAAGTTCTTCAAAATGATGATGAAGTGGAGCCATTTTAAATACTCTTTTTTTAGTCTTTTTATAAACCACTACTTGAATAATCACAGACATAGTTTCAATAATAAAAACACCTGCAAGAATTGAAAAAAGTATTTCACTTTTTAAAATCAACGCTGCCATTCCAAGAATGGCTCCCAGAGCCAAACTACCTGTATCTCCCATCATAATTTTAGCAGGATAGGCATTAAACCATAAAAATCCAAAACTACCTCCAAGTAAAGCCCCAAGAAATATTACAAGCTCTTCAGAGCCTTTAACATTTGGAATATGCAAATAAGCTGCAAAATCAGCCCTGCTTGTAAGGTAAGCTATTATTATTAAAGCTCCTGTTATAACTATACTTAATCCAATCGCGAGCCCATCAAGTCCATCCGTTAAATTAAAAGCATTAGAAGAAGAGATTAAAATAAAGATGCCAAAAGGAATGTAAAATATACCCAAATCTACTTGAAAAGACTTAATAAAAGGAAAATAGATTATACTAACATGCTCACCCCCAAAATAATATAGAATGCCAACAGAAATAAAAGAAAATATTATTTGTCCATAAATCTTAAATCGAGCTTTAAGTCCATCTGAAGTTTTCTTTTTTATTTTCAAAAAATCATCTATAAATCCCAAAAAAGCAAATCCAAGCATAACAAAAAACATAATCAAAAAATAAACATTTAAAACATTACTCCAAAATACTAAAGAGATAAAAACACAAAAAAAAATAAGAATGCCTCCCATGGTAGGAATTCCTGTTTTTTCATTTAAATGTCTTTTAGGACCATCTTCTCTTAAAATCTGATCGGCTCTTAATTTTTTTAGCCTTAAAATAATATGCGGGCCTACAATCAAAGAAAGCAAAAATGCAAAAATTGTAGCATACGCCATTCTAAAGGTAATGTATTTAAGTAAACGTAAACCTAAAAGGTAAAACATAAGAACCTCATTATTATCTAAATATAATTTAAAATTCTCTCCAACCTGTTTAACCTTGAACCCTTAATAACAATAAAAACTGAAGGTTCCAAGCTTTTTAAAAAAAAATCAATAAATTTATCAAACTCACTAAAGTAATATAAACATCTTTCAACTAAATTCTCAGAATCTCTAACATCTAAAAATTCTTCACCAATTAGAAAAATTTTATCAAAATTCATTAAAACAGCCTCTTGAATTAAATCTTTATGAGTTTTATATGCAAATTCTCCAAGCTCTTTAAAAGATCCAAGAACTATAAATTTTTTGTTTTGGATATTAAGGTCCAAAATCATATTTTTCAAGGCCATAAAAGAACCCATATTGCCATTATAAGAATCATTTAAAATTAAATATCCATTTTTTGTCAAAATTTCTGCCCTGCCCTTTTGAAAAGCAGTTTCAATAAGGCCTTCTCTAATTTCTTTTTCTCTTATTCCCAAAAATAAAGCTAAATTAATACATCCTATTGCATTAAAAATATTATGCCGGCCTAGCAATAAAATAGAGTACTCAAACCCTTTGTAAACAAAGTCATAAGAAAATTTTCCTTCCACAAAAGAAAATGATTTAATATTAAGATTTTCAAAATCAAAATAAACAATTTTAACATTTGGATTTGCTATTTTTGCTCTTTTTTCAAGATAACCATAATAATCATTCATTTCATTTACAACAAAGATTTCAATGTTTTTCCCAATTATTTTGCTCTTTTCAAAAGCAATAGCTTGTAATTCTTTAAACGATTGCATATGTGCATAGCTTATATTTGTAATAATAACAATTTCTGGTTTTAAAATTTGGGACAAAAGATCCATTTCCCCAACATAACTAACTCCAACCTCAAAAACAGCATACTCTTCATTGCCCTCTACCCTTAAAATGCTAAGGGGAAGCCCAATGTCAGAATTTAAATTACCCCAAGTTTTGTAAGTTTTATACTTCTTTGAAAGAATACTATAAAGCATCTCTTTGGTTGTGGTTTTACCATTGCTACCTGTAATAGCAATTCTTTTAAAACTTGTTTTTTCAATTAAACACGCTGCTAAAGTTTGAAGAAGCCTTATTACATTGTTTGTAAGTAAAAAAACTAGCTCTTCATTATCATTTAAATATTCAATACACTCAGATTCATGATCTCTTGAACATACAAAACATTTCACACCCAAATCAATTAAATATTTAACAAAAGAAAATCCATCTACTTTATTTCCCTTATATGCAAAATAAAGAGCGACATCAATATTATTATTCTTTATTTCTCGACTGTCTAAGGAGTAAAACGATACTACTTTTTCAATATTTTTTATATTTCCCACAAACTTCACATCTTTAGAAGAGATTAAAATATCCTTAATCTTTATACGCACTCAAACCTCATTCTAAAATATTCTACTCGATAAAAATATTTATATCTTCATTAGCTTTCTTTTCCAAATTTAATTCTCCAAGACAAAAATTCTCTATCCTATTAATATCTTCAAGTTCATATATTACTGTTAGCAATCTTAAATTATCATCAATAATATCTTCTTGTTCATTGTTTAAGTGATTAAATTCTCTAAGTTTTACAACATATCTGAAATTTAAGTAAATATTAAAACATAATATAACTGTTAATATCAAAATTAAAATACAATAAACTTCAAATTCAATCTTACTTATACTACTCATTTTTTTTTACAGCCCTAAGCTTTGCACTCCTTGAAGGTTTATTTTTTTTAATCTCATAAAAACTTGGAATAATGGGCTTTTTTGAAACCTTAGCATACAAATCACAGTTTAAACTTTTAAAAAAATCTTTTACAATGCGATCTTCTATTGAATGAAACGTAATAATAGCTAAAATCCCATCTTTGGCTAAATTTTCTACCCACAAAGGTAAACTTTTTTTAAGCCTTGCAAGCTCATCGTTCACATAAATTCTTAACGCTTGAAAAGTTTTTGTAGCTGGATTTATTTTAAATTTTGAAACAGGATAAACTTTATTTATTATAGATTGTAACTCTTTTGTAGTTTGTATTTTTTTAATCTTTCGATATTCTACAATAGCTTTAGAGATTCTTCTAGAATAATATTCATTACTTAAATCATAAATTAAAGCTTCAAGGTCATATTTACTAAAAGTGTTTACAACCTCAGCTGCACTAATTCTGCAAGAAGAAGAACAAAGTCTCATATCCAAAGGCTCATCTTCAAGAAAAGTAAACCCCCTTTTACTACCCTTGTAATGAAACATAGAAATACCAAGATCAACTAAAATAAAATCGGCTTTTACATTTAAAGGGTAATTGAGAAAGAAATTGTCAAACCAATCATTAACATATGTAATTCTCTCTTCAAAGGCAATAAGAAACTGCTTTGCTCTTTCTAAAATTTGAGAATCTCTTTCAATTCCAACCAAACTTAAAAAATCATATTTTTTAAGAATCTCTTTTGCATGAATTCCTTCTCCAAGAGTAGAATCAATGTATATTAAATCGCTTTTTACAGGTAGCCCTTCTATAAGCTTGCAAATTTCATCAAGAAGTACTGGAAAATGAAAAACATTATTATTCATTTAATTTAAACCTATAAATTATTTTTTTTTCATTTCCATAAACATCGCCATATTTTATTTTAAGTTCATTCTTGCCCTTAATAAAATTAAGATCATTTATTTTAAGGCATCCGTCATCTTTTTTAATATTCAAAATATCCAATCCATAATTTTTTTCTTGAGCTAGAACATATGTATTATTAATAAAAAAAATATTTTGAAAATCTGAACGAAGAATACTTTTATTATTCAAAATAGCCTCAAAATAATAAACCCCTTTAAGAGAATTTTTAAAAGATTCTACTTTTTGAGTATGAAAATATAACAAAAGGCTGTATTGACCAGAGTCAACATTTAAATTTATATTTTTTGATAATTCCAATTTTTCATCATCGCCCCTTCCTTTTAAAAAAACTTTGCCTAAAGTATAGACTGTTTCGGGAACCACATTGTTCCTATTTTTAATAACAAATAAAGGATTGACAATCTTTTTAGCAATAGGATCATTAACTACTAAATCAATAACGCTCTTTTCATCCCTTAAAACAATCTTTCCAAGCTTATAAAAAAACCCCCCTAAAACCTCTAAATTTAAATCTAAATCATTGTCAAAAATGATTAAAACACTATCCCTATCTAATCGATTTTTTGAATATAATACTTTATAATTATTTGAAAAAATAGATACGATCTTTTCTAAAGGCCTTAACCTTACTCCAATATTCAATTTATTATTATCCAATACACCAAAATCTTTAACCAAAGCAAACTTTTCATCATTTCTAAATTCCAAAAATGGATATAAATCTAAAACATTAAAGAAAAATATAAAAACAATTAAAATCACTGCCCTAATCCTAAATATTTTAAATCATTATTACTATTAAAATATAAAAGTCCTTTTCCAAATTCAACAAAAGAGCTTATTTCATCTTTAATAAAAACATTATCAAACAATCTAAAAGAATTTGCAGAATAAGTTTTTATATTAATAATTTTGTCATCCTCAGAATAAAAATACACTCTATAAATATTTTGAAAATAATCATATGATGCTCTTAAAATAGAATTTTTATTTTCAACTTTAAATATTCTACCACTTTTAATATTTATCACCACAAGTGAACTTCTACCTTCAATAAACAAATTGTGATAATCATCTATTTTTAGAAAAGTCTCAAAACTTTCCAAACTACTAATAGTTAAATTAGTTAATTCTAAAATTTTTTTATAATTATTTTCTAAATCAATTACTTCTAAAACGTATTCAGAATTACCTTTTAGTGAAATCAAATATTTATTATTAGAATTTAATTTAACAAAACATGTTGGAAATCTTCTCTCTAAAGAATCCTCCATGTAAATCATCTTGCCTTGTTTATATATATAAATCTCACCATTAGAAAGACCCAAGACCAAAAAATCATTATTATAGTCCACACTTAAAATTGAGGACAAAAAATTGAGCACAAGTGTATTATTTCCACTAGAGTCATAAATCTCCAAAGTTTTATACAAGTTATTTAAAGTAAAAATTACATTTTTTATTACAAAAACAAAATCCTTGAACTTGAGCGTAAATAAAAACTTATTGTTTTTAGCAGAAAAAACAGAATAATCCTCGCTAGAATTAAAAAGAACATAATAATAGCCTGAATAACTTATTAAGTTATCATTTAAAAGTGAATAAAAAGATTCTTCAAAATTAAGATTTAAAACCTTATTTGATATAAAAACATTCTTGCTTAAATTTATATTTTTATAATCAGACTTATTTTCAAAATTCTTAAAATCATAAAAATTAGATACATTCATAGTAGATCTTACAAAAAAATCTATCAAAATTATAAATAATAAAAACAAAACCAAGATCAAAAAAATTTTTATTTTTTTAAATTTAATCGCACCTTCTTCTACATTAAAACTCAATTGAATTGCTCCCCTCATTTTAATTTATTTATTTTGCCTTAATTAAATCTGAACTAAACTTTGAAGACCAAACTCCATGAAACCTTGAAAATTTTTCAGCAGCTTCTTTTTGAGAAGCTATAGTAGCCAAAACTCGCCCAGCCTCCAAGTAACCAAGAGAATGCAATCCAAACTCATGAGATCCACTAAGCTCATATTTGCTTCTTAGAATAAACGCTCCTTCTTCTAAAAGCTCCAATACTTTGATAAGGTGTTCAAATTGAAATTTATAATAAGGACTCTCAAGTTTTAGATTTTTAGAAAAATCTCTAAAATCAATAATATTTTTAGAAAAAACAATAAACTTAAGATACATATCATCAAGAAAAACAAGCGTTTTAGAATCTTTTTTGCTAAAACTTTTAGCCAAATCAATTAAATAACCCAATTTTTTAACAATTAAAAACCTCTCTTCGGGGTTTAAATCAAGAGCCTGAGGCATTTCAATTAACTCTCTTGGGGTAATGCTAAGAACAGGGCTAATAACCAAGCTAAAATCAGAAATCAATCCAGATAAAATCTTTTTTATAGAATAATTTACTTTCAATCTCGGCCTAGTATAAAAATAATTTAAAGAAGAAATATAGCTTAAAACATTTAAATTGAAATCAATAAGATCAAATGAAAGCTTGGCATTTGATGAAAATTCCTCAGTCTCTTTTATAGCTGCTATATCATTCAAAGTCCTTAAAACAAGATTATTAATGTAAACTATTTTTTTATAATTTTCATTATCAATTAAATCCATAAACACCTGCCTAAACTCATACAAAGGTGATCTATCAGCTATTCAATATACTATTTTTAGCAACAAACACATTAAATATTTTAACAAGTTATAAATTTATAAAAAACACCCTTAGAAAATTAACTACGTAAATAAAAAACATTAACATACTTATAATAAATTATGTAAAATTTTAGCTACTTTTTAAAAGTATCGGGTCTTAAAAAATATAAAATCCTACAGTTTAATTAAAAGATTAGATTCAATCCAACATTCAAATAATCACTATTTATTAAAAAATACTTTTAAAAACATTAACCTTGCAATAACTTATTTTTCAATCTTTTAACAAAAGTGTCCGTACAAAATGAAACAAAATTCAAGCTTTGAGAAGAAATTTCAAATTCAAAAAGAGCATCAATTCCAAAAGAACCAAAATTAATTCCATCTAAAAAAATTGATGCTGATGATATAAAATATTCTTTCGAAAAAGAAAGAGAAAGTTTACTTAATTTAGAAAACACAAAAGAACGATTATAAAGGGAATGGGGAGAAATAGGTGTGAGTACAAAACCCTCAAGATCCGCTTCTAGAATAGGACCCCCTGCTGAAAAAGAATATCCGGTTGAACCTGTTGGAGTAGACACAATTATCCCATCACTTTTATATGATAAAAAACTTTCAGAATTAACCCTAAGATCTACATAAATCATTTTATTAAGAACGCTTGAGCGAATAATAATATCGTTTAAAGCATATTTAGAAATCAAATCTTTACCTTGCTGATAAATTGTTACATGGAGTAAAAATCTTTTATTAATAACTAAAGAATTTTTAAAAAATCTATCTATTACTTTTTTAAAATCTTCAATCTTAATATCTGCTAAAAATCCTACCTTTCCCATATTAATTGAAATAATTGGAATATCAATATTTTTATTTTCAAGAAGCAAATTAACAACTAAAAGCACTGTTCCGTCTCCCCCTAAAGTTATCAAAAAAAGAAAATTTTCTCTTGGCAAAGAAGATAAAGGTTTGCTAACATCTATTAAGATCACCTCAATAAAATATTTGGTTTCTAAATAAGCCTTAATATCATTACCTAAAATGCTAGCTCCCGACTTTAAAGTATTAATACAAAGAAGAGCCTTATTCTTCATGTTGATCTTTATAAGGAATATCTTCGAATTCGCATTTGTCAAAAATTTTTGAAATATCAATTAATACTAAATATTCACTCTCAAGATTATCAGTCTCATCAAGCTTTACAACTCCAGATATATATTTTCTATCTAAAGTTTGCAAAGTCGCAGGAGGTTCTTGAATTCTAGAATCATCAAAACTAATAACTTTTAAAACCCTGTCAACAAAAATGCCCAAAAGTTTATTTTTAATCTTAACTATTAAGTATCCCGTCAAAAGCATATCTTCTTCTGTTATTGAAATAGAAGGAACCCCAAATTTAATATTTAAATTTATCAAAGGAATAATACTGCCCCTAAGATTATAAATACCTATGATATATTCCGGAACATTTGGTATAGCATAAATTCCTTCTGATGGAACTTTAATAATTTCTCTAATATGCTCTATTGACACCCCATAACTTTCTTTTCCTATTTTAAAACCTGCAACTTGCAACTGTGACTTCTTGTCTTTAGAAATTTCTTTTTTCAACATATTTTATACCCTTAAATTGATGTTTATAACAATTTGATTAATTTGCTACCTGCCAAAACTCTTACCTAAAATATAAATTTCAAAAGAATTTTTCCTTATAGCTTTGGGTCTAATTTTTTTTACAAATTTAAAATATTTTTCAAACTTTTTAAAAATTTGCATCTCATCTCCTCCCTGAAAGACTTTAACAAGCAAATTTCCATTTTTAAGCAAAACTTCAAGCGATAAATCTATTACTCTCATACTCAAATTAAAAGAATTGGTAGTATCTAAAAGTCTATTTCCAGTAGTCTTGGGAGCCACATCGCTAATTACAAGACTATAAGGACTAAACGTATTAATCTTAAAAACTGTGTCATCTAAAAATATATCTCCCTTTATAAAATAAAAGTTATCAGCATACTTAAGGCCAATATCATTCATATCTACAGATACGAGAACGCCTCTTTTAAGCTTTTTATAAGCATATTGAGAAAAACTGCCAGGTGATGCACCAATATCTAAAACATTTCCAGAAGAAAATAAAGAAAATTTTTCATTAATTTCCATCAACTTGTAAACAGATCTTGCCAAATATCCTTCTCTTTTAGCTTTTAGAGAATACTCATCATCCAAGCGATACACATCAATACCTTTAATACACTTTATTATTCTTTTTCATTATAATTCTTATTATGCAAAATAAACTATTTTTAAAAAAAATTGAAAAAAATATTAATAAAATATTCTCAACAACTAATTTTATAAATTTATTCAAAGATAAAGATTTAAAATTTACTTTTAAAATAAAAAAAGAAACTCTTGATTATATTAAAGAACCAGCAATTGAAATTATTAATAGGGGTGGAAAACGAATAAGACCTATGATAATGATTCTTTTAGCACATGCATTGGGCTTAAAAGAAAAAAACGATAAATTAATATATAAATTAAGCTTGCTACTTGAACTCCCTCATTCTGGAAGCTTGATTATTGATGACATTGAAGACAATTCGCTAAAAAGACGAGGTACATCAGCAATACATTTAATCTATGGAATAGATAACAGCATAAACGCTGGCAATTTAATTTATTTTTTACCTGCGAAATTAATAGAAAGATCAAATTTAAAAAAAAATCAAAAATTACTAATTTATGAAAATTTTTTTACAACTCTTTCAAATCTTCACCTGGGACAAGGAATTGATATTAAATTTCACAATGAATCATATATTCCAAGCATTAAGGAATACATTTCTTTAGTAGAATTAAAAACAGCTTCGCTTTTCGGAATGGCAAGCTTTTTAGCTGCAATAATCACAAATAATGAAGACAAAGCTAAAAAAATTTACAGCACATTCTTAAAACTTGGTGTTTATTTCCAAATAATAGACGATATTAAAAACATAAAAAATAAAATTAATGGTAAAGAGTTCGGAGACGATTTGCTTGAAGGGAAAAAAAGCTTGCCAATAATTTTGTTTTTACAAGAAAAAAATTTTGAACCGAAAATTATTTCAAAATTTAATCAAATAAAAAACGAAGAAACCACTGCAGCAAGAAAAGAAATATTTAACCTAACAGAAATGATAAATTCATCAAAATCAATAAAAAACTCAACTATTATTGCCTTAAAATATTTAAACGAATTTAAAAATGAACTAAATTTATATCCATTAATAAATAGATATAAAAATCTACTAATAGATATTATTGAACAAATAAAAGAAGGAATATAATGAGAACAATAATAATGATGATTACGCTTTCCTACGGTTTGACAACAAATATTTGTCCTGTAATAACATCAACATTAAACCCCAATGAACAAGACAAAAATTATACAATAGAAAAACTTTACCAAAAATCAATGGTACTAAAAAAATCAAAAAAATATAAAAAAGCTATAGAAAATCTAAAAAAAATAGTTAACATAGATCACAATCAAGTTGATGCTCATCTTTTGCTCTCAGAATTAGAATATTTAAATAAAAATTGGAAGAAAGCAATTATTAAATCTCAAGATTACTTAAAAATAATAGACTTTCAAGATAAAAAAAACTTTTTGGACATCTCTTGGGCATACTTTTTAATAGGAGAAGTTGAAAATTCAATGGACTACATAATTAAATTTTTCAAAAGCGGTAAAGAACTATTTAGAGAAAATATATTTATAGCAATTGATGCTCTTTTTAAAAAAAGCATTTATCACTTTATAAAGAATGAAAATCCAGCATTTAATACAATATTAATCTCAACGTTTCAATTAGCACTTAATGATGACACTTTATTTGTAATTTTTTTAAATAATTTGGAAATAATAAAACAAATACCCTTCTATTATTTTAATAGAAAAAAATTAAAAGAATTATATCTACAAATTAGTACTCTAAAAACAATTCAAAACACAGCCTTTAGAAGTTGAATCAAGGTTTATCTTTTTTCTTAATCAACGAAACCAATATATTTATTATTATTGCTACATAAAATGGAAGAGAAAGAGAAAAATAAGAATTTATATACTCTTGAGTATGAAAAAATTGATATTCAAAAAAAACTATTAAAAAAGAAATTGGAAAAATTAATAAAGGATTTGAAAATGCAATATAAAGAATACAAATAGCAAGCCAGCCATTGTTTAATCCCAAATTATAAGAGTAAGCATTAAGATTTACCGCAATAAATGAGCCAGCAAGACTTGCTGTGAAAATTGATACAAAAATCGCAAAAGATTTGAAACGATTGCTTATTTTTTCACCTAAAATGTCTTCATAATTCCCTGAAAAAATAAATTCAAAAACTACTCTAATTCTTGAATAACTTATAATATAAACAGTAGTAAATAAAAAAATGAAAAAAATGACAATAAAAGCAATAACCTCAAATTTTCCAGACAAATTTAAAGTAAAGCCCGGAATAAAATTAAAATTTCTCTTCATTAAATAATCAACAAAAAAATAACAAAAAATATTAATCCCTATTCCTGCTATAAAAATATCATAATTTTTATTGACTATAAAAGATAAAAAAAATCCAAACACAAAGCTAATAAAAAGAGCAAAAATAGTTGAAATAAAAATTCCATATCCCGAATAAATAAAAAAAGATGTTAAAAATATTGAAAGATACGAAATGCCCTCAATAGATACATTTAAAAATCCTATTTTCTCTGTATAAAGAACTCCAAGTGCTAAATACGAAAAGACAAGAGCCTGCACAAAAATACCAAACATCTAATTTTCCCTAGCTTTAATAAAAAATAAAGAGATAAAAATGGCAACTGATTGACACAACCCAATAAATTCATATTTAAAGTCATAATTTATATTAAGAAAATTATTAAATTCGATTAATATTGAAAACAATAAGCTAAAAAATAATACGTAAATATAATTAAATCCTGAAATTACAGCAACAATTAAACTGCTCCAACCAAGCCCTGAAGTCAACCCTAAAACCAAATACTGTTTGTAAAATACTACAAACATAGAGCCTGCAAGACCATTTAAAAAGGCACTACCAAATACAGAGAAAAACTTATATTTAAATTCATTTATATTGAAAAAAATACCTATCTTTTTCTTATTACTTAATATTTCAAGCTGAAGTCCATAAATAGTTTTTTTGTGCATCAAAAAATAAAAAAGCCAAATTAACATGCCAAATAAAAACAAATAAATAAGTGACGAATCTAAAGCAAATAAACTATTAATTCTTTTTGTCTGATTAGAAAAACTACCTGTTTTTAACATATTTAAAATAAATCCATCTATCAACCTTTGATTTCCATAAGAAATTAAAAGACCCGTTAAAGCTCTATTTAATCCAAAGAAAAAAGTAATAAAAAAAGGTATAAGTCCCAAAAGTCCTACAAAAAAAGAACTCAAAAATATCAAATATATAAAATTTAAATAGGTTAATCCAAAAAAACTTGAAAATATATAAACGAAAAATGCTCCAAAATAAACCTGACCTTCATTTCCAAGATTTAATGAATTGGTCTTGGCACAAGTGACAATCCCAGTAGCCATTATTAAAAATAAAATAAAACGCCAAGATATCATCTTTATATATGAAAATTGAAAAAAATCACTAAAAAAATAGCTGATACTTAATATCAAAAAAGAAAAAAATAATGCCATAAAGCTATTTCTAAAAAAGTTCATAAAAATAGCAATTCCTTTAATTTTTCTTTACTAGCCTTTTCTCTAGATGTGTTTAACAAAACTTCCCCCATTTTCATTGCTAAAATGTTATCAGAGAGCAAAAGCAATTCATCTAAATTGGAAGTAATCAAAAGAACTGGCTTTTCTTTTGAATAATTACGAATAGCAACAGACATTTCATTATAAGCTTTGTGGTCTAAATTGCTTAAAGGAGAAAAACAAATTAAAAAACTTTTTGCAATATACATCTCTCTGTAAAGAGCAAACTTCTTTAAAGTCCCCCCAGAAAATGCCAAAGATTTGGAATAAAGAATTCTATATATTTTTTCTTCACTGTAAAATTCCATCTTTTTTTTAAAAAAATCTTTGATCTTATTAATATAGGATTGCTTAATAAAAATTTTATTTTCAAAGTTCATAAATTTAGCTAAAAAATTATCTAATATGCTGCTATTATCGGGGAATAAATTACCAATGCCCAGGGGTAAAAATCCAGCCTTACATTCAAAAATATTTATTCGCTCATATCTAATGCCATTAATTTTTATGCACCCAACAAAAATAAGTTCTCCTAAGAATAATTTTTCCCATGTTTTAATTGCAGCTTCTTCACCAATTATTCCTAAAACACCCCTTTTATTTAAAGAAAAGCTAACATCGTACTTCCAAAAATCTTCAAAAAACAAATTAAATTTAATAGAATCTTTTTCAAATTTTTTGCAATTAATATTTGTAAAAAATACCTTGTCACTAGAGGATTCAAGTTTGCTTAAAATTGATTCTTTGTTTACTGTTCTAAAACACTTTCCATCTTTTAAAATAATAAACTCATCGCTAAATTTTACAGCATCTGTAATCTCACTGTGAGTAATAAAAAGAGATGCGACTCCTGATTTCTTAAGCAATACAAGCAATTTGATAAAAGCTTTCGCTTCTTTTTGAGAAAAATAAGCAGCACTCTCATCAAAAATAATTATTTTTGCATTCTCTTTAAGAGCAGCAATAATAAGTAAAAAATAAATCTCTTTAATATTTAAATCTTTAATTTTCTTATCTAAATCAAAAGAAATTTTATAAAATTGCATAAGCCATTTATAATATTTATAGGTCTTAGATTTATTCATTGGCATAAAAAATGCATAACCAAACCAATAAATACTCAAATATTCCCATACTCTTAAATTCATTTTCAAATTAGGAACTTGAGAAACGAGATAAATACCATTGCTTTTAGCTTTATCTACATTCCAATTTTTCTGCCTAATCCCATTTACTAATATTTCACCCTCATCAAATTCAATAAGTCCGGCAATAATCTTAGCTAGGGTGCTTTTTCCTTCCCCATTTTTACCAACTACCGTAAAAATCTTAACTTCCTCAATTTTTAAATTAATACTGTCCAAAATAGGCTTGTCAATGTCTGGAAAATACTTAACTATATTCTTAAACTCTACCATTAATTTTGTTCCAAATTAATTTTTATACCATTTACACTAACCTCTTCTATTTTTTTTAAAAGATCGTCTTTTAACTTTTGACTAGTTCGCTCTAAGTAAAAAACATTCGAAATATTAAACAAAACTCCTTTGTGTTTTATGCCAAAAATATCAGAATTTCCATAGCTAATCTCTGACTTGAGAGCTTTATCTAAAATATATGAAACATAATATTTCTGATTTGTAATTCCTGAGCCAATAATATTTTCTTTATTATCCAAATAATCTTCACTGTCAAAAAGAACGGCGGAAACATTATTCTTCCTAATAGAAGAAAGCACTCCTTCAATAGCAGGTCCAACAATAGGAAGAATTACCAAGGCCCCCGAATCCTTAATCAAAGAATCTGATAACAATTTGGCTAAATTGCTATCATGCCAATTTCCCAAAACTCGATAATAAACTTCCGATCTCACGCCAGTATCAAGAATGCCTTTTCTGAAATAATAATAAATATAATCTTTCATAACAGGATAATCTTGGCCTGAAATCAGAGCAGCATTTCCAAAGCCAGATTTAACAAATTCTTTTAAAAAAAGGCCTACATAATACCCTAAAATGTATGCCTCTTCTGCAACATTATAAGAAACTGAATATACTTGATTGTTGGTATTTTTTACTAAAGAATCAAAAATGAGAAACTTAGTATAAGGATAATTATGAGAAACATTGTCAATAATATCTTGCATAGCATTATTTGTAGTTATTAAAAAATCATATTTTTTTGAAGTTAACAATTTTTCAAGCATTTCTATCCACTCGCTTTGATTAAATCCGGCTTCTAAAACTTTAATTTCAAGATTTTCATGCTTTTTTTTAAATTCAAATAAAGAATTGTACATTTCTTTATAAGACGGAGATCCTGAAATAATTCCTGGGATAAATAAAGCAATATTTGTTTTATTAAAAATATCCACCTTGCGCTTCTTGAAAAAGATTAAATAAACAAATAAATACAAATGCAATATTGTGAATAAAATCCAAAATCCTTTAAAAAACACTTTCTTACCCATAAAGATAAAACATCCTTTCATTAATTATTAAATTCATCTTAATGCCACAACAAAAATCAAATAAAAAAAAGATCAACCATAAAGCCATAAAATAAAACTCTCAAAGCTAATTGAAAAACTATCCTCACATCTAAATAACACATTTTTCCTCTTATTATAAGATCTTGACAAAAAAATTCAGAATTCAACAGATTTAATAAAATCTTAAGCAAATTCTGAATATAAATTTTAAATTTTGCTGAATAACATAATAAAATTTGAAAACTTTTCATTTTTTTAATAAAACTCAATATCAATAGTTTGAAATAGCTAATAAAAACAAATATATTAATTTCTCCTACTATTTAAATTTTCAAGAAATATATCATTTTGCCTAAAAAATAACTTTAACATAAAAGCCAAACTAAATATATAAAAATTAAAACTCTCTAGGCCGCAATAAATGCAATTCATTAACATTTAAATTACTAGTTATATCGTCATTTGAACGTCTTAAATACATCTTTAGTGAATGTATTGTTTTAAAAAACTTGTTTTTTAAAACATTTTTATTAACCTTGTAATCTTTTAAAAATTTTGGAATAGAACTATCAACAGGCATTGATTTGTCGAAAAAGGTAGAAAAATGTTTAAAAACATCATCCACAAAATAAAACCTATTGGCCAAATCAACGAAATTATTAAAAAGTACACCAATTCTACCCTTTAAATAATTAATATTTTTAATCATATCAACTCTGTTACCAAGTTTATAATTTTTATCTTCCAAGCTCCATTTAGAATATATAGAATTAAATTTAAAATCTTTTATTAAATAATTATACATAAAGTTAAATCTAAAACTATCTTCGAAATATTTTAAAATAAAGAAATATAAAAACCCTTTATTTAAAGACATAAAATTATCTTTAGCCATTCTTATAAAATTTTGATTAACACCCTTTAAGGTAGCTTCATTAACTTTATGCAAAAAAGAATTCCCATTAAAAAGCAAAAGACTGGTATTCGGAAAAATTAAATATTCGCTTTTATTAATATGCTTAACGCTACCCTTGTAAACATTAATAAAATAACTATTAAAATAATCACTGTTGAGATAAAATCTTGATACATTTTCAGCTTTAAACAAATTATTATCTACCACAACAGAAATTGAAGATCCTTTAACAATATTATGAATTACAGCATCAACACTTCCTCTAAACAAATATATTTTTGCATCTTGCAAATCTTTAAGAGAAGAATAAAACACAAAACTATTTGTATTGGAATGAAAAATTAAATCTGCAGAAATGCCATTTATTTCATATAAATTTATTTTAAGTTTTGAATTTTCCCCAACCTCAATAAAATCATACTCAAAAATTTCGTCATCTAAATCCAGCTTAACAGGAAATGTATTTCTAATAATACCAACTTTACCTTCTATTTCTTTTACAACTGCTACTTGAGAAAATAAAGCTCCACTTGAAAGCAATATCAAAAGGACAAAATGATATATTCTAAAAATATAGCTCTCCTGATCTTTTAAAAACCTATAAATTAATTATACATTGTTTTACATAAATTTATTACACGTTTACTACACTTTGAACAATGATGAAAAAGAACTATAATTTAATTTAAGAATTAAAAATATTAAGTTTTTGTTGACATGCTATAATTACTATAATAATAAAATAGTAAAAAAGAAGAACGTTAATATTTAAGGTTCTTACTTTAAAGATAATAGAAGCCAAGTTATTAGAAGGGTGTATTTATGAATATAAAGAATAAGTTAATATTGATGCTGCGCATTATAGTAGCAATCTCTTTTATCGCATGCAAAACGCCTCCAGAAACAAGAGAGAGTAAAAACGCTAAAATTGCACAGCCAGATAGTAAAAGCTTTCAATTAAGAGATATAAAAGACATTAAAAATGAACTAATAAAAGAGAGAGGCCATCTTTTTTATTCTAAAGAGTTTAACGAAGCTGAAAGATTAGAAGAAGCAATGAAGAAAAATTTTTACCAAAAAAAAGCAAAAGAAGGAAATGAAATTGCACTAAAAGTCCTTGAAAGATACAAAACAATAATAAAAGAAACAAGAGAAAAAAAAGAAAAAACAAATTACCTTAAGGAAAATATTGAAAAGTATCTAAACGATGCAGAAGCAAATGAAGCATATATATGGATTCCATTAGAAATCGACGAAGTAAATAACTTGTATTTTGAAGCAACAAGAAAATATAAAAACTACGATCTTGACAGTGCCCTTGACATGTATAGCAAAGCATTTAACAGAGCACAACAAGCAGCAAAAAATGCTAAAGAAGCTAAAGCTTTAAAAGAAACTGATGAGAGAATGTATAAGCAATTAAAAGCACTCGAAGCGGCTTCTAACTTGCCAATTTACAGCAATAATAGACTTATCAAGCCATCGCCATGGAATGGTAGAGCATTTATTAAAGAAAGAAATAGTCACTTAAATCTTTTAAATATTAATGAAGACACTTATCTTCTTGGAGAAACAGAAATTCAAATACCAATAGTACTAGCATATGAAGAAAAGGTAGAAATATCAAAAACCTCTAAGCCTCAAGAACAATTTAAAACACTAGAACTTATTGAACAATCTAGAAAACTGTGGGAAAAGGGGGTTGAGGCTAAATATGTCAAAAACTTTAGACTTGCCAACGAATTATTTTTAGAATCTGCAAGATACCTTGAAGCTTATCAAAGCAATGCAAGCAGTGAGCTTTATGTAATAAAAATAGGCAATACCTTATGGGGCATTTCTAAAAAATTATACAACGATCCTTACTTATGGCCAAAAATTTGGTTTGCTAACAGACAAAAAATACAAAATCCTGATCTAATTCATTCTAACTGGAAAATAATAATTCCTGCAAAATAAGCAAAACAATCACATAGCAAGGCTTAAAAGCCTTGCTTTCTTGTTTTATATCTAATAAAATTAAATAAAAAACATTCTAAAAGAGACAGAAAATGAAGAAACTAACAGCATTAAACTTAATATTTATTTCATGCTATACAATCAACTTAGAAAAGTTAACAAAAGAAACTCCTTACGGGGTTTATCTCAGAGAAGCTCAAAAAGCTGTAAATGTTAATGATTATAACTCTGCATTAAAAGCATACGAAAAAATGATTCAAAATTTCGCTCACAATCCAAATATAGTTGCTACTGGCAAATATGAAATTGCATTCATATACTATACAATAAACAAAATAGAAAAAGCAAAAAAAATCTTCGGAGAGCTAATAGGAAGTAACATGGAAATGCCCAAATGGGTCAAGCCTTTAGCTAAAAAAATATTAAATAAAATAGATAATAATCAACAATAATAATAATTTTAAAAAATAAAAATTTTTACTGGAATATTATTCCATAAATTGTAATATCTTTTTCCTTTGCAGAATTAATAACATCTTCGTAAACAATAGATCCTCTTGGGTACTCATGAGGAGGTGCGTCTCCTATAACAATGACAAATCTTCTTTCTGCCCGCCAATCAAACTGATTTACAGCGGCATCAATCCCCTCAAAAACAGCTTCTGGATAATCTCCACCGCCACCAACATTAACATATTTAAGAATATTATTTAAATAAGGAATAGTATTAAAATCAAAAGCTTTAGTTAAAAAATCTTCAAGGTAGTCTTTATAAAAAACAAGACCTACCCTATAGAATTTAAACTTTTGAAGTTGCGGTTCTATTATTGAAAATAAATGCTCTTTTAAAATCTCAATATTGTTTTTCATACTATCAGTAACATCAACAACAAGCACTAGATCTAAACCATATTCTGAATCTTCTGAGTTTTTTAAAATTTTTTTTATTTTATCAACAATATCAATGCCATTATTAGCAACAACAACCTCATCCGAAAATTTTGTAAAATTATCCTTTAATTCATTAAATTCAATTTTCCCCTGATTTTGAGCGTCTCTGAAAAACAATTCATAAGCATTATCTTGGTACCTACCTAAATAATCATTATACTTTTTCTCAAAAGATCTTATGGAAAACCAAAAGGGCTCTTTTTTCTTTTTTAATACTTCTAAGTCAATCTCACCGCTTCTTGTTGAAAAATTTGGAAATCCATATTTTAATTTTTTGGGAATCAATATATGGAAAGCTTCTCCAAACTTCTTATTAGGAACAGGGGTGGAAGATGTCAATGATAAAAGTTCTTTATTTCTAATAACCCTTCCATTTAAAATTCGAATTTCATCTCCATTAACCTTATTATAACTTAATGTACGAAATGAATAAGTAGCCACATCTTTTTTCTTATCAGGAATTTCAAAAGATTCTGTCAATATTACTGATTTGATTGAAGGTTTTTTTCTAATAAAAAGATGAAATCCCTCTTCATGAGCCTCAACATAAACATCATCAATCCCTATTTTCAAAGAATTATCTTCAAATCCAGATAAATAAAAGTTAATAAAAAGAAATAAAAAAATTTTCTTCATAAGAAATACCACCCTCATAAATAACTCAAAAGCAATTAATAAGGTCCATATTAAAGTTTTTCGGATAAATTTTCATAAAATAAAACATTCGATTTAGAAAAACTATTTTTAAAAATATTCCTTAGATTTAAGCTAGCAAGATCTTTCCTAACATTTTTTACCATATCATCATCTCTATTTAATATATCAAAAATCTTAGCTGATTCGCTTAAATTGCTAACTCCAGAATTAAAAAGTTTAGTATCTCTTATGGACGAAAAAGAGGCTATTACTTCTACAACTCCAAGATTATTATAAGTCTCAATTTCTTTTAATAAAAGAGTTTTATGATAATCATTTTCTTTAGGATTAAAATTTAAAACATTGGCCTTCTCTAGTTTTAAATTCTGCATAACCCTTAAATAATAACTCCTAGAAGCTAAAAAATCGCCTATTTTATATAGACTTAAGGCAATGGAATTTAAAACTTCGTTACTATTTGAAAACCCTGCCATGCTCTCTACTTTAAATAAGTACTTCAATGCATCATCATAATTATTTTCCCTATAACTAAGCAATCCAACCTTATAGTAAACATCTGGATAATCAACACCCTCATTTATTGCCAATTTGTAAGAAGATATCGCAGAATTAAAGTCATTTAAAGATCTAAGAATATCGCCCTGCTTCTCATAAATTGAAGAAATCTCCTTAGATCCTTTTATAAGGTTATATTTTTTATAAAAAGAATAATCGCTCAAGGCCAAACCAATAATATTGCTAGCTCTAAGAGAATCTTTAGATTTTTCATAAATGTCTGCTAAAATTTTATAAGCCAATATTTTGTCCCCAGCATCTTCAATTGAATTTTTCTGCCTAAAACTATTTAATGCTTTAAGCAAATATACTTCGGCTTTCTTAAAATCTCCTATGTAATACGAATATCTTCCGCTTTCAAAAAGCGCCTTGTCGTAATTAGGATTTTTATTTAATATTTTCCTGAGAATGTATTCAATCTCTGAATTCATGTTAACATTATTGTCAAGCTTAAAAATAGTTCTGCCATCAGTTCTTTTAAAATCAGAGAATTCCTTATTCAATAAATTTATTTGTCCATTAAGATAATTTAAATTTATAGCAAGATTGTTTGCTCTTTGATTATAAGTCACAAAAGAAATATACTTATCTACCAGCTTTTTAGCATATTTTGTGTAAACAACTTCATTAACATCTAAAATTTCATTGGACTTGATAAAATTATTAACATTATCAGACTCAGTATCTAAACCAGCTTCAATATAAGCATTAAAAAGTTTAAATAAAATTTCCTTTTTTTGTCCGTACTTTGAAAGCACAACCGTATAACTATTAATACTATCCTTATAGTAGTTAGAATTTGTCTTAGCCCACTTAAAATAATTATCTCCCTTTAGCACCAAAGCATCATAATCATAAAGATCATAAGATATAACCTCATCAAGTATTGAATTGGCCTCAGAATATTCTCCAAGACTAATTTTCATAGAAGCATATGAAATATATCCTTCCTTATTAAACTTTTTTCGCCTTCTACTTGCAGAATCTTCAGAAAAAGGCTCAATTGTAAACAATTCTTCATACTTCTCCTCAGCGCTATCAAAATCTCTGATTTCTTCAAACGCTTTAGCATAACTAACAAACCATTTATCATCAGGCCTAATGTAATAGGCGTCTCTAAAAATAGCTTTCGCAAGCTCTCTTTTATTTTCATATATAGATTTTATGCCCTCTTTATACTTACTCTCAGAAGCAATATAAAAAAATACTACATCTACTATAAAGTATAAGGAAACTAAAACCAAAACAACGAAAAAAGAAGCTATTTTTATCAGGGGCAATAAAGCTCTTGAAACTCTATAGCTCAATTTCTGTTGAAGCTTGCTAAATTCTTCCGCTTTAAAATAAATTAAGGGCAATTTAATAGATCGCCCAACAATATCTCCTACAAACTTAGCAATTAATTTCAACCCTTTTTGATTTTTTTCAACAAGATCAATTAACGCTTCAAGTTTATACCTTGAAACATTCTCCTTTGTTAAAGCCTCAGCAATTGCAATTCTTAAATTTCTAGGATAAGAATTCAAATGTCTTAAAAATAATGGATAATTAACCTTAAATTCAAAACGTTTGGAATTTGCATTTTGACTATACTCTAAAAATTTAAAATCATCTGCAACATTTTCAAAATCATTGTCATCGATACCCAAATTTAAATTGTCTGCTAAAAACATCTCTGGTTGTTCATCTTTTTGAATTTTATCACTTACAGTATCATCAATATTAAATTCATTGGATTCTAAAAAATCATCATCCATTGCAACAAAAGAATTATTATTGCCTTGCTTGTTAACCAATTCTTCAGAATTAAATTCTGAAGAATTAGTTAACTTATCAAAATCAATCTCAGAAGCATTTTCTAAATCAATAGAATTATCATCAAGAACTCTGTCAATATTGTTTTCCAAATAATCATTAGAAGAAACGTCAAAATCATTATTCAAAGCTGAAAGCTCTGAATCCACATCAACTCTTAAGTTAGAATTGCTTAAAGGCAAATTGTTATTAAAAATGTCAGAATAGGGCAATTTATCCTCATTCTCAAGAGCATCAAGCATAAAATTTAAATCAATCTCATCATCATTTTCTTCCAAAGCAAGATCCTCGCTACTTATCCAAGGAACAATATTCTCTCCAAGTTCAGGAAGATTAACATCCATACTAATACCAAAAGATTCTTTGGATGATCTCTCATTAGAGAGATCATCCAATACTTCTCTTTTAAACTGTTTTATTTTATCTATATCAGGCATATTGCAATCAAATTCCTAGTTCATTAAAGCTTCTTCTTGTATACTTCAAATCCTTCTTTGTGAAGCTCATTAAAGCGATTTTCTAAATCTTCAGCAATTTTTAACCCCAAAGCTTCCTTTGTAATCTCTATCTGACCATCTTTTAAAGTCTTTAAAACTTTATCCCTATACTCAACGATACTCATAACCTTATCAGCATTGTATATAAGAGAATCTCTTTTAAAAACATCATGCGACATATCACCATCTTCAGAAACTTCTAGAACATTTCCATTAATTCCAACCATCAAATAATAATCAAAAATTTTAAAATAATTAACGATTTCTAAAATTATTTTTTTTGTTTCAGGCTTTCCTTTCCTATATCTAGTCGCCGTGGGGAAAATAAGTATAATGTACCCACTATTTTTCTTTTCATAAATATATTTCATAGAATTAGCATTAAAAACACGTCTTTGCCTAGCATGTTCTAAGCCAATCCCAATAAATGAATGCGGTGGATACACTAATATTGCATTGTATCCTAAAGAAAGAGTTTTAACAAATAAATTATCCCTGAAAAGCTTAACTCCGGCTATTGGAATAATATGATCTGCAATATCACGATAGCCCATTTTGTAAAGTAAAAATTGGAAACAGGGAAAATCAAAATTGCTGTAATGCTCCATTAATATAATTGAAGACTTACCAGATTTGGCCTTTTGGTAAAGTTCTAAAATATTTTGAATACCAACAATGGTAGATCCACTCTCAAGAAGTCTCTCTATCATTCTGTCTGCCAATCTTCTGCTATTAGGGTCTGCATTACGATAAGACTTATCTAAATAATTAACATTTTCAACAGACTTAAATTGACTTACAAAGTCGCTCTCCATATCTTTAAAATATTTATCAAAACTTTCATTTTGTACAAACATAAAATTAGCACCTTTTAAAGCATTATATAATGCCACTTAATCATTAGTTACATCATTTTATTTATTACGAACAAACAACTATGTAAAGCCAATAACAAATAACTAATATTAAACAAGCATACATTTTTGAAAACATTTATCACCCATTATAACTTATTTATTACACAAGTTAAAGTAAAATTTAAAATCACAATAATAGGCAAAATAGCAACAAAAACCATTAAATTTATTCGACTTTTATTAGACTTTTTTTATTATAATAATTAAAGTAAAATTTAAACATAAGACAAATCAAATTATCGGAGGCATAGATTTAAAAGCAAAATAAAGTAAAGATTCTTTATTAAAAAAGATTAATAAAGAATCAGAACAAAAAATATATAAATATATTGAAAAAGGAAAATCCTATGAAATACACAAAAATAGTCTTAATGTTAACTATTTTCTCTTTAATAGCCTGTATGAATGATACCAAAAAAGAAAAAATAGTTTTTAGATTATCAAATTTAAGTGAACCATCATCAATTGATCCTCAGCTCTCAACAGACTTTTACGGCAGCAATATCATTATAAACCTATTCTTAGGTCTAGCAACAAAAGATTCACAAACTGGGAAATATAAACCGGGACTTGCAAAAAACTGGGATATTTCTGAAGATGGAAATGTTTACACATTCCACTTAAGAGAAGATATAGTTTGGAGCGATGGACTTGCCATTACCGCTGAAGAAATAAAAAAATCATATTTAAGAATTTTAAATAAAAAAACAGCTGCACTGTATGCTAATTTATTAAAATCCACAATAAAAAACGCACAAGAGTATTTTGATGAAACAGTACCTGAAACTGAGCTTGGAATAAAAGCTATTGACAGCAAAACCTTAGAAATAACACTAACATCTCCAAAACCTTATTTCCCCGATATGCTAACGAACTCAGCATTCATACCAGTTCCAATGCATGTTGTTGAAAAATATGGAGAAAACTGGACAAATCCTGAAAATATAGTTGTTAGTGGAGCATACAAACTTAAAGAAAGATCAATTAACGATAAAATAATAATAGAAAAAAATGAAAAGTATTATAATGCAAAAAACGTAGAGATTGATGAAGTAGTATTTTACCCAACAGAAGGTAATGTGGCTTACAATATGTACATAAACGGTGAAATCGATTTTCTACAAGGAGCAGAAAAAAATAATCTAGAAGAAATGAGAATAAGAGATGATTATTACTCCGGACCAAAAAATGGAATGGCATACATAGCATTCAATACAACCATAAAGCCATTAGATAATTCAAAAGTTAGACAAGCCCTCTCACTTGCTATTGATAGAGAAACTTTGGCTAAAGTGGTTTTAAAAGGAAGCTCAGATCCAACAAGAAACTTAACTCCAAAATTTGATGATTATTCTTATGGAAAAAAGTTAGCATTATTTGATCCTGATAATGCAAAAAAACTTTTAGCTGAAGCTGGATTTCCAGATGGAAAAGGATTCCCCACATTAAAATATAAAATCTCAGGGGGAAGAACAACAACAGCAGAATTCTTACAAGAACAGTTTAAAAAAATACTTAACATTAACATGGAAATTGAAAATGAAGAATGGACAACATTTTTAGGAAGCAGAAGAAATGGAAATTACCAAATGTCAAGCGTGGGATGGATAGGAGACTATTTTGATCCTTTAACGTTCTTAGAAAGTCTATTTACAACAGAAAATCATTTCTTTGGAGCATACAAATATTCAAACAAAGAGTATGATGCTTTAATAAAAAAATCTAATTTGGAAATTGATCCAATAAAAAGACAAGACATTTTAAGAGAAGCGGAAGCAATAATAGTAGAAAAAGATTTTCCTATGGCACCTTTAGTTGTACCTAAATCCCATTACCTTTTCAGAAATGATAAATGGACAGGGTGGATGCCAAATATTGCAGAAAGCTACTTATACGAAGATATTAAAACTAAAAAATAATAAAATAAGTAATTTTAAAATTAAGATTTAAAATTAATATCTATAAAAGTGCATTTATAAAATTAAAGTTAAATTTTAAAGTTAGCTTTAAAATGGAGGTATAAAAAATTATGAAATTACAAAAGTCATTATTTTCAATAATATTTTTTCTAGCTTTTCTTTGTTGTAATAATGAGAAAAAACAAGAAGGAGTATCATTTAAAATAAGCTTGGGGGCAGAGCCAAGCAGTCTCGACCCTCAATTAGCAGATGATAACGTTGCATCAAAAATGCTAGACACAATGTTTAGGGGACTTATTACAGGCGATCCTGATACGGGGGGAAACAAGCCAGGACTTGCAAAAGATTGGAATATTTCTTCTGACGGAACAGTTTACACATTTAACCTAAGAGAAAAAATTACCTGGAGTGATGGGGTTGAAATTACTGCAGAAGGAATTAGAAAATCTTATCTTAGAATTTTGAATAAAGAAACTGGCTCAAAGTATGTTGAAATGGTTAAATCAACAATTAAAAATGGTCAAAAATATTTTGATGGTCAAGTATCTGACTCTGAACTTGGAATTAGGACAATTGACAAAAAAACATTAGAAATAACATTAGAATCACCAAAACCTTATTTTATTGATATGCTAGTACACCAATCATTTATTCCAGTACCAGTTCATGTTACCGAAAAGTACGGACAAAGCTGGACAAGTCCTGAAAACATGGTTACTAGCGGTCCTTTTAAATTAAAAGAAAGAATTCCTAACGAAAAATATGTACTTGAAAAAAATGACAAATACTACAACTCAAACGAAGTAGAAGTACAAAACATTACATTTTATACAACAAATGATAATTCAACAGCATACAAAATGTATGAAAATAAAGAGCTAGATGCAATATTTGGCTCCATACCACCCGACTTAATTAAAGATCTAAAATTAAGAAACGATTATTACTCATCGGCTGTTAATGCCATATACTTTTACGCATTTAACACACATATTAAACCACTTGACAATGTTAAAGTTAGAAAAGCTTTAACTCTTGCTATTGACAGAGAAACGCTCACATATAAAGTTCTTGACAACGGGACTACTCCTACAAGAAGAGCAACTCCCAACTTTAGCTCATATTCTTATGCAAAAAATTTAGAATTATTTAATCCTGAAATTGCAAAAAACCTTCTAGCTGAGGCTGGATACCCAGATGGAAATGGATTTCCCATTTTAAAATTAAAATATAATACAAGCGAAGCAAATAAAAAAATTTGTGAATTTATTCAAAACCAGTGGAAAAAAAATTTAAATATTAATGTAGAGCTTGAAAATGAAGAGTGGACAACTTACTTAAACGCCAAAGCAAACGGAAATTATGAAATAGCAAGAGCAGGATGGATAGGGGACTATGCTGATCCTTCGACATTTTTAAACATATTCACACAAGGATACACACAATTTTCATCTCACAATTACTCAAACTCAGAATACAACGAACTTATTAAAAAATCCGATCTTGAACTTGATCCAATGAAAAGACAAGAAATTCTAAGACAAGCAGAAGAGATAATAATTGAAAAAGATTTTCCAATAGCACCAATATACATATATGGAAACAGTTACCTTTTCAGAAATGATAAGTGGGCAGGGTGGAATACCAATATTTCAGAAAGATTTGATTTATCTCAACTAAAATTAAAAAAGTAAATAATTAACATTTCATTTAATTAAATAAAAATCGTCTATTAATCCATTTTTATAGGCGATTTTTATTGACTTTTTTCTAAAAAGAATATAGCTTAAATTAGTAAATAATTATAATTTGGGAAAAGGTTAAAATGAAGTTTAATATAACTAAAAATAAAAAAATCAGTGAAAAAATTAAGATGGCAATATTAATTGTACTTGCCATGTTTTTAATTACATGTAATAACAATTCCAAAAAAGAAAAATTATCATTTAAAGTGTACATAGGGGGAGCTCCTTCGTCGCTTGACCCACAATTAGTAGATGAAACAATCGGAGCAAGAATTTTAGAACAAATATTCTCGGGGCTTTTAACATTAAATACTAAAACAGGAAAGATTAAGCCCGGACTTGCTAAAAATTGGGAAGTCTCAAAAGATAAAAAAACATATCAATTTTACCTAAGGGACAACCTTGTTTGGAGCGATGGAGTTGAAATCACTGCTGAAGGGATAAGAAAGTCTTTTTTAAGAATTTTAAATAAAACAACAGAATCTACAAATGTTGACATGCTTAAATCAATAATAAAAAATGGACAAGAGTATTTTGACGGGAAAGTATCTGATTCTGAACTTGGAATTAAGGCAATTGATAACAAAACATTAGAAATAACACTTACGGCTCCAAAACCATATTTTCTTGAATTACTTCTACATCATGCATTCATGCCAGTGCCGATTCATGTTATTGAAAAACATAAGGGAAATTGGACAAGCCCTGAAAACATGGTTACCAGCGGTCCTTTTAAATTAAAAAAAAGATTACCTAATGAAAAAATTATATTTGAAAAAAACGAACACTATTACAATGCAAAAGAAGTAGAACTTGAAGAACTTGTATACATTACATCTGACAATGATCTGACCGTATACAATATGTACAAAAATAACGAAATTGACGCTATTTTTAACAGCATTCCACCAGACATTGTAAATGAAATAAAACTACAAAATGACTATTACCAACACAAAAGCAATGCAATTTATTTATACTCATTTAATACAAAAATAAAGCCTCTTGATGATGTTCGAGTTAGAGAAGCTTTAACATTAGCTATTGACAGAGAAACTCTAACTTATAAAGTATTAAATGATGGCACAGTTCCAACAAGAGAAATAACTCCTGATCTTGAAAGCTACAATTATGGCAAAAAATTGGCTTTATTTGATCCTGAAAAATCTAAAAAGCTTTTAACAAAAGCCGGATATCCCAATGGAAAAGGATTTCCAACACTAACCTTAAAGTATAATACAAACGAAACTCATAAAAAAATTGCTGCATTTATTCAAAACCAATGGAAAAAAATTTTAAACATAAATATTATGCTTGTTAATGAAAATTGGCCTGTTCTTACAAATAGTAGAAATACAGGTAATTTTGAAATCATAAGAGTTGGACGTATTGGAGAATATTTAGATCCACACACATACTTCACTATATTCACAAGCGAAAATTCACAACTTGCATCTTACAGATATTCAAACCCAGAATTTGACAAGCTAATCAGAAAATCGGATTTTGAAAAAGATCCAATAAAGAGGAAAAACTTGCTCAGAAAAGCAGAATCAATAATAATTGAAAAAGATTTCCCTGCAGCACCAATATACATATATTCTGGACACTATCTTTTCAGAAACGACAAATGGACTGGGTGGAATCCGAATATATCAGAAGTTTATTATTTCTCTGAATTAAAACCAATTAAAAATGCAAAACTAAATTAATTAATTTTTCAAATGGCTATTAGGCTAATATATTAAAAATATTTAAGTCTAATATAAAAGAAAGCTGGCCAAATTACACTTAAGAGAATGGCCTTGTTTAAAACAAAAAATATGCGGATAATACTCAAGATTCTAAGGAATTTCGCCTTAGAATCTTGAACAAAAAAGCAAATCTTTCTTAAATTAATTAGTTACAATGTAAATAGTTTTCTATTCTATCAAAAATTATTAATTACGGCTTGAAAAACAATAAATACTATATGATATAATTGATTAATATACACTATTGCTAATATCCATTTACAAAGGAGCAAAAATGTTAAAGTTCACTTTAAAAAAAATAATAGGAATAATACCAACTTTACTAGTAATAATTTTTTTATGCTTTTTTGTAATGAGAATGGCTCCTGGAAGCCCATTTGATTCTGAAAAACCTATTGACCCTCAAGTAAAAGCAAGATTAATGGAAAAATATCACCTTGACAAACCTTTTTATATTCAAGCATTTTATTATATTTCAAACGCTCTTAAGGGAGATCTGGGACCTTCTTTAAAAAAGAAAGACCTCACAGTTAATCAATACATAAAATTAGGATTTCCAAAATCACTTACACTTGGAATAATATCCCTCATTATATCACTATCAATAGGAATACCAATAGGAATAATAGCTGCTATTTATAAAAATACTTATATAGATTATATAATAACATCAATAGCAATACTGGGAATTTCTATACCATTATTTGTAATAGGACCAATTTTACAATACTTTTTTGCAATTAAATGGGGCTTATTTTACACCTCAGGATGGATTACAGAAAGAGGGAGATTTTTAAATTTAATTCTACCTATAATAACTCTTAGCATGCCTAATATAGCCATTTTTGCAAGAATAATCAGAGGCTCAATGCTAGAAATAATACAGAGCGACTTTATAAGAACTGCACGCGCAAAAGGACTAAGCTTTAAAACAATAGTTATAAAACACATGTTAAGAGGAGCAATGCTACCTGTAGTAAGCTATATAGGCCCAGCATTCGCTGCTATAATCTCTGGAAGCGTGGTTATTGAAAAAATATTTAGAATTGCTGGAATGGGGATGTTTATAACAGAGTCTGCATTAAACAGAGATTACCCAGTATTAATGGGGGGATTGTTAGTATATTCAGTAATACTTCTTATTTCTATATTAATATCAGACATTATATATAAGCTACTAGATCCAAGAGTATAGGGGGAAATCAAAATGAATAACCTTGAAACACAAAATGAAAAAAACAATTCTAAAATAGAAAGAAGAGCTTGGTCAAGATTTAAAGAAAATAAACTAGCATTTGGAAGTCTTTTTGTAATTGGATTTTATATATCAATTGCCATTTTACAACCAATATTGCCAATATATAAATACCATACTCAAATAGTAGAGCATTCTGATTTACCGCCATCTTTCCAGGCTGCTGGAGAACTCTGGTACAATAAAGAAAAAAAATTTATTGAAAAATTAGCAAAAAAAGAAAAAAGAGAAATAAATGAAGAGGAACTAAAAAAACTCGAAGACATAAAAAGCAAAATAGAAAATGAAATTCAAATAATAGATAAAAGGGAAGTAAAAATACACAAAAGAGTTTATCTGCTTGGTACAGACAATCTTGGAAGAGATTTGCTTGCAAGATTAATACAAGGAAGTCAAATTTCTCTTTCTGTAGGATTTATTGGAGCTTTTTTGTCTATGATAATAGGAACTATTCTAGGCTCAATAGCGGGATTTTTTGGGGGACTGCCTGATAAAATAATAACTAAAGCAATCGAAATTCTTTATGTACTACCCTATTTGCTTATTGTAATAATACTAATGGCAATAATGGAAAGAAGTATAATAGGACTATTTATAGCACTTGCATTTGTATCATGGCTAACAGTAGCTAGAGTTGTACGAGGACAAGTACAATCACTATCAAGCTCAGAATTTATACAGGCAGCTAAAACACTTGGCGCAACAAATAAAAGAATAATCTTAAAACATTTAATCCCTAATAGCATAGGAATGATAGTTATATTCACAACAATAAGAGTTCCAAGCTTTATTATGGCTGAAGCATTTTTATCCTTTTTAGGACTTGGAATTTCAGCACCAATGACAAGTTGGGGAGAATTAGTACAAAATGGAATTGCTACATTTGTTGAATATCCATGGAAAGTTTTTATTCCAGCCATAGTTATGACAATATTTTTATTATTTATGAACTTTTTAGGTGATGGGTTAAGAGATGCATTTGATCCAAAAGATAGCATCTAAGGAAAAATTGAATGGAAAAAGAAAATAAAAACATATTAGAAATAAAAAATTTAGCAATTGAATTTAGATTAAAACATACAACAATTCACCCGGTAAGAAATATTAACCTATCCGTAAAAAGAGGAGAAATTAGAGCTATTGTTGGAGAGTCTGGAAGTGGAAAATCCGTAACAAGCATGGCTATTTTAAAATTATTGCCAGAACTTACAACGGTATATAAAAGTGGCGAAATACTATTTGAAAATCAAGATCTACTAAAGCTTAGCGAAAAAGAACTTTTAAAAATCAGAGGGAATAAAATATCAATGATATTCCAAGACCCAATGACTTCATTAAACCCGTTTTTAAGAATATCAACTCAACTTGAAGAAACAATAATCTTGCACCAAAAATTGGGGAAAAAAGAAGCCAAAGAAAAAGCAATAGAAATGTTAAAAACTGTTGGCGTTGTAAACGCAGAAGAGAGGATAAAACACTTCCCACATCAATTTTCGGGAGGAATGAGGCAAAGAGTCATGATTGCCATGGCACTTAGCTGTCATCCATCTTTACTAATAGCAGATGAACCGACAACAGCGCTCGACGTTACAATCCAAGAGCAAATATTGTTATTAATTAAAAGTCTATCTAAGAGATTTAATACTTCTACTATATTCATAACTCATGATCTTGCAGTTGTTGCCGAAATTTGCGATACAGTGTCTGTCATGTATCAAGGAAAAATTGTAGAAGAAGGAACAGTAGAGGAAATATTTAGCAATCCTAAACACCCTTACACTATTGGGCTTTTAAAATCAATTCTTACGCTAGAACAAGACCCAAATAAAAAACTTTATTCAATAAAAGAAAATCCCATTAAAACCACAAAAACCAGTATTGAGGAGTTTTAAATGAACAATAAAAAAGAAATAATTCTTAAAGTAGAAAACTTAATACAAACATTCAAAACTGGAGAAGATTTTTTATTTTGGAAAAACAGACAAAAAGTAAATGCGGTAAACAATGTTAGCTTTGAAGTTGAAAAAAATAAAACTTTGGGACTCGTGGGAGAATCTGGCTGTGGCAAATCTACTACTCTTCGCTCAATAATGCAGCTTTACACACCAACTTCTGGAAATATTTACTTTAACAACAAAAACATAACTAAACTTTCAAAAAGAGAGCTCTTAAAAACAAAAAAAGATATGCAAATGGTATTCCAAGATCCTCATACCTCACTTGATCCAAGAATGACAATAAAAGACATAATAGCAGAACCACTAGAAATATACAATGAAAACAAAATTCTTCCAAAAACAAAACAAGAAATAGAGCAAAGAGTAAACGAATTAACAGACATTGTTGGATTGCATAAAAGTATGTTAACCAGATATCCTCATGAATTTTCAGGAGGACAAAGACAAAGGATAGGAATTGCTAGAGCGTTGGCTTTAAATCCTAAGCTTTTACTTTTAGACGAAGCAGTTTCTGCGCTTGATGTATCAATTAGAGCTCAAATTTTAAATCTGCTAAAAAACTTGCAAAAAGAATTCAATTTGTCTTATTTATTTATTTCTCACGATCTTGCTGTAGTAAAATATATGAGTGACAAAATAGCTGTAATGTACCTTGGAATTATCCTGGAACTTGCTCCCAGAGAAACACTATTTTCAAATCCAATTCATCCATATACTAAAATGTTAATAGCATCAATTCCTGAAATCAACCCTGAAAAAAGAAAAAATAAAACTATAAAACTAGACGAACAAACTCTGGCAAACATTAGGAAAATTCATTTAACAACTCAAGTACACGAAAAACTTGAAGAAGTAGAAAAAGATCACTTTGTATCTAAATACCTTTTTGATGAAATGAATAAATAACTCAAAAGCTTACTTATGATCAAAATAAGAGACTTCAAAATCTATTTTATTATCAATACCCTCAACAAAGTATAAATTAATTCTATTAACATTATTTTTATCTATTACTTTGTTACCAGAATCAATAAAATAATAATAAATTCTATCTTTGGGTAAATTTTTAAGCTTAATAGTATAAATTCCCTTATTATCTTCTTTTTCAATAAGTCTATTTAAAAACGGATTAAAATTATTAAAACTGCCAGCTATTGTAACTATTTGTCCAGGACGACCTATATAAAAAATTTCAATCTCATTATTATCATACGATTTTATTGGATTCCTCAAAGAAATATAACTAGACTTCTCTTTAGCAACCTCAATTCTAGAAAATGGAGTTAAATCTTCATTGTAAACCACATTTTTATTATACTCGTCATTAGTCCAAACACCGTCTATAATAAGCCTATATTTTATATCGCTTGTGCCATGAGGAATATTAACTTTAACAAAAAAAACTCCATACTCATTTTTTTTGAATAAATATTTCTTAGAATACTGATCAAAATCAAAGGCAGCAAAAATTTTCCTAATTTCCCTATTGGGGGGGTAAAACAATAATATGCGCTTGGAATCAACCATTGGCTCAAAATTGTCTTTTCTTGTTGAAACTTCTAAAAATTCATTTAAACTCAAATCAAAATTATAAAATGCATAATCATCTGAAAAAAGACTGTTAATACATAAAAATACAAAAACTAATAAATAAAAACATCTTTCTTTCATAGATTATAAACAAAGGTCAAAATAATTCTTTTTACAAAATACTACACATTTAGACTCTTTAACATTATACTAAAAACATAAATTAAAGTAAATAAGACGAGGAGTGTAAAAATGGGTTTTCATATTTATGAAATCAAAGCTAGACAAATTATTGATTCTAGAGGGAATCCAACAGTTGAGGCCGATGTCATTTTAGAAGATGGAACTTACGGAAGAGCTGCCGTACCATCGGGCGCATCAACAGGAATAAACGAAGCTGTTGAGCTTAGAGATGGTGATAAATCTGTATATATGGGGAAAGGAGTTTTAAAAGCAATTGAAAATATAAAAAACATAATTGCCCCAGAGCTTGAAGGTATGAGTGCCTTAAATCAAGTTGCAATCGATAGAAAAATGCTTGAACTTGACGGCACCCCCACAAAAGAAAAGCTTGGCGCTAATGCAATCTTAGCAGTTTCAATGGCTACAGCTAAAGCTGCTGCAAATTACCTTGGGCTTAAAACTTATCAATATCTTGGAGCGTACAAAGCCAATATTTTGCCTACACCTATGTGCAATATTATTAATGGGGGTGCACATTCTGACAACTCCGTTGACTTTCAAGAGTTCATGATAATGCCGGTTGGAGCAAAAACTTTTAGCGAAGCAATAAGAATGGCAGCAGAAGTTTTTCATACACTAAAAGGCATTCTAAATGGCAAAGGATATGCGACTTCTGTAGGAGATGAGGGGGGATTTGCTCCAAATTTAAAATCAAATGAAGAAGCTTGCGAAGTAATTATAGAAGCAATAAAAAAGGCGGGATACGAGCCTGGAACAGATATAGCAATAGCTCTTGATCCAGCAACATCTGAGCTTTATGATCCAAAAACAAAAAAATATGTACTTAAATGGTCAACAAAAGAAGAGCTTACCTCTGAACAAATGGTTGAATATTGGTCAAAATGGGTAGAAAAATATCCAATTATTTCAATTGAAGATGGCATGGCCGAAGAAGATTGGGATGGATGGAAAAAACTTACAGACAAAATTGGGGACAAAATCCAACTTGTTGGAGATGATTTATTTGTAACAAATACCTCATTTCTTAAAAAGGGAATTGAAATGGGAGTTGCTAATTCTATTCTTATTAAGGTCAATCAAATTGGAACGCTAACAGAAACATTTGAAGCTGTAGAAATGGCTAAAAAAGCAGGTTACACAGCAATAGTTTCCCACAGATCAGGAGAAACAGAAGATACAACAATAGCTGATCTTGTAGTAGCTCTTGGAACAGGACAAATCAAAACCGGCTCACTCTCAAGAACAGACAGAATAGCAAAATACAATCAACTCATAAGAATAGAAGAAGAATTGGAAACAACTGCTGAATATCATGGCAAAAACGTCTTTTATTCAATTAAACAAAAATAAATTAAATCCCTGTAAAAGGGATTTTTTTGCTTAAATAAACTTAAATAAAAATGTAAAACTATAAAAAATAAAATTATCTTTTGGAGAATTGGAAACTTTTTCGTGCTTTTTTCTGTCCAAATTTCTTACGTTCAACTTTCCTTGAATCTCTTGTTAAAAATCCATTAGATCTCAAAATCGTCTTATTAGCTTCATCAAGCTCAAAAAGAGCCCTTGAGATGCCGTGCCTTATTGCCCCCGATTGACCTGAAATCCCACCACCATAAACATTAATATAAAGATCATATTTCCCAAGCGCATTTGTTAATACCAAAGGCGCTAGCGCCATTGTTCTTAAATTTTCAAGTTGAATATAAGAGGCAAAATCTCTATTATTTACTTTAACATTACCACTACCCTCTCTAATGTAAACCCTAGCAACAGAAGATTTTCTCCTACCGGTTCCCATTGACAAATTAACATTGCTAAAATTTGATTTTTTCATTTTACCTCTCTTAAATTAGCTTCCAATTTTGTAGGATTCTGAGCTTTAAGAGTATGTTCTGAGCCAGAAAAGACTTTTAAATTTCTAAAAAGATCTCGCCCCAAAGGCCCTTTTGGTAACATACCCTTAATGGCAATCTCAAGAGGAGCACAAGGCTTTCTCTCTGACAATGTTCTAAAAGTGTCGGAATAAAGACCCCCTGGATATCTTGAGTGTCTGTAATAAAGTTTTTGTTGATATTTCTTCCCCGTCAGCCTAACCTTAGAAGCATTAATAATAACAACATTGTCACCTAAATCTTGATGGGGAGTGTAATAAGCTTTATGCTTGCCCCTTAAAATTCTAACAACATCCACAGCAACTTTACCTAAAACTCTATCTGCTGCATCAATTAAATACCATTTTTTCTTAACAGTCTTTGGCTTAATCCAAATCGTAGCATTATTAGTTATTTTATTCATAATAGAACGTTACCCTTACATATAATTTTATGCATAAATCTCATTTATTGTATTATTTGTAAGGATCACTGTCAAGCCCACCAATAAACTTATTTTTAAGAGTAAAACAAATTTTCTTAAAATTGTCCAAATCTCCTTTAGAAAACTTCAAGGGAGCAATAGATGGAGTACTAAAATTTGGACTAATTAAATACCCATGTTGAAGAAACTCATTAAAAATTTCAGCATGATAACAAGCATCGTAAAGAGGAAACATATAGCGATCAATCCCTCTAAACAAAGAGGTAGCAAAAGAATTAAAATCAACATTGAGATTTTTACTATAAAATAAAAGTTTACTTAATGTATGCCTAGCCAAAGATAAAGTTATAGCATCAAAATTGTCTTTAAATTCTATTTTTCTAGAAAGGTTATCTACAATAACAATACTAACAGACATGAAATCAGGCAAAGGAATATTAAAAATCATAGGATATTTAATATTCCTAAACCCCATTTTAAATTCATATATTCCTTCTTCTTTTTCCCAAGGCATAAAAACTTTATCTTTACCAATTAAAGAAAATAAAAATGCCTTTGCATCTTGTTCTAGCTTAAAAATATAAACAGATCCCGCCTCTTTAAAAAAAGTAAATATTAAATTGATAAACTGATTCTTAAAAACAGAAGGATATGGAGATATCAAGCCCCTTGACATAGTTTGCTTAAAAATGCGATTTAAACCTTGAATCCTATAACCTAAAAAATTTTTTCCACCATTTAAATATAAATCTAAATACCTCTTACCATGAATATCATAAAGATAAAAAAACCTTGCCCTTTTAATCACCGGTAAATTGTCTATTAATGACAAATCATTCATTTGATAAACTTTCTAAAAGAATTTCATTTGCAAGTATAGGATTAATTTTTCCTGAAGATTTTTTCATTATTTGCCCCATCATAAATTTGATAGCATGATCTTTTCCCTTTTTGTAAAGTTCAATTGATTTGGGATTTTCATTTAAAACTTCAAGCACAATCTGTTTAATAACAAACTTATCACTTATTTGTTCTAATCGATTTTCACTTATAATAACAGAAGCGGAAACATTTCTGGTCATCATCTCTGAAAACACCTTTTTTGCCATTTTGCTACTTATTTTACTAGCAACAATAAATTCAACAAGTTCTGTAATATGACTTGGAGGCAAATTAAATTCAAGAACACTAATTCCTTTATCATTAAGAACGCCTAAAACTTCAGACAATATCCAATTGGCTACCTTTTTGGGGTCACTTGCATTAACAGCAGCCTCTTCAAAATATCCAAATAGATGCTTATCTGCTGTTAAAGTAATAACATCAAAATCACTTAACCCATATTGATCTTTAAGCCTAACTCTTGCATCAAACGGAAGTTCGATTAACTTTGAATTTTTAATATTATCAATATAAAAATTATCAATCTCTATTAAGGGTAGATCGGGCTCTTGGAAATAACGGTAATCAGATACTGTCTCTTTGTCCCTTTGAATAACTGTTATTCCACGCTTATCATCAAACCCTCTAGTGTGCTTACCACAAGTATCCAGGGTTTTTCTAAATTGAACCCACTCCTCTTGCTGCCTTAATTCTTCATATTCAATGGCAGCTTTAATAGATTTAAAAGAGTTTAAATTCTTTATTTCAGCTATAGGAGTTTTATATTCAACACCACCCTCTCTAACAATTAAATTAACATTTACGTCACACCTAAAAGAACCATTCTCCATATTGCATTCTGACAAATCAAGATATCTAAAAATTTCTCTTAAAGAACTTAAAAAAGCAACTGCTTCATCCCCACTACTAATATCTGGAGCAGAAACAATCTCGAGTAAAGGAGCTCCCGAACGATTAAAATCAATATAACTCTGATTTTCACTATCCAACAAATGCAAACTCTTGCCTGAATCTTCCTCCATATGAATTCTAATAATGTTAATCTTTTTAGCCCCAGAAGGAGTTTCAATTGATAAACTTCCCCCCTCACAAATTGGTTTATCATTTTGAGAGATTTGATATCCTTTTGGCAAATCTGGGTAATAATAATGTTTTCTGTCAAATTTAACAACATGTCTAATCTTTGAATTTGTAGCATGTCCTGCTAAAATTGCACTATTAATAAGCTCGACATTCACACTTGGCAATGTCCCAGGTAATCCAAGACAAATTGGACAAATACGAGAGTTGGGAACTCCCCCAAAATCATTCTTACATCCACAAAAAGCCTTTGTTTTTAGACCCAGCTGAATATGAATTTCTAATCCAATAACTAATTTATATTCCATTCAATCCTAATTCCATAATCACATTTTTTGAAAAACTTAAAAGTTCAAAATCTTTCTTGCTACACCCAATAACTTGCATCCCAATCGACAATCCTTCATTATCCTTAGAATACGGAAGCGAAATAGCAGGAGCTCCAATAAGATTTGCAATCACAGTACAAATATCTGAATAATACATTTTAACAGGATCATCGTAGTCCAAACCAACTCTAAAAGGTTTAACAAAACTTGTTGGAGTAATAATAAAATCACAACTTTCAAAAAGCTTGTTAAATTTTGGAATAATTAAATTTTGAAGAATCTCACAAGCCTTTGAATAATATTTGACATCGTATCCTTCTGACAATAAATAATTTCCAAGAACAATACGTCTTTTTACTTCTTCTGACAAGAAATTGCTCCTATGTTTAAAATAAAAATCGTTAAGACTCAAATTTTCTGACATTCTCTTACCATAACAAAGTCCAGTATAACGAGCAAGATTGGAGGACGCCTCAACAGGAGAAATTGTATAATAAATTGATAAAATAAAATTGATCTCTTCTATTGAAACTTCTTTTATATTAACACCCCTTGACAAAAGATCAGATTTAAATTTTGTAAAACTAATTGCAACGTTTTCGTCCATTAAATCTTCGCTAAGTTCTTTAATTACAGCTAAATTCTTGCCGTGCAATGACTCAACTTTTAAAGGATAAAAATTATCAAAAATGTCTACACTAGTAGAATCCATTTTATCAGCCCCACAAGTATGTTTTAAGATTAAAGCAATATCTTCAATAGAATGAGAAAAAAATCCTATTTGATCAAAAGATGATGCATAAGATGCAAGTCCATAACGAGAAAGGCCGCCATAAGAAGGCTTGAAACCCAAAATTCCAGAAAAAGATGCAGGAAGCCTAACAGAACCCCCAGTATCGCTGCCAAGCGAAAAAGGTGCTTGAAAAGCTGCAACTACAGCTGCAGAGCCGCCAGAACTACCACCTATAACATATTCTCTATTTAAAGGATTTACAGTTGCTCCATAATAAGAAAATTCACAAGTAGACCCCATGGCAAATTCATCCATATTGGTTCTACCAATTAAGATTGCTCCTTTATCCTTAAGTCTTTTGATTACAGTCGCATCATAAGGAGAAATATAGCCTTTTAAAATTTCAGAAGCACAAGTTAAAGATTTATCCTGAATTGAAATATTGTCTTTAACGGCAATAAGCATGCCAATTAAAGGCAAGTCCTCTAATTCACAATTTTTTAAACAATCGTCATACCTTTTTGCAATCTCTAAAGAATCATCAAAAAATTCAATATATCCATTGATATCTTTATTTAATTCATAATTATTTTTATAAGCAAGTAAAATATCATAAATTTTAAATTTTTTGCTTAAAACTAATTCTTGAATTTTAGTTAAAGTTAAACTGCTTAAGTCCAAGATCATATCCTTATTCTAATACTTTAGGAGATGAAAAATATCCATCTAAAAACGAGTTACTAAGCTTTTTAATTGATTCAATAGAAAGGGATGATCTTACTTTATCCTCACGCAATGTAGAAATCTTTTTTTTATTAGCATCAAAATTAATTTGAACCTCAAAATTGGCAATTTCATTAACCAATTTAATAACTTTTTCCAATTTTGAAATAAATTTATCTTCACTCTCTCTACTAAGCCTTACTAAACTTAATTTTAAACTATTTTCTAAATGTATATCTTTCAAAATAAACCCCTAAACTTTAATAATTTTTTTAACATACTCAGGACTCAAAATAGCCTTCTTACCATTTCTTAAACTAATTTTAACAAACTGCAAGTTGCCTTGGTACCAGCTATCAACAACTACTCCCTTTTCTCCATTATAAATTATACAGTCTCCAATATTAAATCTAACATTTCTTTTATTATCAATTAAAAAATTATTAAAGTTTTCTTTTAAGTACTCAGGAATAAAAATAATGTCATAAGAATTTTTGTCAATATCTTGGAAAAAAACGGAAAGGGAAGTTCCTTTAAAAGAGCCTCTAAAAGCTCGCCTCAAATTTAAAGTAATAATAAGCTCTGATTTAGCTCTTGTGATTGCAACATAAAAAAGCCTTCTCTCCTCCTCAAGTCTGTCTTCTGTTAATTCTTCAATTTCAGCTGGCAAAAGACCTTTCTCAAGACCAGAAATAACAACCCTATCAAATTCAAGCCCCTTAACACCGTGGATTGAAGACAAAAGTATATTGGACTTAAAATCTCCAGAAATTAAAGGAGAGAGTGAAGAATTTTCTAAAAATATGGCAAGACCTTCAAATGTAGCTGAATATTCAATTCCACTATTAATAAGCTCATCAATATTTCTTAATTTTTCGTCCTTATCAAATTTTTTATAATAATCTAAAAGACCAAACTTAATCACAACATCTTCAATAAAAGCAGATAAACTAATATAATTGTCTTCAAAAAGTTTTTTGCCCAGCTCATCGTAAGCATTTAAAAACAATAAAAGAGACTCTTTGGCTTTATTTTTAAGCGAACTGAAAACCTTTTTACTCGCACAAAACAAATTAAAATTAACATCATCATCGTTTAAAAAACTAATTATTTTATCTAGAGTAGTTTTCCCAATTCCTCTAGGAGGCTTGTTTATCATTCTCAAAAAAGCTATTTTATCTCTCTTGTTTATAAAAAGTCTAAGCAAGCAAATAATATCCTTTATTTCTTCTCTATCATAAAACTTAATTGATCCTAAAACCTTATACGGGAGATTTTTCTTTAAAAAAGATGATTCAAAATGAAAAGATTGGGAATTAAATCTATAAAGTATTGCCGTCTGAATATCATCATCAACAAGCAAATTAGAAAAATATTCAGCTTCATCTGATGTGCTTTGAAAAACCAAAAATTTCATTCTTTTACCAGCACTATTTTGAGTTGTTATTTCTTTCTCATACCTATTTTCATTTTTTGAAATAACCCCATTTGCAATATCCACTATATTTGAATTTGAACGATAATTTTGCACTAAATAAAATTTAATGACGTTGCCAAAAGTTTTTTCAAATTCAAGAATATTTTCAATTCTAGCTCCTCTAAAAGAATATATTGACTGATCTTCATCTCCCACAACCATAAAATACATACCATCCAAATAAAGCTCTTTCAAAAATAAAAATTGTGAATAATTCGTATCTTGATATTCGTCTACAAAAATAACTTTAAATTTAGATTGAATAGATTCTTTTAAAGATTTGGACTGCCTAAGCATTAGAATGGGCTTAATAATAAGATCTGAGAAATCAAAAGCATTATTCTTAGTTTTTTCTTTCTCATAAATTTTGATATACTCGTATTCCTTTTCTGTGAATTTAATAAATTTTTCTAAGAAAAAATTTTCTTTGTCTTTTAAAATCAAAGCTGCAATATGCTTTGCCATTTCAAGATTTGGAGCAAGATCAATTTGTTTGACAAATCTAACAACATCATTAGTATCCCAAATTGTAAAATTTGAATCATAATTTTTATCAAAATCCTTATAGTAAGCTCTTAAAAGCCAAGCCCCAAAAGAATGAAAAGTTTGAATATGAAGTTTCTTGTCAAATTTTAAAAGATCGTTTATCCTATCATTCATTTCATTTGCAGCTTTGTTAGTAAAAGTTAAAGCCAAAATTTCATTAGGACTTATATTCATATATTTGATTAAATACACAATTTTTGCAATTATAACTCTTGTTTTACCACTTCCAGGCCCTGCTAAAATAAGCATTGGATTTTTACTTTTGCTAAAAACAATTTTCTCTTGAGAAGTATTTAAGCTAGAAAAAAAATTACTTATTTTATCCATTGCTAATAAACTTCAGAAACCTTAAGATCAAACCCTGAAGGTGTCTTTACCCAAAAAAATTGAACAGCAAAAATTTCTTTCCCTTGCTCTTTTAAAAAAGGGGTAATGTCTTTGTCATTTAGAATAATATTAACATCAGAAAGTCTTGAAAAAAATAGTATCAAAGATTTTTCAAAAGTTAAATTAATGGGAATGCCCTTGGATACAAACAAAGACTTGCCATAAAGATTGTTTTCATCAGCGTATCTAAAAAATGTATCATTTAAAAAATTTATTTTTAAATCAACATTTGAAAGTTTTTCAGAAGAATATAGGGTTAAATAATCACTACTTGGCAATTTCTCAGTTCCCCTAACATCAAACTGCCAATTTAAAATATTAAATCTATTGTCAATATTGGTCTCGAATACATATTTAACATTTAAAACAAAAGATTCCAAGCTTACATGAGCTATTTTCAATTTATCATAATAATAGTTCTCATAAATAATTTTAACTCTTATACTATCATCAAGATCTATCTCTTTAAATTCACCTAAATTAAATACATTTTTACTTTTTTTAGACTCGTCAATAATAACTAAATCATCACTAATAAACGCTGCCTTATATTTTGCAATATTATCATCATATGTTAAAGATAAAAAATCCCCCTCTTTAAGAGAAACATTCCAAAAATTCTTTTCATCAAAAGAAACTTCATGAATATTTGAAATTTTCTTTTCATCTTGGCTAAGCTTGAAAAATTTTTTAAAATAAACTTCCACTTCTTTAAAAGCAAACAGCACAAATAATAATAAAATAACACCAACAATTCCTAAGAGAATTTTCAAAATGCTTAAAGGCTCTAAATTAAAAAAAAACAATTTTTTGTCTGGAACTTTATTATCGCCTAAAAATCCTGAATTTGAAATTTTATCTTCAGGCTTAATCCCAATATAACTATTATTAAGTCTACTCTTATAATCCTTGAAAAGTGTTGATATCAATCTAGAATCAATATCTAAATATTCGCTATAAGTTCTTAAAAATCCAACAGCCAAAACTTCATTTGGAAAAATTTCAATATTAGAATCTTCAAGAGCTTTAAGATACTTAATAGAAATTTTAATATCATCAGCCACCATTTCAAGAGTCAAATTTTTACCATTTCTAACTTTTCTCAAATAACTCCCAAATTTAACAAAATCATTTTCTTCCATAGATTTAAACCCTAATTTTTTTTAATATCATATAAAAAATTATCTACCTTATTTGAAGATTTTGGAGGATCATATTTGAATTTGCTATCAAGAATTCCAACATTAAACTTTACAGCGGTTAAATCAATAACTATTTCACGACCACCACTAGTAGGATAAGCAGTAATTCTTCTAATTATTCCATCTGGAGTAAAAGCAATAATAAAAGAATTAATAGTAGCAGCTCCTTTGTAAAGCTTCCTAGAAAAGGTTAATTTAATGTATTTTCCAGACTCAGATGAATCGAGAGCTTCCAGATTTGGAGAATTGGTATAAGACACACTATACTCACTATTTAACACTTTCATAAGACCTCCCCCGCTACTACCTTTTAACAATTGCTGACTAAACGAAGTGCCAAGAGATGGAACATAAACTGTCAAAAATTCACCATCACTTACAAAAACTTGATTATTTGAATCTAGATTAATAATAAACTTGTCTGGGAACTTATAAAGCAAAACACCTGATTGCTTTAATCCCTTTAAAGTAAAATTAATTGTTGCTTGCATGTCCTCTACATTTTGATATTTAGCATAAATTCCTTCAAAGTATTGATTTGCAGATATTTGAGCAAAAACAGCAACAGGATACAAAACCAATAAAAATATTGTTTTTATCATTTTATGAACTCTTATTATTAATAAGCTTAAGCCATTAACAAAACTACATTTAAACTATTATTATTATTATTATTAATAGTTTAATTTCATAATACTACATATCGTGGAAATAAACTATTATTAATAGTAATAGTTTAATACATAAAATAAAAATTTAAAGCTTAAGCAAACACCTTTAAAAAATTAGGATTTGATAACAATGTCTTTGAATTACGACGAAATAAATACTTTGATTAAAGAAATCCCTTTAGAAAACTCTTTCATAAAAAAAATAATACAACCAGATTACAAAAGTTTGGTTTTAGAAATTTACAATAAAATTGAAAATAAAACATTTAAAATATTAATCTCTTTAAATCCAAGTACTACTAGATTCCACATAACCAAAAAAAAATTTAAAAAGAATGCTTTGAAATTAAGATTTTCTGACTTTTTAAAATCAAAAATTCAAAATGGAAAAATTCAAAAAGCCTTCCAAATGAAAAACGAAAGAATTATTTATCTTGAAATCTTGAAAAAGGACATAATTATATTATTTGTTAAATTGTGGCCATCCTCTCCAAATATAATAGCTACAAACCCAAACTTTAAAATACTAGATGTCTATTACAGAAGACCAAAAATAAAAGAAACAACGGGAGAAATATTTTTAAAAGCTAAAGAAATACATGAAAGCAATAAAATGTCTGATAAAAAAATTATGTACCTAAAAGAAGAATACAATAATGCCCAGTACACATCTTATTCTGAATTTCTTGAAAATTACTACGAATCGCTTAGCAACAAAATTAAAGCAATAAATACAAAAGAATTGTTTATTGAAAAATATAAAAAAGAATTAATTGTTTTAGAAAAAAGAATAGAATCTTTTGAAAAACAAATTAAACTGATTGAAAACATTGAAAATGAAAAAGAAAAAGGTGAGTTGATTTTATTAAATATTAACAAAATACAAAAAGGAATTAAAGAAATAACTCTCTTAAATTATAATGAAGAAAAAATAAAAATACCGTTAAACCCATCATTATCACCAAAAGAAAATGCTTTGCAATACTTTAAAGCGTATAAAAAAGGCAAAAATTCTTTTAAAACCATAAAAAATCAATTAAAAGATAGTCTAGATAAATTTAACCTAGTTCAATCCAAAATAGCTATGTTAAAAATTGAAAATTTCATTCCAAAAGAAGAATATAATCAAGAAGAAACTGTTATTAAAAAAAAAGAAAAAACACCAAAAATAGGCTTACATTTTGCTTATTGTGGGTTTGACATTCTTATTGGAAGAAGCGCAAAAGAAAACGATGAACTTCTTAGACATTGCGCTAAAGGGAATGACTATTGGCTTCATACAAGAGATTATCCTGGGGCTTATGTTTTTATTAAAAAACAAAAAAATAAAACTCCTCCGCTTGATGTCCTTTTGGCTGCAGGTAATTTATGCGTATTTTATACAAAATTAGCAAAAAAATCTGGAAAAGCAGATCTTTACTACACTCAAGTTAAAAATTTAAGAAGAGTTAAAAACGGAAAGCTAGGTCTTGTAATTCCGAAAGCAGAAAAAAATTTACATATTAAACTAGATGAGAATTTAATAAAAAAATTAAAAAATTAAACCTAAAAACTATAATAGCAAAGCAAAATTTTGAATTTTTTACAAAATATTGTTATTCAAAGACAAAAAGCATAAAATTTATAAAAGTGGAGGAAGAACTTTATGATTTCAAAGTTAACAAAAATTGTAGCAACAATATCTGATCTTAGATGCGAACAAGAACACATAAAAGATTTATATGAAGCAGGAGTAAATGTCATAAGACTAAATACTGCCCATCAATCACGCGAAGATACAATAAAAGTAATAGACAATGTTAGAAAAATTTCAAATAAAATAGCTCTAATGATCGACACAAAAGGACCGGAAGTTAGAACAGCAAATATTGAAAATCCTATTATTGTAAAAACTGGAGACAAGGTAGTGATCTCAACTTTACCTATTAATGAACCCAACAGCTTTCAAACCAATTATGATGGATTTGTTAAAGAAGTGCCTCAAGGATCTAAAGTTTTAATTGATGACGGTGAGCTTGAAATGACTGTTGTTGCCAAACTCCCTGACCGATTAATTTGTGAAATTAAAAATGATGGCAAAATTAAAAATAAAAAATCAATCAATACTCCCGGTATTTCTCTTAAACTACAATCAGTAACCGAAAAAGACAAAAGATTTATTAAGCTTGCAGCAGAATACAATGTTGATTTTATTGCACATTCATTTGTAAGACATGCTAAAGACGTTCAAGACGTTCAAAAAATTTTAGATGCTGCTGGAAATTCTGATGTAAAAATCATATCCAAAATCGAAAATCAAGAAGGAATTGACAATATTGAAGAAATTGTAAAAGCATCTTACGGAATAATGGTTGCAAGAGGAGATATGGGGGTTGAAATTCCTGCAGAAGATGTACCAATTGCTCAACTTAAAATAACACAAACCTGTGTAAAGTATGGAATACCTGTGATTACAGCAACTCAAATGCTTCACACAATGATTGAAAATCCAAGACCTACTAGAGCAGAAGTATCTGACATCGCTAACGCTATTTTAAACGGAACAGACGCAATTATGTTATCCGGAGAAACTGCTTACGGAAAATATCCAATTGAAGCCGTAAAAATGATGACAAGCATTGCTAAAAAAGTTGAAAAACATAGAAAAATGACCTTATATAAGGATGAACTTTTTTACGATAAAAACATCACAAGAAACTACATTATCAAATGCGCAATTGATGCCACAAAGCTTATGGATGTAAAAGCAATTATTGTAGATTCTCTAAAAGGCAAAACTGCAAGGATAATGGCAACTTACAGAGCAAGTGCCCCACTATTCATTACAACAAATAGCGAGAGACTGGCAAGAGAATTGGCATTATCTTATGGGGTTTATTCCAATCTTGTAGATAATAATTTTAAAAGAACTACCGAATTTGTAGTAACGTCTCTTAAAATGCTAAAAGAACAAGGCATTGTTAATGACAAAGATACTGTAATAATTATTTCTGGCAATCCAAATAGAAATATTGAAAAAGGAACAGAATTTATGGAAATAAACACAGTAGAAGATGCTATCAAGGGACGAAATATATAAAGAAAATTAGAAAGCCTTTGGTTGAAAACATATTTTATTCAAATAATATAAACAGCTTATCATTTAAGTTGGCAGAAAAAAAAACTCACAAAGCCATTCTAACAAGTTATGGAAACTATGAGTTTTTTTTAAAAAGTGAATGTTTATTTAAAAAAATAATATCAAATCAAACTAATAATGTATTTATAATCTCTGGAGCAAAAAGCAATTTTTTAATTAATATATCCAACCATCATGTATGGAAAATTTTTAATAAAAATATTAAAGTAAACCTAGAAATATTAAAATTATTAAAAAATTTAAATTTTATCAATATAGACGATAAACTAATAGAAAATGACCATAAAATTGAAATTACGTTGAACTTTATTAGCAATATAAAGGAAAAGATAAAAATAATTCCAATAATTTTTGGTAAAACTTGCAATAAGGATTTAATAAAATTTTGTGATTTTTTAAAACCTTTTATAAGCAAAGAAGAAAATTCATTTATTTTGCTATCTTACTTTATTTCAAAATCTACAAATATAAAAAAAGCCTTAAAGCTTGAAGAAAATTTAAAAAATATCTTCCTTGAAGAAAAATCGCGTACTCCAAATCTAATACTAGAAAGCTATAAATCAAAAAAAATATTTCCGGAAAACATAAATGCAATCATGGCCATTTCAAGTCTTTTTAAAAATTTTGAATTTGCAAATTCAAAAATAACAACCAATCCTCCAGAATATTTGATATCAAACAGCATTCTAATAAAATAAATTGCTCAAAATTAAAACTTATAAAAAGTTTTCTAATTTTTTGCAATTTTTCCTTAAAAAAGCATTAAGCCCTATCTTTGAAATACTTCTTAATGCATTAGCAGAAACCCTAATCTTAACACTTCGTCCAAGATCTGGAATAAAAAATTTTTTATTTATTAAATTAACCTTAAAGGTTCTTTTGGTTTTTACTCCAATATGTTGTCCAGCCCCTCCCTTTTTCTTGGCAAGACCCTTTCTTGGAACATTGTTCCCAAATATAGTTTTTTTACCTGTTATCTCACACTTCCTAGCCATTTAAGCGCTCCTTTAAGTTCATTATTTTTTCTCCAAATATAAATCCATTAACTTTAAAAATAAAGCCAAACTCCCTAAAATATTTTTCATTATACCTCCAAAGTTTAGATTATTTCCATAGCTTTTGGCAAGGTCCATATCAAGCTCTTTCCAATTATAAATTAGCTCTCTTTCCAAAGACACCTTTGAATAGTCTGAAAGACAATCTTGCAAACGCTGCTCAATAGAATAAATTTTGGAATAATATTCACTTGATATGGTAAATGCCTTTTTATTCACATCTGCTATTATATTTAACAATAATTTCTCCGAAGATTTATCTCCCGCAGAAGCCCTGTGTAGCAATGCATTTATTCTATTCCCATACCCCCCATGCTCTCCTAAACTAGAATCAAAATCAACAAGATTTGTATGAATATTAATCAAGGCATGCATGTCATTAGACATTTCCCTTGAAAGTTCTATAAGCTTCCATTGTCCTTTAATAATAAGTAAATTAATAATATCATTAAGATCTTTTTTAACAAAATGAATAGTGTATGTTCTCAAATAAACTAAAAGCTCATAATAAATATAACCTGTGGTGCTCATTATTTTAGATACAATCTTTTCATTCATTTTTTCATTATAATTATCTAAATTTAAAAAAGATATTCCTGGAAAAAGCTGTTCGGCTAATATTTTAGATTTGTTATTTTTTTGTAAAACTTTAATTTTTTCAATTTCAGTGGCAACATGCTTGGTAAGATCATTAAAAAATATTCTTGCTATTGGATTAGGTTTTTGACTAACAGAAATAGGAAAATAATCTGGATCTCCACTAACATATCTTATTAGATATAAAATTTCTTTACTCTTATTTATGTCCAAAATGGAAGAAATAATCTTAATCCAGACATTCGATTTAATAGGAAAATCTTCTTTATTTCCATATATTTCCAGAATAATATCATAGAGGTTTTTCCAAATAGTAATATTCTTTACACAAGAAACACATTCTAAGAAATCTTTAAGATCATCTATAATAATTCCACACCCTATAGAGCTAAATCTGGGCCTATACACAAAATCATCTTCTGGAAGCAAACTATCAAAATTTTTAAGAACCAAATAATATTGATATAAAACTAAATCAAAAAAGTTATGCAAAGCTTCATAAGTTTCATCTATCAATTTAATTTGCTCTTGAGTTATGTTTTTAAACAAATAAGATAAATTATTATGTAAATTCTTAGGAAGATCTGAAGCAGAATTTATGTTCCCACTTGCAGAAAAAGAATAAATATAATCTAAAGATTTCTTCTGACTTTCATTTAAATATTTTTCAACAACAAAATGAACAATTTTATTAGAATTTTTATATCTTTGAGCAAATGGCCTCAGGGGAGAAAAAATTTTATAAAAATTATAAAGAAATCTAGAAAATTGAGGTAAAGCCTGAATTTTTGAAGCATTAAAAAAATTACTTACCCTGCTTAAACTAATTTTAACTTCTTTTAACCTTTTTTGCTTTATTTGCTCAGAAGTAAGCTCCTTATTAATACTAAACATGGAAAGTATAAAATCAAATAAACCCAAATTTATCATCCCCCTAAAAGCTCTTCAACTGCCTTACTCTATTTTCCAATTCAAAATGGAAATCATTATTAACTATAAAAATTATACATAATTTATTATAAAATAAAAGAAAAAACTTGAATAATTTTATGATAATAAAAAAAATAATACTAATAGCAATTTTACTAATTAGCCTTAGCTGTTCAAAGAATAAGAATATAGTTGTATTAACTGACAACAAAACAATACCATTTTATATAAATCAATTTAACATCGAAAATAAACTGAATTTTATAATTAAGTTTAGGAACAACATTGATCTACAAACAATAAAAAAAGAAAATGCACAAATAATCATTTCTAAAAATATTGGCAACACAAATATTAACAATCATTTAAAATCTATAAAAATTAATTACAATCCAGATTATCCCGTATTAAAACATATTTTCAAACAATTTAACTACAAAATTATCCCATTAAGCTTTGACGTTCCTATTTTAATTTATAAAAATACACACAGCATTAAAAAATACATAAACGTCAAAGATTTAAAAGAAGAATACGAAAAATTCATTAAAGATGGAAAATTTTTTATATCACCTTATATTTCTGAAAATTTATTTTATGTAATTTCTGAAATAAATGGTGTAAGATTTTCTTTCGAAAAGAATAAATTAAATTATAATGAAAAGAAAATTCTAAAAATGTCGGAATATTTCTCATCATTTTTAAATCCAAAACAAATGGATTTGCAAAAAGATTTCTTCAATAAATATAGCTACCTCAAACTAAACAAAATATTGCTTAATAAAAAGTCTCTTTTAATAACGGGATTGGGTGATCTAACCTTCTACAATAAATTAAACGAAAAAGAGAAAGCAGAAATAAAATTTTCATATTTAATCAACAATAATAATGAAGTTGTAATCTCTAGCCCAAATTTTATTGGTATTTTAGAAACATCTATTTTAACTAAAAAATTTATCAACTGGATTTTAGATAAAAACATCCAAAAAACCTTAATTAGATTTAACAATCAACCCCAATCATTTGGACTTGCTAATGGTTTTACTCCTTACAAAGAATTAAATTTAAAAATAAAACATTCAATTGATGGAATATCTCCTTTTATTGTTGACGAAACTAAAATCAATAGTTATTCCTATGTATTAAACAAAAAAACAATTGAAAAAGAAAACCTACTAATAAATGAATGGTTTTTCGCTAAAATTAAGAATCCAAAAAACTTTAAAAATTAAATATATTCTTCTCTGTGATTTAAAGCAACTATTTTAAAAATAAGAAAAAACAATAAGGCAAAAAGAATAGCTAAGGACACATATACGCTATTTAAAATATATATAAGAAGAGACACAAAAATAATTAAAAAATAATTCACAAAAAGACAAACAATTCCTGAAAAAATAGCTATCATTAATGAAGCTAGAAAAATCATCGCCTTTGAATTAAAATTAAATTCTATTTTAGAAAACAAAGAGATAAAAAATGCTCCCATTAAAATTAGCAAAATAGGAGAAATTAGTAAAATCAAACTTGAGGAAAAAATATTAATTAATTTCAAATTTAATATAGTAACCTTACTAAAAGCACTTGACAAACTTTGAATTTTCAAAAAAAAGTCAACCTCAGTAAAATTTGAAAATAAAGCTAAATTTTCCACATTTTCATTAATCTTGACAACCTCTAAAGCATCTGTATCAAAACTATCTATAGACACAAAAACTTTGGTAAGAGTCCTGTCGCTCTGCTCATTATCTTTGTCTAAAACATTTTGATACACAAAGCTACCTTTCAAAGTAGCAAATGGAATTTTTATATGCAATATAACATTTCCTGTTTTATTAAATCTAATAAGTTCAAAATTTTTTATTATTTTCGAATAATTATTAAGAGTAACAACTTTTTGCATATAAATATAATCAAAAACCCCTCTCTTAGAATCTGGTTGCAGCAAAAATACATCATTTATTCCGTAATATTCAAAATATTTTTCAATCTCATCAAAAAAAAGATATTGCTTCCTAAGCTTTTCAAGTGATTTATTTTTATAATTCAAAATTTCATTATCACTGGGAAACAATTTATGAAGATTTGAAAAACCGTAATAAGCTAATTTAAATTTTTCAGTATTAAGATATAAAAAATTTTTTTGCTTTTCTTCAGAAATAAGTTGAGTTTTTTCTTTTTCAAAATTTCTGTTCTCATTAATGTACTGTAAAGTCAAATTTAAAAGCGCAACAAAATCATCGTCTTTTGTCGCAGCATAAGCAATATAAGCAAAGTAATTGGCCGTATAATAATCATTTTGAGAAATAAATTCATTTGCAATGTTAAAAAAATCTTGCTTTTTAAGATTTTGTAAAGGATATAGTGAAAAAGTTTTTTTAACCTTTTCTAAATCAACTTCATAGCTTGGAATTTTGCTATATTCAGATTTTACTAAATAATAATTTGTTAAAAGTTCTTCATTATTTAGATAAATAATACGCATTTTATCATATATTCTAATCAAATTTTCAAGATGCTTTCTCTTTTGCTTCATTGAATCTGCAAAATCAGAAGATGACAAAAATCTATTTGAGGACAAGCTTATATCTATATTTTTAATTTTAAGAGATATTTTATTTGCTTCAGTTTCAAGAAGATTATATCTGTCGTAACTAAACTTATACTCATTTCTCTGAGCAATTACATAAGGCAATATTAAATTAAATATAAAAACAAAAAAAAGCCCTATTATAAAAAATAACAGTAAAAATGCATAAAACCTGGAAAATAAATATCCATTATAAGATTTTAAATAAATTTTAATTTCTTGTTGAACAAAAAAAGCGAAGTAAATACAAATAATAAAAATAAAAAATCCATAAAAATATTTATAAAAAAGCAAAATAGAATCAAAAAAAGATGCTATTAATCTATGTTTTTCTAAAAAATTTGCTCCAAAAAAATAAGAATAACTAAACATTAAACCTAGAAAAAAACACAGGAAAATAATAAAATTACTCAAAAATGCATATATTTCTCTTTTCATAAACTTTAAGAATTAACTACCCTTATACAAATTATTATCTAAATCTTTGCTGATTTTAATATATTCTGAAACAAAACCAAATACATAGCTAGAAAAAAAGGTTAAAACACAAAAAATAAAAGGAATAAAATCAGAAACAATGCTCCTTCCTATTATTACATTGTAAATCTTGGGAAACTCAATTGAATATACATTATAAATTTTTAAAAAAAGTATAATAAAAATGGGATAGAGAAATATTGCAAAACTATTTGAAAAAATAAGATTAAATACATAGGAAAAGGCAAATAACAATAAAGAAATTCCCAATACATTAAAAATTAAACTTAAATAGTTGAGTGAAAGTAGAAAATTATTCAAAATTTTTAAATCCCTAAAAATAAAATCAACAAAGTTATTATATATCTTTTGTCCTAAAAAATTATTCTCATTAAAATCAATCTTATTAGAATAAGAAAGAGTTGGTTGGTAAGAAAAACTTTTATCATTATTGTTATTATTATCTGAAACGATTAAAACTCCATTAAAACCATAAATTTTAGGCTTATTGCTAGAAAATATTATTTTATCATTTAAAAAATGTACAACCTCATCTTTAAGGATAAAATTATTATTTCTATTATTATCGATATAGTAAGAATGAAAACTATAACTAACCAAAAATCCTAAATAAGAAAACAATAAAATAAGAATAAAGATAATACAATAAAAATTAAAAGTCCCTCTAGAAGACTTTAAAACAATTCCATAAAAAGGATAGGGCCTCCTCATGAAAGTAACAACAAGTGACAAAGGAAAAGAATAAATGTAGGCATTGTAATAAAGACTATAACTAAAAATAGAAAAATTAAAATACAAAAACTTATATTTTAAATAAAATGTACAAATAAACATTAAAGAAAAAAGGCAAAATACCAAAATAAACCTATAAATTATTAAAAAGATCAATCTTAAAGAATCAAGCACAACAAATCCTTCTCCTCAAAAATTGAAAAACCTTTAAGCCTTTTTATTATTGATCAAAATATTTTTAATCTTCTTCTTAGCTTCTTCAAAGCTAATTTGCAAAGCTAAGCTAATCTCGTGCTCCAATATTAACTCAAAATCATTTAAAATCCTTTTTTCGTAAAAAGGAAGTTCTTTTTGGGTAGATTTTTTATATAAAAATTTATATAACTTTGCTGTATCCAAAATATCACTTTTTTTATAAAATTCATGACCACCATCTTTTATTTTTTTTGAATCTATTTGACCTTCAAACTCTTTAATAACATCAAAAACTTCTTCTACCTTTTCTCTGCTAACCAAAGCTCTAATTCCAAAGTCATCAACTTTAGCAACGGGAACCATAAAAATCATATCACTAAATGGAAAATGTATTTCATAATAATCAATAATCTCACCATTAAACTCTTTAGTTCTAATATCCTTAATCGTACCTACTCCATGCATTGGATAAACTACCGATTGATTTAGCAAAAATGCCATATTTACCTCATAAACTTTAAACAGTTAAAATTTAAAAGCTCATAAAAAAACGCTTAAATTGGTTCTAATACTAAATTTATTTTCATAAAATAAATTTTCAAGATATCTATCATTACAAAAGCTTATTATCACACTAGGAGTAAGTTTATTAATATTGGCAAAAAACATTTCTTTATTTCTCTTTACAGCTTTTAAATCATAATATCCAATAAAACTAATTTCTTTATGAGATTCTTTCAATCTTAAAAATTTTTTCTTGGAAATCACTTTATCCTTGTCAATAATATAACATGTTTTATGGGCATTTTCTAGTATTCCCATTAAAATAAGAAGAACTGTATTTGAATCATAGCAGTCAATATTAACTCTTTTAAAAATCCTAAAAAAAAATCTTACAATCTTGGAATTTAAAAAAACAAGAGAAGAATTTTTAATATGATTTCTAAACTTTTTAAAAATCAAAACCTTTAGAAAAGCTTTAAGACCAATAAAAATTACTATTGAATGATAAGGATGCCCTGAAAGATAAGCAAATCTGCTTATAAGCTTGCTGCGACTATCAAAAACATCTATAGGCACGCCCAAAAAATAAAACCTATTTGGTTTTGAATATATGTCTTTTAAATTAGCCATTATAACCCTCTAAAAATGCATTAAAATAAGCAAGTGAATAAATAATAGCAGTATCAGATCGTAAAATTGGAGTATTAAATCTTACAAAATTAAAGCCTTTCTCCTTAAAAAATACAATTTCGGACTTTGAAAAGCACCCCTCAGGGCCTATTATAATTCCAATTTTGTTAAAATTGTCAAAACTTTCATTCTTGCTTAAAATCATTCCACTCTGATGAGCAACATAATATTTAGTAGTACAAAAAGAATAGGGAAAAGAAAAAAAATTATTATAAAAATTAATTTTAGGAATAATTTTATTACCACTTTGCTTTAAGGCCTCATCTATTATTTTTGAAAATCTTAAAGTTTTAGCAGATGTATTGTTTATATCTATTTTAGACACAGAATGCTCCGCATTAATAATATTAATTTCTGAAACTCCAATTTCAACAACCTGTCTTAACGCTGAATCTATTTTTTTACCCTTTAAACTAGAAATAAAAATACTTATCTCAAAATTATTTTTTTCAATTTTATCTATTTTATTGGTAGCAAGCTTAATAAAATTACTACCAATCTTTACTACTTCTGACGCTCTTAATTCTCCATCTTTTAAAAGAATATTTAGCTTATCACCCTTTTTAAGTCGCCTTACATTCACAAGATGATGATATATTCTTACATCTTTAACAATAGCAAAATCGCCTTCTAAACAATTCGCATCCAAAACAATTTGCTTCACAATTTAATTACCCAATTTAGACAAATATTCACAAGCTGTTTTTAAAACCTTGTCATAATGTAGGTTATAAATTGGCAGTTCTTTATTATTATCTTGATAGTAATTAAAAAACACATACTTGCCCAAAAATTCTTTATCAATTTTATATTTTGGATTCTCTTTAATAAGATTTTCAACAAAAAAATCAATCTCTTGTTCAGTAATGGATTTTTTGCCTTTTAAAAAGTTTTCTACCAGCTTTTTATCAAAAATTTCTTTATATATTAACGCTTCCTCTTCAGAAAAATCTGGTGATTTTATTTCTAAATCAGGCTCAATCCCAACCTTATGAATACTTTTCCCAGATGGAGTATAATACTTTGAACTTGTAATTTTAAATCCACCAGTATAAAAAGGAACCACATGTTGAATAAGTCCCTTACCATAAGACTTTTCACCAATAATATAGGCTCTCTTATTATCTTTTAAGGCTCCTACAAAAACCTCTGATGCTGATGCTGAGGATTTATCTATTAAAGCAACGATTTTTATGTCTGAAGGCAAAACTTGTTTTGAGCTTGCCTTATAATCAATAGGCTTGCTAAAATTTCTTGATTTTGTGGAAACAATAGTCCCTTTAGATAAAATATCATCAGCCATTTTTATAGCTGCCTGAAAATATCCCCCAGTATTAAGTCTTAAATCTAAAATTAAAGATTTAATATTTCTGCTCTTAAGATTTTCTAAAGCTTTGCTAAAATCTGCAGACGTGTGTGGATTGAAACTCACTATTCTTATGTACCCAATATCTGGATTAATAACATCATGTTTAATTGTTTTTATTTCTATCTTCTCTCTTGTAAGTTCAAAATTCAATGTTAAATTTTTTCCCCTAAGAATAGACACTTTAACTTTTGTGCCCTCTTTGCCTTTTAAAAGATCAACAACTTGATCCACCTCCATAGAAGAAACACTCTTGTCATCAACAGCGGTTATGCAATCTCCAGATTTAATTCCAGCCTTATAGGCTGGGCCCCCCTCAAAAGGAGCAACAATAGAAACGCAAGTGCTACTAGGATCAAGATCTTTTGCTTTGTCTTGCTTGTCTTGAGAATGCATTTTTTTTATTATAGAAATTCCAATACCCACATAATCTCCCACTGTTGTTTTTGAAATTTCTTCTAAATCCTTTTTTGTCAAATATTGAGAATAAGGATCACCTAAAGATTGAAATATTCCTTTTAAAGCACCTTCAAAAATTACTTCATCGCTTACAGGATCAACATAATTTTCTTTTACAAATTCAAAAGCTTGAATCATCATCTGCTCATAATTAGATCTTGACAAATTACTATTATTAGATCCATCAAAAGCAAAAATAGATTCAACAATTACTAGAGAGCTTATACCCAGAATCAATAAAAAATACACGCATATTAAAAATTTATTTTTCATTTATCCATTCCTAATGCAAAAATTAAAACTTGATTTTATTTCCATAATATAATATTTTAAAACTATGTTAAACTCACATCCTAAAAAAAAACAAAGCCTTCAAAGATTAAGCCTTATTATATTACAAATACTCGAAAGTCTTTTAATTTTAGTCTTATTATCCCAAGCCATTAATAAATTAATTTTTATTAATCATTATTCAATAAAGTTTATGCTAACATTTATTTTATACTCACCTGAATTTTTCATGGCCAATTTAACACTTTATTATTTTATATACGAAAAATTTAAAATTCTTCACAGTATTATAATAATAACCAAATTATTCCAAATAATATTAACATTATTATTATTTATCTTAGGATTTGCTTTTAAAATATACGTCTATCAAACCTCTCTAGCTATAATTTTGGGAATTACAGTAGTTTATCTAATATTTAATATAATAATTTTAGCAATAATTATTAGGGCAAAAATAAAAAAAGAGGAGTAAAGCTTGATTATTATTCCTGTAGCCAGTGGTAAAGGGGGAGTTGGTAAATCCCTTTTTTCAACAAATATAGCAATTTGTCTGGCAAATGAAGGAAAAAGCGTCTTGCTTATTGATCTTGACCTTGGAGCATCTAATTTACATTCAATGTTAAATATTGTTCCCAAAAAAAGCATAGGTACATTTTTAAAAACAAAAATTAATTTCTCAGACATTATTATTAAATCTGGAATTAAAAATTTAAACTTCATTGCAGGAGATTCTGACATACCAGAACTTGCTAATATAGGTGCTTCTCAAAAAAAAACTATAATAAAAAATTTGAAATCTTTAAAATATGATTACTTGGTGATCGATCTTGGAGCAGGAACAGCTTTTAATATCATAGACTTCTTTTTAATGTCAAAAAGAGGGGTAATAGTAACAACACCCACAGTAACAGCTACAATGAATGCATATTTATTTCTTAAAAATATAATATTTAGACTGCTATCAAGCATGTTTAAAAGAGGAACAAAAGGAAATGAAATCCTCAGAACAATAAAACAAAATTCAATTGATCTTCAAACAGTATATATACCTAATTTACTACTAAAACTAGAAAACGAAGATCCTGAAAATTACTCCAAATTTAACAAATTGTTTAAAACAATTAGCCCTTTTATGATATTCAATATGCTCAAAAACCCTAATGACATTGAAAAAACTGAAAAAATAATAAAATCAGCAAAAAACTATTTAAGCATAAATTTACAAAGTATTGGAGCAATCTATAAAGATGAAATAGTTGATCAAGCTTTAAACAGTAAAATCCCTATCACCATATACAAACCCACAAGTTCAACCTCTAAAAGTATAAAAAAAATTGCAAAAAAACTAATTGAACTTGAAGATTTAGCAAATGATGCTGAGCTTTTAAGCGAAGAAGATTTAAATGAAAGTTATGATTTCGTACTAAGAGAAGCTCATGAAGAATATATTGAAAAAATTGAATACCTTGAATTGCTAATAAAAAACAAAACAATAAACAGTAGCGAAATTATTGATATAATAAAATCTCAAAAAAGAGAAATCGAAACCTTAAGAAAACAAAATATGTTACTTAAAAAAAAGCTTTTTGAAAAGCTTGAAAAGGCTAAGGAGGTCTAATGCAAAATTACATAAATTACCCAAGTTGGTTGCATCCCGAAGTGATTCAAGGTATACCAATTACATGGTATAGTCTATCTTATATTTTTATCATACTAATCTCTTATAAGTTTATTTGGTATCAAATACAATTAGATAACATTGATATAAAAAAAGAAGATTATGAAACATTTATGTTCTCACTTGTAATTGGAGCAATTTTAGGAGGCAGATTGGCATCTACCTTGGTTTACGACAAATCAGGCATTTATTATTCTCACCCCTGGTTAATACTCTTACCATTTGACCAACATTGGAATTTTACAGGATTTAGAGGCATGGCCATCCACGGCGGTTTCTTGGGAGCAATAATTGCTCCTCTAATCACAATAAACACGAAACTTAAAAATACAAATGTTCAAAAATATTTTCTAAAACTAACAGATTATGGATCAATAGCTTTTTCTTCTGGTTACATACTTGGAAGACTTGCTAATTTTGCAAATGCAGAACTTTATGGAAGAGTAATGAAAGGAGGAATAATATTCCCTAATGCAGAACCATTTGACACAAATATACCGGGCGTAAAAGAATTTGCATCATCCATAGGGCTTGAAATTTTGCCTCATGATCTGCTAATTAACCTCCCAAGAATACCTTCTCAACTTATTGAAGGATTTTTTGAAGGACCTGTAACTTTTATATTACTATGGTTTTTATTTAGAAAAATGAAAAAACATGATGGGTTTATTTTTGGTATGTATGTAATGCTTTACGCTTTTTTTAGATTCTTTATTGAATATTTAAGAGAACCGGACAAAGAACTTGGATTTATAATAAACTATAAGCCAATCAACAGTCTTTTAGAATTTTCTTTTTTAAACATATCAATGGGACAAATTCTCTCACTAACGTTAATACTCTTAGGTTTAATATGGATAATAACCACTAAAAAAATCTCAGATAAAAAAATAAAAAATAATAGTAATTTGGCATATAAAAATTGAAATAAGAACAAGCCAATAAAATGAACAAAGTTAATAATAATTATCAAAATATAAATTCTGTTGTAATCTCTAAAAATGAAATTGATGTTAGAGATCTTATAAAACTTAAATCTATTTTTAACTTAATTCAAATCGTAAAATCTGAAAAAGCTTTACACAATGAATATATAAAACAAAATAATATTAAATTTGCTATTATTTATAATTACGAAAACCCAATAGATTTTTCAATAAACGTTGCAAATGAATTAAAAAATACAAACAAAATTCATTCTATTATAATTAACAATGAAAAATTTGATAAGGAATATTTAAAACTTAATCACATAGAAATAATAAAAGACATAAGCGAATTAAAATATAAGCAAAGCTTAATACACCAAAAAAAACTATTTTGCGACAATAAAAACACAACTTTGGATTTCTTCTTAAATTTATCAGAACTCATAAAAGAAATAGTAATCATCACAAATACCGAAAATGAAATTATTTATATAAATGAAAAAGGCAGTAAAAATCTTAATCTTCCAATGAAAACCTCTGGAAATACAATCAAAGCAACCGATATAGATATTAGAGATTGGGAAAAGTTAAAAAAAATAGATTTAAGTTACCATACAAATTCTATTCCTGAATTTAAAAACATATTAATAACTGATTGTATTTTAACTGTAAAAAATAATAAAAAACTACATGTAGATGTATTTATTAGTACAATAGCTCAAAATAATATTGATAAATTAATAACTATTAAAGAAATTCAAAACCTTAATAAAACAGAAAACTATCAATACTTAGAAATTGCTCATTCACAAGACGAAATTCAAAATGCCAAAGAAATTGAAAAATTACTAGTAAACAATATGGATATTTACAAAAAAACTCGAATATATTTACTTAATTTGGCCCTATCCCTAACAACAAAATATGAATACAAAGAAGACAAAGAAAAACTTAAACTAAAAATACTTAAAATAATGTATTCAAAAATAATGTCATTGTATTCTGAATATATTTTCAAACTAAAACACAACAATTTAATAGTAATCATATGCACAAATGGTGGCGAAAAACGAATAATCTCAATTGCAAAAAAAATTAAAAAAACAATCTCATTAGCATTTAAAAAAGAAGATATTATTATATTCGAATTCAATATCGGAATAATAGAAGTAAATTTAAAAGAAAACTTAGAATTCAAAATCCCTAAATTAATGATGGCTACAAAAATATCATCGGAATATAAAGAGTCTAATCCTATTATATATAAAGAAGAACTTCCAGAAGCAGTAATTTTAAAAAATCAAAACAAAATCTTTCAATATATACTAAAGGCAATAAAAAATGATTTTTTCACTCTTTATTATCAAAAAATATATCCTCTTAAAAAGAACTTAAAGCCTAAAATAGAAATCTTAACGAGACTTTTTGATCACATGGGCAAACCAATTCCAAACGATCAAATTTTTAGTCTAATAGATAAATATAATTTAACTGTTGAAGTTGATAAATTAGTAGTTAAAAAGGCCTTAAGAGAATATCAAAGTTTTGTAGCCAAAAATGGAATTCACATTTTTTCAATCAATATATCTCCTTATTCTCTAAAATCACAAAACTTTAGAATCTTTTTAAGAGATACTTTGTTAAAAAGCCAAATCCCACTTCAAAACATATGCTTAGAAATAACAGAAACTGGAATTCTTGAAAATTTTGAAATAATAAATAAATATTTTCAAGAATTAAAAAGTTTTGGAATCAAACTAGCACTCGATGATTTTGGAAGCGGACATACATCACTCTCATATATTAAAACACTACCAATAGACTTGCTCAAAATAGACGGTTCTTTCATAAAAGCAATAAACTCTAGTGAAATAGATTTTGTAATAATAAAATCTATTAAAAAAATAGCAGATACAAAAAATATAAAAATTATTGCTGAATTTGTATATAATGAAGAAATATTAAAAAAAATAAATGAACTAGAAATAGACTATGGACAAGGATTTTTATGGCACAAACCAGAACCAATATAAATGCTAAAAGCAATGAAATCTAAAATATACTCATGACTAACTTTTATTAAATTTTAATAAAAAATTTATTTTACATTAGAAAGGGAATAAAATTAATGAGAAAAAAAATAGCATTAATTGCACACGATAAAAAAAAGGATGACTTAGTAAGTTTTGTCAAACAAAACTATCTCTTCTTATCTAAATTTCAACTTATTGCAACAGAAACAACAGGGTCTAAAATTCAACAAGCTACTGATCTTGGAATTATTAAATATAAATCGGGCCCCATGGGAGGAGATCAGCAAATTGGAGCTGAAGTGGCTGAAGGAAATATCTTAGCTATATTCTTCTTTAGAGATCCCCTAACAAGTCAACCTCACGAACCAGACGTATCGGCTCTTATTAGGCTTTGTGATGTACATAAAATACCACTTGCAACAAACGTAAAAACAGCAGAAATTTTGATAAAAGGACTTGAAAGTTTGGCTTTAAAATAGGCTTTAATTTAAAATTAAAGCCTAAGAAATTAAAACCATACATTAATTCATTATTATAGGCGAAATTTTTTCAACACCGTCGATAATATAATTAACAGATTCAAGGAAAGTCTTGGCATCCGAATTATTCTCATCAACTGTAATTTCCAATTTTGAATTTTTAATATTAAGATCTTTAAAAGTACCGATAAGATCACTTCGCGCACCATGCAAATTGCTATTTATAATCTTTTTAAAATCAGAGGTAATGCCAACAAAAATAAAAGCGTCTTTTCCAGCAATACTTATTGGAACTTCTCCTGCATAAATATTGTCATAAGAATAAACTATTAGTTTTGCATTCTCCTTTGAAGGTATTGTTTGAAAGTGCCCATCTTGTTCGGAAAAATAAAAAACCTTTATATTTTCCCCCAAATTTTTTCGATCACTTTTTGAATGAACTACTCCCATAGCATGAAAAACATGACCAATAGTATGTTCATCTATTTTAGAAGTATCATCAACCTTAGAAGACTGCTCCGCTTCTTGCTCTTCAACGTATTCATTTGAGCTGTCTTTTGAAGTACAAGCAATTATTAAAAAAAATAAAAATACCATTAAATAGTTTCTCAAAAAACCATTTTTATACATAAAAATTCTCCCTTATTATTTATTAATAATATTAAAATTTAAAGGTAAGTTTACAATAAATAATTTATTTTGTACACACTTTAAAAACAATTAAAATGTTAAAATGAAAGAGGAGGTCTTATAAATGAAAAAACAAAATCCATGGATATCTTTAAGTGAAGAAGAAAAAAATCAAATTTTCAATTTTTCAGAAAATTACAAAAAATTTATAAGTAAATTTAAAACAGAAAGGGAAGTTACAGCCTATGCTCTAGATAAAGCTCAAAAAAAGGGATTTCTTAACGCTGAAGAGAAAGAAAATTTAATGCCAGGCGATAAAATTTTTTACGCTTGCAGAGAAAAATCTGTTGCTTTTGCTATTATTGGCAAAAATCCTATTGAAAATGGAATGAATTTAATTGTTTCTCACACAGATTCACCAAGACTTGATGCAAAACCTTCACCAATCTCTGAAGAAAATGAACTTACATTTCTTAAAACAAATTATTACGGGGGAATTAAAAAATACCAATGGTTATCTACGCCTCTTTCAATAAGAGGTGTAGTATTCTTAAAAAACGGAGAAAAGGTCGAAATCAATATTGGAGACAACGAGAACGATCCTGTATTTGTAATTCCCGACATTTTGCCCCATCTTGATAGAAAAATACAAAGAAATAAAAAATCAGATGAAATTGTTGAGGGAGAAAATCTAAAAATTTTAATTGGAAGCCTACCGATTGAAACAAAAGAAAAAGATAAAGTTAAACTAGCAACTTTGCAGCTAATAAAAGAAAAATACAAAATAGAAGAAGAAGATTTCGTATCATCAGAAATTGAAATAGTACCCGCAGGAACAGCAAAAGACGTTGGATTTGACAAAGCCTTAATTGGTGCTTACGGACAAGATGACAAAATATGTGTATACACTTCACTAGAATCCATATTTGATCTTGAAGAGATTCCAAACAAAACAGCTATTTGCTTCCTTGTAGATAAAGAAGAAATTGGCTCAACAGGTTCAACTGGACTAGACTCAAGATATCTTGAATATTTTGTTTCTGACATGATCTTTAAAATTAAAAAATCAGAATATAACAATCTTCACGTCCAAAAAGCTTTATGGAATTCAAAAAGCATTTCTGCTGATGTTTGCGCAGCAATAAACCCGCTATTTAGCTCAGTTCACGACGAACAAAATGCCCCTAAACTAGGATATGGCATACCCATAATGAAATACACAGGACATGGTGGGAAAAGTATGGCAAGTGATGCTGATGCCGAGCTTGTTTCTCATATTAGACAACTATTAAATAAAAACAATATAGCCTGGCAAGTAGCTACACTTGGAAAAGTAGAAGAAGGGGGAGGAGGTACCGTTGCTAAATTCTTAGCTAGCTATGGAATAAGAACAATAGACATGGGCCCCGCTGTTATAAGCATGCATTCTCCAATGGAAATAATTTCTAAATTTGACTTATACAATGCTTACTTAGCGTACAAAGCTTTCTACAAGGAATAAAATTGCTGCTATGACAACAGACTTAGAAAAAACAAATAAAATCAAAGTAACAGAGCATATTGTAGAATGCTTTGGAGGAATTAAAAATATTAAAAACATAAGTAAAGACATAACAAGAATAAAAATTTTAGTAGACAGCAATTCTTTAGTAAAAAGAGATGATTTAACAAAAAATGACAACATAATAGGAACTATTAAATCTAATGAACTTACAGAAATTGTGATGAATTTTGAAATAATAGATGATGTTTATAATAAAATTTTATATATGATGAATGATCAAAAACAATAAAGCCTCTGCAGGGGCTTTATTTTATTGCCTAATACCTCTCATATAATCAATAATAGATTCAGGTCCCAATTCTTTATTCAAAATTTTATATATAACGCTTAACAAACTATTAGAATTGAAGTCACGATTTAATTGCTTTAAAAGAGAAAAAATTGATTTAGCAGCCAAAACTCCCTCTGGCAAATATCCAATTTTTTCAATATTGCTTATCAAATCATCGATACTAAAAAAACTTTTTAAAATGTTTTTACTAACAATTTCATTACCAAATTGTCTATTTCTTCCAAATATACTTCTACAAGTAACATCTAAATCTCCAGAACCAGATAAAAATAGAAAAGTTTCAATATTTTTTCCCCCAAGTCCAATTGCAATATCCTTCATACTATTTAAGGATAGTGAAAATAAAAATGATTCTGTATTATCACCTATTGAATTAGAGTGATTCACTTTGTACGCATCTAAAATTCCAAATGCAATCGCAAATACATTTTTTAAAGCTGCTGCTATTTGCACCCCAAAAACATCGTTGCTATAAAACAAAGAAATTGGGGTTTTGTCAAATAAATTAATAAACAAATATGCATTTTCTCTATTATTGCTAGCTGCAACAAGTCCTGTTATCACACCAAGTCCAACTTCCTCGGCATGACTTGGACCAACAATATAAGTAATTTCGTTTTTATATCCTTTCAAAACTCTCTCAGCAGATTCAACAACTGTCTGAACTTCCCCATTAAAAGTAATAAACCCTTTTGTAAGTATTGCTAGCTTTGGCTTTATTTCCAAAGAATGCAAAAATTGATCCAATTTTTTTAAAATATCAACAGTAAAAAGAGAAGGCGTTGCAATAAAAATATAGTCGGACATCGATACAACTTCAAACAAATCCGAACTTGCAACTAAATTTTTTGGTAATTTAATTCCCTTTAAATATTTAGCATTAACATTGTCGTTATTAATACCATTCTTAACATCTTCTTCAAAAGACCATAAAAAAACATTAAAATCAAATTTATCTGCCAAAGACTTTGCAATAGCTGTCCCCCAAGCACCCGCTCCTATTACCGATATCTTCATAAATACTCCTCTATAACCTTATAAAAACTCATATTTTATTGTTTCATCTAAATAGATTCTTATTTTACCAGAATTTTCAATTTTCTTAAAAAGAATTTCATCTATTAAAAGCTTTCCCACTTCTTTGAATATAAACTTTTTAACACTTTTTAAGCCATGCCCCTTTCCATAGACCTTCCCCCGAATATAATCAATGACACTTTTTTCAAAAAAAACATCAAATTTTCTATCTCGCAAAATACTTGCAAAACGATTAAGCTCATTAAAAATTATTTTTTCAAAATCTAACTCATCAACAGGTTTAAATACAAACACATGATCTATTAACTCTAAAAATTCATTGGGAAATCTCTTCTTTAATATAAGATTAGAATCATTTTCCCTTGTCATTTTATTATTTTTAAAGCCGATACTATTAAGCTCACTGTTTTCAATATTAATACTTATTACTATTAAACTTTCTGATAAACTTACCTGCTTCCCAAGACCATCAAAAAGTTTGCCGGTTTTAAACCCCTCCAAAAAAAAATCTAAAACCCTTTTGCTACATTTATCAAAATTTGATAAGAAAATAATAGAATTAGAAGATTTATTTAAAAATTTGAAAAATCTGGTAGATTCATAATGTCCATCATTACTTAAAACAGGACCAATTAATCTGTCAAGGGAATTAAAATCGCCATACTCACCCATATTAAGACTAAATTTTGGAATTTCAAGCTCTTGCGATAAAATGTCCGTCAATTTGCATTTTCCAGCTCCATAAGTACCAATAAAGGCAAATATGCCAATAGTGCTTCTATTGACAAGCAAATTAAATTTTAATAGTTTAATATTTAATACCAAATCAAATACTAAACTATCATGTAAAATAAGTTCTTTTTTTATCCTATTTTCTAAATTAATCAACAACTCACTATCATATTCTTCAAAATTAAAAATATTAGAACCAACAATAGATTTAATCAGATCACAAACATCATCTTTTGTTATGATCCTTTTTATATTTTCAAGATTAAACTTAGAACCTAGTTCATCTAAAATATCAAAAGCTTTGTCTGGAAGAAATCTATCTTTAATATATTTCCCAGACATAACAATGCAAGCTTGTATTGCCTCATCTGTATATTCCACATTATGATATCTTTCATAATCTTTTTTAATCTCCTGCAAAATATTATAGGTCTCTTCAAAATTAGGCTCTTTAAGCTCTATACTCTGAAACCTTCTCATTAAAGCCTTATCTTTTAAAAAAAATTTTCTATATTCATATTCTGTAGTAGCCCCAATAAATTTGATTTTCCCCGAAGTAAGAATAGGCTTTAACAAATTAGATATATCCATACTGCCAAACGAAGTAGCCCCTGCCCCTACTATCATATGTATCTCATCAATAAAAAGCATAACTTTTTTTCTTGAGCTTAAAAAATCCAAAACTTTATTCATTCTACTCTCAAGGTCTCCTCTATATTTAGTACCCGAAATAAGCCTACTAATATCAAGAGAATAGATTTCATACCCTATTAAATCCTTTGGAACATTCCCCATTTTGATTTTATATGCAAGGCCTTGGATTAATACTGTTTTTCCAACACCTGGCTCTCCAAATAGAATAGGATTGCTTTTATGCTTTCTAAGTATTATCTGGATTAAACGAGATAATTCCCGCCTTCGACCAATTAAAGGATTGTGGTTTAAATCAAGAACATCAATAACATTTGTTAAAAAATTGCCAATAGAATCTTTATTTTCTAAGAAAATATTATTTTGATCAAACTTATCGCGCTTATTATCAAAAATATGAAAGCCCCCCTTACTTTTTGGTGCATTGTTATGAATATATTTTGCAATTAATTCACTATCATAACTTGAATCGGATTTAGTATTTACAGTTAAATAATCATGAACTTCAATAAGTCTGTCAAAAATGGTTAAATTAAACCCTGAGTTAAGCAGTGCATCTAAAATACTGTTTTTTCTTTTTTTTACAAGCACCCACAATAAATCTTTTTCTTGAACCTTATAAGGTTTTTTATAAAAAAAAAGAACGTTGATTATATCATCATACAAATAATCCATACTAGAAACATAATCTGGAATATAATTATCTCTTAAGGGTAGTTTGCTAAAAAATTCTTCTAGCTGTTTATTAAGTTTATAAAAGTCAATTGTACATAAATTAAGCAGTTCTTTAACTTTATCGTTTTTAATAAGTCCATAAAAAATATGCTCTTCCGTAAAAACAAGATGTTTAGATTCCATGAAAAATAAAAACGTATTAAAAAATAAACAATTTAAAGCTCTTCTGTCATACATTCAAAATCAATTATAAAACAATTCGTAAAAATTTTTTTTTACCTATTCTTAATTCAATTTCATTGTTATTAAAATCCTCTCTGGTAAGAAAGTGGTTCTGGTTTTCTATCCTTTTGCCATTTATATACACCCCCCCAGAATTAATCAACCTTCTACCTTCGGATTTGCTAGGCACAATCTTTGAATCCAACATTAAATTAATCAATGATACCTCTTCTTCTAAGCTAGAAAAACTAAATTTAAAAAATGGAATATTACTTCTATCTCCGCTCCCCTTAAATGCAGCAAAGGATGCTTCTTGAACTTTTAAGGCTTCTTCTTCCCCGTGAACAATTTTAGTTATCTCAAAAGCTAAAATCTCTTTAGCTTTATTTAAAGAATTCCCCCTAAAATTTGAAATTAATTCAATCTCTTCTTCTTCTAAAAAAGTAAAAAGGTATAAAAAGGTTTTCACATCAGAATCTGGAGTGTTTCTAAAATACTGATAAAAATCATAAATACTGTAAAGAGCAGAATCAAGATAAACAGCGCCTTTTTCTGATTTGCCCATCTTTTTCCCATCACTCCTTGTAATTAATGGAAACGTAAGTCCAAAAGCTTCTTTCCCCAATTTTCTTCTAATTAAATCAACACCTGAGATAATATTTCCCCATTGATCATCACCACCAATTTGAAGTCGACAATTTTTTATTTTATTAAGCATGTAATAATCGTAAGACTGCAAAAGCTGATAATTAAATTCAATAAATGAAAGTCCAAAATCTAGCCTTCTTTTATAAGTTTCAAAGCTTAACATACGATTAACAGAAAAATGTATACCAATATCTCTTAAAAATTCAATATAATTGAGATTATCTAGCCAAATTGAATTATGAATAAAGCATTCTGAATCAAACTTAGTTATTTTTTGAAGCTGATTTTTTATAGACAAAGTATTATTCTTAATCTCTCCTAAAGACAACATCTTTCTCATTTCACTTTTTCCAGAAGGATCACCTATTTTTGATGTAGAATCTCCAATCAAAACAATTGGTATGTGCCCGTATTCTCTGAGATGCATCATCGCTAAAAAAGGAATCAAATGTCCAATATGAAGAGAACTAGATGTTGCATCAATTCCTGCATAAAAAACTATTTTTTCTCTATCCATTAAACCGCTTAAAACTTCTAAAGATGTACATTGTTTTAAAAATCCGCGTTTATGTAAAAGATTTAAAACAAGATTCATTTATTAAAATCCTCTTTGTAATTCAAAATCTCTGTTTTAATGTACGAATATAAATCATTAATAGAAATTCTCCTCTGAGTCATATTATTTCTTTCCCTAACAGTAACTGTTTCATCCTCAATAGTGCTGTAATCTACTGTTACACAATAAGGAGTTCCTATTTCGTCTTGACGTCTATATCTTTTACCTATTGTTCCGCTGTCATCATAAAATATATGAAAATCGTCGCAAAGCTCCATATAAATCCTTCTAGCAATCTCAACAAGCTCAACTTTTTTAACAAGAGGAAATATAGCAATCTTATAAGGAGCCAACTTGGGATGCAAACGAAGAACAATACGTTTATCTCCATCTAAAAGCTCTTCCTCAGAATAAGCATCACAAAGAGTCATTAAAACAGACCTTGTAAGCCCAGAAGAAGTTTCAATAACACAAGGTACATATCTCTCTTTTGTCAACAAGTCATGATACTCAAATAGTTTAGGCTTGTTGGAGAATTTAGCGTGCTTAGTTAAATCATAATTACCCCTGTTGTGAATGCCTTCTACTTCTTGAAATCCAAACGGAAATTCATACTCAATATCAAATGCAGCTTTTGCATAATGAGCAAGTTCTGTTGAGTCATGAGCTTTCAATCTTAATCTATCAGGCCTAATTTTAAGAGTTTCTACAAAGAAATTCATTCTATTTTGCTGCCAATAATAAAACCATTCATCTATTTGCTTGGGATGAACAAAAAACTGCATCTCCATTTGCTCAAACTCACAAGTTCTAAATATAAAATTTTTAGTAACTATCTCATTTCTAAAAGCTTTACCTACCTGAGCAATCCCAAAAGGAATCTTAAGTCTTGAAGAATCTAAAACATTCCTAAAATTAACAAAAATTCCTTGTGCTGTCTCAGGTCTCAAATAAATCTCACTTGAACTGTCCTCTACAACTCCAATATGAGTCTTAAACATTAAATTAAAACTTCTTGGAGAAGTAAAATTATTCCCAACTTTGCAATTTGGACAATTTTCTGATAAATCAATAAAATCGGCTCTAAATCTACTTTTACAATCTTTGCAATCAACCATAGAATCCGAAAAACCATCAATATGCCCGGATGCTCTCCAAATTTCGGGGCGCATAAAAATAGCACTATCCAACCCTACAATATTTTCATGCAGGTACACCATACTCTTCCACCACTCTTTTTTTATATTTTTTTTAAGCTCAACGCCCAAAGGACCATAATCCCAAGCTCCCGAAAGACCTCCATAAACTTCTGAAGACTGAAATACAAACCCTTTTCTTTTTGCAAGAGAAATAATATCTTCCATTCTAACCATAAAAATATCCTTAATACCTATTCATTTATTCTTAAAAATTCCTGTGCCAAATTTATTCTTTCAAAAACTTTATATTTGCCTATCAATTTTAAAGAATCAAAAAGTGGTGGGGAGACTTTGCTGCCAAGCGCTGCAATTCTAATAGGAAGAAGAATTTCTCCCAATTTAAAACCACTTCTCTCAGCAAAATCATAAAAAATTTTATCATTTTCTTCTGAAGGTCTTTTTTCAAATCCCTCTAAAACAGGCTTTATTAATTCTAAAATAGAATAAACCTCTTTAGCTGTTTTTTTCTTGCCTAAAAACTCATCCAAATTCCAAGATTTAATATCTTCATAAAAAAATTTGGTCATATTTAAAGCATCACTTAATTTTTTAATTCTACTCTTTATAAGAGGAATTAATAATTTTAATTTTCGACTCTCTTCTAAAGTATTAGGCTTAGAAACATACCCTTTTTTTTGGAAAAAAGGGAGTAAAAGATTAAATAAATCTTCATCTTTTTTTTCTCTAATATAGTAACTATTGAAAAAATCTAGCTTATGATAATCAAAAATAGCAGGAGATTTATTGATCTTCTCAATTAAAAAAAATTGCTCAAGATCATTTTTTGAAAAAAATTCTCTCTTATCGTCGTAAGACCACCCAAGCAAAGTAACATAATTAATAATAGCTTCCGGAAGATATCCATTCTCAATAAACTGTCTTAAAGCTGTTGATCCATGTCTTTTGCTTAATTTTTGACCATCATTCCCCATAACCATCGGAAGATGACAATAAATAGGAGGTTCCCATTTAAAAGCTTTATAAAGAAGTGTGTGCAATGGGCCTGAAGAAACCCATTCTTGGGCCCTTAATACATGAGTAATTTTCATTAAATAATCATCAACAACATTTGCAAGATGATAAGTTGGCAGTCCATCTGACTTAAGTATTACAGGATCAGGATTAATGTCTTTATTTGCCCATGTAATCTTTCCAAGCAAAATGTCGTCAAAACTGGTTTCTCCTTCTAAAGGAATTTTAAATCTTACAACAGGATTAATTTTTTTAATTAGCGCACTCTCAACTTCTTCATTGCTTAAATTCCTACAATGTCTATCATATCCAGGCGGAATCTTGTTAATATTTTGAATTTTCTTAATCCTTTCCAACCTTTCAGGACTACAATAGCAATAATAAGCATGTCCAGATTCAATTAAATATTGAGCATATTGCTTATATATCAAACTTCTTTGAGACTGAATATAGGGTGCATAATCTCCCCCTACAACAGGACCTTCATCAAAAGAAATACCAAGCCATTTAAGACTTTCATAAAGATCATTTTCGGCTTCTGGAGAATATCTGCTCTGATCTGTATCTTCAATTCTAAGTAAAAATTTACCTCCACAAGATTTTGCAAAAAAATAATTAAACAAAGCTGTCCTAATCCCACCAATATGTTGCAAACCCGTTGGAGAAGGCGCATAACGAACTCTTATACTCAAAAAACAACTCCTTTAATAAAAAACATCTTTTTTAGAAAAATCATAAATATAATAAAAAACAACAAAAAATAAATTTGAACTAAGTAGTCTTGTATGCTTATAATCTATTCTATTTTTAAATTTATAATATCGATTTCTAATCTCAATTTTTCTGTTTTCAAGCAAATTAAAAGATGATTTAGATTTTCGCAATAAATAATAAAAATAAATAGTAAAAATATCATTTTTTAAAAAAAACTTATCTAAGAAATCTACTACCTCTTTTAGCTTTAAATGCTCTTCAAATGATAACATGCTTAGAGCTTCGCAATATTTCACCCACTTGTTTCTACTGCACTTGTAATTTAAAATTAAACTAGAAGCCTTTTCTTTCTCTCTAAAACTAATAAGAACAGAATAAAGCTCTACTATTGTCTTATTTTTTAATTTATTGTCTTTTAAATAAAAATAAAGTTCATCAAGACTTTTTTTATCTTGTTTTATTAAAATGAACCTAAGAAGAACAGATATTTCAAAAACACTTTTAAGCTTTTTGCGAACCATTTTAAGCTTTAAAAAAGTAAATATGTCTTCCATTCCATTTAAAATAAAATATAATCTTGAAGAAAAATACTGCGAATAAATAACATTAAAAACAATCACTAATAAAAAATAAATTACAATAAATTGGTAATTTAATAAAATAAAGCTTAATTTCATTTGGAATCTTAAAATTGCTAAAAAATAAATAAATAATCCAAGAAATATAACATTAAAACCTAAGCGTATTTTTTCTACCATAAGAATCTCTTTAAAAAAGCTTAATTCAAAAACTGAGATATAATAGATACATTATACAATAGATGGACAATTAATAAATAATATGATATACATGGTTAATAAGAGCATAATTTCAAGGGAATAAATGCAAAATTTTGAAAGCATTATCAAAAATATAAAAAATTCATCATATTTAATAGATAGAGAATTCTTGGTGTGGCCTCAAAATGCCTTTATTGGAGACAAAAACATTGAGCTTATTGAAAAATGGAATTTAAAATCATACATTAAAGAGAGAGCAAATTTTTTCAGTGATGATTCTGTTAAAAGAGAATATGAAGAAATACACAAAAAATTCAACGAAGAGGCTATTTCTAGCTATCATGTAATAATAAGTAATTTAGAAGAAATTTATGAAAATTGCAAAAGAAATAAAAAAATATATTACCAAGATATTATGCCTACTGTAAAAAAAGTAATAGAATTTTATAAGAAACAAAAAAAAATTTTTATCAAGTATTTTCGAATTCCTAAGCTTTCTGCAAACTATCACATTATTCATTCAGTAAATACAGCTATCTTAACAGTAGCCCTTGGCAATGAAATGGGACTAAATAACTACAAAACAATAGAACTTTGTAGCATTGCTCTTCTACACAAAATAGGATTTCTATTTATTCCAACAAAAATCAGCGAAAAAAAAGAAGCATTAACCGAGGAAGAGCTAGAAATAATAAAAAAATACCCCATAATCAGCTATAAAATAGCTTCAACAAGCAATTTGTCACGATCAATATGCTTAACACTTTTAACACATAAAGAAAATCTAGATGGAACAGGTTATCCTAAGGGACTAACAAGTGAAAATATTAGCATAGAATCAAATATAATAGGCGCTGCTAGCGCCTATTCTGCTATTATTTTAGATAAGGCATACAAAAAATCTTTCAATTCTGGAGCATCTATTATTGAACTAATTAAAGATGCTGACAAAAAATTTGACAAAAGAGTTTTAAAGTTAATAATCAATGCAATATCTTCTTGCCCTTTAGATTTTATTGTAGAGCTTAATGATGGTTCTATAGCCAAAATAGTAGACATAGATGATTATACCCCAAATCTCCCATATGTAAACTACATAATAAAAAATGGAAAAGTTGTAAATAAAAATGAGCAATCCAACGTTCAATCAATACCAAACACAAATATGGGAATAAAAAAAATACTCAATCAAAATGAAATAGAACTAATTAAAAATAAATATTCTTTATTAGATAATATATAAGACACTTAAAAGGAGAAAAAACATGATTTTAATCATATCGGCCATGCAAGAAGAATCAGAAGAAATAAATAAGATGATTGATGACAAAGAAGAAATTGTATTAAACAGCTACTTAGAAAATAAAAAAATTTATAAAGGAAAAATTTTAGAAAAAAATGTAATATCTTTAACGACAGGAATTGGAAAAGTTAACGCAGCTACTTGGAGTAGTCAAATTATATCTAAATATAAAATCACTCATATAATAAACTCCGGAAGTTCTGGCGGAATAAAAGAAGACTCCAACCTTAAAATATCAGACATCATAGTGTCCTCAGAAACAGCATACTATGACTTTGACTTAACCAAGTTTGGACACAAAATAGGACAAGTCCCTAATTTACCACAAAGGTTTAAAACAGATGAAGAACTGCTAAAAAAAGTAATTAATATTGTTGACAGTAAGCTTTTAAACATTGACATCCATATTGGCTTAATACTAACAGGAGATCGATTTATTGACAATGAAAAAAATCTTGAGACAATTAAAAAAAATTTCAAAGATGCTTTGGCCGTAGATATGGAAGGAGCTGCCATAGCTCAAGTAGCATACATATTTAAAATACCATTCATAATAATTCGCTCAATTTCTGATTTACCAAACAATAAAGACAATCATATAGACTTTAACAAATTTTTAAAAACATCATCAATAAATTCAAGCAAAATGACAAAGGAACTCATTAGATTAATATGAATAAAATAATAGCGGCCAACAAAACTTTAACTTCTGAGGCTGTATCTGAAGGACATCCAGATAAAATTGCAGATCAAATCTCTGATGCCATCCTTGATGAAATACTAAAATTGGATAAAAATGCAAAAGTAGCTTGCGAAGTCATAGTTGCACGAAATTTAGTAGTAATAGCAGGAGAAATAAATAGTCCTGTAAAAAAAAACATAGATATAAAAGAAATTGCTAAAAACATCATTAAAGATATAGGCTATACAGATATTGATTATGGGCTTGATTACAAAACAATAACGGTAATAGATGCTGTCGGTAATCAATCTCGCGACATTATAAATGCAATTGAAAAAAAAGGATCTAATAACCTTGGAGCAGGTGATCAGGGAATAATCTTTGGATATGCCTGCGATGAAACAAAAAATTTTTTACCTGCTCCTTATGAACTCGCTAATTCAATTCTAAAAAAAGCCAGCAATCTTAGAAAATCAGGAGCAATAAAATGGCTGAGACCCGACTCAAAATCTCAAGTTACTATAGAATACGATAAAAATAGAAAACCTGTAAAAATAAAAAATATTATAGTCTCTCATCAACACCATCCAAATATTTCCCAAGAACTAATGCGCCAAACAATAATTGAAGAAATTATTAAGCCTAACATTCAAGACCAATCAATGCTTGATGAAAATACTATTTATTGCATTAATCCTTCTGGAAATTTTGTCATTGGAGGACCTACCGGAGACACTGGTCTTACTGGAAGAAAAATTATTGCCGATAGTTATGGAGGATTTGCAAGACATGGGGGAGGAGCATATAGCGGAAAAGATGCCACAAAAGTAGATAGATCTGCCGCCTACATGGCAAGATATATCGCAAAAAATATGGTAGCAGCAGGCATTGCTAAAGAATTTGAACTACAGCTTGCATATGCAATTGGAATTGAAAACCCAATATCTATTCAAATAACTGCAGGAATAAATGATCCCGAATATGAAAACAAAATATTAAATTTTATTGTTAATAACTTCGACCTAACTCCCAATGGCATAATTGAAAAATTAAAACTAAAGCAACCCATATATCTTAAAACTTGTACTTATGGTCATTTTGGAAAAAATGAATTTGAATGGGAAAAATTAGATTTTGTAAAAAAAATACAAACGGTACTAAAAAAATGAAAAAAATAGCAAGCTTTACAATAGATCATACAAAATTAAACCCCGGCATATATGTCTCAAGAAAAGATACCTTTGAAAATGTAACATTTACTACAATAGACATTAGAATCAAAGCTCCCAACATTGAGCCTATAATTGAAAACGCAGCAATACACACAATAGAGCATATAGGAGCTACTTTACTCAGAAATAATGAAGTTTGGGCCGAAAAAATAGTATATTTTGGCCCCATGGGATGCAGAACTGGTTTTTACTTAATAATTTTTGGAAACTATGAAAGCAAAGATCTTGTTGACTTAATATCATGGCTTTTTTCTGAAATTGTAAATTTTTCAGAACCTATTCCAGGTGCAAGTGATAAAGAATGTGGAAATTACAAAGAACATAACATTGACATGGCTAAATATGAATCTTCTAAATACTTACAAATATTAGACAATATCAAAGAAGAAAATTTAAAATATCCCTAGATCATAAAATTTAAAAAACAGAAATTATTTCACTGTTATTCTTTATTGCTACGTCAAGCTGGAAAATAAAGCCTAAAGTTATTTTATGCATTTGATTAAAGAGCAAAAGTTTGTTATAAAAAATTGGAGAAACTGTGTATTCTAAAAAAACAAAATCTATATTAATTCTAGCTCCAATGTCTAATCCTAAAACAAAATTATCCAACAATACCCAATCACCTGAGCCTCTAAAGCAAATTTTTGCGCCAATATATGAAAATTTTAAACCCGTAAACATAATTAAACTTAACATTGGAGTATAAGGTAAAAAGAAATAATTGCCATACATTCTAAGTGAAAATGAAACATCTTTTACTATGAAATAATTTAAAAAATGCTTCAAATATAATTGACCATTCAACATAAACATAATATCTTCAGTATAAGGAGTATCTCCTGGCAAAAATTTAATATCTAAATTAAATTCCCCACCAAGCGCGAAATTTTGAGAAACATTAACACCGAGTCCACTAAAAAATTGATACTTAAGTCTTTCATAGAAGAATAAATCTTGAGTAAAGTTATCAACACCAACACCAAATCCATTGTATACATTAAGATAGCCAGGAATTCCCGAATAAATTCTTGATGCATTAAGCATGAAAACAAAAAATAAAAAAAAGTTTCTTCTCATAAAGAATCCTTTTTAACAAAATAAAACTAAATATTCATACTTATTTGCATAGACAACTCTTTAAATTTTTCAACTTCAAAATTAAGTTTATTTCCCCTTTTAAAACCAAAACCATCATTTTTAAATCTTGGAATTATGTGGAAATGAGTATGAAAAATCTCTTGTCCTGCACCAGCTCCCAAGGCAGAATAAACATTTATTCCACCATAAACGTTTGAATTTATTTTCTTTAAAGCATTCGAAATTTTTTTACATACTATTAAAATTCTCTCGTTAAATTTATCATCCATATTCAACAAATTTTCACTATGCTCTTTGGGAATAACAAGAGTATGCCCAACAGTTAAAGGATTTATATCTAAAAATGCTAAAACTAAATCATCCTCATAAACTTTATAACTAGGAAGCTCTTTGTTTACTATTTTACAAAAAATACAATTATACATTAAAAATGTCCTATTATAGAAAAATAACAATTAAAATATTTAAATGAAATTTAAACAGCATAACTAACCAAAACCCATTTTGCTATATTAAAATATGCTATCAAGGTAATCGCATCTGCAATCGTAGTTATTAAAGGCCCTGCCATAAGTGCTGGATCCAACTTAAAAATTTTAGCAACAATAGGCAAAAGACCTCCCAATATCTTTGCTACTGTCAAGCTTACCATTAAGCAAGATGAAACTACAAAAGCTATTTTAAGTCTATCAGAATGTTGTGGAGCTATGAAAAATATAATTCTTAAAAAATTAACACTGGCAAGAATTACCCCTACTAAAATACTAACACATATCTCTTTTAAAAGAACTTTAAAAAAATCTTTTACCTTAACAGTGCCAAGAGCAAGCTCACGAATTATTAGCGCAGATGCCTGAGAACCAGCATTGCCTGAAGTATCCATTAAAAGGGGAATAAAACTAGCCAAAACTACTAAAGACAGCATTAAATTTTGATAATTTGAAATGATTGTAGCTGTAAAAGTAGAAGAAATCATAAGAACTAAAAGCCAAATTATCCTATTTTTTGTCATAACTAAAATAGAAGTATCAAGATAAGATGTATCTAAGGGCTTAACAGCTGCAATCATTTGAAAATCTTCAGTATTTACAGATTGAATAACTTCTAAAATATCATCAATAATAATAACTCCTATCATTCTACCTTCATTATCAACAACAGGAACACTAGTAATATCATATTTTTGGAAAAGAAGTGCAACATCCTCTTTCTCATCATTGACCCTAACAATATGAAATCCAGTGCCTCTCATGATTGATGAGAGAATAACATCATCTTTAGCTAATATTAAATCCTCAATTTTTATAACTCCTTTTAAATGCTTTTCATAATCTGTAATATAATAAGTGTAAATATCTTCTTTGGTTTTAGCTACTCTTCTAATGTAGTCAAGAGCTTGACCAACGGTGAAATCTTCTTTAAGCTCAACATACTCAATTGTTACAATTGAACCTGCAGAATCATCACTGTAAGACAAAAATTTATTAATAATTTCTCTATTCTCTTCTGTAGAACTTGCTAAAAATCTCTGAACAACATTTGCGGGAACTTCTTCTAAAAGATCAATAACATCATCAAGATTTAACTCATCAATCATTTCACTTATTTCTTTATTTGTAAAAGAATTTGCTAATTTGTTTTTTGTAGATTGATCAAAATTAGAAAAAGTTTCGACTGCTATTTTTTTAGGCAAAAACCTGTAAAGTAAGATCAATTCAGAGCCATTAAGCCTTTTAAGAGCCTCAGCAATATCAAAGGAATCGTGCTTTAAAAATTTTTCTTTAATTTTAGAATAACTTTTTTCTTTAAGAAAAATTCTCAATTCATCAATATCTATCATTAAAAGGCCTCCAAAAATTTAAATTTTACAAGACATTTAATGAATCTAATTCATCAAAGCTTATCCAATAACATAGAACATCTTCCCGAAGGAATAGGAAGGGTTTTTTCTTTTTTATTTAATATATTTATTGTAAAATAATAAAGTTTTTCAGATTCCATTTTTATTTCCCAACCTCTTTTCCCTTTATTGCAAATTATTGTGGTTTGATTCTTTTTAAGAGATAGGCTTTCAATTCCCATAATCTCAAGAGTAGGTATGTTCCAATACACAGTTTTATCGGGCAAGCTAATTGTAAGTCCAATAATATTTTCTATCATCAAGCTAATACTAAAAAGAGAAAGATAGCAAATAAGATCTTTCTCGGTATAAATTTTTTTATTGGAATCAAAATATGCAGGACCTTCTTGCATGGGTTTATAAGCTTCCCAAATGTGCCCCTTAATTTTATTAAAAGGCATTAAAGTGTCTAATATATAATATAGATGTCTTATAGTAAATTCTCTTGCAATATTTGCACGACCACAATATTCAAGGCCTTTGATCACAAAAAAATTCATATAAGTATAAACTGAGCCATAATATCCATTACCATCCTCACTAAAACCTGGCTCACTAACAGAAAGCGTTGGAAAAGGATTTGGAGTCCCAAAATGCTTAGTACTTTTTAAATAAAAAATCATTCTTTCTATTCTGTCTTCACTGGGAATCTCAGAAAGCATTGGGAAAAAGCCCACTATTGTTTTAATTTCAATAATATTTTCATTAACATCAAGATCATAATAAAATCCATCCTTTTCGCTCCACATTAAAGAATTGATTTTAACCTTAAGAGAAAAAAATCGTTTTTTATATTCTAGTGATAAATTTTTATCATTCAAAATATCTGCTAATTTAGAAATACAATATGCACTATGAACTTGTAGTGAATTAAAATCTATAGGATAGTATGCATCTGTCCTTGGGGAATTTTTATAAAAAACTTTATTTACATCAATTGAATAAAGACCATTTTCTTTTAAAAATTTGCTCTCTATCCACTTATAATACTTATCAAGAATTGGTAAAACTTCAGAAATTCTTTTTTTATTTCCTGTTTTATGATATAAATTATATTCAGCCCATGCAAAAATTGGAAATCCAATATTCTCTTCATTTCCATCAAGATCAATAATAGCATTGTTATTATCATATCTAGCTCTAATTGCACCAGATTCTTCCTGCAATTGATAAAATTTATCAATTGCAGATGTAGATGAATATTCCCCATTACTATAGACAAGAAAAAAGCTTGAAATACAAGCTTGCATCTGATCTATATAATTACAATTCTCCGAATAATAATTTTTATCTTTTTTACTCTTATCAGCAACTTTCTGTAAAATAACCTTATCTTGAATCCAAGATAGACTTTTATTATAAATGTCAATAAAGTCTTGGTCATAATAGTAAATTTTGGGAAACATCTTTTTATTCAATGCTAAATCCTCTAAAATAATAGAAATGTACTTCTATTTATTATAACACAATAAACATAACATAATTTAAAAATTAAAAACTAGAAAATTAAAATCTTTTTATTTGATAAGTCTATAACTTTAATATTTGTTTTAGAAAAATTTCATATTCTTCCTTATTATGAGGAACAATAATTTCTCCGCTTATTATTTTCCTTTCAAGTACTTTTATGTAGTCAAATTTGTTAGCATTAGATAAGCCAACAACACCGTCTCTTAATCCCATTTGAACAATTTTTCCACCTTCCCAAGTATTATTATTTTTAAGATATTCGCTAGTAATCAAATACAACGCATCGCCAACGTTTTTTATAACAGCAGTAATAAAATTTTTAGGAGCAAGATGAGACTGATCCTGATCAGCTCCAATAACATAATAACCATCTCCAAGCTCTTTTGCTGCTTCAATAACACCAACCCCTGCTAAACCAGCTGCAAAATGAATTACATCAACCCCTTTAGAATATAGTTTATTAGCCACTACTCTACCAATTTCAACATCAGAAAAAGAATTAGAATATTCACTTAAAATCTCTATGCCTTTATTAGCATACTTTGCGCCAGCTTCATATCCATAACGAAATGCATCTACTATTTCGCCCTTAATTCCCCCTATAAAACCTATTTTGCCAGAAACACTTTTTTTAGCTGCAACATAGCCAGCCAAAAAAGCACCTTGTTCTATTTTAAAAACAACACCTATCAGATTTTTAGGAATCCTGACATCATCGCCATAAATAGGATCTATTATTCCATAGTTAATTTTTGGATTTTCTAATGAAACAGATAAAGAAGCGTCCGTAAGCCTATACCCTACAAGCCAAATCAAGCCTGAGCCATTCATCTTCAAATTATCAAGATCTGAAACATAACTAGAATAAACCCCAGAAACAGCACTAGAAAAAACTTCTTCAATATTTTCTGGAAAATCTTTTTTTAAACGCAATAAAGCATTATTTGCACTAGAATTAAAAGATTTGTCATCAAGAACTCCATCTACCAACATAGATATCTTCATTTTACTTGACTCAGATTCTATTCCATTTTTACTCAAACAAGAAATAAACAAAATACCAAATATAAAAATTACAATCCTCATTAAAACGCTTCTCCATTTTCATCATTTAAACAAAAACAATATGTTTTTATACTTAAAAATATAAATTAATTCTTTATTTAAATAAATTCTTTAAGAAATTTTATATAACTTTCTTTATTATATGGAACAACAACTTCTTTATTGATTATTTTGCTAGAAAGGTTATCGATTTCTTTTTCAAGTTCAAAGGGTATCATCTTAGGATTTCTTACAAACCCCACAACTCCTTCTTTAAGGCCATAGTTTATTAACTTCCCACCTTCGAAAGTATTGGTTTTTAAATAGTTAGATGTAAAAATATTTAAAGATCTGCCAACATCTTTAGTTGTAGATGTGATAATATTATCGGGAGCAAGATATGATTGATCCTCATCAACTCCAATAATGTAATGCCCAGAACCAAGTTCTTTTGCAACCTCAATAGCTCCAATGCCTCCAAGACCCGCAGCATGATGAATAACATCTATCCCATCAGAATACATTTTAGTTGCAACACTTCTACCAGCTTCAATGTCAACAAAACTACCAATATACTGAGAAAATATATTTATATCCTTATTGGCATATTTAGCGCCAGCTTCATACCCATACCTGAAAGCATCTACTATCTCACCCTCTATTCCCCCTAAAAATCCAATTTTACCTGTTTTAGAAACTTTTGCAGCAATATAGCCCGTCAAAAATGCACCTTCTTGGGCTCTAAAAGTCATGCCTACTAAATTTGAAGGAATAGGCTCGTTAGAATACACAGGATCAATAATTGCATATTTTACCTCGGGATTTTGCAAAGAAACAGCCTTGGCCACATCACTAAATCTATACCCAATAAGCCAAATTAAATCTGAACTCGCATCTTTAAGCCCTTCAAGATCAGATAAATAAGAATTTGCTGAAGACTCTTTTAAAATAAGCTCAATCTTAAATTCTTCTTTAACTTTTTTTATGCCATTTAAAGCACTCTCATTAAAAGATTTATCATCAAAAGTTCCATCAATCATTAAAGATAACTTGGGAATTCCACTCTCAAGACTACCCTTACCACTACAAGCTAAAAAAATAACACTTTCAAACAAAATCAACAACAATAATTTATTCATAAACTATTCCCCCTTTTTGAAATAAAGCTATACCTAAGTAGTTTATAACTTTGATTTAAATAAATCAAATGCATATTCACTATCAGGAACAATAATTTCTCCATTTATTATTTTATTTTCCAGATTAATAACTTCATCAACTAGCCTCTCACTTAAAACATCGGGATCCTTAACAATTTCTATTACTCCTTCTTTTAACCCTCTATCAATAACAACTCCACCCTTAAAAACTCCATTTCTAATATAATCTGATGAAACAGAATAAATAACATTGCCAATATCCTTAAGTATGGAAGTAATAACATTTTGAGGTGCAATATATGATTGATCCTGGTTTAAACCAATAACATAATATTTAGAACCAAGTTCCTTAGCAGCATCATAAACTCCAAGGCCAGTTATACCAGCTATTGGGAAAATAACACCCACTTTATCTTCTTTATACATGAACCGAGCCATTTTTTTGCCTTTCTCTTTATCAAAAAGAGAAGGTGCTTTTTTTGAAATTAATCTTAATTTGGGATTAGCATAAAAAATTCCGGCCTTAAAACCAAACTTAAAATCATTTAAATGTTCACTTATAGGACCTGTTAAAAATCCAATCTTTTCCTTTCTACTCATCTTAGCTGCAATATACCCAGCTAAAAATGCAACCTCTTCATTTCTAAACTTAATAGCCAAGGAATTCTTAGGAACCTGAATATCGCCATAATCAAAAGCATCTATAATTCCATAAAAAATATCTGGATGCTCATGCGAAAGCTTAACCGATAAACTTGAAAATTGGTATCCAATCAACCAAAAAAGCTTTAAAGGATTTTTTTGAATATCACAAGCATCCTCATTCATTGCCTCATCAACAGTAAGAAGTCTTTTGCCCGGAATAGGATAAGGCCTTAAAGATTTAGTTATAAGTTTTATTCCAAAATCATCTCTAAGTTTTACAACGCCATCATGAACGCTTTGATTATAGCCTTTATCATAAAAGCTACCATTAGCTAAAACACCAACAACAAGTTTGTCAGATTTAATAGACTTGTTATTAGATTTAAAACAAGCCAATACTAATAAAGATAAAGCAATAAAAATAAACCTTTTAAACAAAATTAATCCTCTCCTTATAAAATTTTTTTAAAAATTAAAATATTAACTCTATTTTACTAACAAACAGCATACTTTATTTATAAAAGAAAAATTTCAATAACCCTTTTAAAAATAAACAACACTTTTAATATTAATAAAACATGGTAGTAGGAAAAATCATCTTTCCTACCCCACCATAATATCCAAATTTAAATCCTTTTGCAAGATTAATTGAAAATTTAATTGCAATAATTAAAAGACCCTCTAAATTTTTTTAAAAAACTAAAAAGATTTTTAACAACCCAACTCTATACAAATTAAGTTACTCTGCTATTTGCAAAACGAAGTTATCATAAGATACCTTATCATAAGGCACTTTTATTACACCATTAATTATGCTTTGCCCAATTTTCAATGATTTATCATAAACCTCAGAATGGTTTGATTTTAAGTTTTCATTTAAAATCAAACCAAGCCCATCTTCTTTAAGCCCAAATAAAATGGACTTGCCCCCATCCCAAACTCCAGTTTCTAAATACTTATTTGTTAAACTATACATCAATGAATCAACTTTCTTTACAGCAGAAACAAGAACATTATTGGGAGCAAGATATGCTTGATCCTGATCAACTCCAATAATATAATGATCAGGCCCTAATTCTTTTGCAGCCTCAATTACTCCTATGCCAGAAAGTCCTGCAGCTGCAAATATAACATCAACACCATCTCGATACATATTAGATCCTGTTGAGCGGCCAAGCCCAAAGTCACTAAATGTACCAACATATTGAGAGACAACTTTAATGTTGGAATTTGCATACTTAGCACCAGCTTCGTATCCATACATAAAAGATTCTAAAACCTTTCCCTTTACTCCTCCAATAAATCCGATCTTACCTGTTTTAGAAGCCTTTGAAGCAAAATATCCTGCTAAAAAAGCTACTTCTTCGGATCTAAAATCAACATTAAGAAGATTCTTGGGTATTTCAATTTCATTATAAACCCCTTCTATGATTGCATAATTAACAGAAGCATTCTCTCTGGCTCTTTGCAAAAGAATATCTGAAAATTTAAATCCAACGCCCCAAATCAAATTTGAATTACCATCTTCTAAGTTTGTAATATCTCCCAAATAAGAATTACCCATAGATGCTTTTTCAATTATATTTATATTTAAATCTGCCTTTAATTTTCTTATCGCCTTAGAAGAACTTTCATTAAATCCTTTATCATCAAAAACACCATCAACTATAAGTGAAACTGTTTTTGTCTCTGACTTACCATCATTAGAGCCAGAGCAAGCAACAATAAATAAAAAAATAATAAAATAATAAATTTTCTTTAACACAAAAATACCCTCCTTAATTTTAATAAAATAAATACTAAAAAATAGTCCTTATGATATCACAAAACATAAACAAAAAAAGACACCTTAAAAAAAGGTGTCTTTTTACCATCTATAATGAGTAAAAGCTTTATTTGCTTCAGCCATTCTATGAGTATCTTCTTTCTTTTTAAAAGCGGCCCCAGTAGAATTATACGCATTTAAAAGTTCATTTGACAACTTCTCCTTCATAGACCTGCCACTAGACTTTCTGGCAGCAGAAATAATCCACTTCATAGCCAAAGCCTCTCTTCTCTCTTCTCTAACTTCAACAGGAACTTGATATGTAGCACCACCCACTCGCCTACTTCTTACTTCTACTAATGGCTTAATATTATCTAAAGCTTTATAAAAAACAGCCATCTTATCACTATCTTCAAGCTTATCAGCAAGCAAATCAATCGAACTATAAAGTATGCTCTCGCTTATTGATTTTTTTCCATCATACATCATTCTGTTTACAAATTTTGCAACAACTCTAGAATTATATCTTGTATCAATAAAAATTTTCTTTTTGATTTTTTTATTTTTTCTTGACATATTTAATATTAATCCACCTTTTAGTTAAGCTTTAGGTTTTTTTGTTCCATACTTAGATCTACCCTTTTTTCTATTATTAACACCAAGAGTATCCTTAGCTCCTCGAACAATGTGGTATCTTACTCCAGGCAAATCCTTAACTCGACCACCTCTAATCAGAACTACAGAGTGTTCTTGTAAATTATGACCAATCCCTGGAATATATGCTGTTACTTCAAATCCATTTGAAAGTCTAACACGAGCTACTTTTCTTAAAGCTGAATTAGGTTTTTTAGGAGTTACAGTCATTACACGTGTACAAATTCCTCTTCTTTGAGGACAATTTTGAAGCGCAGGAGATGCGGTCTTCTCCGTTTGACTTTTTCTAGGCTTTCTAATTAACTGATTAATTGTAGGCATTTATCAACGCTCTCCTTTTCTTGAAATTATTAATAAAATGGTAACAAATATATAGCTTATTTTCAAGCTAAACTTCAGAATCTATATTCTCACTAACTTTAATTTTTTTATAAAGCCCCATACCAGTTCCAGTAGGAATTAAATGCCCAATTACAACATTTTCTTTTAATCCTCTAAGGTCATCTATTTTCCCAGCAATAGAAGCATCGGTTAATACTTTCGTTGTTTCTTGGAAAGAAGCTGCAGAAATAAAAGAATCTATATTAAGAGAAGTCTTAGTTACTCCTATAAGAATTGGACTTGCTATTGCCGGCTCACCACCTTGTTCTATTACTTTTCTATTTTGCTCATAAAAAGTATGCTTATCCACCTTTTGTCCATAAACAAAATTGGTATCACCAACTGCTACAATTTTAACTTTTTTCATCATTTGTTTAATTATCACACCAATATGCTTGTCATTAATACTAACACCTTGCTTTCGATAAACATCCTGAATTTCTGCCAACAAAAACTCTTGCAAACTAATCCCGCCTAAAATTTCAAGCACATCATGAGGATTAATTCTGCCATCACAAAGCATATCTCCTGCTTTAACAACATCTCCATCTCTAACCAAAAGATGCTTGCCGGCTGGAATATAATGCTTATGTTCGACTCCATACTCATCTAAAATATTAATAAGTCTTTTACCTTTTTGAATTGATTTAAATTGCACAATTCCACTTACTTTAGCCATTTCAGTTAAATTTTTAGGAATTCTTGTTTCAAAAAGATCATTAACACGAGGCAATCCCCCCGTAATATCTTGAGTTTTTTCAGAGCCTTTAGAAAGCTTAGCGATTACATCTCCTATGCTAATATTCTGACCATCTTCAACTTGAAGATAAGCATCACCTGGTAATACATAAGATGCAATCTCCATCCCACTACTGTCAATAATAAAAATTCTAGGATCAAGAGATTCAAAAACATTATCTGTAATTCTTTTCTCAACATTGCCTGTTTCAGTATTTATTTCCTCTTTAAGAGTAGTTCCTAAAATAATATCCTTAAATTTAATCTTGCCTTTAACTTCTGCAATAATAGGCTCTGCAAATGGATCAAATGTACCAATAACTTTACCCGATTCAACATAATCACCAATCTCTATTTCAAGCTTTGTGCCAGCTTTCAAGATAACTTCTTGTTCTTCTGATACTATGAAAAATTTGTCGTCTCTTAATTTAACATAACCAATGTAAGAAGAAAAAATTTCTATCCCATCTTTATTAACAAACAAAGGGATTCCTTTTATTACTCTTTGAGAATCTAAAACTTTAATCTCTTTTATGTTTTCAATCTTCTCCTCATAAAAAACATTGATTATTTTCAAAGTTCCTTTTCTTGTGAAAAGAATTCCATTGTCAACCCTAACATTAAACCCTTCGATGCCATTAAGTATAAAAGCATTTTTTAAAGATATTTTATCGTCCTCACTACCAGCCTGAGCAACTCCACCAATATGAAAAGTTCTCATGGTTAATTGGGTGCCGGGTTGACCTATGGACTGAGCAGCAATTATTCCTACAGCCTCACCAATGTTAACAGGCTTGTTCTTTGAAAAATCTCTACCATAACATTTTTGACAAACACCATGCTCAGCTTCACATGTCAAAACAGATCTAATCACAAGTTTTTCAATCCCAATTTTTTCTAATAACTCTATTTTAGCTTCTGAGATTTCTTCATTTGCATCTAAAACAATCTCGCCGGTAATTGGATTTTTTATTCTTTCAATGGAATAACTTCCAACAGCTTTTTCTTTCAAAGATTCTAATATTTCTTCACCATTTTTTACAGTTTCAACTTTTATTCCGTTTATAGTCCCACAATCTTCTATTCTAACAACAACATCTTGAGCAATATCTACCAACCTTCTGGTTAAATATCCAGCATCGGCTGTCTTAAGAGCAGTATCTGCTAAACCCTTTCTAGCTCCATTTGTAGATATGAAAAACTCTATAACAGAAAGACCTTCTTTAAAGTTAGAAATAATTGGAAGCTCGATAATATCTCCAGAGGTTTTTGCCATCAACCCTCTCATGCCAGCAAGTTGCCTTATTTGATTTCTACTACCCCTAGCACCAGAATCTGCCATCATATATATAACATTAAATCCATCTCTATCCTTCTTTAAAATTTCCATCATCTTATTAGTAAGTTCTTCATTGGTCTTTAACCAAACGGAAACTACATTATTATAACGCTCTTCACCAGTAATAACACCTTTGGCATAATCATTTTGAATCTTAGCAATCTCTTTATTGGCCCTGTCTACATAAGTTCTCTTTTCCTTAGGAACAATAATATCACTCATACTAATTGTGCATCCAAACTTAGTAGCATATCTAAAGCCAAGATCCTTAATAATGTCAAGCATTTCAATTACAGTGGAAGAACCATGCACTACATAAACTTTTGATATTAAAATTTGTAACTCCAAATCACTAAGCGTTTTATTTACAAATTCAATTCCATTGGGCAAAGCCTCATTAAATATAACCCTACCAGCTGTAGTTTTTCTGTACTCTCCATCAATTTTTACATAAATAGAAGCATTGTAATCTAAGCTCCTATTATTTATAGCAAGAATAACATTACTAAAGTTTAAAAACTTTTTACCTTCTCCAACAACATTCTTTTTTTCCATCGTTAAATAATATAGACCCAAAACAATATCTTGGGATGGGAAAACAATAGGATGTCCATTAGCAGGATTTAAAAGATTATTTGTTGAAAGCATTAAGGCCCAACTTTCAGCTTGTGCTGCTGGAGTAAGTGGCACATGTACTGCCATTTGATCACCATCAAAATCAGCATTATATGCATGACAAACAAGAGGGTGTAATTTTATTGCCTTGCCTTCAACTAACACAGGCTCAAAAGCTTGAATTCCAAGTCTATGAAGAGTAGGGGCCCTATTTAAAAGAATAGGATGCTCTTTAATAACAATATCTAAAATTTGCCAAACTTCATCAACTTCTTGTTCGATTAAATTCTTCGCTCTTTTAATATTAAAAACAGCTTCACTTTCAATTAGTCTCCTTATCACAAAAGGTTTAAACAGTTCAAGAGCCATTTTTGCAGGTAATCCACATTGATGTAACTTTAATTCAGGCCCAACAACAATAACAGAACGCCCAGAATAATCTACTCTTTTACCAAGAAGATTTTGCCTAAATCTTCCCTGCTTACCTTTTAACGCATCTGAAAGTGACTTGAGCGGCCTACTAGATGCCCCTTTGACAACCTTTCTTTTATGAGAATTGTCAAAAAGAGAATCTACTGACTCTTGAAGCATTCTTTTTTCGTTTCTTACAATAATCTCTGGCGCATTAAGGAGAAGCAACTTTCTTAAACGATTATTCCTGTTTATAACCCTTCTATAAAGATCATTAAGATCAGAAGTTGCAAAACGTCCGCCATCAAGCTGAACCATTGGCCTAATCTCTGGGGGAATAACAGGAAGAACCTCCATAATCATCCATTCTGGCTTATTACCAGAAATTTTAAAATTTTCAATAATTTCAAGACGCCTTAAAAGTTTTTTATCAGTTTTATCATCTTTATCTATCATTTGAATCCTAAGCTTGGATGAAAGCTCATCAAGATCAAGATTCTCAAGAAGAGTTTTAATAGCTTCAGCACCCATTGAAGCATTAAAAGACATACCATATCGCTCTCTAGCCTCTATGTACTCATCTTCATTTAAAAGTTGCATTTTTTTAAGATCAGTATCACCTGGCTCAATTACTACATATTTTTCATAATAAAGAATAGAATTTAAGCTAGATGCCGTAATATCAAGCAAAAGACCAATCCTAGAAGGTATATATTTATAATACCAAATATGAGCAACTGGAGCTGCTAGTTCAATATGGCCCATTCTTTCACGTCGCACCTTAAAATGGGTAACTTCTACATTACAACGATCACAAATAATGCCCTTATATCTAACTGATTTGAATTTACCACAATAACATTCCCATTCCTTTGTAGTGCCAAAAATTCTTTCACAAAAAAGCCCATCCTTCTCAGGTCTCAAAGTTCTATAATTAATAGTTTCAGACTTTTTAACCTCTCCATAAGACCAATTTCTAATTTGATCAGGAGACGCTATTTTAATTTTTATTCTTTCAAAATCTTTTATCTCTTTCATAAAAACTCCAAAAACCTAGCTTTTATTAATCAACTCTTCTTCTTTTTCTGTCAAAGGAATCTGATTGCCACTATCATCGTAAATTGACAAATCAAGTCCAAGCCCTCTAAGCTCTTGCATTAGCACATTAAAAGACTCAGGAATCCCTGATACATTGGTAGGAATGCCCTTTACTATATTCTCATATATCTTGACCCTGCCTGACATATCATCAGATTTAACTGTTAGAAGTTCTTGAAGAGTGTTAGCCGCTCCATAAGCTTCAAGAGCCCAAACCTCCATTTCTCCAAGTCTTTGCCCACCAAATTGAGCTTTTCCTCCAAGAGGCTGCTGAGAAACAAGAGAATATGGCCCTGTTGATCTTGCATGCATTTTATCATCAACAAGGTGGTGCAATTTAAGCATATAAATCACTCCAACCATTACTTCATTTTCAAAAGGCTCTCCTGTATAACCATCATATAAAATTTCTTTAGAAGTTGGATTAAATCCAGCTTTTTTTAATTTTTCCTGAATTTGTTCATTTGTAGCAGATTCAAAAACAGGGACATTATAAGATTCACCAAGATATTTACCTGCAAGCCCTAATTGTGATTCCATTAACTGCCCAATATTCATTCTAGATGGAACTCCCAAAGGATTTAAGCATATATCAAGAGGAGTTCCATCTGCAAGATAAGGCATATCCTCAACGGGAAGGATTTTTGCAACAACCCCCTTATTACCATGTCTTCCAGCCATTTTATCACCCTCTTTAAGCTTCCTTTTTTTAGCAACATAAACTTTAAGGATCTCTTCAACTCCAGGAGAAAGATTGCCAACATCCTCTTTAGTAATTCTTTGGACATCAATAACTGTGCCTTCAGTACCATGGGGAACTTTTAACGAATTATTTTTAACATCTTTTGCTTTTTCCCCAAAAATAGAAGTTAAAAGCCTAAATTCAGGAGTAATGTCTCCTTCTGACTTTGGAGTAACCTTGCCAACCAAAATATCACCGGGCTTCACATAAGTTCCGATCCGGATAATTCCATTTTCATCTAATTTGTTTAGTATCTTTTCGCTAACATTTGGTATATCTCCTGTAACCTTCTCAGGACCTAGCTTAGTTTCTCTTACCTCTATACTAAATTCTTTAATATGAATAGATGTATAAAGATCTTCCTTTACAATTCTATCAGAAATCAATATAGCATCCTCATAATTAAATCCATTCCAAGGGATAACTCCTAGCAACAAATTATTACCAAGAGCAAGCTCTCCATATCTAGTAGCAGGTCCATCAGCTATTATCTCTCCCTTTTCAACCTTTTGGCCTTCTTTAACTAAAACAGACTGATTAAAACAAGTATCTTGATTTGTCCTTTCATACTTAACAATATGATATTCGTCAAAATCTTTAGCATTCTCTGATTCAAAAGGCTTAACAACTATTTTATTGCTTGTTGCAAGAATAACCTCTCCACTTCTTTTGGCCTTAACTACCACTCCTGAATCCTTTGCAACAACACTTTCCATGCCTGTACCAACAATAGGTGGCTTGGGGAAAAGCAGAGGTACTGCTTGTCTTTGCATATTAGAGCCCATAAGGGCTCTATTTGCATCATTGTGTTCAAGAAAAGGAATTAATGCTGAAGATACTGAAATTAACTGCCTAGGAGAAACATCCATATAGTCTATATTCTTAGGGCTTGTTGTAATATAATCACCAGAAATTCTAACAGAAACTAAATCTTCAAGATACCTCCCACTAGAATTAAAAGCAGCATTAGCCTGAGCAATACACTTTTTCTCTTCGTCAATAGCAGATAAATATTCTAATTGATCAGTCACTTCTCCATTAACAACCTTCCTATAAGGAGTTTCCAAAAAACCATAATCATTAACCCTTGAATAAGTAGCTAAAGAAACAATAAGTCCAATATTTGGTCCTTCAGGAGTTTCAATAGGGCACATTCTGCCATAATGAGTATAATGGACGTCTCTTACCTCAAATCCTGCTCTATCTCTTGAAAGACCTCCTGGTCCAAGAGCATTAAGACGCCTTTTGTGAGTAAGCTCAGCTAAAGGATTGACCTGATCCATAAACTGTGAAAGCTGACTGGTTGCAAAAAATTCTTTAACGGCAGATACAATAGGCTTAACGCTTATTAATTCTTGGGGCTTTAAATTAAAAACTTCTTTATTAGACATTCGATCTTTAGCAATTTTTTCAACTCTTGACATCGCACCTTTATATATATTAGTAAGAAGTTCTCCAACAGAACGAACTCTTCTATTTCCTAAATGGTCAATATCATCAAGAATATCATGACCTTCATATATCCTTAAAAGATGAGCTATGGTATTAACAATATCATCCATAGTTAAAACCGATGTACTTAAATCATCAAGTCCAAATTTTTTAGAAAGTTTATAGCGCCCAACACGCCCAAGATCATATCTTCTTTCGGAAAAGAATATAGTTTTTAAATCGTTTTCAGCATTATCAATCGATATTGGTTCACCAGGGAAAAGAGCACCATAAACAGCCAACATAACTGATTCTTTTGGAAGCTCCTTAGAACCATCCTTTAAAGCAAAAAAAGCATCTTCTTTCTCAAGACAATTTAAAATAACATTTGAACTTACAAAATATTTTCCAGAAATAGCATCATAACCATCAAAATCAACAAGCTCTATTTCATTTACTCCATTTTGTAAAAAATCTTCAACATCTTGTAGAGTAATCTTATCGCCTGCTCGATAATGCATATTCTCTCTTATGTTAATACTCTTGGCTAAATATTGACCTGGAAGATCTCTTTTTGTGCCTTCTTCAACTTTAATCTTTTTAATGTTGTAAAAAGTTTCTATTATTTTCTCTCTTGTATTAACCCCTAAGGCTCTTAAAAAAAGAGTTATAAGTATTCTTTTTTTTCTATCTATTTTTACATAAAGATAATCTTTTTTAGAATCAATCTCAAATTCTAACCAAGAACCACGATAAGGAATTATTCTAGCAGAATACAAATCTTTTTCTTTATAAAAAACAACCCCTGGGGATCTATGGATTTGAGAAACAACAACCCTCTCAGCTCCATTAATAATAAAAGTACCCCTTTCTGTCATTAAAGGAATAGTTCCCATGTAAACGTCTTTTTGCCTTATTTCCCCAGTAGTCAAAAATTGCAAATTTAGTCTTACTTTTAAAACAGCCTCATAACTTTGCCCCTTTCTTTTACATTCTTTTTCTGTAAAATTAAGAGCATCGTTTTCTATATAGTATCTTTCATACTCAAGGGCAACATCACCATTTCCACTTTTGATGGGAAATATATTTCTAAAAACAGACTCAAGGCCTTCATTTAGTAAAGGTTTTTTATTTCTTAATTTATCAAGTTGTAAAAATTTTTCATAAGAATTTAATTGTATTTCTATCAGGTTAGGTAAGTCTAAAATCTCATCAGCTCTTCCTTGTCCCAGATGAACTCTTTTTATCATTAAAAGACTCCTTTTTTAAGACATAACAAGCCGCACATCATAAAGACATGCGGAATAACAACTTTGATATATTTTTAATTTTTTATTTAACTTCAACTTTTGCGCCAACTGCCTCAAGTTTCTTTTTTAATTCCTCAGCATCTGACTTAGAAAGACCCTCTTTAATAGCTTTAGGGGCAGATTCAACTAAAGTCTTAGCTTCTCCAAGACCAAGCCCTGTAATAGCTCTAACCTCTTTTATAACATTTATCTTGCTGTCACCAAAAGACATAAGAATTACATCAAATTCGGTTTGTTCTTCAGAATCAGTTGCCCCTGTTGCAGTAGCAACCCCAACAGCAGAAACAGCAGCAGTTACTCCAAACTTTTCCTCAATGGCTGTAACAAGGTCTACGACTTCCATAGTTTTTGCACCCTCAAGCCAGGTTAAAATATCTTCTTTACTTAGTGCCATATTAACTCCTTATACATTTTTATTTTACAGTGATAGCACGCACCTAAAAATTTAAGACTAACACTGTCATGTTAATTTTTAGCATCAGCTAAAGCTTTCAATGTTCTTGCAAGCTTAGAAACTGGCGCTTTTAACACGCTAGCAAATAAAGAAATAGACTCTTTTTTGGTAGGAAGTTTGCTATAAGCTTGAACCTTGGGCTCATCATAAAACTCTCCTAAAACAAAACCACCCTTTACTTTTAAAGTACTACTTTTTACAAAATCATAAAAAATTTTTGCTATTACATTAGCCTCTTCTAATGCAGCAACAACAACTGTAGGGCCAACCAAACAAGAATCAATAATATTAATATTCTTTTCTTTTAAAACCATCTTCATTATATTGTTTTTAACAACTTTTAAAGATCCATGCTCACCTTCTATTTTATTGCGAAGGTCTGTCAACTGAGCCACATTCAAACCTCTATAATCTAAGAAAAAAAGATTTTGCTTGTTATCTACAAACTTTTTCAATAAATCAAACATTTCCAACTTTTTAGAATTTATATTCTTACTCATTGTTACCTCCAAACAAAATTAACTTTTATAGAAGGCCCCATAGTAGATGAAATATAAACACTATCTATAAAGGCTCCCTTTAAGTCACTAGGTCTTCTTTTAACAACTTCCTTGATAAATTCCTCATAATTTTCCTTTATCTTTTTATTATCCATAGAAGATTTACCAAAAGAAAAGCTTATTACACCATTTTTATTTGCTCTAAATTCTGTTCTGCCTTTTTTAAGACTATTGATTGCATCCTTAAGATTATTTGTGACTGTTTGAGTTTTTGGATTAGGCATTAAGCCCTTTTTACCCAAAATAGGACCAAGTTTTCCAACATCCTTCATCATATCAGGAGTTGCAACAACAATATCAAATTCATCCCAACCATTCTTAATCTTATTTATAAGATCCTCATCTCCAACATAAGTCGCACCAGAAGCTCTAGCTTCATCTGCTCGATCACCTTTTGCAAAAACAAGTATTCTTTTTGGCTTCATGAACTGATTTGGCAAAACTATAGTATCTCTAACAGTATGATTCTTTTTTAAATTAAGATTAACAGATACATCTATAGTTTCATCAAATTTAACAAATTTAATTTCTTTCAACAGTGAAATTGCATCTTCAATGCTGTAAAATTTATTCTTATCTACTTTGGAAAAAGCTGCAATATATTTTTTACCCTTTTTTGACATTATTTCTCCACCTCAACACCCATTGAACGCGCACTTCCTGAAATAATTTTAAACGCTGCTGACTCTGATTTTGCGTTTAAATCAGGCATTTTAATTCTTACTATCTCCATCAGCTTTTCTTTTGATATAGTTCCAACTTTATCTGTATTGGATTTTTTAGATCCTGATTCTATTCCAATAGCCTTTTTAATTAAAATCGAAGCTGGAGGGGTCTTTACAATAAAAGAAAAACTCTTATCGCTATAAACAGTAATAATAACAGGAACCACAATACCGGGATCCATCTTTGCGGTTCTCTCATTAAATTCCTTTACAAACTGAGGGCCACTAACTCCGTGTGGTCCAAGCGCTTGACCTATTTTAGCTCCTGGAGCTGCTTGGGCAGCCGGAACCTGCAATTTAATCCAAGAAATTGCTTTTTTTTTTGCCATATAAACTCCTCATGGTAATAACGCTTTAAAAGCTCCCATTAGTATAAATTCTAAATCTTTTCTATGTGTTGGAAATCAACTTCAACGGGTGTTGACCTTCCAAAAATTTGAACTGCAACTTTTAATTTCTTTCTTTCGTAATCAATAGAACTAATAAGCCCTTCAAAAGAATCAAAAGGCCCGCCTTTAATTCTAACCCTTTCTCCTTCTTCAAAATCATAAAGCATAAAAATAGATTTATTCGCTTTAATCTCACCAGTAAGCATAAAAACACTTTTTACTTCTTCATCATTAATAGGAATAGGCTTTTGCCCTTTATTAACACCTACAAAATTAATAACACCTTGAACTTTAATAATATTAGCAATAATATCTTTCCAACCTACTTCTGGAAGATCTAGCTCAATAAGAATATAGCCTGGCCAAATTTTTCTCTCTCTTATTCTTTTCTTGCCATTTCTTATCTCTTCTACTTTTTCAATAGGAGCCTTAACATCTAATACTACATTGCCAAAAACCCCTTCGCTTATTAAAAGTCTTATGTCTTGCTCTATCTTTTTCTCATATTGAGAATAAGTTTGAACTACATACCAAGCTCTAGACATAATTTATCCTTCTTACAATAAAACTAAAATACATAAGTTACAACAAGAAACATAAGATAATCAACTACACCCAAGAAAATTGAAACAAATAATACCAACCAAAAAACTTGTTTTCCATTTCCAACAACTTCATTATACTTAGGCCACGTTACCTTTTTAAGCTCTAAGATACTATCTTTGATAAACTTAAACACTTATTAAAAGCCTCACTTTAATTTTAATAACAGGTCAGGAGGGATTCGAACCCCCAACATACAGTTTTGGAGACTGTCGTTCTACCATTGGAACTACTGACCTATTATTTATTATTTTATTTTTCCTTCCTTATGAAGAGTATGTTTCCTCAATTTTGGACAATACTTCATCAATTCTAACTTCTCTTGCTTATTACGTCTATTCTTAGTAGTGGTGTAATTTCTAAGACCTGTCTCTTCACAAATCAAAGATATGAGCTCAACAGCTCCTTTTCCTTTCTTTTTACCCATACAAAAACTCCTAACTACCAATACAATAAAAGCCCTCAATCGGACTTGAACCGACGACCCCCACCTTACCATGGTGGTGCTCTACCAACTGAGCTATAAGGGCATCAATACCTTATAAAACTCTTTACTATCTTAGTTGATTGTTTACAAAAAAACAAGTACCAAATTTAATTTTCTTATTTTATTACAACAAGTTTTCCGTCTTGCAAAAGTTTAATATTTTTACTATTTGAAAACAATTTATTAATAGAATGCTCATCAAGTATAATGTCTGTATTGTTTTTACCATAAATACTTTTGGCAACTAATTTTAAAGGACGATGTCCAACTCTACTTTTATTCTTGTAAAAAACATCATTACTATACTCAAGCATTCCCCATTTTTTTAAAGCCTCTGAAGAAACCATTCTTTTATCAAAATATGGTCTAATGTTTTCATCATAAATTTTGATAAAAAAAGAATCTTCTAATTTTTTAGAACCAACATCATTATTGTAAACTTCACCCACATAAATCACAACCCCTGTATAATCAGTTTTATCAACATCGGAATTTACTAATGGATAAAAAGCCTTATAAGGCTCTTCATGCGAAAAAAATAAATTTATAAAATCTGGGAAAAGACTAAGTTCATACCTAACAGTTAAACTTCTTAAATCTTCTGAGTATTTTATATAAGATCTTTTCAAAATGCTGTTAGGGCCTGAAAAATTAAGTATTAAGCTGGGACTCAGATCAAAATAATTCTTAAAAGTATTTTCAGAGTCCATAATTATCTTAAAAAGAGACTCTCTTATTAAAGTATCTTTAAAATCATTAATGGTTGCTATTAATTTAGACGCTGTATTTAAACCTACTGGTCTAAATTCATTTTCATTAATTTCCTTAACAATGTCAAAACAAATAACCTTTCTATCCCAATCAATTATTCTGTGCACACTTGTCTCAGTAACATCATCTTTAATTATAGAAACATTAGAATAAAGTAGAAATAAATAATTTAAAAGAAACTTAAGAAAATGCATATCTCCTTCCTATTATTTTTTACCTAAATAAACGCCTATCCAAGTCCAGCCATTATTAATTTCTGGATCTTTAGGATAAACAATTTTTTTAAAAACAAAATACCATTCCCGAATATGATCCCAACCGCTTGATTCAAGATAAGATATATCATCACTAGAATCTGCTTCAAGCTGCTTTGCAAATTGTATCCCATTTTTTCTCCTCCCTCCAAGCCTAATCATCGTGGTTAAAAAGCTGTTAGTATTAATAGAATTACTCTTTCCGCCCTTTTGATCCCAGCTTTGAATAAAAAAATTATTCTTATCTCTTATATTAAGCAATTTAGAAGTATCTCCAGAAAGAACAAAGTTTTTAACATCTTGGATTAAATCTCCTAAATTTCTATAAACAGCAAATTCTGGATTATTAAAATAATTAATTTTTGTAACTACATTAAAATAATCTCTAGAATCTATTTTTAAATGTGCCCTTGGAATTGAAAGAAATTTTTTATAGTAAAAATAAGACTCATCGTAATCTTGAATATCTTCTAAACTTAGTGCAAGATTATAAAAATAATTACCCTTTTCCTCATTATTTAAATTATCAATCTCTGTATTTAATATAAATTTATAATAATTAATTTTATCTATTGAATCAATATTTAAATTAACAATCTTTTTGGCCGCTCTTGTTTTCACTGAGCAATTTTCATAAATATAATCATCAAAATCATCAACAACATTTTTGTAAATACTAAAAGCGACAAAATCTTCTCCCATAGAATTATAAATATTGCCCATTAAATAAAGATACAAAGGATAATATTCTCTAGATTCATCATCAATAATTCCACTATTTACAATTTCTAAGGCATTTGCATAATTTTTATTTGCAATATATATATTAGCAACCCTATCAATAATAAGAAATTTATCTAATCTATTCTTATTAGAAGATTTTAAAAGATAAGTAAGATTTTGAATCTCGCTTTGTTTTTGTTTACAAGAGGCAAATAACAGCAAAATCAAAATAAACTTAGCAATTTCAGAAAACAATTTCATAAAAACATTTTACAATATACATAACAAAAGACACATCTTAATTTAAAAAATTATCAGAATTTTTATAAATAATAACCTGACATGACAACATTTTATATTAATGCCAATACAAAAAACAATAAAAAAACAAAAATCTAAATTATTAGGCTAGCATAAACCCAATATTTAAAAATAGGCAAAAATCATTTCATAATCAACATTATGACCATAAAAACATTGAAAAACAATCATACAATAACTATAATAATGCTAACTCATGTTTATAATACTTATTAAAAAAATAACCATCTAAAATTAAATATTTTATTAAAGGAATATAAAACTAATAAACTATGAAAAAAAAAATCATTATACTTTTAATGTTATTACAAATAATAATGAATTTAAATTCAACAAATACCAATACAAGTGCTTTGCTATTAAAAGAATTACAAAAAAATTTGTATGCTTTTAATAGCAAAGAATATCAAAATAATAAAGATACTTTAAATAAAGTTATAAATTCAATAAACATAAACGACAAGAAAGCCTTACAAAATGTAGAAAAAATTAAAAATGATCTTTTTATAATATCTGTTTTTTTCAGCAATAAAAAAGGAGTGTTAATTGCACTAAATCTTGGAGCAGAAATAAACCTTAAGTATAAAATATCTCCAATTTCAATTGCAATAATAAACAATGAATTTGAAATCACAAAAATATTGGTAGATTATGGAATAAGCCTTAATCAAATAGACGATACAGGTCATTCTCCAATATTTTGGGCAATATATACTAACAACGAAAAAATATTTGAATTTTTAAAAGAAAGTGGAGCTGACTTAAGTTTCACACTTAAAAATAGAAAAACCCCATTGCAAGCTGCAATAGAAACAGAAAATATAAAATTAATTGAATCTTTGAAAAAGAAAAAAACTTACATTAATGAGAATTATAAAAAAGAACTTAAAGCGTTGAAAAACAAAAAATAGTCAGAATGCTTTCAAAATAGTAAATTTATTAATACCCATCAGATACTTGAATATTTTTATCTTTATCAAAAAGATCTTTGTATATAAAAGATTTTTTAGCAAGCGTCTCTTTTAAATTTTTAGAAAAAGGCAAATTTCTCCACATTATGCCACGTACCAATTTCTCAAGTTTTTGAATCCCTTTACTTTCCTTTTCTATCCAAAGAAGATAATCCTCCAGAAAAAAATTTTTAACATTTCCTTTTTTAATAAATTTAATATAATAATCATAATATTGCCCCGTAATTCCTGTTTCCATCCACCTAAAAGAAGCTTGTTCTTTTGCAAGCTCCCAAACAAAATCGCCAATACCTAAAATAACTGCTTTTTTTAAATTTTTAGCATACATGGGTATTAATATTTTACCCCTACCATTTGCCCTATTTTTAACATCAATTGATTCCCAACAAACCCCTTTATCACCATAAGAAGGTATTAATATAAAATAAGGAACTATTCTAAGCAAATCTCCTCTATAAGCCTTTTGAAAAAGTTTAGGCTGAATATTTTCAATTTCCTGAACAAGCTGCATAACCCTTTCTCTGCTTCCAAAAAATTGCGGATTGGCAACTATATTATTTTTCAAAAGAATAGGAAAATGATTTCCTCTAGGCCCTATTGCAAGTTTATTGGCACTTCTAATAACCTCAACTTCATCATGTGCAATAGTTGATTCAGCAGAAGTTTTAATATTATTCATCTTATTTTGAATTTCAAAAAGCTTTCTGTTAGCATCTTCAATTTTATTAATAAAAACATTAATCTCTCTATTTGATTTAATAAGATCATCAACATAATTACCAGCAAAATTTAAGGGCTTTAGAATTGAATTGGCATAAGGACTTTTCACTCCATATTCAGGTATATAGGTTAAATTGTTTTGACTATTATTTGAAAATAAAAATTCAAACATGCCTCTTAGCCTGCAAAGAGCTTCTTCCCTAACCTTATCGGTTCTTTTAAGACTACTTTTTGCAAAATCAATATTTGCCAAAAGTTTTTCTTTTTTATTAAGTAAAATTTTTTCCATATCTTCTTCTTTAAAATTATCCATCGGCAAATCAGTTGCTAATCTACTAAGCTTCAAACTATTGACCCCATAAAGCCATTCATCAAAATAAATAAAAGGTGCATTATAATGATTATCCCAAATAGTTTTTGAAATCAATAGCTGAATTTCAGACCCAAGCGCATTTGGAATAAGAGCAGCAAACCTAAATAAAATTTTTTGCTCCATAGTCAATTTTGAAACATTTTTTGCAATTGACTTAAGAAAAAACCAATAAATGTTAATCACTTGATTATATTTAAAAACTCTATCAACCTCTTCTGACTGAGGATTTAAATAATCTACCAAAACTTTATGAAGCTTAATGCCAATTTCTTTACTACTTGAAATAAGATTTTTATAAAAATCTTTAGTAAAAAATTTTTTATCATGCTCCTCTAAGGTTAAAATATTTGGCAATCTTGAATCTAAATCTGTATCTACAAAATCAGGATATTTATACAAACAACCCCCAGAAACCCCTAAAAACAACATAAAAGCACAAACATAATTTTAACTCTAAAGTTTATATTTACAAAAAAATTTAGTAATATTTATTATAAATAATGTATATTAAATCTCTGAAAGGGAAAATTACATGAATGTAAAGATCAATTTTTTTTTCACCATGCCTATTGGAATCTTTTTGGGACTATTTTTCCCTCTTGGGATTTACAGCTCTTTATCTCATGCCTTTATAAGATTATCATACTTATCTCTTATTCCTTTTTTAATGTTTTCAATACCATTGGGAATTGAAAACATTATTGAAAATAAAAACTTGAAAAAGCTATTTAGCAAAACAATTTATTATGGAGTTTTAACTAACCTATCTGGAGTTGCTTTATCAATAATAGCTGCAACAATATATCTTCCACAAAGAATTCCAATACTAGAAAAAACAATACAAAATACACATTTTTTTGAAAAAGAAGCTTTATTAGAAACATTTTTTCCAAAAAATATTTTCAAAATATTTACATCTAGTAATCCAAATTTACTAAGCATTTATATGATTTCAATAATAATAGGAACAAGTTTTTATTACGCAAAACAAAAAGGCAGAATAGCCAGAGAACTAATGCTAAGCGCATCCAACCTTTTTTATCATGCAAATGGATTTATTACAAACATATTAAATGTAGGAATCATTTTTATAGCAGCAGATTACGCTGCAAGCTTAAAAAGCTTCAAGGATTACCAAAATTATACAAATAGCATAATATTCTTTTTGACATGGACAATTATAATTTTATTCATAGTATTACCAACAATTAGCTATAGATTGACAAAAAATTTTAGAATGATATATAAAGGAATCTTTGTATCATTCCAAAACATAATATTTTCAGGACTAACAAAAGATTCTTATTCCCCCTATGTGATATTAATAGAAGACATTAAAAATGAAAGGATAAATATAAAAAAATCTATAATTATAAACATACCTCTAATAAATTTTGTTTCTAAATTTGGGACTATTTTTGTTTCAGTAATATCATTTTTTATAATTTTAAAATCATATTCTAGCTTGCCTATTTCTATCTACGAAATAAGCTATATGAGTACTTTATCATTCTTTTTTGTCTTTGCATTTCCTCATATACCAAATAGTCTAATTTATATAATTACAATGCTTTGTTCCACCCATACAAAAGGAATAGAACTAAATGTTTCCAATATAACACCAATGCTGCCAATATTAATCTCTTTGGCTTTACTAATTGACTTTGCTTTTAACATTGCAATCATCCACATAATAAACTCCAAAGAATTAAAAGATCAAGAAAAAATTAATTAAACTAAACTAATTAATAAGATTTGGCAAATAAGACAAAATGTTTAGCCTTAGAAGAACAATAAATACAAGTCATATCTGTTAAATCTTTGGCCTTGAAATCATCAGGAATACATCTTATTGTAGCTTTAGTTTCATTTTTAATGATATTTTCACAATTCAAATTACCACACCAACAAGAAATCACAAATCCAGAATAATCATTCATATAAGCTTTAAACAGCTCATAACTATCCTTGCTGCTTCTAAAAATCTCTTTGGTATTTAAGGTCCTAAAATTCAGTGCTTTTTTAAATAAATCTTTTTGCATAGAATCGAGCTCTACTCTAACCTTGCTTACAAGAGAATCAAGTGATATTTGATACTTAAATTTTTTGTCTTTATCTCTTCTTGCAATAGTAATAGAATTTAAAAGAACATCATTTATCCCTACTTCAAGGCGTATTGGGATTCCTTTAAACTCAGCAGATGAAAATCTAAATCCTGGAGAACTTCTAATGTCCTTATCAATTTCAACCCTAAATTCTGCTTTTTTTAAAATGCGCACAACATAATCAGAATGGTCTAAAATTTTTTTATTAATCTCATCTTCTTTTTTAAAAATGGGAATAACAATGATTTCTATTGGAGCAATGCGAGGCGGCAAAATTAAGCCTTTCTCGTCAGAATGAACCATAATCAAAGCGCCAATCAATCTAGTAGAAACACCCCAACTACTAGCAAATACATATCTCATCTTCCCATCTTTGTCTTGAAATTTTACATCAAATGCCTTTGCAAAATTTAAACCTAAATAGTGAGATGTAGCAGCTTGAAGTGCTTTCTTATCTTGCATTAATGCCTCAATTGAATAAGTAGAAACAGCTCCTGCAAATTTTTCCTTTTCAGATTTTTTACCACAAAAAACTGGAATAGCTAAGTAGTCCTCCATAAATCTTTTATAAATATCTAAAATAAGTAAAGTTTCTTCTATTGCTTCCTCTTCAGTAGCATGAGCAGTATGTCCTTCTTGCCATAAAAATTCGGTAGTGCGCAAAAAAGGCCTTGTTCTCTTTTCCCAGCGAACAACATTTGCCCATTGATTAATTTTAAGAGGTAGATCTCTGTAAGATTTAATCCACTTACTATACATATTCCAAATAATCGTCTCAGAAGTAGGCCTTAAAACTAAAGGCTCTGCTAGGCTCTCTCCACCAGCATCTTTAATAATAGCAAACTCAGGTGAAAATCCGTCAATATGATCCTTTTCTTTTTCTAGAAAACTATAAGGAATAAGCATGGGAAAATATGCATTCTCATGCCCTGTATCTTTAAATTTTTTATCAAGTATACTCTGAATTTTGCTCCAAATAGAATATCCATAAGGCATGATCACCATGCAACCTTTTACAGGGCTGTAATCAGCAAGTTTTGCTTTCTGAACTATATCCAAATACCAATTAGAATATTCATCTTCTTTTGATGCTATAAAATCACTCATATATTATCCTCAATAAAGCATTATACTTCTTTAACACATTAAATAATTATATTAATATTTTTTAACTTCAACCATAAACCGATTATACTTATTCTCATAAGGATTTAACATGATTTTTTCTAAAACAAAAACAATTCCATCTTCATTTGGGAATAAAACAATCTCCCTTATTTTATAATCAATAACATTCTTTCTATAAAAATTTCCTCTTCCAACAGTAAAATGTCTTTCTAAGGTTGAATTGTAATATTTTACAGATAAAAAAATATTAAAAGAAGAAGAAATCTCTAGAGAATTAATATCCTTATTTACAAAAACTTGATATTCGTTTCCTGTTTTAAAATCAACAAAATTTAAAAAATCTGTTTCTGGAATTTCACTCTTAACATAAAAATAAATTTCTCGACCTCTTCTTAAATGATTAATTTTAAATTCTCTAACTTTGAAATTAATAATCTTTAAAAGTTCATAAAGACTTTTATCATAGCTGTCTAAATATTCAATGTGCTCCTTAAAAATTCTTGAATGCACTCCAGAGTTTGCAAAATTATTTTTAACAACATCAACAAAGTATGCAGCAGAATAATAATATCCATTTTCAAGCCCATATTCACCAAACATAAAATACTGATCATCATTAGAGAATCCTAAATTTTTAAAAAAAACATTTTCTGAAAATCCCAATAAAAAAGAAAAAAAATAAAAAAAAACAATATACAATTTAACCATAAGCTTTGTTAATGTATAAGTTTAATAACAATAAATTACATACTAAACTTATTTATAATTAATTTAATCTTATTTAAAATAATATCAAACAGCATTTCAAATTCAAAACTTTGATATACTATTTGTTTATAGATTAAAACTTAATATTCAAATTTTTGGGATAAATTTTTGAACAAAAAGATCAATAGCCTAAAATTAGCTTTAAAAGCCTTGGAACAAATAAAGTTTTTTTACAATCTTAAAATGCAACATTGTAATAAAACTTATTATTATTTACTGCAAACTCATCAATTTATATTTTTTTTAAAAACTGAAAAATCAAAGAAAAAATGTATCCCCAAAAATCTCATACAAGCAAATAAGATTAACATCAATATCCAGTCAAGTAGTATAATAATACCTGTGTTTGTGATTAAAAATTTTTTGATAAACAAAACTTTAACAAATAAAACAATAAAAAATTTAATAATAAAGTTTTACTATCAAAATAAGCAAATAAATATCAATATTTTTAATTTTTTATGTTTTATTAAAAATGTTGCAAAGATAAAAATAATATCTAAAATTGGATATAAAAAAGGAGAATTTTAATGAGAATGCTATTAGCAACAATAATACTTATATTAACAACAGGTTTATTAGGTGCCCAATCAAAAAGCAAAGCGATGATTGAAGATGACTTTGACTTTGAGAAACTTCTTGAAAAAGAAGCCTCTGTGCGTCGCTTGTTTGGTATAGGTTTTGGAATTGGATATCCACTTACAAACATTACAATATCTGTTCCATATGTAGACATAGACCTTGGCTACGGAGGGTTCGTAGGGCTTAAGCCTAATAATTTTATGCCTTATGTTGTGATGGGAATAGATCTTTTGTTTAAAGATGAAATACATAAAAACACTATGATTTCCGGCGGTATTGGGATAGGTGCAGATTGGTCAAAGGGAAGTCCTGAAAAAGCTGAAGAAGAAGAAGAAGAAAATGAAATTCAACAAGCAACCTCTCTTCAAAATAGAATAGGAGTTGTGATAAGGCTGCCCTTGGTAATAGAATATAGCTTTCTTAAAAATATTGTGATCGGGTTTAAAGCCGTTGCTACTATTGGAACAACAATGCTACTTGGTAGTCCAATGTCATTTGAAGGAGCTAGATTTAATTTCTTGGGCACAGGCTTTATAAAAATATATATATAATGGAGAATAAATGATAAAAAATTTTAAAAAAATGCATATTTTAACATTAGCATTAGGTATAATAAACCTTTCTTATGCATCTGACAACTATATGGTCAGATGTAGCAAGGAAGAAGATTCAACCACCTGCATCGCAAAACTTAAAGACATAAAAGAAAAAAAAAGTTATGACTTATTTTCAATGGGAATTGGAATAGGAAATCCTATTGCAAACATTATAATTTCAATTCCTTATGTAAATATTGATTTTGGATACGGAGGCTTTATTGGACCTAAATCGAACAATTTTGAAAATTATCTAAACGGAGGAATAGATATTATTTTTAAAAAGCAAATTGGGCAATACATGAGAATCGGCGGCGGCATTGGAATAGGTGCAGATTGGACAAAAGAATCCCTTATCCCTCCTGACCAAGAGGAAGAAACTGAATATGAAAGAATAGGCGCTGTTATAAGAATTCCTTTTGTAATGGAATATAATTTTGCAAAAAATTTATCCATAGGATTCAAAATTTACCCTGCATTAGGGCCAACAATATTGCTAACAAAGCCAAGTATTTTATTTGAAGGAATTAAATTCAATTTCTTTGGATTTGGATTCATAAAATTTGCATTTAATTAGCCAAATAAAATAATTTCGGATAAGATTAAGCCCACATAAGCAAGCTTAATCTTGATCAAAACCAGCAATAAAAGCTTGCCCATCCCCATTAATAAATAAGTTTTTAGCTTTTTTGCCTATAAAAATGCTCTCGCCTTTGTTAAGATTTAAAGATTTATTTATACTCACACACCCATCTAAAACTAACAAGACCATTGGACTATTCCTATTGATGCAAATGCTCTCATTTATTTTTTTTTCAATTAGTTTCAAATTGGTATTGGGAAGCCTAAATACATTAAAACTATTTTGGAAATCAGGACTTAAAAATGATAAGTTTCCCTCCTCAAATTGACCAACTCTTAACATCTCCTCTTTATCAATATACTTGGTAGTAAGCCCAGCTCTAATAACATTGTCAGAATTGGTCATAAGCTCAATGCAGTCTCCTTTAAGATACGCATGCACCTCCTGACTATTTGTATAAAAAACTTCTCCTGGTTTTAGCTTTAAAATATTCATACCCAAAAATACTAAAAGCCCCACATCTATACCATAAATATTATAAATTTCATTAAACCAATAGCCTCTAAAATTATCAATAAGATTCAAATTTTTTAAAATTTTTTCAATAATCTTTTCAAGTTCATGCGTTTGCAATTCAAAAATAGTTTTTACAAAGCCTATATGTGATTGAAAGTCGAAATTTAATTCCAAAGTTTCACAAATTTTTTTAATCTCGTCTAAAGGCAAAAAGCCTTTAAGAGCATAAAAATCACTAAGAGCATAAATAAGTTCAATTTTGGGATTTTTGTCTTTGTATGTCCTTTTGGGATCATTAATGTCTATACCTTTATTGTTTTCTGATTCAAAACCTTTTAAGGCAAAATCTTTAGAAGGGTGAATTTGAATAGATAAAGGCTTACTTGCAGACAATACCTTAAACAAAAAAGGAAATTCGCCATTACTACAGCCTAAAAGCTCTTTATGATCCTCTAAAAAATCACTCAAAAGCACATATTCATTTCTATATAAAATCTTACTAGAAAACGTTTTGTGTGCTCCAAGCCACATTTCAGCCTTAGGCCTTCCATCAATCTTATCGCCTAAAAGATTGGGAATAAAACTAATACCTCCCCAATCATACTCTTTAATATTATTTTTCATTAAAAAAATATTATCTTCATTCATTCAGATTCCTTTAATTTTAAAGATTTCAAAAAAATTACCAAAGCTGTTGCAACTGCAACTCCAACAGCAATTGCAATAATAAACTCAAATTTATTATCAATAACAGGAAGCACTATTGGACCCCCGTGTGGAGCATGATTAGCAACACCTAAGAAAGCAGCAATAATGCTTGATACAGCCCCCCCTACTACTATCGAAGGGATTACCCTTCCAGGATCACTAGCGGCAAAAGGAATAGCCCCCTCGCTAATACCAATAAATGAAATTAAAAAGGCTATTTTGCCAGATTCTTTCTCTTCATTTTCAAATAATTTTGGTGCTAAAAAAGTTGCAAGCCCCATAGCCATCGGGGGAACAGGAATTGCTGCTGCAACCATTCCCATTATTTCTGGTACTTGAGGAATTAACCCTACGCCAAAAAGAAATGCCACTTTATTAAAAGGCCCACCCATATCAACAGTAATCATTGAACCTAGCACTAAACCTAAGAAAATTTTACCCAACACCCCCAAAGTTTCTGAATTGCTCTGCAAAGATTTAAGCCCACTCTCAAGCACCCCCATAAATTCCCCAATATAAACGCCAAAATATAACATAAAAAATCCAACAATAATAGTGCTTATTAGCGGAATCACAAATATAGGCATCACAGGTCTTAACCACTCAGGAACAGATCTTTTTGCTAAAAACTTTGCAACATAGCCTGCAAGAAACCCAGCAAATATTGCACCTAAGAAACCTGCTTTTACATTTCCAGATATTACCCCACCAACAAGACCGGGAGTAAGACCAGGCTTATCAGCAATTGCCATTGCAATAAAACCAGCAAGCACAGGTAACATCATTCCAAAAGCTACAGAGCCAATATCTGCAATCTGTTTATAAAATGGATGCTCAGCAAAATTAGGCCCATCAGGGCCAATCCCAACAAAAGCAATGCTAAGGGCAATTAAAATTCCTCCACTTGCAACAACAGGAATCATTGGAGATACCCCACTCATTAAGTATTTATAAAAACTGCCTTTCTCCGTAGCAATTGACCCCTTAGAACTGCTATTAGCACTAGAATTTTTGCAAAAAAATACTGGAGCATTAAACGCTTCTTTAATAACATTTTCCGTATTGTTTATCGCTTTTACAGTTGAAACTTTATAAACTCTTTTACCTTCAAATCTCTTTTCCTCAATATCCTTATCAACAGCAAGTATTACAGTGTCTGCATTCTTAATTTCTTCTTCTGTTAAGGCATTTTCAATACCAATAGATCCTTGAGTTTCAACTCTAATGTTATAACCCTGTTTTTTCGCTTCATTTTCAATTTTCTTTGCTGCAATATATGTATGCGCAACTCCAACAGGACAAGCGGTTACAGCCACTATTTTCTCTGATTTTGTAGCTCCAAAAACTTCTTCTTTAGCCTTTCTTTGAACATTTTCTATATAATAATAAATGTCATCAGTAGTAACAACACCACTTAAAGCATTTTGAAAAGCATCATCTTCAAATAGTTTGGCGATAAATGCAATAGCCTTAAGATGTTCATTACCTTGCTGCTTTTTTGACATACAAATCAAAAATATTAAATTAACAGGAGGATTTTCCTCAGACCACTTAATCCCATCACCTTTAATGTAAAGCAATGAAATAAAACTAGTCTTAACCACATCTCCTATAAAATGAGGAATTGCAACCCCATTTTCCCAAGAAGTATCGCCTATTTTCTCTCTATCAAGAATTCCTTTTAGAAACTCTTCTTTACTGTCTATATATCCCTTTTCATTGATTTTTTTAACTAAAAAATCAATGACATCTTCTTTTGAATTTAATTTTGGCAAAATAAATACAAGATCTTTTTTCAAAAAATTAAAAAACATAAACATAGCCTCCAAAGCAATTAAACATATTGTATAATATACAATAAAATTGCATGCTACAGCCACCTAATATAAAAAATATTTTTAAACCAAAAAGGAAAATCTCCCCCCAAATACATATTACAATATTGAAAAGACAAAACAATTTTTATATTATTTAAATAATCTGCTTATGAAAAAAAATCCAAACATTTGTATTTCCCTAACACTACTTATCATTTCCACTTTAAATGCACTTGCAAATGAAGACGATAATATTAATGAAAAAAATAACGAATCTCAACAAAGCCCCGGATTTTTTAGCCCAGAAAGAGGATTTGCATATTCAACAGGAATTGGAACTGGAATTGGATTTTTCCTGAACTCGAATATTAAACATCTTATTTTTAGACCTTACTACACATTCTCTAACAATAATTTTGATTTTTTAATAGTTGCTATGATATTAATAAAGGAAAGCCTTAATACCCCTAAAAAGATGCAATACTTTAAATCTTATATTGGAGGGGGAATAAATTGGCACATTGCAAACTTAATAAAAAAAACAAAATATTTTTCCTCCACTATTGGAATAGGTGGTCGTTTTTACTTATCTACAAATTTTATAGGAGACATTAAATTTTACGAAAAATTGCCTTATGTGTTAGAGCCTTATATGTTTATTGAAATTTCTACTAAAAGGGCTATCCCTTTAATGGGACTAGACTTTAAAATTGATTTTTTATTTTTAGATACATTTAACATTTCTTTTAATTTTACTATTAGATATAATTTTAAGGACGAAAAAGAAATAGAAATATGAAAAAAAGATCTAAATTTTTTCTTTACTGCTATATTTTATGTCTAACAGGATTTTTATTTTTTTCCTTAAATCAAAAACTCCTAAAACAAATTAAACACAAAATTTATGACTATTTAGAGATAATAGAAAATAAATACATAGTTACACAATCTATTCCAATAAAAGAATTCCAATTAATACCAAAAGGACATCTTACTACCCAAATAATAAGCAAAAAACACTATACTTTAGGATATGCTGAAAGCGCAAGACAATCCGAATGGGCTGCTTATCCACTTAAAAGAGAAATGGTAGAACTAGCATTAACTTTATTAAAATCAAAAAAAATTAAAAGGAGTCCTAAATTTTTTGAAGACACCAATATCAAAGGCACTTTTCCAAAACTTGAAGATTACTTTAAAAGTGGTTATGACAGAGGACACATAGTAAATTCTGCAGACATGTCTTTTTCTGAAAATGCAATGAAAGATACATATTTTTTATCAAATATATCGCCTCAAAAAAGCGATTTTAATTCCGGAATTTGGCTAAAACTTGAAAAATTAGTAAGAAAATGGGCAATCTCAAAAGGATATATATATATAATTAGTGCTGGAATTTTAACAGAAAATAAAGGATTTATTGGTAAAAGCAAAATTTTGGTACCTAGAAATTTTTATAAAATAATACTAGCAATTAATAATAATAATTTTTATGACATAATCTCTTTTATTATCCCAAATGAAAAAGCAAAAAACTTAGATTTGAAAAATTACGTTGTTAACGTCGATTCAATTGAAAAAAAAACAAAGATAGATTTTTTTGAAAAACTTGATTCAAAAATTAAAAAAAATATCAAAAAAATACAAAACACGCATTCTTGGAAGTTTCAATGAAGTCAATATTTACAAAGCTAAACACTTCTATTAATCTCTTTCTCTTTATAATTTTTATTTTAGTAACACTGGTTATACTGATTTTCTCCTATAAAATAAAATATAATGAAAATTATCAAAATTATATTCTAGAAATATACAATAATAATTTTATAATATTGACTAATAAATTCGCCATCTTTATTGCTGGGATCATAGGCTCATTATGGTCATACATTAACTACAAAAGAACCAATAATATACAATTTATACTTTTCTATTGCTTTATTAGTTCATATACATTAGAGCCTATTTCTATCTCTGAAGATTTTTTCCTAAACAATAACCTAAATTCAAGTTATTACTTATTTACAAAATTTACCCTTTTCGTAAATACTTTTTCATTATTAAATTTATTTTTTCTAAGTTTATATATATGTGATTTCAAAATAAAATCAATACATTATACAATTTACATTATTTTAACCTTTGCCTGCATATATAGTTACACAATGCCTATTAATTCCTACGAAAATATCCAAAACTTAGGCATTCTTAAAATAGAAAGTACAAAATTTTACATAGACGCATTCTTATTGCTTATTTTAATAAACTTTATAGTGGCTTTTTTAAGAAAGAAAAACTTAGATTATTTTTTCCTTTTTGTTTCAATGCTTTTAATATTAAGTGGAATTTACTTAAATTTGCTAAAAATACCTTACGCCTTTCTCCTAATCTCAATTGGTATACCCATCTACTTAAAAAAATCGGGAAAAATTTTCTTTTACTGGCTATAAAAAAAGAAAGTCAAAAAATAAGACGAAGCTGAAACAACAAGCGGCAAAAACAAATTATCATAATTAGCAGAATCAAAAAGCTCTACCAATACTGCCAAAATTCCAAGAATTAAAGCTGCTGTTAAACAAGGAAAAAAATAATAATATGAAAAAAAAGTAACACAAAATACAACAAAGCTACCAGAAATCGTTTTATCATTTACAAGCTTAAAAGAAGGAATTAACTTTCCAGCAAGACTTGCAAATCCATCACCAAGACATACAGAGAATATTCCAATATAATTAAAGGGTTCAATAGCTAAGCAATACGATATTAATATACCTAAAAACAAAAAAACAGGCGAAAAAGATACTTTATTAGGCAATATTTTTCTTGATTTTAATATTATATCTGAAATATTTTTAAAGAAAAGTAGTTTTTTTTTAGCAATTCTAAAAACTTCAGAGCTTAAATACAAAATCATAAAAAGTATATTAGAAATAAGTCCTATCCAAAAATTTATTCCATAAAAAACCAAAAATATTAAGCTAAAAATATGAAAAAATTTTCTAAAAATTTCATACTTAACATCTTCTCTACAAATTATTTTTTTAAACTCATTAAACATCATTCATTTCTTAAATAGATATTAAATTGGCATTTGCACATATTTTTTCAACACCCATAAATTCCTCATTTATTACTGCAAATAAATTAAAATAAAGAAAAGCATTTTTAAAATCCATGTCTTATAATAAAATTACTTATATTAATTTTACAATTTTTTTCAAAAAAAATATTCTTGCCTAGAGATTTATTATAAATAGGTAATACTTATTTATAAAGAGAATAATTGAGCAGGTTCCTAAAAATGCTAGAAATTGAAGATAAACTATTTTTAAAATTTTGCGACTTTATATACAACAACAGCGGAATGCGTTTTGACGAAAAAAATAAATTTGTTCTTCAAAGCAGAATTAATGATGCAGTAAGAGAGCTTGCTCTAAAAACCCCATCACAACTTTATAATTTAATAATTAGTGAAAAACTTAAAAAAGAATATTTCTTAGATTTAGTCACAACCAATTTAACAAGATTTTTTAGAAATTCACTACATTTTAAAACTTTTGAAAAATTTGTAATTCCTAATTTAATTAATATTAAAAAAATAGAAGAAAAAAATAGGATTATTATCTGGTCTGCAGGATGCTCAACAGGAGAAGAACCTTATTCATTAGCATTTGTACTCAAGTCAAAGCTTCCAAAAGAAATAGATTTTATTATTATTGCTTCTGATTTAAGTTTAAAATCTTTGATGATAGCAAAAGAAGGGTATTACTCATCAAATAAATGTGAAAATATCCCTAAAGAATATCGGCACTATATATATTCTCATTCAAACGGATATAAAATTAAAAATGAAATTAAAAATCACATAAGATTTGATTATCATAACCTGAACTTTGAAAGTAATTTTTCAGAAATTGATGTTGTTTTTTGTAGAAATGTTTTAATATACTTTGATGAAAAATCAAAAATTAAAGTGCTTAAAAAATTTTATAATAACATGTCTAAAAATAGCTATTTATTTATAGGACACTCAGAATCACTTTTTGGGCTTAACCTTCCTTTTAAATTTTTAAAAACACCGTGGGCAATAATATATGAAAAAAAAGATACAAGCTGTCAAAAAGAAAGATTTAAATTACAAAATAAATATAAGTTATAATTTAATAAGAATTAAATAGGAAAAAAGTAAAAGTGGAAACAAAAATTACTGTGCTTATCATAGAATACTTTGCTGTAAAGAGAAAGCTTATCTCAGACCTTATCAATTCGTCTCCAAAATTACAAGTCATTGCAACTGCTTCTAATGGTAAATTTGCAACAAATAAACTTAAAAAACATAACCCCGAAGTAATATTAATGAATTTAGAAGAAAACAATATTAAAGATATTCTCTTTTTGGAGAAAAAAAACAATATAAACAAAACAATACCAATTGTAGTCACATCTTCAAATCAAAACTTAATAAATATTGCTGCTTTAAAAGGAGCTGACGATCTTATATTAGTATCTAAAAATAGAACATCACATGAAAACAAAAAAGAACAAATTATTAATTCTCTTTTGGCTTATGGATCAATATCTATAAAAAACAAAATTGTCCATAATAGAGAATTAGAAATAAAAACCTATGAAAGAGATAAAATTTTTTTAAATCACAAAAATAACATTTTTCCATTAAATCAACTTGAAGAACATTCAAAAGAAAAAATATTAAATGAAAAAGAAATAAAAAAATTAAAACTGAGAAAATTCGACATAATAGCAATTGGAGTATCAGCAGGGGGACCCGTAGCCTTGAAATCAATATTGCCAGAAATACCTGAAAGCTTTCCACCAATAATAATTGTTCAACATATGCCCAAAGGGTTTACAGAAGAATTTGCAAAAAATCTTAATAATCTTTGCAAAATAAGGGTAAAAGAAACCGCTAATAACGAAATATTAAAGCAAGGACATGCATACATAAGCTCAGGTGGATATCATACAAAAATCAAAAAAATCGACGGCAACTACCAAATACAAATCTTCGATGGTAAACATATTAATGGTCACAAACCATCTATTGGGGTATTATTTCAATCTATTGCAGAAATTGCAAAAGATAAAGCAATTGCTCTAATAATGACTGGAATGGGAAATGACGGATCAATAGAAATTGGAGATATAAAAAAAGCTGGAGGACTAACTATTGCACAAGATAAAGAAAGTTCTATGGTTTTTGGAATGCCAAAAATAGCAATAAAAGAAAACAACATAGACTATGTAGTTCCTCTAAACCATATGGTAAAATTATTAAAAGCTATACTAATTAATAGCTAAATTTTTTTAAACAAGGAATATTTTTTTGGATAAAGAAAAAGAAAATACCAAGACAGAAGACTGTTTTTCTCATGTAAGCAAATTCAACATACACAATAAAACAATATATATACTTGGAACGGCTCACGTATCAAAAAAAAGCTCAGAAGATACTGCAAATTTAATAGAAATCTTAAAACCAGACTATATTGCGGTTGAACTTGATGAGGCTCGTTATCATTCGATCTTAAACACAGATGAAAATGAAAAATGGAGAAACTTAGATATAGATAAAGCATTAAAACAAGGAAAAGCCTTTTTTCTCATAATAAACATAATTCTTAGTAATTTTCAAAAAAAACTAGCAAAAGAACAGGGAATAAAACCTGGTGAAGAAATGAAAACAGCTATTTTAAAAGCGAAAAAGCATAATATTCCACTAATTCTTGCTGACAGAAAAATTGAAACAACTTTAAAAAGAGCTTGGATATCTATTCCGATATTTGAAAAAGTAAAAATAATCTCAAGCCTTTTTTCCTTAACAGATACAAAAATTACAAAAGATGAAATTGAAAAACTTAAAGAACAGGATGCCCTTTCCAAAATAATGAAAGAACTTGCCAAAGAAATACCTAAAGTAAAAAAAGCTTTAATTGACGAAAGAGACGAATTTATTACAAGCAAAATACTTGAAGGAAAAGGCACTATTCTTGCGGTTGTAGGCGCGGGTCATGTAAATGGAATAATGAAAACTCTAGAAGAAATAAGCCAAAATAAAAAAATAATAAACATTGAAGAACTTGAGAGAATACCTAAAAAATATTTTTCACTTAGCAAAGCACTATCTTACCTTATCGCAATTTTAATCATTTTACTAATAGTGAGCTCTTTTTACTTTAAAGGATTCGATTTTGCTTACAAAAATTTAAAGCTTTGGATAATATCCAACTCTCTTTTTTCAGGCATTGCATCCATTTTATTTAAATCTCACCCTTTAACAATTTTAACAGCTGCTATCGGTTCTCCAATATTCTCCTTAATACCATTCATAGGAACAGGCATGGTAGCAGGACTTGTTGAAGCTTACATAAACAAACCAAAGGTCAAAGATTTTGAAAATCTACAAGAAGAATTATCAACAATAAAAGGGTATCTCAAAAACAAAGTTACAAGAATTTTATTAATAGCACTTTTTGTAAACCTTGGATCTACAATTGGAACAATTGTAGGACTTAAATTTTTATTAAATGTTTTCAAATAAACCCTTAAAATAATAAATATCTACACGGGAGTATATAATGGGGCTTGTATTTTTAGGTCCCCCAGGTTCTGGAAAGGGGACTATTTCAAAAATTATTTCTGATGAATTTAAATACCATCACATTTCAACAGGAGATTTATTTAGAGAAAATATTTCAAATTCTACAGCTCTTGGAAAAGAAATAAAAAAAATTGTCGAAAGAGGAGAACTAGTTCCCGACATAATTACAATTAAAATAGTAAAAGATAAAATTAAAGCTATTAAAAATAATAAAAATTTTATTTTAGATGGATTTCCACGTAATATTTGTCAAGCTGAAGCTCTTGACAAATTTTTGCCAAATGTAAAAATAATAAACTTTTTAATTGATGAAGAATTGATAATAAAAAGACTCTCAGGAAGAAGAATTTGTAAATCTTGTAATAATATTTTCAATATATATACTCTAGCCACAAAAAAAATTGAAATTTGCGACATTTGCGGAGGAGATCTTTACCAACGAGAAGATGACAAGGAAGAGTGCTTAAAAACAAGACTCAAAGAATATAAATTACAAACAAAACCACTGATAGAATTTTACTCAAAATGCTCTAGACTTAACAATGTTGATGCATCTGTTAAGATTGATGAAATAAGAAATAAGATAATTAAAATAATGTTAAAAAAAAATTAAATGGAAAAGGTATTTTAAATAAAAATGTTAATAAAAAAAATTTGTTTTTGCTTGTTTTTTTTGCAGGCAATATTAATTCTTGCCCAAGATCAACAGAATTTAGAATTTAATGATAATTATTTTTACTTTAATTTTCAATCTGCTTATTACCCTCCCCACGAGATGGGAACAAATGGGGGCAGATTTTCACAAAGCTTTAAACATCCTAATTTTCAAAATATTGAACCAAGTTTACAAATTCCATTCAATTATTGGGGAGGAATAAAATTAATATCATACTTAGGATACTATAAAAATTTTAAAGTTTTACGTAATCCTGATTCTATTTTTTTTAAAAACAATGGAATAGATCTCGATTTAAATATTGGATTGTCTCCTGTAACTATCTCATTTAAAAGCATGTTAAGCCTTACCCCTATTGCTTTTTTAAATTTATATGCATCAAATGAAATTGGTGTGGGCTGGGAAGCTTTTGGCTTTAAGGGAATCGGTGTACACATTAAAAATGGGAAATATTCAAATACTACTGAATTTTATTCAGAAATAACAATAGGAGGGCGATTCCAATTTGATTTAAACGCTATTTTCCAAGGGGAATGGACACACATTATTACAGTTATTGGCAATGATTTTACATACTTAATTAATCCTCATGCAAACAAAGATCAACTTTGGAAATATAAAGCAGACGACGGTAAAAATATAAATGGCATGCTTATAAAGCCTTATGCCCTATTAGCTTACAAAATGCCAATACCTTTTAACACAATAGGGCTACTTTATGAAAGCAAAACACAAATTGGAAAAGAAAGAAACATAAGCTCATGGAAAAACAAAGGGTGGGGAAGTGACATTTTTTATCACAATATTTCTATTGTTGCTAATTTTGAAATTTTCAAACCTTTAACAATTGGTCTTCAATTAAAATTATCTACAAATCCCATATATACAAGTAACACAGCTGGGCTAGCCGATATTTCAAAAAGAATAGCAACTGGTAATTCTTATTTTTACTACGATTCTATTGGAATCTCTGCAACTTACAAATATTAAGCTTAGTATCTAAACTGATTCCTTCCAGAAACTTTAGCCTCATAAAGCTTGCTATCAGCAAGCTTTATGATATTGGTAAAATTGTTATCAATAGGAATTTCTTGAGCAAGACCAATTGAAACAGTTACAATACTAGAAGTATTGCTATACTCATGAACTATTCTCAAGCGCTTTATATCATTAATCATTGTTTTAATAATATCGATCATTTCACTTAGACTATTATTAACAGAATAAAAAATAAATTCTTCCCCTCCATATCTAGCAACATCTATTTTATGTTTTAAAGAAACCTTATATAGGGTCTTAGCAATCAATTTAAGACACTCATCACCATTGGTATGACCATAATTATCATTATAATTCTTAAAATTATCAATATCCAACATACCAACAATTATTATTTCTTTACTTTCTAAAGCTTTAATCCACGACTTAGAAAATTTATCCATAAAAAATCTTCTATTTGGAATCTGAGTAAGTCCATCAATTCTAGACAAACTTTTAAAATAATCTCTCAGGCGCTTTAATTCAAGGTGCGTCTTAACTCTAGCATCAATTATTCGACTATTAAAAGGCTTTAAAATATAATCTACCCCACCAACATTAAATCCTTCAAGTTGAGCATCTGTAGAATTTCTTGAACTAATAAAAATTACAGGAATATCTTTAGTATCAGGATCGCTTTTTAGTCTTTTGCATACCTCATAGCCATTAATATCTGGAAGACCTATATCAAGAAGTACAAGATCGGGACTATCTTTTTCAACCTGTTTTAAAGCATCAAGTCCATTTGTTGCAACCTCAACCTCATAAGCATCTTGCAATATATTTACCAATAAATCCAAATTAGTGGGAGAATCATCCACAATTAAAAGTTTCTGATTCTCTGTTTCAAAAGATTTATCTTTAATTATCATTCCCACTGCTAATATCTCTTGTTGATAAAAATTTCAATGATCTCTTCAAGGATTTTAGAACTCTCAGTAAATCTATATAATCTTAAATTCCTGCGAAGATCACTAAATAATACCTGAATATTATCGTCTAAAACATACTTGTCAATGCTCTTAAGAATTTCCTTGTATTCTTTTGGTTTTCTAGTTTTAATGCCAACTAAAAGCTTATTGAGAAGGTTTAAAAATTGATCATTGCTTTTAAAGTATAGCTTATTATCGCCAACAAGCTCAGAATCAAACAAAATATTCTCCTTTATGTCGCTTATTAAATGCAACAAATCATCTTTTACAAAAAAATACATTTTTTTCAATTCATAAATTGAATCTTTACTTGTTTCAATTTTTTTAAAATACCTATACAACTTGCTACGCATATTAGAAAGAGCTCCAGATATTGAATGGGATATGTCTTTAATTAAAGACAAATTTTCATCATCAAAAGCTTTTTCTAAATCAATAATATTGATAGAAATAAAATCAACAAGTCCTCTACATAATTCAGAATATGACTCATATGAAAGATTTAATTCTTTTAAAGCCCTATTAACATCTAAATTAGAAAACTTGACAGGTTGATTAAAATCTTTATTCTCCCAAATATCATCAACTTCAAGCTGTAAATATTTCTTTAATATGATTTTAATTGAACTTATGTGTATTGGTTTTGATATATAATCATTCATACCGCTTGCAAAACACTTGTCTTTATACTCTTGCAAAGCATGGGCTGTCACCGCAACCAAAACACACGGCTTTAAATTCTTTACTTTTTCAAACTTTCTAATTTCTTTAGCTACCGAAAATCCATCATATCTTGGCATTCGTATATCAATAAAAGAGATATCATATTTTTTTTCTTTTAAAAATTTTAAAGCCTTTACTCCATCATCTACAACATCAATATGATTTTCATTAATACCTATTACAACAAGAATATCTTTTAACACTTTTTGATTGACCTGATTATCTTCAGCTATTAACACATTAACAGGCGTTTTCACCTTAAAAGCACTATTTACTGGGGCCAAATCTTCAAATTTCATTTCTGTTTTAAGCTCTTTTTTAGAAAAAATAGAACATATGCTAAGCCCCATTAAAGGCTTTTTAACATACATATATTTTAAATTTTTTAGAGCTTTATTATCCAAATAATAAAATAAAAAAATAATTTTTACATCAGAGCTTAGCTTCTCAATATTATTAGCAAATTGGATACTCTCTTGAATATTGTCGTTATTTACATTTACATAAACAAAATCATAAAAAGAGTGTTTCTTAAAGAATTTATATGCATCTTCAAAAGACGCCACGTAATGTACATTAGAAGAACAGCCCAACAAAGTCGAACAGTGTTCAAAAATTTTAATAGATTTTTTACTCAAGAGCACATTTAATACTTTATTATTACTATTTATTGATTGAACATTGAATGATAAATCTTTACTTTTAAGCTCATCGCCTAATATAAAAGGCAACATAAATGAAAAAGTCGTTCCCTCTCCTACCTTGCTATCAACAGTAATTCCAAGGCCCCCCATTAGCCTTATAAGCTCTTTAGATATTGATAACCCCAATCCCGCACCCTCATGAACTCTTGAAGAAGAATCGTCCTCTTGTTTGAATATTTCAAATATCTTAGAAAGATTTTCTCTTTTAATACCTTTGCCTGTATCTATTACCTTAAATTCAACTGTAACCAATACTCTATTATCATCAGCTTTTGTTCTATATACTTCTTCATAGTTTAAAACAATAACACCGTCATCTGTAAACTTAAAAGCATTCCCTATTAAATTAATTAAAACTTGTTTAATTTTTACAATATCCCCTTTTATATAATTCTTAAAAATAGATTTAGAATAAGAAAATAAATCAATATTTTTTTTTGCACATTGAGATTGAAAAGTTTTTAAAACCATTTCCATTTCAGTCTCTAAATCAATATCTTGACTCTCAATATGTAATTCATTGACATCTATTTGAGACAAATACAATATATCATCAATTAAAGAAAGTAAAGAATCAGATGAATAATTTATCATTTTAACATAGTCTTTTTGAACATCCGTAAGAATAGTAGTATCTAAAAGCTCAGTAGCAGCCATTATGCCATTAATGGGAGTACGAATATCATGACTGACGTTTGCTATGAAAATTGTTTTAGCGGTATTAGCAGCTTCTGCAATATTTTTTTTATTCATTACAAAAGAATATCTTCTTTTCTGCTCAAATGATAATTTAAACATAAAAATTATTACAAATCCTAAAAAAGTAAAATAAAATATAATAACTGTTAAAACTAAAAATTTGAAATTTTTAAACCTAATGCCCTTAGATTTATAATAAATATCAAATTTCCAATCATTTAAATACCTCTGACTATCAACATTTGAACGCACAACAACTTTTTGAATAATTTCTTTCAAGATAAAATCTTGATTATAAATAGCAAGACTTAAATCAAAAGACAAATCTCTAAAAGTAGGCAGTTTTTCAACATCCGAAACATTTAATTCTTCAAAAACATAAGCAGCCGTATACTCATCACTAATAATCCCATCAATCTTTCCCTTATAAAGAAGAAGTAGCGCTTCTTTAAAGCTACTTACCAAAATAAGATCTGATTTAATACTAGAAGCCAAGTTTTTACTATATAAAAAATCAAGTACTGCAAACCTCTCCAAAGATCTAGATGGAAGCACCCTTTTTTTATTTGAAAAAATATAAAGTGGAATTCGAGAATTTAATTTTATATTGAAAACATTCTCTAAATTTGAATCTACTGCATTAGTATTTAGCATATCGATTTTTCCAGATTTGATTAATTTTTTGAGATCTAAGCTGCCGTATGTTTCAATTATGTTAAATTCCAAACCTGAAAACATTCTAATTTTATCAAGTAAAAATTGATTTATTCCTTTATAGCTATTTGCTTCAACATAATCTATTGGATACCAATTTTTAACAGCAAGATTCAATTTATTATTTTTTGATAACCAAATTTTTTCTTCTATATTAAATTTAACCTTATTCATAATTTTATAACTATTAATTCTAGAACTATTAATTTCTTCTTTGTCCAGCCAATTTTTATCTATTTGAAGCAAAGTTTCAAATGAAATATCATCAAATATAGAATTAAGAATATATTTAATAACTTTATAAATTCTGTTATCAATAGCTAATACTAAAAACCTATTTTTATTAAAAATAGAATCATAAGATTTTAATCTTCCGTTATATCCATTTAATTTTAATAAATATTTTGTTGTTATTGAATTTTCTATAAATCCATATGAATTATTAACAATATTTACAAAGTTATTAACAATGTCTTGATCCTTACTTAATTGAATATTATTAAAACTAAAATCAATAAACTGAGAATTTATTGGACCAATATTATTGTTTAAGCCTTTGGAATAAAATTTAAAATTAAGAGGATATATTGGTTTACTTACTACATAATTAACATTTTCAAATACACTATCATTGCTAATAATTCCTCCAAAAATGCCTACTGGCTTTCCCTCTAATGATTTCTTAATATCCTCTTTAGGGAATCCCTTAAAAATAGGTTTAAAGATATGTTGTCTTGAGAGAAGATTCCATAAATCTACTAAAATGCCAGACAACTTTCCCTGTGAATTAATAAAACTCAAGGGAGGATAATCATTATATAAACCAACATCAATAAAATTTCCCTTAGTATTACTATCTAAAAAAGAAAAAATATGTTCATCAGGAATTTTCACCAAATACGAAAACAAATCTAAATTCAAATTCTTTATTATCTCAGGAGCATTTCTACTAATAGCCACTCTATTTTTGACGCTATAAAAAACATCTCCAGTAAAAATCACAAGGTCTTCACCAAAAAAAAGCTTTGCAATATAATGCAAAGTCTTACAATCACCATATATATAATCAACTTTATCATTTTTTAAAGCCAATACTAACTCTTGAGCATTTTCAGCCAAAAAAATCGTATTAATGCCTTTTAGTCTTAAAATATCTTCATATATTGTATTTCTAATAACTCCTATATTAAAATTGGATAAAAATGTTGAATGAGTATTTTTATATTTTTTATTAGAGCTTTTAGAAAATAAAATTGAAATACTCCTAGCAAGCTCACTTTTAAAATAAAAAAAATCATTTAATTTTATATTATAAGTCAATCCTAAATATATTGCTTCGTCTTCAATTGCACTTTCATTGAAATTATCAATATGCTCAACTTTAATATCAACATTATTATCTTTTGCCCATTTATCTAAAATAGAAAAAATAAGCCCCACATATTCTCCTTTATTATTTTTATAGTAAAAAGGAAAATATTGATCTACAAGCTTAAACTTGAAAGTATCCTTAGAAAATAAATCGACACTGACAAAGCAAACCAAAAGCAAAATTAAAAAATTAGTACTTAAAAAGCTTGCTTTCTTCATGTTATTTTAAAATTTCCTTATTAAAATAAAATAGTTTTACTAATATATAAAAATAAATATACACAATAAGTTCAAGACTTAAAATATAAAATAAAAACCCTGGCAATAACTTACTCTCCCGCGAACTCGCAGTACCATCAGCGAATAAGAGCTTAACTTCTGTGTTCGGAATGATAACAGGTGTTTCCTCTTTTCTTTAACCACCAGGGTTTTTATAAGGAAGACAAAAATATGGTCAAAGAGACGGGTAATTAGTATTAGTCAGCTTAATATATTACTATACTTACACTTCTAACCTATCAACCTGGTATTCTTCCAGGACCCTTAAAGGATATCTCATCTTGAGGAAGGCTTCCCACTTAGATGCTTTCAGCGGTTATCCTTTCCGAACGTAGCTACCCAGCACTTACCCTTGGCAGGATAACTGGTACACTAGAGGTTCGTCCATCTCGGTCCTCTCGTACTAAAGATAGCTCCTCTCAAATATCCAACGCTTGTGGCAGATAGGGACCAAACTGTCTCACGACGTTCTGAACCCAGCTCGCGTACCGCTTTAAATGGCGAACAGCCATACCCTTAGGACCTGCTCCAGCCCTAGGATGCGATGAGCCGACATCGAGGTGCCAAACCCTTCCGTCGATGTGAACTCTTGGGAAGGATAAGCCTGTTATCCCCGGAGTACCTTTTATTCGTTAAGTGACGGCGCTTCCACTTGCCACCGCCAGATCACTAAGACCTACTTTCGTATCTGTTCGACTTGTCAGTCTTACAGTTAAGCTACCTTATGCCTTTACACTTACAGAGTGATTTCCAACCACTCTAAGGTAACCTTTGCGCACCTCCGTTACTCTTTAGGAGGCGACCGCCCCAGTCAAACTACCCACCTGGCACTCTCCTCATATTTCTATAAGTTAGAAATCTAATTAAACAAGGGTGGTATTTCAAGGTTGACTCCACTACCCCTGGCGAGATAGCTTCAAAGTCTCCCACCTATCCTACACATATTTAATCAAATCTCAATACCAAGCTATAGTAAAGGTTCACGGGGTCTTTCCGTCTAACCACAAGTAATCGGCATCTTCACCGATACTTCAATTTCACCGAGCTCCACGTTGAGACAGCGTCCAAATCGTTACACCATTCGTGCGGGTCGGAACTTACCCGACAAGGAATTTCGCTACCTTAGGACCGTTATAGTTACGGCCGCCGTTTACTGGGGCTTGAATTCAATGCTTCGAATAAACTAACATCTCCTCTTAACCTTCCAGCACCGGGCAGGTGTCAGTCCCTATACTTCTCCTTACAGATTTGCAGAGACCTGTGTTTTTGGTAAACAGTCGTTTGGACCATTTTTATGCTACCTAATTGCTTAGGTCGTACTTATCCCGAAGTTACGTACGTATTTTGCAGAGTTCCTTAACGTGGATTCTCTCGCGCGCCTTAGAATTTTCATCCCACCTACCTGTGTCGGTTTGCGGTACGGTCCCTTATAGCCTAACCTTAGAAGTTATTTCTTGGCACCTTGACTACCTACATTTCATGTTACCTAAATAACACTCATCATCACATCTTAGCTCTCTTAACGGATTTTCCTATTAAGATCATCACCTTAATGCTTAAACTAGGACAACCATCGCCTAGCAGTAGTTAACCTCATGCGTCACTCCATCGAAACTATAAGAGGTACGGGAATATTAACCCGTTTCCCATCGACTACACTTTTCAGCTTTGCCTTAGGGGCCGACTAACCCTGGGAAGACGACCTTTACCCAGGAAACCTTAGGTTTTCGGCGAATGGGGATCTCACCCATTTTTTCGTTACTCATACCTGCATTCTCACTTCTGATACCTCCATCAAACTTTCCAGTTTAACTTCTCTGGCTTACAGAACGCTCCCCTACCATCTTAACTTTCGTCAAGATCCAAAGCTTCGGTAATGTGTTTAGCCCCGTTACATTATCGGCGCTTAAGTACTCGACCAGTGAGCTATTACGCACTCTTTAAAGGTATGGCTGCTTCTAAGCCAACCTCCTGGCTGTTTACGTACCTAAACCTCCTTTTCCACTTAACACATTTTTGAGACCTTAGCTGTTGGTCTGGGTTGTTTCCCTCTCGACTATGAACCTTATCGCCCATAGTCTCACTCCTATTCATCATTTAATAGCATTCGGAGTTTAACTGAGTTTGGTACCCTTTGACAGGCCCTAGCTCAATTAGTGCTCTACCTCTATTAAACTAAAATAAGGCTGAACTTAAATCCATTTCGGGGAGAACCAGCTATCTCCGAGTTTGTTTAGCCTTTCACTCCTATTCACAGCTCATCCCTGCCTTTTTTAACAGACTAGAGTTCGGCCCTCCACTTGGTTTTACCCAAGCTTCAGCCTGGCCATAAATAGATCACTCGGCTTCGGGTCTACCACATCTAACTAAATCGCCCTTTTAAGACTCGCTTTCGCTTCGACTCCAGCACTTCTATGCTTTAATCTTGCTAGACATGATAACTCGCAGGTTCATTATGCAAAAGGCACGCCATCACCGCAATAAATCGCGGCTTTGACTGCTTGTAAGTCTACGGTTTCAGTTCTATTTCACTCCCCTCCCGGGGTTCTTTTCACCTTTCCCTCACGGTACTCTTCTCTATCGGTAGCTTTTTAGTATTTAGCCTTGGAGAGTGGTCTCCCCAGCTTCAAACAAGGTTTCTCGTGCCTCGTCCTACTCAGGAACATTTTAAAAAGATATTTACATTTAAATTACAGGACTATCACCTTCTTTGGTTAAACTTTCCAGATTATTCTTCTATATAAATATTTTGTAACTTTTTTGCTTATCACAGACTAAGCTTAAACGTCCTACAACCCTCTAAATGCAACGCTCTGCAGCTTGGCACATTTAAAGTTTAGGCTACTCCCTTTTCGCTCGCCACTACTAAGGGAATCTCTTTGATTTCTTTTCCTCAGGGTACTTAGATGGTTCACTTCCCCTGGTATCGCCTCTATTATTAAAATAATAGATAACTAGCATCTTGCTAGCTGGATTACTCCATTCGGTAATCTTGGGATCAATAAATGTTTGCTCCTCCCCCAAGCTTTTCGCAGCTTACCACGACCTTCTTCGCCTTAAAGCTCCTAGGCATCCACCATAGACTCTTATTACTTTGACCATATTTTTATCTTCCGTCTCTATTTTGCCAATTTGTTTATACAACATAAAATAATATATATCTTTGTTTAATCCGTGTCAATATCTAATTTATTTTTTATGGTATTTAAATTATAAGTATTTAAATACCATAAAAAATAAATTCAAAACTTAAAGTATAAAAAAACCCTGGCAATAACTTACTCTCCCGCGAACTCGCAGTACCATCAGCGAATAAGAGCTTAACTTCTGTGTTCGGAATGATAACAGGTGTTTCCTCTTTTCTTTAACCACCAGGGTTTTTATAAGGAAGACAAAAATATGGTCAAAGAGACGGGTAATTAGTATTAGTCAGCTTAATATATTACTATACTTACACTTCTAACCTATCAACCTGGTATTCTTCCAGGACCCTTAAAGGATATCTCATCTTGAGGAAGGCTTCCCACTTAGATGCTTTCAGCGGTTATCCTTTCCGAACGTAGCTACCCAGCACTTACCCTTGGCAGGATAACTGGTACACTAGAGGTTCGTCCATCTCGGTCCTCTCGTACTAAAGATAGCTCCTCTCAAATATCCAACGCTTGTGGCAGATAGGGACCAAACTGTCTCACGACGTTCTGAACCCAGCTCGCGTACCGCTTTAAATGGCGAACAGCCATACCCTTAGGACCTGCTCCAGCCCTAGGATGCGATGAGCCGACATCGAGGTGCCAAACCCTTCCGTCGATGTGAACTCTTGGGAAGGATAAGCCTGTTATCCCCGGAGTACCTTTTATTCGTTAAGTGACGGCGCTTCCACTTGCCACCGCCAGATCACTAAGACCTACTTTCGTATCTGTTCGACTTGTCAGTCTTACAGTTAAGCTACCTTATGCCTTTACACTTACAGAGTGATTTCCAACCACTCTAAGGTAACCTTTGCGCACCTCCGTTACTCTTTAGGAGGCGACCGCCCCAGTCAAACTACCCACCTGGCACTCTCCTCATATTTCTATAAGTTAGAAATCTAATTAAACAAGGGTGGTATTTCAAGGTTGACTCCACTACCCCTGACGAGATAGCTTCAAAGTCTCCCACCTATCCTACACATATTTAATCAAATCTCAATACCAAGCTATAGTAAAGGTTCACGGGGTCTTTCCGTCTAACCACAAGTAATCGGCATCTTCACCGATACTTCAATTTCACCGAGCTCCACGTTGAGACAGCGTCCAAATCGTTACACCATTCGTGCGGGTCGGAACTTACCCGACAAGGAATTTCGCTACCTTAGGACCGTTATAGTTACGGCCGCCGTTTACTGGGGCTTGAATTCAATGCTTCGAATAAACTAACATCTCCTCTTAACCTTCCAGCACCGGGCAGGTGTCAGTCCCTATACTTCTCCTTACAGATTTGCAGAGACCTGTGTTTTTGGTAAACAGTCGTTTGGACCATTTTTATGCTACCTAATTGCTTAGGTCGTACTTATCCCGAAGTTACGTACGTATTTTGCAGAGTTCCTTAACGTGGATTCTCTCGCGCGCCTTAGAATTTTCATCCCACCTACCTGTGTCGGTTTGCGGTACGGTCCCTTATAGCCTAACCTTAGAAGTTATTTCTTGGCACCTTGACTACCTACATTTCATGTTACCTAAATAACACTCATCATCACATCTTAGCTCTCTTAACGGATTTTCCTATTAAGATCATCACCTTAATGCTTAAACTAGGACAACCATCGCCTAGCAGTAGTTAACCTCATGCGTCACTCCATCGAAACTATAAGAGGTACGGGAATATTAACCCGTTTCCCATCGACTACACTTTTCAGCTTTGCCTTAGGGGCCGACTAACCCTGGGAAGACGACCTTTACCCAGGAAACCTTAGGTTTTCGGCGAATGGGGATCTCACCCATTTTTTCGTTACTCATACCTGCATTCTCACTTCTGATACCTCCATCAAACTTTCCAGTTTAACTTCTCTGGCTTACAGAACGCTCCCCTACCATCTTAACTTTCGTCAAGATCCAAAGCTTCGGTAATGTGTTTAGCCCCGTTACATTATCGGCGCTTAAGTACTCGACCAGTGAGCTATTACGCACTCTTTAAAGGTATGGCTGCTTCTAAGCCAACCTCCTGGCTGTTTACGTACCTAAACCTCCTTTTCCACTTAACACATTTTTGAGACCTTAGCTGTTGGTCTGGGTTGTTTCCCTCTCGACTATGAACCTTATCGCCCATAGTCTCACTCCTATTCATCATTTAATAGCATTCGGAGTTTAACTGAGTTTGGTACCCTTTGACAGGCCCTAGCTCAATTAGTGCTCTACCTCTATTAAACTAAAATAAGGCTGAACTTAAATCCATTTCGGGGAGAACCAGCTATCTCCGAGTTTGTTTAGCCTTTCACTCCTATTCACAGCTCATCCCTGCCTTTTTAAACAGACTAGAGTTCGGCCCTCCACTTGGTTTTACCCAAGCTTCAGCCTGGCCATAAATAGATCACTCGGCTTCGGGTCTACCACATCTAACTAAATCGCCCTTTTAAGACTCGCTTTCGCTTCGACTCCAGCACTTCTATGCTTTAATCTTGCTAGACATGATAACTCGCAGGTTCATTATGCAAAAGGCACGCCATCACCGCAATAAATCGCGGCTTTGACTGCTTGTAAGTCTACGGTTTCAGTTCTATTTCACTCCCCTCCCGGGGTTCTTTTCACCTTTCCCTCACGGTACTCTTCTCTATCGGTAGCTTTTTAGTATTTAGCCTTGGAGAGTGGTCTCCCCAGCTTCAAACAAGGTTTCTCGTGCCTCGTCCTACTCAGGAACATTTTAAAAAGATATTTACATTTAAATTACAGGACTATCACCTTCTTTGGTTAAACTTTCCAGATTATTCTTCTATATAAATATTTTGTAACTTTTTTGCTTATCACAGACTAAGCTTAAACGTCCTACAACCCTCTAAATGCAACGCTCTGCAACTTGGCACATTTAAAGTTTAGGCTACTCCCTTTTCGCTCGCCACTACTAAGGGAATCTCTTTGATTTCTTTTCCTCAGGGTACTTAGATGGTTCACTTCCCCTGGTATCGCCTCTATTATTTAAATAATAGATAACTAGCATCTTGCTAGCTGGATTACTCCATTCGGTAATCTTGGGATCAATAAATGTTTGCTTCTCCCCCAAGCTTTTCGCAGCTTACCACGACCTTCTTCGCCTTAAAGCTCCTAGGCATCCACCATAGACTCTTATTACTTTGACCATATTTTTATCTTCCGTCTCTATTTTGCCAATTTGTTTATACAACATAAAATAATATACCTTTGTTTAATCCGTGTCAATACTTATCTCAATATTTTAATAAATAAATTTACATTTTAAATAGAAGATTCTTATAAAAATTAATTAAATTATTAAAAATTCAAATAAAAATTATTCATATTTAATATCAAGATCAAAAAAATCAATTAAAAACCTAGCAACACCATCCTCATTATTATTAAATCTTGTTATTTCATTATCTACTAAATTCGCTTTAAGAAATTCATTGGCATTTTTCATTAAAACCCCTTTGCCAAGATTTTTAAGCATCTCATAATCATTATTATTATCTCCAAAGGCTAAAACATCACAAAGGGGAATGCCTTCAAGAAAAGCAATATTCTTAATAGCATTGTATTTATCAGCATTAATATTGGTAACCTCTAATAAATCTTTAGAAGAAAAAAACACCCTTATGTCCTGAAAATTTTTACTCCTAATTTCATTGTTAAGTTTATTAAGAATTGCCAAATCATCACAATAATAAACAATCTTAGAAACAGAATCAACGCCTAATTTAGCTAAATCTCCAATGATAACATTTAAACCCAAATCCCTAATAAAATGATTCATAATAGGACTTTTAACATCTGCATTAGAATACCAAGTATCAAAAGTATAAAGATTAACATCAACATTATCTGTATGTATCTGAAGAATTTCTTTTACCAAGCCATAACTCATTGCATGTCTAAAAATTAAATTTTCTTGCAAAAACACTTCAGCACCATTTGCCGTTACAAGATAGTTTTCATTAAAATTAATTTCTTTTAATTGATCTCTGACATTTCTAACTTCAATTAACCTTCTGCCAGTTGCAACAATTATTTTAAAATCTTTCTCTAAAGTCAAAAGAACTTCAAGAGTTAAAAAGGTAATCTCGTGGCTATTATTCAACAAAGTACCATCAAGGTCAAAAACCAACATTTTATATCTTTTATAGTTAGAATTCATATATAAATCTCTCTTGTAAGACATAATATCACAAATAATTTATTCCCAATAAATTATTCTTAAGTATAAAAGAATTAAATTAAATAATAATATATTTCTTAAAAACTTTATTTAAGCTAAAATCAACACCTTGATACAAATTTATTATCTTTAATATAAAATCTCCAGAGTTTGTTTATATCACTCTCTTGTGCATAATTAATATTTATTCTTTTCGAACAAACTATATTAAAATCCAAATTCAAGCCTCTTTGTAAAAAAAGCTCATTATTCCCAATAAGATCAACTTCATTAAAGGCTAAATCAATATTTAAAAATTTTGTAAGTTTGCCAGGACCATTAGTAAGAATATTTTTTTCTCCCAATAATGGGAAAATAGGCTCTACACTTCTAATTAAAACAGCTTGGGGATTATCTCTTTCCGCAGTAACAATGTTAAACATATGATGCATGCCATATATTATATAAACATAAGAATATCCCCCTATGCTATACATAGCATTTGTCCGATTTGTTCTCTTGCCCTTATAAGAATGACAAGCACTGTCTGTTATTCCCATATAAGCTTCCGTTTCAACAATTCTGGTAACTATTTTCTTCTCCTGAATCCTCCTGACCAACAGATTGCCAAGCAATAATTTTGCTACAGTAATAGCATCTTGTAAAAAAAAATATCGATCCATAAAATCAATTTTAAAGCAAAATAATAGTATTATATTGTTAAAAAAACAAATACAATATGAAAGAGTATACTACCAACGAAAAAATTTAAAATTAAATATAGCAAGCATTGATAAATATATGAAAAATTATAAACAATATATACATCTTTTGCATCTTAAAAAGATATAAGAGATATTGACAAAGCCAAAAGATTTAAATAAAATTTGTAAAGAATTAGTGTGATTAAGGGATCATAGCTCAGGTGGTTAGAGCGCAGGTCTGATAAACCTGAGGTCGGATGTTCAACTCATCCTGGTCCCAATGTATTATTGATGTAGATGTTAAAACGTAGTTTTTAAGCCATAAGTATAAAAATAAAGTACTTTTCAATTGCAATATTACATAATATTGATTCTGTGTAGTTCTTTAAACAACGCTCACTCTTTACGTATTGCCACGACTACTGGCACGTAATTAACCGGGACTTATTCATAAATTAACATCATCACTTTGTCATTTCCCACCGCAAAACCTATTTCTTATTAACAAAAAAATCTTACAATATCTTTTCGATCTTCCAATTCAAATAGCGCTACACCGTTAAGCTTTCAGCTATTAAGGAAGATTCTTGGACTATCCGCCAAACTATTCCCTCTCAGAAATTTTATCCATATCTCAGTTTTAGAGTGATAGTTTACCACCTGAAATTAACTACTCATCATCACCTTGATAAATATTTCCCCATGTCAAGTAATAACATAAGCCTAACGATAAGCAAAAATTGAAAGAATTCCTTTCATTAGTTAATAAACTTATTCGATATTACTGTATTCTACTTAACTAGCATGCCTAAAATACACCATTAATGCTAATTGCTAGATTAGCATTAATATATCCGTTATTCTTATTTTTTTCGGCCTTCATCCTTACTTAGGCCTCTTTAATCTCATCTTCTAATAATTATTTTAATCTTTAACAAGCTCAATTAATAGCGCGCACAATTTAAATCTAAGACATACGTCTAATGGAGGTTAAGGGACTCGAACCCTTGACCCTCGGCTTGCAAAGCCGATGCTCTAGCCAACTGAGCTAAACCCCCCCATCAATTTAAATTTAGGTTTAATAAAATTATTTAATATTGCCAACAAAAAATCTACTTAAACTTATATAAACAAACATAGTTTCAAAAAATATTTTATCAAAAGAAAAAAGTAGAGAAGAGTTAATGTAATGAGCCTTAATTTATCTTTCTCTTAGAAAGGAGGTGATCCAGCCGCACTTTCCAGTACGGCTACCTTGTTACGACTTCACCCCCCTCACTAAACATACCTTAAATACCTTCCTCCCTTACGGGTTAGAATAATAGCTTCGGGTATCCTCAACTCGGGTGGTGTGACGGGCGGTGTGTACAAGGCCCGAGAACGTATTCACCGTATCATTCTGATATACGATTACTAGCGATTCCAACTTCATGAAGTCGAGTTTCAGACTTCAATCCGGACTGAGACCTGCTTTATGCGTTTTGCTTCACATCACTGTTTCGCTTCGCTTTGTACAGGCCATTGTAGCACGTGTGTAGCCCAGGACATAAGGGCCATGATGATTTGACGTCATCCTCACCTTCCTCCGACTTATCACCGGCAGTCTTATCTGAGTCCCCACCATTACATGCTGGCAACAGATAACAAGGGTTGCGCTCGTTGCGGGACTTAACCCAACACCTCACAGCACGAGCTGACGACAACCATGCAGCACCTGTATATAGACCCCAAACGGGGAATAATTATCTCTAACTATATCCTATATATGTCAAGCCCTGGTAAGGTTCCTCGCGTATCATCGAATTAAACCACATGCTCCACCGCTTGTGCGGGCCCCCGTCAATTCCTTTGAGTTTCACTCTTGCGAGCATACTCCCCAGGCGGCACACTTAACACGTTAGCTTCGGTACTAACTTTTAGTTAACACCAAGTGTGCATCGTTTACAGCGTAGACTACCAGGGTATCTAATCCTGTTTGCTCCCTACGCTTTCGTGACTCAGCGTCAGTCTTGACCCAGAAGTTCGCCTTCGCCTCCGGTATTCTTTCTGATATCAACAGATTCCACCCTTACACCAGAAATTCTAACTTCCTCTATCAGACTCTAGACATATAGTTTCCAACATAGTTCCACAGTTGAGCTGTAGTATTTTATGCATAGACTTATATATCCGCCTACTCACCCTTTACGCCCAATAATCCCGAACAACGCTCGCCCCTTACGTATTACCGCGGCTGCTGGCACGTAATTAGCCGGGGCTTATTCATAAATTAACGTCATCACTTTGTCATTTCCTACAAAGCTTATTCCTCATTTATAAAAGAATTTTACAATCTTTCGACCTTCTTCATTCACGCAGTGTCGCTCCGTCAGGCTTTCGCCCATTGCGGAAGATTCTTAGCTGCTGCCTCCCGTAGGAGTCTGGACCGTGTCTCAGTTCCAGTGTGACCGTTCACCCTCTCAGGCCGGTTACTTATCATCGCCTTGGTAGGCATTTACCCTACCAACTAACTAATAAGACGCAGACTCATCTACAAGCGAAGCTTTAAAGGCTTCCTTTCATCAGTTAACAAATTAACTGACCTTATTCGGTATTAGCTACTATTTCTAGTAGTTATCCCCATCTCATAGGTAGATCATCCACGCGTTACTCACCCGTTCGCCACTGAATGTATTACTACATTCCGTTTGACTTGCATGCTTAAGACGCACTGCCAGCGTTAGTTCTAAGCCAGGATCAAACTCTTCGTTATTCTTATTTTTTATTTAAAAAAATTAACAAGTTTTTGTTTATTCTTTTTGTTTGGCTTTTAACCTTACTTAACTCTTCCCTTCTCTCATCTTCCAATAATAATTTCAACCTTTAATACTTTAACAAAAGAAGAATCATATTGTCAATACCTTTTTATTATTTTATTAAAAATAAAACATAAAAAATAAATTTTATTAATAAACCATGATAAAAGCATTAACAACCACATTTTTCATTAGCAGGTAAAGTTGTAAGAATTTTTTTCAATTTATTACCTAATTTAGCCTTTAAATAATCAAAGAAAGTCCTAAAATTTTCGCTATCTCCTTTAAACTTAATCCACAACTCTTTAATGGTCAAAATTCCTTCCTTAAGATCTTCATAATTGGAAAAAGATGCATTGCAATCGCTATACATTAAATTATAAAAATCAGAATCTTGTTTATCCTTGAAAAAATCTATACTTGGTATTTTTTTGGCAAAAGCAAATCCCCTCTCATAAGCTGTACCAGAATCAACATAATTAACCAAAGCTAAAATTATATCACTACTAACTAGCTCTTTTAAATCTATTTCCCTGATTTTCTCTCTTATATCTCTATTTGCAAATTTATAATCAACCTTTTCAAGCAGTCCCATCTTTTTGGCAGCATGATGCTCTGGAGAAAATACATCTAAATTGAACTGTTCAAGAAATTTCAAAACTTCATCCCGCAGCTTAATTTCCTCTTTACTAAAAAATGGAGAAGCCAAATAAATTTTCATAAAAACCCCTATTAAAATTCAAGTATAACACAATAAATCCATTGGGTAAAACCAGAAAATAAATAAAGTTTTGACAATCTAAATAGAAAACATTTTTATTAACGATTTCTGCTGACCAAAATAGTAAATTCTCCTTTAATCTTCTCCTTATTCGATTCAAAATAATTTTTTAATTCTAAAGGCTTGCCAATTCGATATTCTTCATAAATTTTTGTCATCTCACGACCAATAAGAATCTTCGCATCTAAATTAACAGAAGAGATTTCAACAAGCAACTTTAAAAGTCTATGACCAGATTCAAGCAATACAAATGCATCACCCCTTTCATATAACTCAGTAATTCTTTTAAATCTTTTAAGACCTTTGTTGGGTAAAAATCCCTCAAAAAGAACTGCTTTATCTCTAAAAGGATTAACACTTACAATAGTATTAAAAGAACTTGCTCCAGGAATGGGACAAACTTTATATCCCTCTCTAAAAACAGCAGCGACTAACAAACTACCGGGATCACTAAGGCCTGGAGTGCCGGCATCACTAACAAAAGCAACAGAATCTCCTTTTGCTAAATAATCCAACAGTAAACTTACCCTATTATTTTCTGTTACTGCATTACAAGAAATCATTTTTTGATTAATTTTATATCGAAACAAAAGTTTGCTAGTGACTCTCGTATCTTCTGCAAAGATAACATTTACCGATTTTAAAACATTAACCGCTCTATAAGTAATATCTTCTAAATTACCTATTGGCGTACCAACAATATATAACATAGCTCTGTTAATTCCTCCAAAAAAATAAAAACTATATATTAAAACCATCTTTCTTTATGACAAAATGCAAAATCTTTTATTCACTAAATATAAGAATAAGTTATAAATTATAAACTATATTTTACATGTATATCAAAATACTTGTTTTGTATTGCATTTAGTTATATCATTAAGTTATTAATGATTAAAAAGCTAAAAGAACGGGGGAATTTATGTTTGCATTAATTAGAAAAATATTTGTAATTTATTTTCTATGCATTACCCTTGCAGGTTTTGCCATGATTTTTATTGACAGCAAGTTTACAAAACAGCCTGATAAAGAGAATCAAAACAAAATTAAGCAACATACAATTGAAACCAATTTAATTATGTTTACATCTTCTATAGGGGGATTTTTAGGAGTTTATGCTGGAATTTGGATATTTAACTATGATAAAAGCAATTTTTACCTAAATTGGGGAAATTTAATAATATTAATATACAATATAGCCCTAATTATTACTGTATATTCAAAGTCACACAGCTAGCCAAACATAGCTTAATTATTTTAATTTGCATAATTTTATAAATTATTAACTATAATGCCTCTTTTAATCATATACTTATAAACTTCTTCGGGATTTTCTAAGCTTTCAATCAAATTTTCTGCCCTGTCATTTATTTTTTCAACTAATTTCTTATAAGCCACTTTTATTCCTCTACTTTCTAAAAAATCCTTTGCCGGTTGAGAAACAACCCCAGCTTGAACATTTTGAAGCCCTATATTATAAATAATAATAGCTGCCGCCTTACCCACGACTTTATCATAAATCTCAAGTCCTTCTTTATTTTGAATATACTTATTGATAAAATTATCTACTTCCAAAAGGGGCTTCAACCCCCTTTCCATGTTAGAATAAAGTATTTTATGATCTTTAAATAACCTTAATGTTGGATTCAAGCCTGATATCATTTTTACCCCTTTTCTGGAACATGCTTTACAATAATCGATAAAAAGCAAACAATATTAATAATATACATAAATAATAAATACTGCAATATATAAAAAGATAGTATACTTACGTTATATGATATTTGTGCCAAAAAACAATACTAATTCTAAAATTGAAATAAAAAAATCTATCTTTGTTTCATATATTTTTAATATTGAAAAAAAAGAAGATATAAATAAAACTATTAAAAAATACAAAATAAAATTTAAAAATGCTACGCATGTAGTTTATGGATTTAGAATTGGAAATAAGAACTCATTCCTAAATGGAATGAGTGATGACAAAGAACCTAATTTAACAGCTGGAAAGCCCACATTAGATGCCATAATACATAATAATTTAACTGATACCTTAATAATCACATTGCGATATTTTGGAGGTACCTTGCTTGGCAGGGGAGGATTAACAAAGGCATATTACAGATCCGCAAAAGAAGTTATTAAAAATACTGCTATAATAGAAAAAGAGGAATTGGAAATTTTAAATTTAAATTTAAATTACAATCAATACAATTCACTATTAAAAATGAAAAATAAGCTTGAAATAGAAATAACAGATTCAAACTTTTCAAACAAAATAAACACCTCAATTAAATTTAAAACAAAAAATAAACAAAAAATATCAGAATTTTTCATAGAAACTGGATTAATTCCAGAAATTTTAAAGCTTAATGAAAAAAAATGCAAATGCTAAACAATCAAATATTTAAAAAATTACTTTAAAGCATTATTATTTTTAGCATTTATGTTTTAAAATATAAAAACAAAAAGAAATAAAAAGAGAAAATTTATATGAAAATAATATCTGTAATCAATCAAAAAGGGGGTGTAGGAAAAACCACAAGCGCCATTAATATTTCTTATTCAATGACCCTGCTTAATAAAAAAATTCTTCTAATAGATATTGATTCACAAGGAAATTCTACTAGTGGCACAAACACATCAGAACATATAATTGAAAACTCGAGTTATGAACTTATTAACAAAAAAATAAAGATTAAACCTTTAAATCATTTTACATTAGATATAATTCCATCCAGCATTAAATTAGCTTTATTAGAAAAAGAATTAATCAATGAACTCTCAAGAGAAAATTTTCTAAAAAATGCATTAACACTGTACGAAAAAGATAAATATGATTTTATTATTATTGACTGTCCCCCCACACTTTCAATATTAACTATAAATGCTCTTATTGCAAGCAATTACTTATTAATACCAATTGAAACAGAATTTTTTGCATTTGAAGGTATAAATCAGCTAATAGACACAATAAATACTGTAAAGCAATTAAATAAAAATTTAGAGATTGCTGGTGTTTTTATAAACAAATATGATATAAGAAACAAAAGTAAAGAAAAATATATAAGCTCATTAAAAAAAGTTTTTAAAGAAAAACTTTTAAATACGAAAATAAGGAAAAATATAGCCATTTCAAAATCTCAAGAAGCAAAAATACCCGTATATGAATATGACAAAGAAAGTAATGCTGCAAAAGATTTCTTAGAACTCTCAAAAGAAATAATCAAAAAAATCAAGGAATAACTATGTCTGACAATCTAGAAACTTTAATGTTTCTAATGGGGAAAAAATTAGAAACATCTTCTAACAATTCGGAAAATATCGAAAAAAAAGAAATTATTTCGATTGAAAACAAAAACTTTGACTACAACAAGCTAGATAAAAATATCTCTGATTTTTTAAAAAAAAAACAATATGAAATTTTCAATATTTTTAATAATACTTATACAAAAATTGGAAAGATACTTAAAGAGACTCAAGACAAATTGAAAGGAAGCAATCAATATAACGGACTTTTTTATCAATGGTTCAAAAGCATGGGATTTAAAAAAGACAAAGTTTACGCTTTAATATCAAGATACAATCTGCTTATCGAAAATTCCGACAAGCAACTCACTATAGAAAAATTACCATTATCATTATCATATGAAATATCGAAAAAATCTTGCCCTTCTATCTTAAAAACTGAAGTTTTAAATGGCAAAATAAATTCTTTAAAAGAATTTAAAATTATCTATAAAAAAAATTTTAATTTAAAGAATACACACAAATCGCTGCTTAATAAAAATAAACAATATGAAAATGAGATAAAAGAAATATTAGATTTCATATTAAAAAATATAACAGAATTAAAAAATATTGAATTAAACAAATTAAACAAAGAAAACTTAAAATTATTTTTTAATTCTATTTCAGAAATAAAGAAAAAAATAAAACATATTAAAAATAGTTCTATCTAAATTTGCAACTACGCTAATAAGTATATACAAAATATATATTCTTATTGTTCATTTTGTAATAAATATTAAATTATTTTTACTTCTAAATTTAACCATAAATAAAAAATATAAACTTTACTCTTCATTTAAAGCTTAAGATTTTTTTAAAAAACTAAACAATTTTAATAAAACAAGATTTAAAATTTACGTATTGAGACAAATGCATAAAAATAAAAACTATCATAAAATTAAGAAAAGATATTTTACAATCTTTAAATTATAAAAACGATTTAGCCAATATGACCAAAAAAGGAAACAATCCTTCTTAAATCGCCCTCTGTAAAATACTTTATCTCTATTTTTCCTTTATTTTGATTCCCCTTAATATCTATTTTTGTTTGGATTTTATCAAATAAAAATTCCTTTATATTGCTTAAAAAGGGATCTTGTTCCGATTCCTCTTTTTTTACTATGGATTTATAAAAATTTCTAACATATTTTTCTGCATCTCTTACAGAAATTTTTTTTTTTAGTATCATTAAATAAAGATTATACCTATCTTGTTTATCTTTTAAAGATAAAATAACTTTAGCATGCCCAAAAGAAATTTCTTTCCTATGTATTGCATTTAATATTTCTTGTTCAAGATCTAAAATTCTAACTAAATTTGATATATAAGCTCTGCTTTTGCCAATTTTTTCAGATAAATCCTTTTGAGTTAAAGAATATTTATTCATTAGATTTTTATAGGCATAGGCTTCCTCAACAGGTGTAAAATCTTCTCGTTGAATATTTTCAACCAAAGGCATAAAATCTTTATAAAATTCTTTTATGTTAACCTCGATAACAGGAATATTTGTCATCTGAACAAGTTTAGCAGCCCTAAACCTTCTTTCTCCTACTATTATTTTATATCTCTCATTTGTTTTACAAACAATTAAGGGTTGCAAAATTCCATTTTCTTTTATAGAAATACCTAACTCTTCTAATTCAACAAGACTAATAGATTTCCTTGGTTGATCATTGTCAATATCTAAAAGCTGAATATCTATCATTTTAAAAACTCCATCCATATTGTCAAAACCTCCTACAACACAAAATTTTACCAGGTTATATTATTTAATTACAATTTAAGAATAAAAAAAAAGAATGTTCCACGTGGAACATTCTTTAATAAGAAAAACCAATTCTCTATTTAATAAATTTTGAAACAGAAACCAAGTTATCATTATCAAGAAATAATACTTGAATTCCTCTAGCATCTTTACCTTGTTCAGACACTTTCCCAGCTAATGTTCTTAAAGCTTTTGAACGTTTACTTACAAGCAAAATTTCATCATCTTCTGAAACTGCTATAGCATCAACAACACTACCCGCTTTTTTATCAGATTTTTTATAACTAGTATAACCAGTAGCCCCTCTTTTAAGCTCAGATACTTTAGAAATGCTTAATCTTTTTCCATATCCATTCTCAGAAATAATCAAAAGATAAGGATTTTCTCTAATGGCCAAAACTTTAACAAAAATATCGCCTTCTTTTAATTTCATTCCACAAACGCCTTGAGTCCCCCTATTAGTAAGCCTAATATCTCTTGAATTAAATATAAATGCACTACCCCTTTTAGAAAGACAAATTATTTTTTCATCCTTAAAAACAATCTCTGCACTTGTAACAAAATCTTTATCATTAAGTTTAATAACAATAACACCTCTTGACTTTACTGTTTTAAAATCTGTAGATTCGAATCTAGCTATCTTTCCACTTGCGGTTGTAAGCAATAAATAGGAATTATCAGTAAAATCCTTACTATTCTTAATAGTTAATATTTCTTCTTGATCTCCCAAATTAATAAGCTCACTAATATTTTGACCTTTTGAGGCTCTTGAAGAATCTTTTATTTCATAAGCATTGATTAAATAAAGTTTTCCTTCATTTGAAATCATAAATAAATAATCATGAGTATTGACACATAGAGCAACAACAATCTCATCTCCATCATTAAGATCAAAAGAATTAAGACCTTTTCCTCCTGTACCTTGTAATTTATACTCATTTTGTGAAAGTCTTTTAAGGAAACCTTTCTTTGTAAGCATAACAACGATATTTTCTTTTTGCATTAAATCCGACATACTAGTTTTTAAAACCTCCTCATCATAAATTATTTTAGTTCGACGTTCATCGCCAAATTTTAAACCTAAATTTATAGTTTCTTCTCTTATGATATTAATAATCCTTATTGGATTCAAGAGAATATCTTCATAATCTTTTATTAAACTTAAAAGTACATTAAGCTCTTCTTCAAGCTTAAAAATCTCAAGAGCTGAAAGCTTTTGCAACTTCATATCAAGAACTGAATTGGCCTGAATCTCTGAAAGGCCAAAATTTACAACAAGCCTCTCCTTTGCATCTTTTACTAATTTAGATGATTTAATAATTTTAATAACTTCATCTATATTATTTAAAGCAATATTCAATCCCTCAAGAATATGCGCTTTCTCTTTTGCCTTTCTCAGGTCAAATTCAATACGTCTTTCGATAATATTCTTTCTATGCTCAATAAATTTAAATAATAACTCTTTCAAATTCAACTGCTTGGGGATACCATCAACAAGAGCTAGATTATTTATACTAAAATGTTTTTTAAATTCAGTATATTCATAAAGCAAATTCATAATAACATGGGGATCAAATCCTCTCTTAACTTCAAGAACTATCCTAATCCCTTCTCTATCAGACTCATCTCTTATATCCAAAAGTCCTTCTAGCTTTTCTTCTTTTGCCAAAAGTGCAACTTTCATAAGAAGTGTAGATTTGTTTACTGTATAAGGTATTTCTGTAACAATGATGGCATTTTTGTCTTCTGTTCTTTCTTCAATATGATATCTCGCCCTAATAACAACGCTTCCCTTGCCAGTTTTATATGCTTTAATTAAATTATCATTATAAACAATCTCTCCAAAAGTTGGAAAATCGGGGCCTTTGACTATCTTGAGCAAATCAAATATAGAAACATTCTCATTATCCAACATATAAACAATAGCATCACAAATTTCCCTTAAATTATGAGGGGCCATGTTAGTAGCCATTCCAACAGCAATTCCACTGGCACCATTTACTAAAAGAAATGGAAATGATGAGGGCATAATCTCGGGCTCACTTAAAGAATCATCATAATTGGATTTAAAATTAACAGTCTCTTTATCTATGTCCTTAACAATATATTCAGTTATTCTTTCCATTTTAGCTTCAGTATATCGCATAGCAGCAGGAGGATCTCCATCAATAGATCCAAAATTTCCCTGTCCCCGTATTACAGGATATCTAAGTGAAAAATCTTGAGCTAACCTTACAAGCGCATCATAAATTGATTGATCCCCATGAGGATGATATTTCCCAAGAACATCTCCTACTATTCTTCCAGCTTTTTTAAAAGCTTTATCAGAACGAAGTCCCATCTCATACATAGAATAAAGTATTCTCCTGTGAACTGGCTTAAGACCATCTCTTGCATCCGGAAGAGCTCTGGAAACAATAACCGACATTGCATAATTTAAATAAGAAGTTTTTATTTCATCTTCTATCTTAGTATTTAATATTTGTTCTTCATTTTCTCCAACTGCCATTAACGCTCCAATTACACATCAAGATTAATTACATTAAGTGCATTCTGTTCAATAAATTCTTTTCTAGGCTCAACTAAATCTCCCATAAGAGTAACAAAAATTTTTTCAGCTTCAACAGCATCATCTATACTCATTAATCTCATTTTTCTTCTAGCAGGATCCATAGTAGTTTCCCAAAGCTGCGTTGGATTCATCTCTCCAAGCCCTTTATATCTCTGAAGAGAAATACTATTTCGATTTTTGGTTTCAATAGAATCTAAAAATTTTTCTTTTTCTTTCTCGTCATAAAAATAATGAATTTGATTGTCATACTTTATTTTATAAAGAGGAGGCATTGCTATATATATATATCCATTTTCAATTAAATCTCTCATATACCTAAAGAAAAAAGCTAAAAGCAAAGTTCTAATATGAGACCCATCAACATCAGCATCTGCCATAATAATGATTTTGTGGTAACGAAGCTTTGTAATATCAAAAGTTTTACCAACTCCTGCACCAAGAGATGCAATTATAGGAATAAGCTTATCATTGGTGATTACCTTATCTTCTCTTGTTTTCTCAACATTAAGCATTTTTCCCCATAATGGCAAAATAGCCTGAAAGAATCTATTTCTACCCATTTTAGCACTTCCTCCAGCAGAATCGCCTTCTACAATATAGATCTCTCTTTCCAAAGGATTTTTAGAAGCACAATCTGCCAATTTTCCAGGCAATGCCAAGCTTTCAAATGCATTTTTTTTTCTTTCTGATTCTCTTGCTTTTCTTGCAGCCTCACGAGCACGAGCAGCTTTTATTGCTTTTCCAAGAATCATGTCTATCTCTAAAGGATTTAAATTAATAATTTCTAATAAATGCTCATATACAATAACCTCAACTATTTTCTTTATCTCGGAATTGCCAAGCTTGCTTTTTGTTTGGCCTTCAAATTGAGGTTCCGGAACTTTGACAGAAATAACAGCTGTAAGCCCCTCTTTAAAATCGTCTCCTGTAAGACTTGGAATATCCTTTTTACTTATTTTTGAATTTTTAAAAGCTTCGTTCATGGCCTTAGTAAGTCCGCTTCTAAAGCCCAAAACATGGGTCCCTCCATCTCTTGTATTAATATTATTAACAAAAGAAAGAATATTGTCAGAATAGCTTTCAGTCCATTTAAGCCCAACATTAACAATAACCTCATTAATACAGCCATCAATATAATAAGATTCTGATTGAAAAACTTTACTGTCATTAGTTAAATAATCTACAAAAGATTTAATTCCGCCTTCAAAATAAAATTTTGAAGACTTTTCTTTACCAAATCTTTTATCTTCAATTGAAATGTGTATTTTGTCATTTAAAAAAGCAAGTTCTTTAAGCCTTTTTTCAAGAACATCGAAATTATAATCTAAAGTTTCAAAAATGTCAGAATCTGCTAAAAAAGTAACCTTAGTTCCCGTAATGAAAGATTCTCCTACAACTTCTACTTTAGAAGTTGGAATGCCTTTTGAAAAAGTCTGTCTATAAATTTTTCCATCTCTATTAACATAAACTTCTAAAAACGAAGACAAGGCATTTACAACCGAAATTCCAACACCATGAAGTCCCCCAGAAACTTTATACGTGCCTTTATTAAACTTACCACCAGAATGCAGTTTTGTCAAAACAAGTTCAAGAGCACTAATTCCCTCTTCTTCATGAATATCAGTGGGAATCCCTCTACCATTATCAATTACAGTTATACTATTATCTAAATTAATAATAACATCTATTTTATCACAAAACCCAGCTAAAGACTCATCAATACTATTATCAACCACCTCATAAACCAAATGATGCAACCCACTAGCAGAAATAGAACCTATATACATGCCAGGCCTTTTCCTAACAGCTTCAAGTCCTTTTAAGACCTGAATGTTACTAGCAACATAATTCATAAACCTTCCATTCAATTAAAATCTAGACACAAATAAATTTTACATTAAAAAAAAAATAATATCTATTACACACAAAATACCAAAATTTTTAAAAACTCAAAAACAATTTAAATAGAATCCTAATTTAACATTATACTATATAATGTTAAAAGTATAGTACTAAAACCCACAAGGACAAAAAAATGGAAAAATTAAAAAATATATGGAGCTTGATTTTAACAGAAATAAAAAAAGAATTATCAGAAGAAGAGTTTTATGTTTGGTTTGAAAATTTGTGCTTTTTAGAATCAATAGGAGACAATATCAAAATATCCGCTCCAAATTTATTTCACAAAAATCAAATAGAAAAAAGATTTGCAAAAAAAATCAAAGAAATACTCACAAAAAACGGCCACAATGATGTAGTCATTGAGTTTACAAATCAAACACCTAAAACTTACTCTGGCAAACAAGAAAGCAATAAAACAGCTTTTAGTGAAACTTTTTCAAATCTCAACACTTCCAAAAAAAACACACTCTATAAAGAACCGGTTCAAAGCATTAAAGATCGAATAACAATGTATATTAAAAAAGAAGAGGGGCCTACAAATTTTAAAAATCCCTTTCTTAAAAAAAAATATACATTTGAAAATTTTATCATAGGGCCAAATAATAAGCTTGCATACAATGCCAGCTTGTCAATCTCAAAAAATCCTGGTAAAAAATATAATCCATGTTTAATTTACGGTGGAGTTGGGCTTGGTAAAACACATTTGCTTCAAAGCATAGGAAACAAAACAGAAGAATTGCATCATAACCTAAAGATATTATACGTTACTGCTGAAAATTTTTTAAATGAATTTGTAGAAAGCATAAAGACACACGAAACAAAACAATTTAAAAAAAAATATAGATACTTAGACATGCTGCTTATAGACGATATCCACGACTTACAAAAAAAAGAAGGCATACAAGAAGAGCTTTTTCACACATTTAATGCCCTTTATGAAGACAATAAACAATTAGTATTCACATGTGACCGATCTCCTTTTGAACTTACAAACTTTACAGATCGACTAAAAAGCAGATTCACAAGGGGGCTAAATGTTGATATATCAAAACCCAATTTCGAACTAAGAGTAGCTATTATTGAAAAAAAAGCAGAAGAGGATGGTATAAAAGTGCCTAAAGATATACTTAATCTAGTTGCTCAAAAAGTTACAACAAATGTAAGAGACCTTGAAGCTGCTGTAACAAAGCTAAAAGCATATATAGATTTAGACAATATAGAAATTGACATTGAAACTGCTGAAAAAATAATCAAAGAAATAATAATTTACGAAAAAGAAACAACAAATGAACCAAACAGTAAAATCAATATCGAAAATATAAAAAAAATACTCTTAAGAGAGCTAAAAATTGCACATAAAGACATTGAAGGACATAGTAAAAAACCAGAAATCACAAAAGCTAGACATATTTATGCTTACCTTTTGAGGAATTTTACAGAGCTATCGACAGTTGAAATTGGGAAAATTATTGGAGGGAAAACACATTCAACAGTACTTTATTCAATAAATAAAATAGATAGAGATAGAAATAATGATAAAGAAATCAACAATTTAATCACAGAACTTATGAACAAAATAAAAAAAAACAAACCTAATTGAAAAATCAAAAATTCTTTTAAACAATTGAAACAAATAATTTATCAAAAATACAACAAACAATTCAACAAGATATTTCCTTGCTTTACAAAACATTAAGTACAATTAAACAATCAAACAGATGCTTACTACTATTACTATTATTAATATACAAAAAAACAAAATGTAATAAAATATATAAGGAGATATTATGATAAATAACACATTTTTTATTTGCGAAACAAATCAAATCATAAATGAAATAGAAAAAGCAAAAGGAATAATATTGAATAGAAACATGAATGATATTTGGAGCGCAGTGTTGATTGAAGTAAAAAGATCTGCTCTTATAATTAAATCGACAGATAGAAATATTTTTTTTGAAAGCATAATTCCAATTTTTTCAGAAACAGATTTTAAGGTATTAATTAATGCATCAAATTTTTATGATGCACTAAAAGCATTCAGTTTTTACAAAAAAATTAAAATAGCTTTTAATAAGAATAAAAGTAAATTGGAAATCATGGAAGAATTAAAAGACGAAGACAAAGAGAAAGAGCACGAAGATCATTTAAAAGAACCTACCTTTTCATCCGAAGAAATAGAAAATTACAATTATGATTTGGTTAATGAAGATTATATTTTTGAAATCGAAGTAAAACAAAAATCTTTGAAAAAAATAATAAACAGAATAGCTTTTTCAGCACATATTGATGAATCTAAGAATGTATTAAATGGTGTGTATTTTACAAAGGATGAAAATTCAAAGTTATTACTTGTTTCTACTAATGGGCACAGAATGTCTATTTTTAGAACAGAAGTTACAGTTGAAAAAGATGCGAATTTTATAGTTCCTGTAAAAATATTCAATTTCTTGAAACATCTTATGTCAGGAGAAGGCATAGTTAAAATAAAATTTTCTGATAAAAAATTTTATGTTGAATTTGATAATTATAAAATAGCTTGCAGCTTGATTAATGGTAATTATCCTGATTACAGGAGTATTATACCTAAAGAACAAAAAAATAAATCTTTGGTTTCTGTGGGAATTTTAAAAGATAGACTCTCAAGAGTCAATTTATATGTTGATAAGTCAAGAAAGTTGGTTCTGACTTTTTCTGAACTTCAATTAAAGCTTCTTGGAGAAGATTTAATTACTGGAAGAAAAGGTGAATTTTTTATTAAAAGTCCTAACTATTTGTATGACGGAGAAGATGAAGTTATGGCTATCAATATTTCATATTTTGTTGAAGCTATTGGTGTCTTTGAAACTTCAAAGATAGAAATACAATTTAATTCGGGCAATGTATTAAAATTGAGTGAGCCTGAAAATTTTAATTTTATGCACTTGATAATGCCCATGTCTTTAGGTTAAAGTGAATTATCAATGTGATTTTGAATATTAAAATAAGCTTTCTAAAGGTTATTCAATATTGTTTTTTGAATTGTGGTATAAAAAATTGTTATGAATAATTCTTCTTTTAAAAAAATGAGCAATGTTCTAAAAAATTATTTAGAATCTAATTTATTTGTTAATAAAAAAATAAGTTCAAAATTATTGATTGCTGACAACTGGAATAAAATCTTTAAGATTTTATCAGATGATGTAAAATTTTTAGATTTTAAAAATGAGCAGGTTCTTTTTCTTGAGGTAGGTAATTCAAGTATTTTGTATAGTATATCAATTAATAAATCAAAGATAATAAATTCAATAAAAGAATTAACGGGGATTAAAATAATAGATATAAAGATTTTGGTAAGGTAATTATTATTGACAATCGTATTTATATACTATACCATGGTAGTGTTAAATTTGCAGCTTAGTAGCGGGAAATTGTTTTTAATGGAGGAGTGTTTTGAAAAGGACTTATCAGCCCAGTCGTGTTAAAAGAAATAGAAAATTTGGCTTTAGAGCTAGAATGAAGACTAAAGGTGGAAGACTTATTCTTTCAAGGCGAAGGGCAAAAGGAAGAATAAAATTAACTGTTTCTGATGAAAAAAAGAAATATTAGTCTAAAATCAAAAATAGAAATTCAAAAAATTTTCAAAGAAGGTAATTTGATTAGATTTACTAATCTTAATCTAAAAGTGTTTTATAAATCAAATCATTTGATTTATTCTAGGCTTCTTGTTACCTTTTCTAAAGGTTTTAAGGGGGCCGTTAAAAGAAATCACATTAGAAGGCTTTTTAAAGAGGCTTTTAGGAAAAGATTAGAATTGTTAGAAGGTAAGGCAATAGATATTATTTTTGTAGTTTCTTATAGTAGATTAAATTTGACATATTTAAATATTGAATCTCTTATTAAAAATTTAGTTTTAATGGTGTAAAGGGGTGTAAGTGAGCCAAAGCAAAAGAATTTTAAGAGCAGTTTATTTGTCTTTATTTTCAATAGGTCTTTTTATGCTCATTAATGATCTTTTTTTCTTCAGCAGGCAAAGTTTTAAGTCTTATAACAAGGAGGTTCATTTTGATTTAAACAAAAGCTTTGATGATAATGCAATGTTTTTAAGCAACAGTAATAGCTTTAATTTGATTAATAAGTCTCAAAATATCGTTATAGAAACAGGCATATACTTTGCTACTTTCTCCACATTTAAAGGGAATTTGGTTTCATTAAAGCTTAAAAATCATTTAAATTTGGAAAAAGATCCTACAGATTTGATTAGTATTGATTATAAAAATGAAACTTTTTTTGATGTTAGTTTTGACCATTTGGTAGAGGATTTGTTTTTGTATAAAAAAATAGATGATTTTAATCATGAATTTAAAGCTTATTTTAAAAATAATGGCAAAACTTATGAATATATAAAGAGGTATACATTTTCGAAAAAAAATGAATATTTGATGAAATTTAAAGTTACTGTAAATAGTCTTGAGAATTATAATTTGCTTGATATTGATTCTTATAGAATTATTTTTAGTTCTGAAATTGAAAAATTGAGTGATAAAGCTAAGCTGCAATATAATAATTATTTATCTCAATTAATTTATTATGATAATAAGCTTAAATATGGTAAAGATGGGCTAAAAATTAATAATCCTAGATGGATTGGTTCTAGCACTAAGTATTTTGGGGTGTTGGTTTCTAAAGAAAATATGGAAGTTGAGTTTAAAAAAGAAAGAGCAATTCTCAAGTCGTTTATTGTCAATAATGTTGGAAATAAAAAAAATATTAGTGATGAGTTTTTTATTTATGCTGGACCTAAGGACAATAGATATTTAGACATTTTTGATAATAATGAAAACAATACATTTGGTTTGTCCGATATTGCTTTTGGAATGTCAGTGGAAAAGAGTTTTTGGTATTTAATTCAAGTTCCTATGCAAATAGTAATGCAAGTTTTTTATGATGTTATACCTAATTGGGGACTTTCAATTATTTTTTTGACAATTGTTGTTAGAATACTTATATTCCCCTTAACATTTAAGGGATTTAGAGCTACTGCTGAGCTTTCCAAGCTTCAACCTAAAATGAAAGAGCTTCAAGCAAAATTTAAGCATGATCCTAAGAAGTTGAATGAAGAGATGGGAAGGCTTTATAAAGAAGAAGGAGTTAATCCTCTGGGCGGATGTTTTCCTATAATTTTGCAGCTTCCTATATTTTTTGCTCTTTATTCACTTGTAAATAATTTATTTTTATTAAGAGGAGCTAGTTTTATTCCAGGATGGATTGATGATTTATCTATTGGTGACAGTATATATCATTTTGGATATAAGCTTTATGTTTTGTCTTGGACCGATATTAGGATTTTGCCTTTTATTATGATGTTTACTCAATTAGGATCCACAATTGTTAGTTCCAATCTTGATTTAAAAAATCTTGGATCACAGCAGAAGTTTTTATATTTTGGAATGCCCATTATGTTTTTTTTCATACTTTATAATGTACCATCAGGGCTTTTGATATATTGGATTACAACAAATATTTTTACTATTTTGCAGCAATACTATATAAAGATGCATTTGTCTTAAAAGGGGGATAATATGAGCTATGAATTTTACGGAAAAACCGAACAAGAAGCAATAAAAAAAGCAATGAGAGACCTAGAATTAAAAGAAGGTGAGTTTGATGTAGAAATTTTAGATAAAGAAAGGGTTGGATTCTTATTTAAGAAAGAAATGATTAAAATAAGGGTTTCTCCTCATGTAAAGGAAGTTAAAAAAGGCAGTTTTGAAATTAAAATTGGAGATGAAATTTGTGATAGAATCTTAGAATTTGTAAAAGAAATGCTAATTAAAATGGGATATTCTGTAAATTTAACAATAGAACCTAAAGAAGGGGGGCATATTAAGATTTCTATTGAGACAGATAGTCCAAATATTTTAATTGGACGAGAGGGTAAAAATTTAGATTCTTTGCAGCTTTTGACAAATATTTATACTTCTAAGCTTATTGGCGAAACTGGTACCTTTAATAGGGTTATATTGGATATTGGAGATTATAGAGAGCGATTTAAATCTAGATTCATTAATTTGGCTATAAATTCTTTTCATAAGGTCAAAAGAACTAGACGTTCTATTTTACTGCCGTCGATGAATCCTTTTGAAAGAAGAATTGTTCATACAACTTTAAATCGTTATAGTGACATAAAAACTGAAAGTGAAGGTGATGGAAATATAAAAAGAATAAGAGTTTCTTATGTTAGAAATAATAGGTACAGCAGCAATAATTCTCGTAGTTATCAAAAAAGAGATTTTGGACATAAAAAATAGATTGATGACGTTAGTTTGCATTGACTTTTAAATAGGAATAATAATATGAAGATTTTTTTAACCGGAATTGCAGGGTTTATTGGATTTCATGTAGCTAAAAAGCTTGCAGAAGAAGGACATGAAGTTTTGGGTGCAGATATATTAAATAATTATTATGAACTTAAATTTAAGCATGAAAGATTAGAAGCTCTAGGGTTTTGTTCTACGGATGTTAAAGCTCAGAATATTATTAAGAGTAAAAAATATAATAATTTAGATTTTGTTTATCTTGATATTTTAAATAAAGATAAACTATTAAAAGTTTTTGAAGAGTATAAATTTACACATGTTTGCCATTTGGCTGCTCAGGCGGGCATTAGAGATAGCCTTGAAAATCCTGATAGTTATGTTTCAATAAATATTGTTGGATTTTTTAATGTTTTAGACGCATGCAGAATTTATAAAGAAAACATCGAGCACTTTGTTTATGCTTCTACGTCATCTGTTTATGGTATAAATGAGAATATTCCGTCTAATGAAGATTCTATTACGGATCATCCTTTAAATTTATATGCAGCTAGTAAAAAATCTAACGAGATGATGGCTCATGCTTATAGTGCTTCTTTTAATATTCCCACAACAGGGCTTAGATTTTTTACAGTTTATGGAACCTATGGAAGACCCGATATGGCTTTATATTTATTTTCAGATGGAATTAAAAATGGCAATCCCATTAATGTTTTTAACGATGGAAATATGGCTAGAGATTTTACATATGTGAGTGATATTGTAAACGGTGTTTACAAAGTATTGAAAAATCCAGCCAAGAGTGATTGTAATTTTGATGTTAAAAATCCAAATTCGTCAACATCGTCTTTCCCTTACAGAATATATAATATAGGGACTGGACATGCAATTAAATTATTAGATTTTATTAAGGAGCTTGAGGCAAATTTTGATAAAAAGGCATTAAAAAATTATATGCCTATGCAAAAAGCAGATGTTGTGGAAAGTTGTTGTGATATTTCAAAGCTTAAAAATGATGTGGGGTATGAAGCTAAAGTTTCTATTAAAGAAGGAATAAAAGAATTTTCACAGTGGTATAAAATGTTAGAGTTTGATGAGAATGCTTAATTTTAAATTTTTTTGTGCAGAATGATAGATTATAATAAATTTTGTTTTTGGTTGCATAATTAATTATTCATTAATTTAAATTCAATTCTAGTTCTTGGGTGTATAATTATTTATTATAGGCATTTGATAAAAGAAAAAATGACATTAAAAGGAGCATTAGAACATGGGTGTTTTAGATAAGATTAAACCGGGTGTAGTTTATGGAAAAGAATTGCATTCTTTATATGAAATATGTAAAAAGGAAGGATTTGCTATCCCTTCTATTAATTGTATAGGAACAAATTCTATTAATGCAGTTTTGGAGGCAGCAAGAGAGATTAATTCCCCTATTATGATACAATTCTCCAACAGTGGTTCTGCTTTTATTTGTGGGAAAGGATTGAAGATGGAAAAACCACAAGGAGTTTCAATATTTGGAGCTATTTCTGGCGCTATGCATGTTCATTTGATGGCAGAACATTATGGTATTCCTGTCGTTCTTCATACTGATCATTGTGCTAAAAATTTGCTTCCTTGGGTTGAAGGACTTTTAGAGTATGGTGAGAAATATTATAGTCAGCACAAAAAGCCATTATTTTCTTCTCATATGTTGGATTTATCGGAAGAACCTATTAAAGAAAATATTGAAATTTCTAAAAAATTCTTAGAAAGAATGGCAAAAATTGAAATGTTTTTAGAAATAGAGCTTGGAATTACAGGTGGTGAAGAAGATGGAGTTGATAATTCGGACAGAGCTTCGCATGAACTATTTTCTACTCCCGAGGATATTTATTATGGATATTCAGAACTTTTAAAGATTAGCCCTAATTTTCAGATTGCAGCGGCTTTTGGGAATGTCCATGGAGTATATAAACCGGGAAATGTTAAACTTACTCCAAAAGTTTTAAAAGATGGGCAAGATTATGTGATATCAAAAGTAGGAACAAATGTTGCTAAACCAGTTTCTTATGTTTTTCATGGGGGTTCTGGATCTACAATTGGTGAAATTAATGAGGCACTCTCTTATGGGGTTGTAAAGATGAATATCGATACAGATACACAGTGGGCTGCTTGGGAAGGTGTTTTAAATTATTACAAAAAGAATGAAAGTCGTTTGCAAAGTCAATTAGGAGATGGTAAGGACTCTGATATTCCAAATAAGAAATTTTATGATCCAAGAGCTTGGTTAAGAGAAGCTGAAGTTTCCATGAAAGAACGTGTGAAGATTGCTTGCAAAAATCTTAACAATATTAATAGGAATTAAATAAAAATTGGTTAATTTTTATTTGTAAGCTGCTTTTAAAGCGGCTTTTTTTATTCTATTCTTTTTTAGACACTGAATTATAAAATTATTGATTATTTGTATTTTTTGCTTATTTTTTCATAAATTAATATTTTATTATTTAATTTTTTTAAAAAGCATTTTATTTTAGATTGACTTTATATGTTTTTATAGTGTTTTTTGTGAAAAATTAAAATTGAACTTTTAGATTTAATTATCTCAAAATAAGAGCAGGACTGTTGGAAATTTTTAATGAATATGGATTAACTGGTTTTTATAATTTAAAGGTTTATTGTATAAGTTATCTTATGAATTTAAGTGTCATTAGTAATAATATTTATTCCCAGTTCTTTGAGTTGTTCATTTGAGATTTTAGAGGGGGAATTATCTAGAGGGCTTGCTGCAAAAGAATTCTTGGGGAATAGTATTACATCTTTTATTGAACTTGATTTTGTCATTAGCATTAATAACCTGTCAATACCAATAGCAATGCCACCATGATTGGGAGCTCCATAATCTAGAGCTTTTAGGAAAAATCCAAATCTATCTTCTGATTTTTCTTTTTGAAATCCTATTATGTTAAAAATTCTTTGTTGAAGTTCTTTGTTATGTATCCTGATTGATCCTGAGCCAAGCTCTACACCATTTAAAACAAGATCGTAAATTTCACCGATTGCTTTTTTTTGATTTTTTTCTAAATTGGCAATATATTGCTTTTTGGGAAGCGAGAACATGTGGTGAGCTGGTGTATAGGTTTTTGTATTTTCGTCATATTCAAATAGTGGAAAGTCGTAGACCCATAGAAATTCAAATTTATTTTCATCTATTAGCCCAAGATCGTTTGCAATTTTTATTCTAATTTGACCCATTGCTTTGCAAGCAGTTTCCCATTTGTTATTGGCTGTAAAGAAAATTATGTCATTATTTTTTAGAGTGTAGGTTTTTATTAATTGCTGTTCTTCTGTTTTTAAAAATTTTGCAATTCCTCCAGAAAATTTATTGTTTTCAATTTTTGTAAAATAAAGTCCTTGTGTTTTGTATAGCTTTGCAATTTTTTCTAAATCATTTATTTTTGTTCTTGAGAACTTATCGGCCTTATCTTTTACTATTAAAATTTTAATTGAACCTTTATTTTTTAGGGTATCTTTGAACACATTAAATTTTGAATTTTTTAGATTGCGACTTATATCCTGTAATTCAAGTTCAAATCTAGTATCTGGTTTATCGCTTCCATATTTGTTCATTGCTTTTTTGTATGTTATTTTTTTGAATTTTTTAGGCAAGTTGATATTAAGGCAATTTTTAAATATTGAAAAAAGCATATTTTCTATTAATTTAAAAATATCTTCTTTTTTGATAAAGCTCATTTCAAGATCGAGCTGAGTAAACTCTGGCTGCCTATCTCCTCTTGAATCTTCGTCTCTATAACAACGGGCTATTTGAAAGTATTTGTCAAATCCTGCTATCATTATAAGCTGTTTGTAGAGTTGTGGAGATTGAGGTAGGGCATAAAAAGACCCTTTGTGAATTCTTGATGGAATTATGAAGTCTCTTGCGCCTTCTGGCGTTGATTTTACAAAAGTTGGAGTTTCTAGTTCTAAAAACTTTCTTTTTACTAAAAAATTTCTAATAAGATGAGTAGCCTGGCATCTTAAAATGATTTTATTTTTCAATGAATCTCTTCTTAAATCTAAGTATCTATATTCAAGTTTTGAGTTTTCACTTGCTTTATTGTCATCTTCTATCATAAATGGCAATTCGTTACACTTTGAAATAATTTCAATGTTTTTTGCCAATATTTCAAAATATCCTGTTTTCATATTTTCATTTATCATTTCAGGAGGTCTTCTGATCAATAATCCTTGAATTTTAATACAATATTCAAGTTTTATTTTTTCTGCGATCTTTAAAAGGTGTTCTTCGTTTATTAGAACTTGAACTTTTTCATATCTGTCTCTTATGTTTAGAAAGGTAAATTTTCCGTGGTGTCTAATTTTTTTTACCCAAGCATTTATTTCAACTTTTTTATTTATCAATTTTTCATTCAATTCATTACATTTGATAACTTTAAACATAATTTAGCTCACTATTATATTATAAATTTCTTTGTCTGTTTTTGCATTTAAAATTTCTTTTTTGTAAAGATCAACTTTACCCACAACAGATGCTAAAATTCTAGGATAGCTTACGTAATCTTTTGCTGGGCACAGTATTAATATAAAAACATGGCTTAAGTTCTTGTCAAGGGCATTAAAGTCAATCCCTTCGTGGCTTATTCCTATTGCAATGTGTATTTTTGAGATTAAATTTGTTTTTAAATGAGGGATAGCAAAACCTTCTTTGAGCGCAGTAGTAATTAATTTTTCTCTTTCCATTAAATCTTGGAATATTCTTTCTTTATCAATTTCAATGTTTATTACGCTTAGAAGTTCTCTGATTACATCGGCCTTATTGCTTGCTTTTAATTTTAGAATAATGTTTTCTTTTTTTATTCTTTTATTTAGGTTAATATTATTAAGGAGTTTATCATAATTTATTGAATAATCTAGTTTTTTTGCTCTTAAAGAGACTGTTTCAACTTCTTTAGTTATTTTTTCTAAATTTAAGATTGTTTCTCTAAAAAGATCTTGCATTATGATTAAATGATTGTTTGGGCATTCGAATGTGATTTTACTACCTTCGCGTTTTATTGAGAAGGATATATTATTTTTTCTTGCATTAATATATTGTGAAGAATCATTTTTAATTTGTTGTGTAAAAAATCCTTCTTTTCTTAATTCATTTTTTAAGTCCCATATAAGAATTTTAGCTAAATTATCATATTCAAATGATACGCATATGTGTGTATTTTGATCTATTGGAAGCTCCTTTTTAAGTCCGCTTTTATTTATTTTAAATAAAAAGTTTATTATGGGTGTTGCAATAATTGTTGGCAAAAATACCATTATTATTATGATTCCAAATATTTTTTGGCTAATAAATCCTGAAGATAATGCTACATTTGCCATAATAAGTGAAACTTCTCCTCTTGGGACCATTCCGGTTGCAATTTTTAATGCACCAAGTTTATTAAATCCTAAAAAGAGCGCTGGAATAAAGCAGAATATACTTTTAGTAATTATTGCTATTGCGCTAATTGCTAATCCTAAAATAAGAACTTCTTTTGAGAGTATTTCATTAATATCTGACATAAGTCCAATTGATGTAAAAAAGATTGGGATAAAAAATCTTTCAAAGATTGTTAGTTTATCTTGGATTACATATACAATGTCTGTTTTTGACATGGCAAGTCCAAATACATAAGCTCCAACAACAAAAGACATTCCCAGATTTTGGAAAATACTTGCAATGGTAAGAGCTAGAGAGAGTGTTATTACGGTTGCTAAGGTGACGCTGTTTAATTTTTTCAACAGTCTTGAGATCGTTTCTGATACATATATTAGAGAAAAAGTTAAGCATAGCCAAATTACTATGTTTTGAATTATGGCTTTGATCGAGCTTGCTATATCAAGATCTGATATAGACCTTGATATAGTTATTACACTTGTAAGCATAAGCATTGAAAGCACATCATCAATAATTGAAGTTGAGATTATTGTTACTCCTTCTGATGTGCTCATTTTTTTCTTTGCTGATAGTATGCTTGCTGCAATTCCTGCTGATGTTGGGGTTCCAATTATTCCAATAAAAAGCGAGGTTGGACTTATTAGAGGAACGTTAAAAATTATGCTAGCCATTAGTACAAAACTTGTGAAGGTGCCAACAACTTCTGTTATTCCAATAATTCCTCCGCGTGGTAAAAATTTGATAAATAATTTTAAGTCAGTTTCAAGTCCTGCTGTGAAAAGTAATATTATTGAAGCTATGGTAGATATTGCAAATATTTTTTCATTTATTAAATAATTTTCTCCTACTTGAGTTATTCCTAGTGGAAATAATAAAGGTATTTGAATTTTTCCAAAGGCATTTGGACTGAGAATTATTCCTGCTGTTATTTGTCCTATTACTTTTGGAATTCCTATTTTAGTAACTAGATTTCCTATTACAATAGATGAGATTACAATGATTGCCAGACTCATAACAAAATATGACATTTGTATTTCAATGTCATATTTTGTTGAGTATGAAAATAAAAGATTAGGTAAGTGCAGTAGCATTGCTATGTAATAAAATTTTTTGTTCATTTTTGAAGCTCTTTTGAAAAATTATATTTTAGCAAGTTTAACAAATTTTTAATTGCTAGTTTTCCTTTTTTCCCAACGACTGTTATTTTAATTTTTTCTTTGTATATTATTCCCAATATGATAATTTCTATTGTAGACTTTGCATCAGCTTTTCTGCCATCTTCTGTTGTTATTTTTATATCGCATGAAGAGTATTTGTTTGCTAATTCAGCAATGATGTTTGCTGACCTTGAATGTATTCCGTCTTTATTTATTATCTCAATTTCTAATTCTTGCATTTTTTGCTTATCTTATTTGTTGTTTTTTTTCTCTTTTTCTTTGGTTGCTGTTTTATAAAGTCTTGCCATTGCGCTGTCAATAAGATTGAGAAGTATTTTTCCATCTTCTCTTATATGTATTATTTTCCCCCAATTAAAGTGGATATGTGCGTCCAATTCAAAAAGCTCATGTTCTTTTTTGATTGTAATTTTTAAATTATCTATATGTTTTTTGATATGAGTATCAAATTTTTCTAACTTTTTGAAAATAAAAATTTTTTCACTCTCATTTAAATTATAATTAACTGTTTGAATTTTAGGTTCCATAATATGTTTTTCCTTTCTCAGATTTCAATTCATTTCTATACTTGTTAATCGTTCTTCTAGAAATACAGATTCCTTTGGATTTTAGTATATCAGAAATTGTTTTATCTGACATCTTTTTATTTATTTCTAGCAGCTTTTTTACTGTTATTTTAATGCTTAATTTTGAAAATTCATTTGTTTTTGCTCCACCAACAGAGCTAAAGAGCTCTTTGATTAGTATGGTGCCCCATTCGCATTTTAAATATTTATTTTTTATTGCTCTTGATATTGTTGATTTTGATACACTAATTTTTTTTGACAAAATGTTCAAGTTCATTGGCCTTAAACTTTTAAAGCCTCTTTTTAGAAATTCTTTTTGTAATGTATATATAGCTATTCCTATTTTTGCAAGTATTTCATCTCTGTATCGTAATGATTCGATTAACCATTTTGCTTTTTTTTGTTTTTGAGGATTTTCAGTTGTCTTTTTAAGTTCTTTTTTAAATATGTTAACTTCTTTGATTTTAATTTTAAATTTGTTATTGTGATTTATTATTAATATGTCTGGGTCAACATAAAAATTGGTGTCATTTGGGTCTTTAAATTCGTGTGTTGGGTTGGGGCTAAGCTTTTGTCTAATAATTTCTAAAGCCTTGTTAAATTCCTTACTTCTTATTTTGAGCTCTTCTTTTAACTTTTCTTGAGTTTTTTCAAGAAGTTCTGCTTTTTCAAGAATTTTAATAATATTAGCTTCTAACTTATGATGTTTTGCTTGTAAAATTAAAGATTCTATTATATTGGGTACACAAATTCCAATTGGATCAAATTTTTGAATAAGTTCAATTATTTTTTTTACTTTTTCTTTTTCTTCTTTTTTAAAAAGATCGTAAGGGTTTGTTATATAAAAACCCTTGTTGTTTAGATTGTTTATTAATATTTCACCTATTTTAAGTTCATCGTCATTTATTCTTTGTATTCTTAATTGTAGCAAAAGATGCTCTTTTAAAGAAGTGTTTGTTTGTGTTTTTTCAAGAGCTATGTCATGTTGATTTTTCATTATATCATCTTCTTTATAAAAAACTTTTTTAAATTTATGTGTTTTTAATGTTTCGAAAAATATTTTAGTTGAGTCTATTTCTAGATATTCGTTATTTTCGCTTTCTTCTAGTATAAGCCGTGTTAATTCTTTTTTATTAAGACTCAACATTTTTATTGTTTGTATTTGAGTTGAATTTAAATTTTGAGATAATCTTAATTTTTGTTTAATCATCTTTATATTAATGTATAAAAGAATCCACTAAGTATAATTACTAATGCTGGGCTTATTTTATTATAAAAATATAAAATAAAAATATTAATTCCCACAGTAGTCAAGGTTTTTAAAAGTTCTGTTTTGTCGTTATCTATTTTAATATATGTGTTTTCCATCAAGATGATTATTGTAATTATCCACAGTGCAACAATAATAGGTTTTAAATTTTCTAGACAATAATTTAAAAAGCCAATTTTGTGCAGCATTAGTAAGATTATGACCATTATAATTATTGGAGCTGTTATTAATGCTATTGTAGCAATTATTGCGCCCGCAATTCCGGCGGTTTTCATTCCAACATATGTTGCTATGTTTGTTGCAATAGGACCGGGGGTTATTCTTGATATTGTAATCATATTGACAAATTCTTCTTTTGTTATCCAATGTTTATTATTAATTATTTCATTGTTTATTATTGCAGCAATTCCATTGCCACCTCCGAAATTTAATAATCCAATTTTTAAAAAGGTAATGAATAAATTTATTAAAATCAACCGATATCCTTTTTTTCTTTACTTAATATTTTTTTTATTGTTATATATTTAAATATATATATTAAAAAGAAAATTATCAGTATATATGATATTTTTATTTTTAATTTAAGAATTGCAAAAATTACAATAAAACATATTATCCATTTTATTAAAGAATTATTTAACATTTTTTTTGAAAATTTTAAGACAACTGTTGACATTATGATAATCGAAGAGATTTTCGCACCTTCGAGAAATTTTTCTACATGTATGTTGTCTTGCACTAAGTTTAAGTAAAGGAAAACCAATATTATTGCAATAATAGAAGGTAAAATTCCTGCAACAACGAGCAAGAGTGCACATGGGAAACCTCCAAATTTTTTTCCTACTAGGAATACAAAATTAATCGCTGTAACTCCAGGAATAACATTTGATGTTGCTAATATTTTGTTAAAGTCGTCTTTAGATATTATTTTCCTTTTTTTAACAAGTATTTTTTTAAGCTCAGATATAATTATTAATCCTCCGCCAATTGTAAGTGTTGTTGTTTTAAATACAAGTAAAAATAAGTTTAGAGTTTCATATATTTTTTTTTGTTTATGCATTTGTTTTCTCAAATTTAGTAAAAACCTTTGAATACTAATTTTATCACAATTATTGTTGCAATGTGTATTTTGTTGTTAAGCAGTGACCGTGACAACATGCTTTATTATGACTTTAAAACGCGGAGCTTACTGTTTTTATTAGAGCTTTTCTATTGGGGGAGGTTTGTTTGTTTTTTTGTGTTATAATTCAATTAATTTATGTAGGGCTTATAAGGAAAGTTTATTTTGTTTAAGGAGCTTTTTATATTTCAAGATTATTTTAATTATATCTTCGAGGGTGTTGTAGGTTATGTTTTTAAAGTTTCGATTGCTATATTAATATGGTATTTTTTAAAGTTAATAGTTAAGAAAATAGGTAAAATTTTATTTAAGACTTTGGAAAAGTCTAGATTAGAAAAGAAGTTAGAAATTACAGTTTTAAACTTTTTAAAGTCTTTTTTCAAAATATTTACAGATTTTGTTATTATTTTAATAATATTGACATATCTTGGTGTGCCTACAACATCTATTATTGCTGTATTTGGATCATTAGGGCTTGCTGTTGGACTTGCTGCTCAAAGCATTTTGTCTAATTTTGTTAGCGGATTTGTTGTTTTAAATTCTAAATTTTTTAAGTGCGGAGATCATATTAAATGTGGGGATGTTGAAGGTTTGGTTGAGAATGTCCAAATTTTTTTTACTACACTTGAAACGTTTAACAAAGAAATTATTAAAATCCCAAACAGCAAGCTTACATCGAATTTTGTTGTTAATTTTTCGGCAAGTCCGAGAAGAAGAGTTGTGTTTTCTTTTCAAGTTCCCTATGATACTAATATTGGTTTATTGAAAGACAAAATAGAAGATTTAATGATTTTTAATAATAAAAAATTTAATGTTGGAGTTTGTGCTCCTACTCTTATTGTCGAAAAATACACTCCTTATTATATAATTTTACAAGCCCGATTTTTTGTTAATACAGAGGCTTTTTGGGATTTTCAATATTTTGTTGGTGAGTCTATTCAAAATGTTTTACTCGATATGAAAATTAAGGTTCCAATTTGTTTTATACCCTTTGATAAACTGTCTTAATAATTTTTTCTTGCAATAATTTCTGAGTAATAATTTTCAATTTTTTTTATAAACAAATGGCTTGCAAATTTAATAGAGTATTTTTTTGCATTTTGTTTAAATGTTTTTAGTATTTCATCATCTTTTATTACTTTTTCTATATATTCAGATAAGTTTTCGTATTTTTTTATTAAAAATCCGTTTATTCCTTCTTTTATTACATCTTTATAGATATAATCATTTATCAAAATAGCAGGTATTCCAGCAGTTAATGCTTCTATTACTGTCATTGGATATACTTCACTTCTTGATAAACTAGCAAAGATATCAGAAATTTTGTAGTAATAATATATTTCTTCCCATGGAATTGCTCCTATTAACAATATTTGTTTTTCAAGTCCATGTTTGATGCTAAAATTTTTTATTTCCTTTTCTTCACTTCCTTTGCCAATAATGATAAGCTTGTAGTTTTTGTTTTGTATTAAAAGGTCTTTTAAATGTATTACTAATAAATTTATGTTTTTTTCTTTATTTATTCTGCCAACAAATATAATTATTTTGTCTGTTTGCTTTATATTGTGCTTTTTCAAAATCTCATCTTTTTTTTCTTTGCTTAGAGTTTTTATGAAAAGCTTTCTATCAACTCCATTTGGGATTATTTTATAGTTAGAATTATTTGAAAGGTGAAAATACCTCTTTTTTGCTTTGCTTGATGGGTAAATAAAATATTTTATTTTGTTATAATGTCTTCGTATCATTTTATCGGGGTTGATGAAATATTTGAAAAATCCTAAGTAATGCAAATAATAATCCCACATTGTATGGCTTGTATGAACCATTGGTATGTTTTGCTTTAATGCAATTTGTTTCCCAGTTTTCCCCATAGAAAATTCGGAGTGAGTATGAATGATGTCTGGTTTGTAGTTTTGTATTATTTTAGATATTTTTCTTTTATTGGGGAAAGCTATTACAGCGTCAAGTTTTTTATTTATTTGGATAGATGGGCATCTGTAAACATTTTTTTCATTTAAAGATTTTTTTGTTTTTGGACAAAATATGTAAACTTCATATCCATTTTTTTCAAACCCTTCTTTAATTTGTTTTATTGACGTTGCCACTCCATTTTTTTCTGGGATATACGTATCTGTAAATATTGCAACTTTCATATTCTCCTCCTAGCTTAAGTATAATATATTTGGCACTTGGATTATAATTTACTTTAATGCAAGTGGTTTATTTGTTGTTGGGTAATGAACAAGGTTTAAAAGAGGCCTATTTAAAGGAGCTGCTAATTAAAATGGATGCTTTTAAATCAGAAGTTTCAGTTACTAAGATTTTTTTATCAGAACTCTCGGCTGTGGGATTTGCTGAGAAACTATTTTCCAATTCTTTTTTTTCAGAAAAAGAAATTTTTATTGTTTATGAGTCTGAACTTTTAAAAGCGGGAAAAGATTTAGAACTAGTATGTAATGCAATTTTAAAATCTAGCAATAAAACTGTTATTTTTATTTCTAATAGCAATACATGTAATATTGATTTTAAGAACAAGCTTAAGTTTATAAAAAAAGTTTTTTATGAAATTTCTGATGATGATAAATTTACATTTGTAAAAAGAAATTTTTTTAATCTTAATATTAAAATCACAGATTCTGCAATAAACTTAATGCTTTTAATGCTAAATTCAGATACTAAAATTTTGAAATTTTATATAGATTCATTTGCACTTTTTGCCAAGAATAATACCATTGATGAGGAAGATATAACTTCTTGGATTAGTTTTATTCGTTTTGAAAATACTTTTTCTTTATTTAATTCAATTTTAAGAAAAGATATGACCCATTCTTTGATAAAGATTAAGTCTATTTTGGACCAGGGAGAAGATTTACTTAATATTTTGATGAGTCTTATTTGGCAATTTAAAAGATTATTAAAGGTGAAAATAGATTATAATGCATGTGAAAGCTTGCAGAGCGCATTGAATAAAAATAAAATTTTTTTTTCATTAAATAAAATTTATAGAATAGGGGTTGAAAATTATTCAATTGAAGACATAAGAATTGTTTTGAAAATTTTATATAAGTTTGATTTATACTTGAGGATTTATTCTAAAAATATTCATCAAAATTTGTCATATTTTTTAATATTTTCAATCTTAAATCTTAATAATAATTTTTTAATGCATTGTTTTTCAGAATCAAAATTTAATTTTTAATGTATGAAGCAGAAATTAATTTGTATTTTATTGTTTTGTTTTTTGTCTTGTAGGTCTGAATCTAGACTGGCAGAAATTGTTTTAATAGAGTTTTTTGATTCTATTAAAAATTTACAAAGCAGCCCTGAAATATTTTTTAATTATTTGAATATTCCAAATGATAGTGATCTGAAAGCAAAAATTTATGGGTTAAAATCTCAGGCAAAGGATGATTTTATTTTTTATCCTTTGTTTTTTAATAATCTAAGATATCAAATAATAGGTAAAAAAAATATTTCTAAGGGCTTTGAATTTGAAGTTATTATTAAAAATATTAACTTTCAAAACGGGATAGAAAAATTTTTGGATAAATTAAATAAAATGGAAGAAAGATTTTCAAAGATTAAAAGTTTAGAGAAAAAAGAGCGTAAAAAAATATTTAACAATTTAATAAATGAAGTTATTGGAGAGTTAGATAGTTCTGATTACACTGAGATTGTTCATTTTTTTAGAATGGCAAAGAGTCCTTCTGGAAAATATAAAATAGAGCTTTTAGGAGATGTTTCAAATATGCAAGCTAGAAACAAGCTTATTAATGATCTTTTTTTAGTTTTATCGCCTGGCATTTCAAATAGTGTTTTTATTTTAAAAAATATTGATCAATAATAATCTAGTTTAAAATTTATATGTCGTGATTATGATTTTTTATTGAGTTTTCTTTTATTGCAAATTCTTTTATTTTTTTTGCAAGTTGAATATTTATTTTTATTTTTTCTGAAATTTCATTTTCACTTAAAGGTAATATATCTTTATAGGTTCCAATTGATTTTAATATTTTTTGTGCTGTTTTTTTTCCAATTCCATTTATTTTTGTATACAATAGATTTATTTTTTCTCTTCTTTTTTTGTTAAATCCATTAGCTTTTCTGTGTGCTTCATCTCTGACATTTTGTAGTATTCTAAGAGCAGGATGTCCTTGGGGCAAATTTATTCCTTTTTTATTAGTTGTTAAAAATATTGTTTCTTGTTTTTTTGCTAACGAACAAACTTTAACTTTGTTCTCTATTTTTAAGCCTTTTAGGATAAAAAAAACAGCATTTAGTTGTCCTTTTCCCCCGTCAATTAAGATTAAATTCGGTAGTTCTAAGTTGTTATTGATTATTTCTGAATATCTTCTTGAGATTACTTCTTTTATTGCTTTGAAGTCGTCAATTTCTCCTTTTAATAGTGAGTTTATATTGTAAAGCTTATAGTTTTCTTTAAAAGGCAACCCCATTTTAAAAGTCACCATAGAAGCCACTGTTTCTTGACCTTTAAGATGGGCAATATCGAATCCTTCAATTATTTTGGGAAGTTTGTCCATTTCTAGCAAAATTTTTAGACTCTCAAGTGCTTTATTACTTTTATTTTCATATTCTCTTAAGGATAATTCGGCATTAGACATTGCCATTTCCATTATTTTTAAAATTTCTGCTGTTTCTTTGTAAATAATTTTTGTTTTTGTATTTTTAATTTCATTTATTAGTTTTTCAACATTTTTAGTGTCAACATCTTTGATAAAAATATGAATTTTATCGGGCACTATCATATTAATAGATGTGTAATATTGAATCAAAAATTGTAAAACCAAATCATTTTTTTTGCATATGCTTTCATCAAAGTTTGCATCTCTTTCAACTAATTTCCCATTTCTGTATTTTAATACTATTATTGTATTTACATTTTCCCCTGGATGAACATAGACATAGTCTATGTTTAAATTGTTGGTTTTTGTAACGATTTGTATTTGATTAATTTCTGTCAAAGAACTTTTAATTTCTTTTAATTTAATAGCGGTTTCAAAATCTTCTTTTTGTATTGCAAGTTTTAATTTAATGTCAATTTGACTTAATGTTTCGGATATATTCCCGCTTAGTATGGATTTTGCCTTATCTAGTTCTTTTTGATATTCTTTTTCAAGGTTTTCTTTGTAGCATACTCCAAGGCACTGTCCCATATGGTAATATAGGCAAGGAACAGTGGATTTTTTTTTGCATTTTCTAATCTTAAATGTTTTGCTAATAAAATCCAATACTTGATCTAATTTTTTTACATTAGTAAATGGGCCGAAATATTCGCTTTTGTCATTAATTATTTTTCTAGTTTTGAAAATTCTTGGATATTTTTCATGAGTTATCCTTACCATGGGGTACCCTTTTCCATCTTTTAATTTTACATTGTAATCAGGCTTGTGAGTTTTGATTAGATTGCATTCTAGAAGTAGTGCTTCGTATTCGCTGTTTGTTGTAATAACCTCTATTGATTTTACATTTTTCATTAACATTTTGATTTTGTGACTATTTTTTTCTAAAAAATAACTTTTTATTCTTGATCTTAGATTTTTTGCTTTTCCAATATAGAGTATTTTTTTATTTTCATTTAGCATTTTATAGCAACCGCTTATGGTTGGCAATTTTATTACTTTTTCGAATAAACTTGTTAGATTCTCTTTCATAATGTCAGATAGTTTTTAGATTTTATTAGAAATCATCTTGTGATATAATATTGTAGCATAAGGCACTTTGTTTTATGTTCTAGGGTATTTAAAAATATGAATAATAACAAATAAAAGGTCAAAAATGAGATTAATTTTAATGCTCTTGCTATTTTTTTTGTGCTTTTCTATTCTTTTATCTCAAGAATTGAAGTTAATACTTGATTCAAAAAAAAATTTTAAATTTATTCAAGATTCTAGCAATATTACTTTTGAAAGAGATTTAAGGGGATTACTTGGTATTTATTTGGACAGATATAAAGCTGTTTTGGATTTGAATAATATTGATTTGCGCTTAGAAATAGGAAGGGATAATAAATTAAAGGACACATCTTCAAACTATTTAGTTAGTGCAAAGAGTTTGAGAGTTTCAAATGAATTTCGTAATGTCTCTAATGGTTCTTTAATTTTTTATTCAAATCAAAATCCTGTTAAGTTTAAACCATTAAGAAAGAAAGCTTTTTTTTCTTCAGGTAATACTGTTTCTGATTTTACTATTAAGTTTTGGGTATATCGAACAACTTCTGTTACAGGAGAAATTATTTTTAGTTGGGATGGTTATAAAAATGTTAATAATTCATGGGTAGATCAATCTATTAGATTAGAAAGTGATGAGGGAAATTTTGTTTGGGTTTTAAACAATGTATTTTTAAAAGATAATAAGAATCCTATTAAAATTAGAATGAAAAGTAATGATGATTTTATTCCAAAGAAATGGCATTTGCACACTTTAAGATATAGGCAAAAGGATGGTATACTTGAATATTTAATAGATTCTAAACCTCAAGCAATAGAATATATAACAGATGATAAGAAGGAAGGATCAGGATATTTATTAAGTATTGGCAATTTTATTGATTTTACCTTAGGAACTTATTTTACTGGTGCGGTTGAGAATTTAGAAATACATAAAAGCTTTGAAGAGGTTAGTAACGCTTTTTTTTCAAAGAGTATGGGATACATTATTACAGAGCCCATTAAGCTTTCCAAATACTATTCTCAAGTATTGTCCTTCGATGTTGATTCTAATGTTCCTAAGGATACAGAGATTGTTTATTATTATAGATTAGATAATAAGATATTTTACGATACAGATAGCTATGGAAATATTAAAAAAAATTTAACTGGGGCATGGATTCATTTTGATCCTAAAAAAGATTTTCCAGATTCAAAGATATCAAAATATATTCAAATAAAGGTTGAATTTTATCCCAGTGGAGATTCTATAAATAGTCCTTCTCTTTACAGTATGTCGATCACCTATGTACCCGAATCAGCCCCATTCCCTCCTGTAATAACAAGAGTTATTCCAGGCTCCAGGGAAGTTTTTATTGAGTGGATTCCTGTTGTTAATAGCAGTGTTGAAGGGTATTATGTTTATATTGGGGTTGTCTCTGGTAATTATCATGGAAAAATTGCTGGTGTTTTAACTTCCCCTATTGATGTTGGAAATCAAACTTCTTTTAAAATTACAGGACTTGAAGATGGAAGACTTTATTATATTAGTATTGCTGCTTACAATTTGGATAAAAGTGTTAATAAGACTTCTTTCTCAAAGGAGATTTCTGTAAGGCCTATGGAGATTTTTAAAAAATATGAATAATTTTAGCTTTGAGAAAGCTTTAAATTTTTATAAAAATGGTGATTTTAAGAGTTCTCTTAATAATTTAGATGTTTTTGATGAAAATTTTGATTCTCTCTCACTTAAAGCGCTTATTTATTTTAAGAAAAAGGATTATAAAGCTCTTTTATATGTTCTAAATACTTATCCTGTTGTTTTGAGTGAATACAATTTTTTAGTTAAACTTGTAAATTATGGTAAAATTGAAAAAAATAAAGATGAGCTAGGCCCTTTTGAAAATTATAATTTAGGTGTTTTTTATTTCAATTTAAAAGAATATGAACTTGCATTAAGTTGTTTTTTAAAGGCTAAAGAGCAAAAATCTGATTTTATACAAGCTTTAAACAATAGTGCTGTCTTATTTGAAATGTTAGGCAACAAGGATGAGGCCTTGAAATTATTTTTTAAGGCTAAGGATTTGGATCAAAATAATTCTCTTGTTAAGCTTAATATTTGGCTTTTAAAAAATAGTGAATCTCTTAAAACAGAAAGTTTTTTAAAAGTAGACAAAAATTTTTTTGATGCCAATCTTGCTCTTATTGTTAATTATTTAATGTATTATTTCTATTCTATTGGTGAAATAAGCAGAGCAATTAGGCTTTCTGAAAAATTTTTAACAGATTCTCATTATTCTAAGTATATTTGGCATAATAGAGGAACCATTTTTCACAAAATAGGCAACATGACTCAAGCTACAACATCTTATGTTAAAGCCATTTTAAATTTTCCAAATATTTATACAATTTATAATATGCATATTGCTACAATTGAGCTTTTAAAATTTTCTCCCAAAAGGGCTATTGAGAGGATGGTTAGTGATTATTTTAATCTAGATTTGATATATTTTTATGCAGCCTTATTTTTTCTTAGAAATCGTGATTTTGAGGATGCCTATTTTTATATAAAAAAACTTTGTGAGCTTAATCCAGGGCCTTATTTAAAATTTTTAAAATTACTTGAGTCTAGTGAGGATATGTTAATTGAGAATTTGCTTGAAGAATTTGCGATATCTTTAAAAGTCAATTGGTATTTAGAATATTTATTTTTTATTGATAATTCTTTAAATTTGAGAGATCCTATTTTTATTTTTGATCACAATATAAGGGTGAATACATATATTTGGAGAATTAAAGATGAATGCATTGAATTAAAATTTAGCAATAATGAGGAAAAAATAGTTCAAGCGGCCTTGAATGAGGAGGACGTTTGTTCTAAAAGTGACATTTCTATTGCGGATTTTCAAAATTTAATAGAAGCTTATAAAGAATTTAGAATAAATTACTAATATTCGTAATTTATTTAGTTTATTTTATTGACAATAATAATATCTCTAAGATATTATGTATTAATGTTATAGGAGAGATGCCAGAGTGGTCGAATGGGGCTTCCTGCTAAGAAGTTGTCCTTTTAAAAGGGGACCATGGGTTCGAATCCCATTCTCTCCGTGATTGTTTAAATCTTGACAGTGTGTACTTTATTGATTAAAGTTTGTTTTAACTCTGGAGAGGTGGCAGAGTGGTTTAATGCTACGGTCTTGAAAACCGTTGTAGGTGTAAGCCTACCGTGAGTTCGAATCTCACCCTCTCCGTAATTATTGTATTTGATTTTGGTATTAAGATTTAAGGGCATAGATTTTATTTGGCCGATATTCATTCTCTGTGTTTTCGTATATGGGAAATTGAAACTCAATTTTATCACATTCATTACAATCAATTAATAATGGATCATAAAAGACTATAATTTGGTTATTTTTAAAATAATATTTGTATTTTGGAAAGATTGTTGTGAATTTTTTTTCCAATTCTTTTGGATTTTGTTTAGCTTTTACGTAAAAATCTTTAATTTTGCTTTTTATTTGTTCTTTTAATACGTTTATGAGAGAATCTAGTTGATCCTTTGATATTATTTCTGCAATTTCTATTTTTTTGCTTCCTTTCAAGTTTAAAGAGTGATATTTTAAGAGAGCGCTTGATTCTTTTTCTTTTAAGGATTCTTTATATAAAATAGATGTAATGCCAATATTTTCATTTTTAAATATTGTAAAGCTGGAAAAATAAAAATATTCATTTTTTGAGTTTTTATTTTTTAATATTTTGTTTTCAATATCTTTTTCCCATTTTTTTATAAAATTTTCAAATTCAAAGTTTTTATTTTCCATAAAAGGAATTTTTGCGTCTATGTGGAGAATATTATTGTTTTTTAATATTTTTTTTTCTTTAATATTTTTAGTTTTAATGATTAATTCGGAATTAACCATATTTGAGGCTGATTTAGAACATGATAAAGCAAATAAGGCAAATAATATTAAAATAAGAATGATTATTTTAGTTCTCACAACTTCTCCATTTTCTGCTGAATGTTTTTATTGTAATAAATAGTAATTTTTATTACAATAAAAATTAATTGTTTGTGTCCATAGCTCAGCTGGATAGAGCGTTAGATTGCGATTCTTAAGGTCGGAGGTTCAAGTCCTCTTGGACACGAAAAAGTTTGTTATTTTGGAGAGATGGCCGAGTGGTTTAAGGCGCACGCTTGGAAAGCGTGTATACGGTAAAATGTATCATGGGTTCGAATCCCATTCTCTCCGATTCCTAGGGCCCGTACTATCAAATGTTGCTAAACCCCGTCAGGACTGGAAGGTAGCAGCGGTAGGCAATTTTTTGGTGAGTACGCAAGTCTTAGGTTTAATTTTCATCCAAAATGCAATGTTTTATTCTGTATTAAAATATGGATTTGTCTTTTTGGAACTTTCAAGTTTGTTATATTTTCTTGGGAAGGTTTTTTTAGATATTTTTTGTGCTTTATAAAATTCTTTGACAATTCTTTTAAAATAATGGTTATAAGATATAAATATGTTGTATAGTATGTATTTATAGTATTTTGCTTATTAAAGCATTGGGAGGTAAAAAGTTAATGGCGTCTTCAAGAGGCACTGCTCTTAAGAAACGCCCCAGAGATTTTCACTCTCTTGAAGGGCAAGATTTTGTTGTTGAAACTCTAAAGCATTCTATAGAGAAAAATAAAATAGCAAATGCTTACATTTTTTCAGGACCAAGGGGTGTTGGTAAGACTTCATCAGCTAGGGCTTTTGCTAGATGTTTAAATTGTAAGAATGGCCCCACAGTTATGCCTTGTGGAGAGTGTAGTAATTGTAAGTCTATTGAGAATGATAGCAGTCTTGATGTTGTCGAAATTGATGGTGCTTCAAATACTTCGGTTCAAGATATTAGACAAATTAAAGAAGAGATAATGTTTCCTCCTGCAATTTCTAAATATAGAATATATATTATCGATGAAGTTCATATGCTTTCCAATTCTGCTTTTAATGCTCTTTTAAAGACAATTGAAGAGCCCCCAAATTATATTGTTTTTATTTTTGCCACCACAGAGTCACACAAGCTTCCAGAGACAATAAAAAGCAGATGTCAGCATTTTAGTTTTAAACTTTTATCCTTAGAAAAGATTTATAATATGCTTAAAAAGGTTTGTTTTGAGGATCATATTAAATATGAAGATGAGGCTTTAAAATGGATTGCATATAAGAGTAGTGGTAGTGTAAGAGATGCTTATACGCTTTTTGATCAGATAGTTTCTTTTACTAATTCTGATATTAAATTAGATCAAATAAGATCTAAGATGGGCTTGACCAATGATGAGTTCTTAGAAAAGTTGTCGGTTAGCATTCTTAGTGAAGATGTGAAAGAATTAATTTGCGTTCTTGATTCTATTTTTTTGGCCGGAGTGTCTTATGAGCAATTTCTGTTAGATTCAATCGAATTTTTTAGAGAGGCATTATTTTTAAAGATAGGCGTTAAAAATTTTGAGTTTATTGGTATTAAATCTGAGAGCTTGAGAAAAAAATTAATTAATTTTGATTTGAACTATCTTGAGAGAATTATTGTCGTTTTGCTTGAAACTTACAGGGATTTGCAATTTTCGGTTAATCCAAGATATGAGCTTGAGATTAATTTTATTAAAATTTTAAGACTTAAAAACTATATTCCAAATCATGTTTTAATAAAACAAATTCAAAGGCTTGAAGACAACTTGTTAGAAAGCATGGCTTTGGATTCAAAAAATTTTGATGTTTTAGCAAATAATAATAGTGAAGATGATTTAACCTTTATTTCATCAAAACTTAGCTTAAAAAATGAATTTCCCAAAGTCAAATCTTTAGGAAAAGAGCAAGTTGGCTATGATGAAAATTTGTCAGCAAAAACTTATGAAAATCTTTTAGAGACTAATGAGATTGATGAGATTGATGAGATTTTTATTGAGGATGATGATTCAAGTAAAGCAAATGATTTTATGGATATAAGAGATAAGTTTATTTATATTGTTTCAAGATATGTTCAAACCTTAGTTCATTCAGGAGAAATCGTTATTAATGACAATGTTCTTTATTATAAGGTGTTTAGTGAATTTGAGTATAATGAGCTTCAAAATTATAAAGGTGAGATAAGATCTGAATTTTATAAAGAATTTCCAAGTTTAAACATTGTGTTTCAGAAAAATTTCAAAAGCCTTGAAAAGGATTTTGAAAAATTAGAAACTGTAAAAAATATTTTTGGAGCAAGTGAAGTTTTGGAGGTATAAAATATGGCAGTAAATCCGTTAGATTTTTTGAAAAATATGTCTAGTGTTAAAAGTGATATTGATAATATTAAAAAGGAAATGTCTAAAATTACGGTTTGTGGTAAAGCGGGCAGCAATATTGTTGCTATTGAAATGGACGGCGAATTTAATGTTAAAAAAGTTTCAATTAATAAGGAATTTTTTGATGATTTAGACAATGATGCTTTTGAACAAATGGTTAAAGCTGCTTTAAATGATGCTGTTTCTAAGGTTAAAGAAGAGATAAAATTAAAAACTATGGGAGTTCTTCCTTTTGGAATGTAGGTGTTAATTTTGTAAAGGTCATATTTTGATTTTTCAATATAAATAATTTTAAGCGCTTTGTAGCTTATGTTATTCCTTATAAATTTAATTAATTATTTAATTATTTTTTTAATTAATATATGTTCTAAATTTTGGAGGTATTTATGTCAATGTTATTTCAAAAAACTTTATGTATTATTAAACCAGATGGGGTTAGGAGGGGCCTAATTGGTGATATAGTTGCTAGATTTGAAAGGGTGGGTTTAAAAATTGTGGCTGCTAAAATGCTTATTGTTGATGAGAGTCTAGCAAAAAAACATTATTTGTATGATGATATTGCTCTTAGGCACAGTGAGGCAGTCTGGAAGTCTTTAATTAAATTTATTTCAAATGTTCCTGTTTTTGCATTTATTGTTGAAGGAGTTGAAAGCATTGAGGTTGTTAGAAAGCTTTGTGGCGCTACTGAGCCAAAATTAGCCATTCCCGGAACAATACGAGGAGATTTTTCACATCATAGTTTTAAATATTCAAATGAGAAGGGTTTTTCAATTTATAATGTGATTCATGCATCTGCAAATGAAGTAGATGCGATTCGTGAAATACCAATTTGGTTTAAAGATAATGAAATTTTAAATTATAAAAGAGATGATGAATGTGAGCATTATTATTGATTTTGATAATATGTTATCCCTTTGAAAGGGATAAGTTTAAAGTTACTAATTTAATGGTAATCTAAAATAAAAGCAATTCTTGTATTTGTTTTAGTTTTTTGTATTTTAGGAGAATTTTTATATAAAGAGCTGTTTTTGAAAATGGTGTTTTTATCTTACTTTTAAGTTTTACATTAAAATTTATTGTGTAAATAAATTTTGTTTAATATTGCTTTAACAGAGTTTTTAATGTTATGTTTTTATGTTTAACGAATTGTTATTGTTAATTAAAATGAGAGATTTTTAGTCTTGTTGAAAATTTTTATGAGAATACTTAGACTTTATTTATTATTTTTGTTTTATGCTTGTGCTTTCGATTATGATGAATATTCTAATAGGCCTGATATTGCAAAAAAGTTCCCCTCAATACAAATATTAGGAATCAAATATTATAATGTTGTATACAATAAAGAGCAAACCGTTCTAGAGTCTTTGAGTTTTAGCTATTATAATGACTATAAAATTTATAAGGCAGAGAATGGAAGGTTTTTATATCATTCGGTAGATAATGAAATTTCGGGGAAGTTTAATAATTTAGAAGGCTCTTATGTTACAAAGGATTTGGATATGAGAGATTCTGTAGAATTTAAAATAGAGGATAAAAATAATTATTATTTACTTAATTCAAATAGGATTTTATGGAAAAATAAAGATAAGAAATTGCAATCTCCTCCGAATGAGCTAGTATTAATTAGATTTAATGATAGCAGAATAAAAGGGAAAGGATTTTCCTATTTTTTAAAGAGCAATGTTTTTTATTTTGATTCTGGAGTTGAAGGAATCATGAATTGAGAGAATTGATTTCAATATGGATTTTTATTATTATTGTTAATAATGTTCAAGCGGCACAAGGACAATCTAAGGTTAAATCGGAAGAACTTAAGGGAAATGGAAAGAAAAATATTAATTTTACCTTTAAGTCGGATTTTGCACAAGGGGTAGTGTCTTCTTTTTATAAAAAAATTGTTTTAAAAGGTAATTCAGAAGTTATCTCATCAGATTTTAAGCTTAGAGCAGATGAAATTGAAATTTATGGAGAAAAGGGATCTTATTTTGAAGCTCGAGGCAATGTTTATTATGAAGATTATAATAATAAAATAGATGTTAAGGCGCAATTTTTGTTTTTTAATAGGAAACTGGATAATTTTTATCTTCAAAGAGGTGTTGAGCTTGAAGATCTAGAAAATAATATGGTTATTAAGGCAGAAAGAATTGAAGGCAGTAATAAATCTCATGTTTATATTATGCAATATTCTGTTAAAATATATAAAGATGATACTTTTGCAAGAGCTGAGAATGGAACTTATAATAAAGAAGAAAAAGAAATGATCCTTGAGGGAGTTCCAGTAATTTATCAGAAAGACAATTATTATTCTGCTTCAAGAATAATTTTCAATACAGAAACTAATAGATATAAACTTGAGGGAAGTGTTGAGGGAGAGTTTACCCAGGTTGAAGATGATGCTTCTGAAGAAAAAAAATAAAATAAAAGAGATTAAGGAAAATCTTAACTTTAATTTTGTCAATAATGTTATCTTAAGAGCAGATAACATTATTAAAAAGTATGGTGAAAAGCTTGCTGTTAATGGTATTACAATCAACATTCATAAAGGTGAAGTTGTGGGGCTTCTTGGCCCAAATGGAGCCGGCAAAACAACAACATTTTATACAATTGTAGGCTTTATTAGGCCCAATGCAGGCAAAGTTTTAATAAATGATTACAATATTTCATCTCTTAATATGTATGAGCGTGCGCGGATAGGAATTGTATATCTTCCCCAGGACGCTTCAATTTTTAGGGAGCTTACGGTTGAAGAGAATATTATGGTTGCTTTAGAAAGAAGAGACGATCTGTCTAAGGCCGAGCGCAAGATAGAACTTGTAAATTTACTTAAAGAATTTGATATAAAAAGAATACAAAGTCAAAAAGCTTATACTCTTTCTGGTGGAGAGAGAAGGCGAGCAGAGATAGCAAGAGCTTTGGCTGTAAATCCCTATTTTTTACTCTTAGATGAACCTTTTGCTGGTATTGATCCTATTGCAATTGGGGATATAAAAAACATAATAAAAATTTTAAAAGAGAGAAACATAGGTGTTCTTATTACTGATCATAATGTAAGAGATGCTTTTGATATAATTGACAGAGCTTATATTATTTATCAGGGGCAAGTGCTTGATTCGGGTAATGTTGATTATATAGTAAGCAGCGAAAAAGCCAAAAAGCTTTATTTGGGAGAAGAATTTAGATTATGAAAACAATAGATCATAAACTTTATTATGAATTTAATGTAGCTGACGATGTTAAAATGATTTATACTAAAAAACCCTTTAATCTGAATTTAAGAGAACTTAGTAATGATAAATTTAATTTTGTTCCTAAGTCAAAGAAAATAAAATATTTAAAGCAATTACATACAGATATTATTTATAAAGTTGAAGATGATTTTATAAATTTTCAAGAAGGGGATGGCCTTATCTCTAGTTCTTTAGATGTGGCTCTTGTTGCTTACTTTGCAGATTGTCTTCCAATATATTTTTATGATTCAGTTAAAAAATTTATAGGACTTATTCACAGTGGATACAAAGGAAGCTTTAACTTGATTATTTTAAAAATGTTGTTTATGTTTGAAAAAATGGGATCAGTTTTTAAAGATTTGAAAATTGTTTTTGGGCCTTATAACAGATCTTGTTGTTATGAGGTTTCTGAAATTTTCTTAGAAGAGGTAGGCAATAAATTTAGCAAAGATTTGTTAAATGCCGCTTTTGCTACAAGAGATGGCAAAATATATTTTGATAATGCTGATTTTAATTTAAATTTACTTTCTAGGTTTAATTTAAATATTTATAATTCAAAACTTTGTACGCATTGCTTGAAAAATCTTTATTCTTATAGAAGATTAAGAGAAGGGCAAAGTTATGCTTTAATTTGGAGAGTTTGATTTGAATGTAAGGAATTTGTCTTTTAGGCTTAATTCAATTTTTGACATAAAGAAGTATGAGCATTTTGATAAAAATTTAAACGGACTTCAAGTGGGGAATCTCAATGCTGAGGTAAATAAGGTTGCCTTTGCAGTTGATGCTAGTTATTCAACTTTAAAAGAAGCAAAAGGGAATGATTTTTTGATCACCCATCATGGTATTTTTTGGTCAAAAAAAGAGCGTATTGTTTCTAATATGTATGATAAAATCAAATTTTTGATTGAAAATAATTTGGCTCTTTATTCTGTTCATTTACCTATGGATGTTCATTCTGTTTATTCACACAGCAGGGTGTTTGCAGATTTTTTAGGGTTAAAAAATCCTTTTGCTTTTGCAGATTATGGAGGATTTAATCTAGGAATTATTGCTGATTCTGATTTTAGCTTTTCTAAAATTTTAGAGAAAATTAAAAAGGAAAATAAAAATATTCTTTTTGCGAAAAAGTTTAAGGAGGCGGTAAATAAGGTTGCAATTGTTAGTGGCTCTGGGTATTCTTTTTTTGACGAGGCTTTGTATCATGGTATAGATTTGTTTATAACCGGCGATACTTCTCATCAAATATATTCTTTAGCAGAAGAATTCGGAGTGAATTTGATTTTTGCAGGGCATTATTTTACCGAAACTTTTGGCTTAATTAAATTGATGGAGGATCTCAAAATTCAAGAAGATTTGGAAGTTAAATTTATTTATAAAGATACTAATTTATAAGGATTTTTCTATGGGTGCTAAAAGTAAACAATATTTCAATATTTTTGTATTTATTATTAGTTTGATTTTTTTTGATCAACTTTCTAAGTATTTGGTTGTGAAGTATGTCAAATTGGGTTCAATATATTTTTCTTTTTTTGAGAATTTTTTTAGAATAATTCATGTGAGAAACACAGGCATTTTGTTTTCTATGGGATCTAATATTCATTATAGTTTGAAAAAAATTTTTTTTCTTATAATGCCTATTTTCATTTTAATATTTGTTTTTTATCTTTCTTTGAAAGAAAAAAATTGCATTGCCAGGATTTCACTTTTATTGATTTTTTCAGGAGGAGCGGGAAATGTTGTTGATAGATTATTTAGACCTTCTGGAGTTGTAGATTTTTTAGATTTCAAATTTTATGGAATTTTTGGACTTGATAGATGGCCCACTTTTAATTTTGCAGATAGCTATGTTGTTATAGGAATGATTTTATTTTTAGTTAATGATTTTTTTATAAAAAGAAAAGCGCTTAATACATGAAAATTTTAGGTTTTATTTTGTCTGTGCTAATGAACTTAGCCTTAATGTTTTTGATTTTCTTTTTAGAATTTCTTTTAGTTGTTAAATTTAGTGTTATTGTAAAGCCTTATTTACAATTTGTATTGATTTTTATGATGATTGTTTTTGCTGTTTTGGTGGGGTATTTTGTGTCAGTTTTTATTGTAAGAAGCTTACTTATTAAATTGTTTAAATTAGATCAATAAAAAGAGGGACTTTGTGTCTTTAAGGGTTTTAATTGCTGGCGAGGTTGTTGGTAAATCTGGAATTATTGCGATAAAATCTTTTTTATCATCCTTTAAGATAGAAAAAAAGATTGACTTTGTAATATCTGGAAATAATTTTACTACAGGTTTAAGGGGTCTTGGCAAGAAACATGCCTTTTTATTAAGAAAGTATGGAGTTGATGTATTAACATTAGGTGAAAATGCTTTTGCAAGACCTGATTTGTCTGATGATCTTGATAAATATAATTTTATTTTAAAACCTTTAAATTGTCCTGCAAAATTAAAAGGATATTCTTATTTTATTTATAATATTAATGGTAAAAAGTTGGCTGTTATGAGAATTGTAGGTCAAACAGGAGCAACTAAATATAAATTTAATCATCCTTTTTATAGTTTTGATTTTTTTTATCAAAGAATTAAAATGCAAACAAACAATATTATTGTTCTTTTTGATTCAAATACTACGGCCGAAGTTAATGCTTTGTTTTTTTATTTAAAATCAAGAGTTAGTGCTTGTCTTGGAACTGGAAAAAGGATTTTAACAGCTGATTTGAGAATTTTGGACAATACTGCTATTATAACTGATTTAGGTAGAGTTGGGAGCTTGGATAGTGTTATCGGGTATACTCCTAGTTTAGAGGTAGATAAATTTTTGAAAGGATTTTTAAGTCAAAGATTTATTGAATCTTGGGAGGGGCTTGGTTTTAACGGAGTGTTAATTGACATCGATGATAATGGGCATTCTTTTTCTGTGGAAGCTATTAGAAAATATATAGATTATAAACCAAGTTTAAAAGATATAGATATTATTTGATATTCATTTTATTGGGGTTTTATATATACGAGGGAGAGTTATGCATAGTTATATTGTAGAAGGTGGTTATAAGATAGGTGGTCAAATTACAGCTAGTGGGAACAAGAATTCTGCTTTACCTTGTATTTTAGCTGCTTTGCTTACCGATGAAGATGTTATTTTGGAAAATATTCCTAATATTAATGATGTGAAAGTCGTTTTAGATATTTTAAGTGATATAGGAGCAGATATTGTAAGAGATGGGAATACTTTAAAAATAAAAGTTCTAAATGTTGTAAAAACAGAAATAGATTCTTCTCTTACAGATTTAATTAGGGCTTCTATACTTTTATTGGGACCTTTTGTTTCTAGATTTGGGGGAATAGATATGGCGCTTCCAGGAGGAGATGTGATTGGGAAAAGGCGCCTTGATACTCATTTTTATGGTCTTTGCAAATTAGGAGCTAAGTTAAGCACAAAGGATGGAAGAATTATTTTAAAGGCCAACAAGCTTGTTGGAACCGAAATGTTTTTAGATGAAGCTTCTGTTACAGCTACAGAAAATATTATTATGGCCGCAGTTCTTGCTGAAGGTAAGACTGTTATTATGAATGCCGCTTGTGAGCCGCATGTTCAAGATTTATGCAATATGCTTAATTCAATGGGCGCTAATATTTTAGGCATTGGTTCAAATGTTTTAGAAATAAAAGGTGTAAAAAAATTAAGTGGAACAATATTTAGAATAGGAGCTGATTTTATGCAAGTTGGATCTTTAATTAGTCTTGCTGCATTGACAGGGGGCGAATTGGAGATTAAAAAAGCAGATCCCCATCATTTCAGGTTAATTAGGTATGTGTATTCAAGACTTGGTATTAATTTCGAATACGATAGGGAAAATGTATATGTAAGAGATAGACAAGAATTAAAAGTGAAGTTAGATTTTGGTGGGCACATCCCAAAAATTGATGATGGTCCGTGGCCAGCTTTCCCAACAGATCTTATGAGTATTATTATAGTTACTGCAACTCAAGTAGAAGGAACAGTTCTTGTTTTTGAGAAGATGTTTGAATCTAGAATGTTTTTTGTAGACAAGTTAATAAAAATGGGGGCTCGAATTGTGCTTTGCGATCCGCATCGTGTAGTAGTTACGGGCAAATCTCCTCTTAAGGGTAATGTTTTGTCTTCTCCAGATGTACGGGCAGGAATGTCTCTTCTTATTGCGGCTTTTGTTGCTGAAGGTTGCAGCGAGATTCAAAATGTTTATCAAATTGAAAGGGGATACGAAGATGTAGTTAGCAAATTAATTAATTTGGGGGCAAAAATCAAAAAAGTTAAAAGTCTATAGTTTGGTTTGACATTGGACTTTATTGTAATTTTAGATTTATGAAAAATATTTTAATAGAGAATAAAGATAACCTATTAATAGCTTGAATTATGAATAAAAATATATTAAATTAATTTTTATTGTTAGGATTTTATTTAAAAATATTAAATTTTATTTTATAGGTTAAAGATCTTGATATAAAAATAATCTTGAAAGATTGAGAAAAATTGCAGAGGTATTGCCAATTTTGAGTTTTTGTCTCTATAATATTAATTATTTATTTTAAATAGGCTTTTATTGCTCTGCTTTAATTCATAAGAATAATTTTAATTTTATTAATGACTGTTTATTTATGATTAACGTCAGCGTTATTAAATTTTTATTGTACCCAATTTTAGTTGTGATTTTTTTGTGTTGCGGGTAATGGAATTTATTTGTGCTTTGATCATTGTAATGTATAAGTCATATTAACTATTAATTGTTTTGATATTACATATTAATTTTCAATTTTTAAAGTTGAAATTAAATGCTTTTTTATTATTGGTGAATGAATTTGAGTTTAAATTTTTATAAAAAAATATTTTAGATAAGGATAAAATTTTATGTCTACAAACAAGAGTAAGACTAGAGAGTTAATATTAAATGGCAACCTATATAAAGTTCTTTTTTTAATAAGTTTTCCTATTGTTATAACCAATATTATTCAAGCTTTTTACGATCTTACCGATATGTTTTATGTTGGCAAGCTTGGAGCCATGCCTTTGTCAGCGCTTTCGCTTGCTGGTCCTATAAATTTTTTTATTATGGCTATTGCTATGGGTATGGCTACAGGAAGCATTTCCTTGATTTCAAAGTGTATAGGAGAGGGGAATTTTTCTCGTTTTTCAAGGTATGCAGGGCAACTTATTGTTTTAAACTTTCTTTTATCCTTATTTGTTACTATTTGTGCTTTTTTTTTAATTGAGCATCTTTTGGATTTGCTGGGTGTAAAAGGTGAGCTTAAAGAACTTTCAAGGCTTTATTTTTATGTGACAATTTTTGGAATACCTATTATGTTTTTAAGTATTTCAATTACATATATTTTAAATGCTCAAGGAGAAACTATTCTTTCAATGATAATAGTTTTATTTGCCAATATTGTTAATTTTATTCTTGATCCAATTTTAATATTTAGTTTTAATATGGGCATTACTGGGGCTGCTTGGGCCACCTTATTTTCAAAGTTACTAACCGTTGCTTTTTATTTGTTTTTGACTTACAAGTTAAATTATGGATTGAAAATTTATCCGAAGGATTTAGCGATAGATATAAGATCTATTAAAGAAATTGTTAATCTAGGACTGCCTTCAGCTTTTGGACAAATAATGGTTTCGTTGTCTTTTTTTATTTTTAATTATATTGTTATTGGGATTAGTCCAAAATTTTTGGCGGCTTATGGACTTACAAACACCATTATTTCTTTTTTATTTCTTCCCGCTATGGGCATTGGCACCGGAATTATTTCAATTGTTGGCCAAAATCTTGGTGCTAAGAAAATCAATAGGGTAGGAGAGGTTTTGAAAAAAGGATTTTTTATTTCTTTGGCAATTTTATTAATAATAAATTCAATTGTTATTATTAATAAACAATTTATATTGAAGCTGTTTACAGATGATTTAGAAGTTTTAAATTATGCTAATAATTATTTATTACTAACAACTATCGGCACTTTTGGATATGGATTACAGCAAGTATTTTTTGGAGGACTTATTGGGTCTGGTAGGACAAAAATTGCGATGATTATTATTTTTATTAGGTTGTGGCTTATTCGTCTTCCAGTAGTTTTTATTTTCCAATATTTTGGCATAATTGAAAATTCTTTAGGTTATGCTTTTATAATTTCAAATTATTTAGCAATTATAATTTTAGTTGCTTTTACTTGTACTCGCTATTGGACTAAAACTATTTTAATTAAGAAATATAAATGTAATTAAGATTTATTTATATTTATATATTACCCAAGGAAATGATTAATTTATTTTGAATTAATTTAATGTTTTTAGCTTTTTAAATAGATTTTAGATTCTTTCTTAATTTTTTAAGTTAATAATTTATTTGCAATAAAGCGTATTTGAGTAGAGTTAATAACATTAATTCTATTTTAAAGTGTTTCTTTTTGTTATTGTTTTTCAAAAATATATAATATGTTTTTTCTTTTGGTGTTGATTTTAGTTCTCAAATGAAAAGTTTTTGTCTCAAATCCATTAAGTTGTTCTCTAATTAATTCGCCTGTTTTGCTTCCTTCTTTAAAAATTGCTAATGAATTTGCATTTATATTTTCCCCATTTTTATTTTAAGGGTAATTATTAGATTGTTTTTGTTGTCGGATTTGTAGTTTACTATTTCTATTTTTTATTAGTTTTTATAGCGCTAATAAGATAGGTAATTTCTTGTGTATGCTCTTTTGATTTTATTGTGCTTGTATTTACACAAGACATAAAAATAAATGTAATGATAAGAATTGTAAGTATTGACATTAATTTAAGCTTAAAATTTTGAGTTTTAATCATTTTTATTATATTTTTTATAGCGGCCAGTGTTAACCCTTTTGATAAAATAAAGATATTTTATCAATTCTAAATGGCAACTAGATTTCAAAAATATTTACTATTGTTTTGAATTTTATGTTTTAAGCTGTATTAGTTAAATATTTTTAAAGTGTTATTATTTGGTATTTTATGCTTTTTTTAATAAATATGATGTTCATGTTAATTTTTAATACTATTGTATGCTTAGGTTAATTGATTTTAAAAGTTAAAGTGTATTGACTATATTTTATAAAATGTGTAAAATTTTAAAGCTATTAAAATTTTTTAGAAAAACACGCAGTGCGGGTCAATTTCTAAAAAATTGATTTTTTTATTTTTTTGGTTATTTATAGCTATTTTTTGTTTTGATAAGAATGAATTTATTAAAAATTTTTTGAAGAGATTAAATGTAAGTAGCTATTTAGGATGTGAAATTTAGGAGGTTAGTCATGGCAAAAGAAGTTTTTCAAAGAACAAAACCGCACATGAATGTTGGAACAATAGGGCATGTTGATCATGGTAAAACAACATTAACAGCAGCTATTAGTATTTATTGTTCAAAATTAAATAAAGATGCAAAAGCATTAAAGTATGAAGATATTGACAATGCACCTGAAGAGAAAGCAAGGGGAATAACAATTAATGCTAGACATATTGAGTACGAAACAGCTAATAGGCATTATGCTCATGTAGATTGTCCAGGCCATGCTGATTATATAAAAAATATGATTACAGGAGCAGCTCAAATGGATGCAGCTATACTTTTAGTTGCTGCTGATAGTGGCGCTGAGCCTCAAACAAAAGAGCATTTGCTTCTTGCTCAAAGAATGGGAATAAAGAAAATAATAGTTTTTTTAAATAAGTTAGATTTGGCAGATCCCGAACTTGTTGAACTTGTTGAAGTTGAAGTTTTAGAGCTGGTTGAAAAATATGGATTTTCAGCTGATACTCCAATAATTAAGGGTTCAGCTTTTGGGGCCATGTCAAATCCAGAAGATCCTGAATCTACAAAATGTGTTAAAGAACTTCTTGAATCTATGGATAATTATTTTGATCTTCCAGAAAGAGATATTGACAAACCATTTTTACTTGCTGTCGAAGATGTATTTTCTATTTCAGGAAGAGGTACTGTTGCTACTGGGCGTATTGAAAGAGGCGTTATTAAGGTTGGTCAAGAAGTTGAGATAGTTGGTATTAAAGAAACCAGAAAAACCACTGTTACTGGCGTTGAAATGTTCCAGAAAATTCTTGAGCAAGGTCAAGCAGGGGATAATGTTGGTCTACTTTTAAGAGGAGTTGATAAAAAAGATATTGAGAGAGGACAAGTCTTGTCAGCTCCAGGTACAATTACTCCGCACAAGAAGTTTAAAGCCTCAATTTATTGTTTAACTAAAGAAGAAGGTGGTAGACATAAACCATTTTTCCCGGGGTATAGACCACAATTCTTTTTTAGAACAACCGATGTTACTGGCGTTGTTGCTTTAGAAGGTAAAGAAATGGTTATGCCTGGTGATAATGTTGATATTGTTGTTGAGCTGATCTCTTCAATAGCTATGGATAAAAATGTAGAATTTGCTGTTCGAGAGGGTGGAAGAACTGTTGCTTCAGGAAGAATTCTTGAGATATTAGAATAAGTTAAAACTTTGGTATGTAAAGATATATTAATACTCTCTAAAGTTTAGGAGAATAAATTGATTGCTAAAGATAAGATACGCGTAAGATTATTTAGTTTTGATGTTAAAATATTAGATCAGAGTGCCGAATCTATTGTTAAAGCTGTTCAAAAGGCTAAGGCTCAGATTAAGGGTCCAATTCCTTTGCCTACAAAAATCAAAAAATATACTGTTTTACGTTCTCCTCATGTCAATAAAAAGTCAAGAGAGCAATTTGAGATGAGAACTCATAAAAGGCTTATTGATATCTTAGAACCCACTTCTGCTTTAATGGACTCTTTAATGAAATTAGAGCTTCCAGCAGGTGTTGAGGTAGATATTAAACAGTAAATGATATTTTAAGTATATGAATTTGAGGTGTTTTAATGTTGGGATTGATTGGAAAAAAAGTTGGCATGACTCAGATATTTCAGAAAAATGGCATTGTGGTTCCTGTTACTGTTATAGAGTTTCAGCCCAATTATATTATAGGGAAGAAAACAGTTGATAGAGATGGCTATAGTGCGCTTGTAGCGGGTTCTGTTGATCTTAAGGGTTCTAAAATTTCAAAGCCTATAAAAGGTCAGTATAAAAGCTTAAAAGACATTGAGCCTAAAAAATATGTAATAGAGCTTAAGGGGGGGCTTGATGGGTATGATGCTGGAGATGAGATTAAGGTTGATGTTTTTAAGTCAGTTAAGTATGTAGATGTTACAGGGACTACTAAAGGCAAGGGTTTTCAAGGGGCTATGAAAAGGCACAATTTTAGCGGTGGACCATCTTCTCATGGATCAAAATTCCATAGACATCTTGGTGGGACAGGACAAGCTACTACTCCTGCAAGAACATTTAAGGGAACCAAAATGGCTGGTAGAATGGGTGGAAATCAACAAACTATTCAAAATCTTGAAGTTGTTTTAATTGATGAGGAAAAGAGGGCTATCCTGGTAAAAGGGGCTGTGCCTGGCGCTAAGGGTTCTTTTGTTGTTGTTAAGAAATCTAAAAAGTAGGTATTTAGTATGGAAAGAAAAGTTTTTTCTAAAGATGGGAAAGAGATTGGGACTATAAATTTGGATGACAGAGTTTTTAATATAGAAATTAGTCATGGGTCTATTTATAATGCTATAAAAAATGAGTTGTCTAATCTTAGGATTGGAACATCTTCAACTAAAACCAGATCAGAGGTCAGAGGTAGCTCTAAAAAGCCCTGGAAGCAAAAAGGAACTGGTAGAGCTAGAGTAGGTACAAAGCGGAATCCAGTTTGGATTGGTGGAGGTATAGCATTAGGGCCAAAACCCAGAGATTATAGCTATAGATTGCCTAAAAAGGTAAAAAAGCTTGCATTTAAGTCTGTATTAAGTTTGCGCGCTTCTGATGAAAATAATTTTAAGGTTATTGAGAACTTTAATATTGAATCGGGAAAAACAAAAGATCTTGCTTTGATAATAAAAAATTTTGCAAGTATTAATGGTAAGGTGGTTATTCTTTTGGGCAATGATAATCAGATGATCAAAAGAGCTGGTAAAAATATAAGAAATTTGAAGATTTTATCTTTTGATAAACTTAGAGTTGTTGATTTGTTTTATGCTAAGAATTTAATAGCCCTAGAATCTGCTGTTAACAAGCTTAATGAGTTTTACATTAAATAAAAAAGATATAGAGGATGAGTATGAGTATGAAAGCTTATGATATAATAGTTTCACCTATGCTTACTGAAAAAACCAATATTCAAAGAGAAAATATTAATGCTTATGTTTTTAAGGTTAGTAAAAGAGCAAATAAAAAAGAGGTTTGTGAGGCAATAAAAGAACTTTTTAATGTTACTCCAGTATCGTGCAATTTACTTAATATTAAAAGTAAAGCTAAGGTTGTGGTGTCTCGAAGAGGATATCCTATAGGTAAGGGGAAAACTTCTTCATGGAAGAAGGCGTATGTTTATCTCAAAAAGGAAGATAAAATAGATATTTTTTAGTGGTTTTGGAGAAAAATAAATATGGGTATTAAGACTTACAAGCCAAAAACTTCTTCTTTGCGTTATAAGACGACTTTATCTTTTAATGATTTGAGCAAGGGCAATGATCCTTTAAAATCTTTAACAAAAGGTAAGAAATTTAAATCGGGCAGAGATTCTTCTGGCAGGATTAGTATCAGAAGAAGAGGTGGTGGTCATAAGAGAAAGTATAGGTTGGTTGATTTTAATCGAAGAGATAAATTTGGCATTCCCGCTCGTGTTGCTTCTATTGAATATGATCCTAATAGAAGTGCCAATATAGCTTTGCTTGTTTATAAAGATGGAGAAAAAAGATATATTATTTCTCCTAAAGGCATTAAGGTTGGAGATGTTTTGGAAAGTGGTCCAGATGCACCAATTAAAATTGGCAATGCTTTGCCTCTTGAAAATATTCCTATTGGAAGAACTATTCACAATATTGAGCTTAATATAGGAAAAGGTGGGCAGCTTGTAAGAAGTGCCGGGGGGTATGCGATGATACTTGCTTCTGATGGGAATTATGTCACTGTAAAATTGTCATCTGGTGAGATGAGGTTGATTTTCAAGAAATGCATTGCAACAATTGGTGAAATTGGAAATGAAGATTATGTTAATGTTTCTATAGGTAAAGCCGGTAAAAGTAGATGGCTTGGTAGAAGGCCTAAGGTTAGGGGTGTTGCTATGAATCCTGTTGATCATCCGCATGGTGGGGGTGAGGGGAAAACTTCTGGGGGTCGTCATCCCGTGTCTCCTTGGGGTCAGCCTACTAAAGGTTACAAGACTCGTAAGAAGAAGAGATATTCAAATAAATTTATTATTAAAAGAAGAAATAATTAGGAGAGCATAGTGGCAAGATCTATTAAAAAGGGACCTTTTATAGAAAAGAGTCTTTATCAAAAAGTTTTATCATCTTTTGGAAGTGATAAAAGGGTTGTTATTAAAACTTATTCCAGATCTTCAACAATAATTCCTGAAATGGTAAGTCTTACTATATCTGTTTACAATGGAAAGACTTTTATACCTATTTATATTACTGAAGATCTTGTGGGGCATAAGCTTGGTGAGTTTTCACCTACAAGGATTTTTAGAGGGCATGCTAAATCAGATAAAAAGGGAAGGAAGTAAAGTAGTTATGTTGGTAAATAGAAGATATACAGCAAGGGGTAAAAATTTGCCTTCTTCTCCAAAAAAAGTTAGGCCGTTAGCTGACAATATACGGGGCGAGTCTTATGTTAAAGCTATTGCAGTGCTTTGTTCTATGCCTAATAAAGGAGCCAAGCTTTTAGAAAAAGTTGTTAAATCAGCAGCATCAAATGCAATGTATCACAATAAAAATCTTTCCGAGGATATGATATTTGTTAAAGTAGTTATGGTTGATGATGGGCGTCGTCGTAAAAAGATTTGGCCTAGGGCTAGAGGTCGGGCTGATAGGCTTGTTAATAGAAATTGTCATATTTTTGTTGAAGTTGATGAAAAAAGAGATATGAAAGGATAAAGTATGGGTCAAAAAGTACATCCATATAGCTTAAGGGTAAAAATTAATAAGGATTGGAAATCAAAATGGTATTTTGATAAAAAATTGTATTCTACAATTCTTCATGAAGACTTTTTAATAAGACGAGAAATTATGAATTTTCTCAAGGGGATTAAATTTGATATTTCTGATATAGAAATAATTAGAAATAATCCTCAAAAAGTAACAGTAGTAATTGTTACTCCAAGACCCGGTTCTGTAATAGGGCTTAAAGGTTCTAATCTTGAAAGGCTTGGTCAATTGTTAGCTAAAAAAATTTCTAAAAAGATTAGTATTAAGATCAAAGAGGTTAAAAGGCCAGAGCTTGATGCTCAAATTATTGCTAATGGGATTGCAAAACAAGTAGAAAATAGAGTGTCTTATAGGAAAGTTTTAAAATCAGCCCTTTCTACTTCTATGTTAAAAGGTGCTCAAGGTCTAAAAATTAAGATTGCCGGGAGACTTGGTGGAGCTGAGATTGCAAGAAGTTTTGAAGTTAAGGAGGGTCGTGTTCCTTTACATACTCTTAGAGCTAATATAGATTATGGGTTTTCCGAAGCTCAAACTACTTATGGGATCATTGGAGTTAAAGTTTGGTTATTTAAAGGTGAAGTTTTAGGAAGGCAAACTAATTCTGATGCTGGTCAGGTAATAAATAGAAAGCCTTTTAGGGAAAGAGGTGAGGCTGTTAAAAATTTTGATAAAATTTTAAATAATAGAGAGAAGGCCAGTGAAAAGCAAGCTAGATTTTTAAATAAAAAAGATGGATCATCTAAAAATGAAGCTAGTCTTTTAAATAAATCTAGTGTGTCTTTTCCAAAAGGAAGAGTTGACTCTGATGAGCAGAATATTGGAGGGTAATTAGATGTTAAGTCCAAAAAAGGTTAAATATAGAAAAAAGCAGAGAGGAAGATTGTCCGGAGAGGCCCAAAAGGGCAATAAAATTTCTTTTGGTGAATATGGACTTGTTTCTTTGGAAACAAATTTTATTACTGCTCGTCAAATTGAAGCCGCTCGTATTGCAATGACTCGTAAAATAAAAAGAGGCGGAAGAGTTTGGATAAGGATATTTCCAGATATTCCTTATACTAAAAAACCAGCTGAGACTAGAATGGGCAAGGGTAAAGGTGGTGTTGATCATTGGAATGCTCCTGTTAAGCTTGGCACTGTTATGTTTGAAATGGCCGGGGTTGTGGAGGAGCTTGCTCAAGAGGCTATGTCACTTGCGAGCTCTAAGCTTCCAGTAAAAACCATGTTTGTTGTAAGGCGAGATTTGAGGTAATTATGTTGAAAAATTTTAAGAATTTTACTCTTGAGGACATGAAGGCTAAAAGGCTAGAATTAAAGAAAGAATATTTAGATTTAAGATTTAAATCTGTTGTAGGTCATGTTGAAAACCCTTTAAAGAAAAGAGAGATTAGGCGTGATATTGCAAGGCTTAATACAATGATTTGTGAGTATGAATTAGGCATTAGAAAGGTTTAAGTATGGCAAGAGAAAATAAAAAAGAATTAATTGGTAAAGTTGTTAGTGACAAGATGTCTAAGACTATAGTAGTAGAAATTGTTCAAAGAAAGATGCATCCAATCTATCATAAGTATTTAAAAGTTAGCAAGAAAGTTAAAGCTCATGATGAAAAGGAAGTTTCAAAAGTTGGCGATAAGGTAAAAATTATTGAAGTTAGACCTATTAGTAAAGATAAAAGATGGTCTCTTGTTGAGGTTTTAGAAAAATTGAAATAACTTTGATTTTTCTAAAGGAGGTTGATTATGATTCAGATGCAAACTTATTTAACAATTGCTGATAATACTGGCGGCAAGGTGGCTCAATGCATTAAAGTGCTTGGTGGTAGTAAAAGGCGTTATGCCAAAATTGGGGATATAATCACTATTGTAGTAAAACAAGCAATTCCCAATTCTTCTGTTAAAAAAGGAGATGTTTATAAAGCTGTGATTGTTAGGACTTCTAAAGAAGTAAGACGCAAAAATGGAACTTATGTTAGGTTTGATGATAATGCTTGTGTTATACTTGATGCTAATTTAAGTCCTAGGGGTAAAAGGGTGTTTGGGCCTGTTGCAAGAGAACTTAGGGATGCTAATTTTATGAAGGTAGTATCATTAGCCTCAGAGGTGATATAGCAAAAGGGGGTTTTGTGAAGACAAAATTTAAGGTAGGTGATAGCGTAAAAATTCTTTCTGGAAAAGATAAGGGGAAAATAGGCAAGATTGCTAGTATAAATAGGAAAAAAAATAAAGTTATTGTTGAATCTTGCAATATGGTTAAAAAAGTTATTAAAGCTAGGACACCCCAAGAAAAAGGCAAGATAATAGATAAGGAAGCTGCTATAGATATTTCAAATGTTATGATATTTATCAAAGGAACTTCTTCAAGATTGGGTATTAGATTTGAAAATAATGAAAAAATAAGATATCTTAAAAAAAATGGACAGAGGGTATAGGTTTTATGAATTATATTCCTGAATTGAAGAAATATTATAAAGATACCGTTGTAAAAGATCTTGTTAAAGAATTTGAATATAAATCTATAATGCAAGTTCCCAGGCTTGAGAAAATAGTAATTTCTACGGGTGTTGGTGAGGCTGTTAGGAATAAGAAGCTGCTAGATTCTGCGGTTTTAGAGCTTTCTCAAATTACTGGCCAGAAGGCTGTAAAGACAAAAGCTAAAAAAGCAATAGCTGGGTTTAAAATTAGGCAAGGGCAAGAAATAGGTGCTAAAGTTACACTTAGGGGTAATGTAATGTATGAATTTTTATATAAGCTTATTCATTTAGCATTGCCCAGAGTTAAGGATTTTAGGGGAATCAATGGGGATGCTTTTGATGGTAATGGAAATTATTCTTTTGGGATAACGGAGCAAATAATATTTTCTGAGATAGACTATGATAAAATAGAGAGAATATCTGGTTTGAATGTTACAATTGTAACAACAGCTTCAAATGACAAAGAAAGCAAAGCTTTGCTTTTGAAATTTGGAATGCCGTTTAGTAATTAAAGGGATTTGTAAGGTATATGGCTAAAAAATCAATGGTTATTAGGGCTTTGAGAAAGCCTAAGTATAAGACAAGGCAAAATAATAGATGTAAATTATGTGGTCGTCCAAGAGGATATTTGAGAGATTTTTGTATGTGCCGAATATGTTTTAGAAAGTACGCCTCTGAGGGATTAATTCCTGGCGTTTCAAAATCAAGTTGGTAAGGGGATTTTATGGCGATTACTTATTCAGTGGGAGACATGCTAACTAAATTAAGGAATGCAAGCAGAGTTAAGCATGGGTCTGTAGATTTAAAGATGTCTAATATGAATAAATCAATATTAAACATTCTTAAAGAAGAGGGTTATATCAAGGATTTTAATTTTTTAGAAAAAGAAGGACTTGCCTTTATTAAGGTTTTGTTAAAGTACGACAACAAAAGAAATCCTGTTATAAATAAAATAGATGCCATTTCTACTCCTGGTAGAAAAATTTATTCTTCATATAAAAATATGCCAAGAATAAAGAATGGATATGGAATATTAATCGTATCTTCTTCTCAAGGTGTTATTACCGGCAGGGAAGCTAAAGATAAAAAAATAGGTGGTGAGTTGATTTGCTCAGTTTGGTAGTTTAAAATAGGGGGATATATGTCACGTATTGGAAGGCTTCCCATAAAGATTCCAGATGCTGTTAAGATTGATGTTAAAGATAATTTGGTAATAGTTGAGGGAATTAAGGGAAGATTAGTTCAAGATATAAAAAATAGTATTAACGTTAAAGTTGAGGATGGTAGTGTTATTGTTGGTAGGGATTTAAATGATAAAAAAGCAAAAGCTTATCACGGTCTTTACAGAAGTTTAATTTTTAATATGATAAAAGGAGTGACTGAAGGATTTTCTAAGTCTCTTACTATAAATGGGATAGGGTATAGAGCGGAGCAACAAGGCAATAGTCTTTTTTTAAGCCTTGGCTATTCAACTCAGTTTGAATATGTTATTCCAGATGGCATTAGTATAAAGCTTGACGGGAATACTAAAATTTCTATTGAAGGAATAGACAAGTTTAAGGTTGGTCAGGTTGCTGCCGAGATTAGAAGTTTAAAGAAACCAGAGCCCTATAAAGGAAAGGGTATCAAGTATGATAATGAGGTTATTAGAAGAAAAGTTGGAAAATCTGGTGTAAAAAAATAAGTCTTTGGGTTAATAGTTATGAAAAAAATAAAAGAAGCAGAGCAGAGAAAGCTTAGGCGTAAAAAAAGAATAAAGAACAAAATAGGGCTTGGGATAGCTAGCAGGCCACGAATTACTATATTTAAATCAAATAGATATTTTTATGCGCAAGTTATAGATGATAGTAAGGGACATACTATTGTAAGTGTTTCTACTATTGAAAAAAGTCTTAAATTAAATAAAAATATTGATGATGTAAGAAAACTTGGGGAAATTCTTGCTAAAAGACTTAAAGAAAAAAATATAAATAATCTTGTTTTTGACAGAAATGGCTATAAGTATCATGGAGTTATTGCAAGTTTTGCAACTTCTTTGAGAGAGTTTGGTATTAATATTTAAGGGAGTGTATTTATGGTAGATGTTCAGGTTCAGAGAAAGCAGATAGAAAAGTTAATATCACTCAATAGAGTTACTAAGGTTGTTAAGGGTGGTAGAAGATTCTCTTTTGCTGCTTTTATGGTTGTTGGAGATGGAGAAGGGTGTGTTGGTTGGGGATTTGGTAAAGCCAATGATGCTAGTGATGCAATAAAAAAAAGTTTAACAAGTGCTAGGAAAAATTTAAGATTTGTTCCTATTCGAAAAGGAACATTGCCACATGAGGTTATTGGTTGCTTTAAAAAAGCTAAAGTTTTAATTAAACCAGCTACGCATGGTACTGGTGTTATTGCAGGAGGGCCTGTTCGTGCTGTAATGGAGGCTTTAGGAGTCCATGATATTTTGAGCAAGTCTCTTGGCTCTAATAATTCTATAAATGTAGTGAAGGCAACTTTTAAGGCATTTGATTTGGTATTGGATGCTGAGAAAGTAGCAGAGATGCGAGGAAAAACTTTGAAAACTTTATGGGGTTAATGTATGATTAAAAGGAAATTGAGATTACAATTAAAGAAAGCTAGATTTAATGCTTCAAGGGCCAGGTCTAAGAATAAATGTTTTATTAGAAGAATGGAAAAGAATAAGGAAATTATTTCCAAAAGCAATATAAATGTACAAGTTTGTCTTGTAAGAAGTCTTATTGGAAAATTAGATAAGAAGGTTAAAGTTTTAAAAGCATTAGGTTTAAATAAAATGGGCGATAAAAAGGTGCATTTTTTAAATGAATCTATTAAGGGCATGCTTAACAAGAGTATTAATATGATTTTATTAAGCGAGGTAAGCAATGTTTAACTTGTTCAAGCCTAAAGGAGCAAATAAGCGACGTAAAATTGTTGGTAGAGGTCCAGGTTCAGGACTTGGTAAAACTTCTGGGAGAGGGCAAAAAGGCCAAAAAGCAAGAAATACTTCGCCAAGACTTGGATTTGAAGGTGGGCAGACTCCTCTTTATAGAAGATTGCCTAGTAAAGGTTTCTCCAATAATGATTATAAATTGGAATATGCAATTGTTAATCTTGGGGATATAGATAAAAAATTTAAGGATGGGCAAGTTGTCAATTATGATACTTTGCTTGAAAATAAACTTATAAAAAAGAAAGATAAAAGAATTAAGATTTTGTCTAATGGTAGGCTTACAAAAAAAGTTTCCTTGGAGGTTTCTAAAATTTCTAAATCGGCTGAAAGCCTTGTAATGAAAATTGGCTGTACTATTAAATTAGTTTAAAGTGGAATAAAAATGAAAGAATTGTTTTTAAGTTTATTTACTATTAAGGATTTAAGAAATAAGTTCTTGTTTACTTTATTTATTCTTTTTCTTTTTAGGGTTGGTTCGTATTTGCCGATACCGGGAATAGATTCTTTAGCGCTTAAAAGTTATTTTAAGTCGCAATCAGATTTTTCAATTGCTAATTATTTTGATTTTTTTTCAGGCGGAGCTTTTAGTAATTTTTCTATATTTATGCTTAGTATAGGCCCCTACATTTCAGCATCTATTATTATACAGCTTCTTGTATATTCGTTTCCTTCTTTAAAAAAAATGCAAGAAGGTGATGGTGGGAGACAAAAGACTAAAAAATATACAAAGTATTTAACAATACTTGCAGCTGTAGTTCAAGGGTATGCAACAAGTCTTTATGCTAAAGGTATTCCGGGCGCTGTTACTATTCCCTTTTATAGATATATATTTATTGCTATTTTAACAGTTACTGCAGGAACATTTATCCTTTTATGGTTTGGAGAACAGATTAATCAAAGAGGCGTGGGTAATGGAACATCTTTGATAATTTTTTCTGGAATAGTGGTTAGACTTCAAGCAGCTTTGTTTAACTTATTTCAAAGCATGCAGGATCCTTCTCAAAATATTAATCCTGTTTTTGTAATACTTGTTATAAGTATATTTATTTTAGTTATTATCTTAATTATATACGAATATAAGGCTCAAATGCGAATTGCTATTCATTATGCTAGAGCAAATTCTACTAGTACGGTTAGTTCATATTTACCGATTAAATTGAATCCATCGGGCGTTTTGCCTGTTATTTTTGCTTCTGTTTTAATTACTTTGCCTCTACAAATTTTAAGTGGTTTTGCAGAAACCTCTTCTATAGCTAGACAAATTTTATCATACTTAAGGCCTAGCGGATTTTATTATACTTTTTTAAATGTGATTTTAATAATTGGATTTACTTATTTTTATTCTAAGATTCAATTAAGTCCTAAAGATATAAGCAATAATATTCGTAAGAATGGGGGAACTATTCCTGGAATAAAATCTGATGAGATGGAAAGATATTTGGATGAAATTATGAATAAAACTTTATTTTCAGGATCTATTTTTTTGTCGATTATTGCAATTATTCCATTTTTAGTGCAAAATATTTTTAGATTTCCACATGATGTTTCTAGAATAATGGGAGGATCTTCTTTGCTTATTATGGTAGGAGTTGCTCTTGATACATTAATTCATATTGATGCTTATTTAAAAACTCAAGGATTTTCTCATGGAAATAAAAAGAATTATGCATTTTTGCAAAAAATTTAGGAGTGTTTGACTATGAAAGTTAGGGCAAGTGTAAAGCCAATTTGTGAAAAATGTAAAGTTATAAAAAGAAAAGGTGTATTAAGAATTATTTGTAATAATTTGAAGCACAAACAAAGACAAAAGTAAAGATTAGAGGGAATAAGATGGCTAGAATATCAGGAATAGATTTGCCAAGTAATAAACAATTAAAAATAGCGCTTACTTCTATTTATGGTATAGGTAGAACAAGAGCTTTAGAAGTTTGCGATAGGTCAAGTATTTCTCCAAGCAAAATTGCTAGAGATTTAGATAATGATGAGGTTAATCGACTTAGGAAGGTAATTGAAAGTGATTATGTTGTGGAAGGAAAGCTTAGAAGTGAGGTTGCTATGTCTATAAAAAGACTTATGGATATAGCATGTTATAGGGGCGTTAGGCATAGAAAAGGATTGCCTTTAAGGGGGCAGAGAACTAAAACGAATGCAAGAACTAGAAAAGGAAAAAGAAAGACTGTAGCTAATAAGAAAATAGCTAGCAAATAAAATAAAATAGTTTTTAAGATTTGGAGGGCAAGTTGAGCGCAAAATTATCAACTAGTAATAAAAAAAAAATAAAAAGAAATATTGGAGAGGGAAACGTTTATATACAAGCTACTTTTAATAATACTATAGTTACTGTATCTGATATAAAGGGAAATGCTTTGGCTTGGGCAAGTGCTGGTGGGATGGGTTTTAAAGGAGCTAAAAAGTCAACCCCATATGCTGCTCAAATGACAGCGGAATCTGCTTTAAATAAAGTGAGAGATTTTGGAATTAATTATGTTCATGTATATATAAAAGGGCCAGGTATTGGTAGAGAGTCTGCAATAAGAGCTATTGGTTCGATTGGTATGACTATAAAATCAATTTCCGATATTACCCCCATTCCCCATAATGGATGTAGACCAAAAAAAACCAGACGAGTTTAGCTAGAAGGAGTTATGATGCCTACGGAAAAATTTTTGAAAGATTTCACTATACCTGAAAAAATTGAATTTTTAAAAGGCCAAGATGATGGATCTTATGGTAAATTTACGATATATCCTTTTGAAAGAGGTTTTGGGATTACTATAGGAAATACTTTAAGGCGTGTGCTGCTTTCTTCTATTGAAGGGTATGCTATTACTGCTATGAGAGTTCAATCTAACAACAAAGACTCTTCTTCCAAGATTGTTTCAAGTGAATTTGATTTGATTCCTGGAGTCTCTGAAGATACTCTTGAGGTCATTGCAAATATTAAAAATATCCATTTGAAATTGGGAGAAGGAGAGCTAAGAAAGATAATAAGCTTTAGTGTTAATGGTAAAGATACCAATGTTTTGAAAGCTTCTCATTTTGAAAGAGATGGGGTTGAAGTTTTTAATAAAGATTTGGTTATAGCCACTTTATCACATGATGTGAATTTAGATTTTGAATTTCAAATTAATTATGGCAGAGGATATGTGTCTTCTGAGCAAAATTCCAAATATTTAGAAGAAGTTAATGTTATTGCTTTAGATTCTATATTTTCTCCTATAGAGAAAGTTTCATATTCTGTAGAAGATACTAGGGTTGGTCAAAGATCAGATTATGACAAGCTTGTAATGGAAATTTGGACTACTGGCGTTATTTCTGCCAAAGATGCAATAAAAAAGGCAGCATCAACAGTAAGAGAGTTTTTGTTTCCTCTTGTAGATTTTGAAGATAATGTTAATGTATCTTTTGAAAAATCAAAATCAGAAAGTTCTAACTTACTTGATATGAGTATTGAAAAATTAGATTTGTCAGTCAGATCTTTAAATTGTTTAGCTAAAGAAAATGTGAGAACTTTAGGAGAGCTTATTAGCAAAAATGCAGAAGATCTTTCTAAAGCGAGAAATTTTGGGAAAAAAAGCTTAGAAGAGATAATCGAAAAACTTGGTTCTTATAGATTATTTTTAGGAATGTCTAAAGAAGATGCTCTATCTGTATTGAGCAAGAATGTTAAAATATCTGAATAAAAGGAGAATTTAGGGTGTTTCATGAAAACAAAATTGGGTTTTAATAGATTAAGTAGAAAATCTAGCCATAGAAGGGCACTTTTAAAGAATATGGTGATTTCTTTTTTAAAACATGAAAAAATTTCTTCTACTAAGGTAAAATTGTTTGAAGTTAAAAGATTTGCTGAAAGATTAATTACAAAGGCAAAAGTTGATACTGTGCATAATAGACGAGAATTATCAAAATTTATACATGATAAGTATATTTTAAATAAGCTATTTACCAAAATTTCTCCTGTTTTTAGACAAAGAAGTGGTGGGTATACTAGGGTGATTAAATTAGGGAAAAGATATGGAGATGCGGCTGAAATGGCTATTTTAGAATTAGTCGAAAAGCCTTTAAAAGTTGAATAATTAGTAATTTTAGCACACTGTTTTAAAGATAAAGTTTAAATTGTTTTTAAACAGCATAGGAGTTAAATGATATGATATATATTATTTTTTCTTCTATTTTTGCTGGCTTTATATTAGGATTTTTAGTAAAAGTTTTTTTAGGTAGATTGTCTTTATTAGATTTAGAAAAAAATCTGACAAAAGTAAGGGTAGAATCAAAATTAGAGATAGAAAATGAAAGAAGGCAAATTATTGCTAATGCAAAATCTCAAATGCTTAAAGAAAAAAACCAGCAAGATAGGGATATAAGAGATCGAAAAAATGAGATTGTTAATCTAGAAAAAAGATTATTACAAAGAGAAGAAACTTTAGATAAGAGAATATCTGCTCTTGATAAACAGCAATCCAGAGTTGATTTTAAAATTAAAGAATTTGAACACAAAGAAAAAATAATAAGAGAAAAAGAGGCCGATCTTATTAAGAGGTTAGAGAATATTTCTGGTCTTACAAGAGAGGACGCAAGAAAAATTGTAATTGAAAAAATTGAACATGAGTCTAGAAGAGATGCTCAAGTTATTATCAATAAAAGTGAGCAAGAAGCCCAGTTATTAGCAGATAAGGTCGCAAAAGATATTTTAGTATCTACCATGCAGCGTATTGTTACAGAGGTAAGTTCGGAGTTTACAGTAGCTTCTGTTGAATTGCCCAATGATGAGATGAAAGGTAGGATTATAGGTAAAGAAGGGCGTAATATTAGGGCCCTTGAGACTTTAATAGGAGCCGATATTATTATTGATGATACGCCTGAAGCTGTTGTTATATCTTGTTTTGATCCAATAAGAAAAGAGCTTGCCAAGAGAACTTTAGAAAGGCTTGTTACAGATGGTAGAATTCACCCTGCTAGGATTGAAGAAGTTGTGTATAATGTTACCAATGAAATAAATAGTATTATTCAAGAAGAAGGTGAAAAGGTAGTTTTTGATCTTAATATACATGGGCTTGATAAGAGACTTATTAGAGGGCTGGGAAGGCTTTATTTTAGAAGTAGTTATGGTCAAAATGTTCTAAGCCATTCTAAAGAAACGGCTATAATAGGAGAAATTTTAGCGAAAGAAATGAAATTAGATCCTGTTGTAGTAAAAAGAGCATGTCTTTTACATGATATTGGGAAAGGGATGGAAAGTATTTCTGAAAATAGCGAGGGGCATGCCATTACTGGGGCTGAACTTGCTCAAAGTTGTGGAGAGAGCGAAATTGTTGTTAATGCTATTGCTGCTCATCATAATGAAGTGAAACCTGAGAGCCTTGAAGCTATTGTTGTTCAAATAGCAGATGCCATTTCAGCATCTCGTCCTGGAGCAAGACGAGAAAGTTTGAATAACTATATAAATAGGCTTAAAAGACTCGAAGACATTGCTTATAGTTTTGAAGGTGTTCAAAAGTGCTATGCAATTCAGGCTGGTCGTGAAGTTAGAATTATTGTTGACAATGTCTTGGTTAATGATGAAAAGTCAGTTTTACTTGCAAGGGACATTGCTAAGAAGATAGAAGCTGAAATGAGATATCCTGGAAAAATTAAAGTTACAATTATTCGTGAAACCAGAGTTATTGAATATGCAAGATAGCACTATTAAAACCTTGATAATTGGGGATATAATAGGTGAGAGTGGATTAAAGAAAGTTTTTTTTAATCTTAAAAATATTAAGAACAAATATCGAATAGATTTAGTAATTGCTAATGGAGAAAATTCTTCAAATGGTTTTGGTATAACTCCAGAAATAGCAAATAATCTTTTTAGATCGGGTGTTGATGTTATTACTACTGGTAATCATGTGTATTCTAATTATAAAATAAATGATTATCTAAATAAGCAAACATATATATTAAGACCAAATAATTTTTCAGATTTGTTAGATGGGCATGGTTATTGTTTTTTAACCATTAGAGATGAAAAGGTTGCTGTGATTAATGTTCAAGGGGTTTTAAATATGAATTTTATTGTTAAGAACCCTTTTGATAGCACAAAAAAATTGGTTAATATGATTAGCAATAAGGTTAAAACTATTTTTGTAGATTTTCATGCTGAGAGTAATTATGAAAAAGAAAGTTTTGGATATTTTTTAAATGGTTCTGTAACAGGTGTTGTCGGTACACATACTCATATTATGACCAAAGATGAAAGAATATTGTCAAAAGGGACAGCTTATATTAGTGATGTCGGAATGACAGGGGGATTAAATTCTGTAATAGGATTTAATCCTGATATTTCTCTTAAAGGCTTGCTTGAATATACCTCTTTAAGATCTGAAGTTTCAGAAGACGATACAATTTTACAGGGGGTTGTTATTACTTCTAATTTAAGGACAGGTTGTGCTTTAAAAATTGAAAGAATTCAGAAATAATTTATTAAATGTACTTTGTAAAAGATATCCAGAAAAAACACGAAAAGAATTAATGGTTTTTATTTTAACAGGCAGTGTATATGTAAATTCTCATAAAGAAAAAAATCCTAAAATCTTAATAAACAAAACAAGTAAAATAGATTTGGTTGAGAATACTTGCCAAACATTTGTGTCAAGGGGGGGGTATAAGCTTTTAGAGGCTCTTGAATATTTTAAGATCGAAGTTAAAAATAAAATTTGTGTTGATGTTGGTTCTTCAACTGGTGGTTTTACTGATTGTCTGTTACAGTGTGGCGCCAATTTTGTTTATTCAATTGATGTAGGTATTAATCAACTTTCTTATAAATTAAGGATTGATCCGAGAGTTGAAGTTTTAGAGAGAACTAATATTTTTGATGTTAAAGGATTTAAAATTGTGCCTAATTTTGCAGTTGTAGATGTTTCTTTTAGATCATCAATAAGTATATGTGTAAACTTAATAGATAAACTTTCTGATAATTTTATTATAGTTTTAATTAAGCCTCAGTTTGAGTTTAAAAGTTTAAATTTAGATATAAAAAATTTTAATGGTGTTGTGAATAGCAAGTATTTGAAGATAATTTTGCAAAGTGTAATTGAAAAGTTTTATAAAAATAAATTACAAGTTAAAAATATATTAAAGTTAAAAACCAAAGGCAAAAAAGGCAATCAAGAATTTATGTTTTTAGTTGTTGGATCAAGCGTTTTAAATATTTCAAGCTCTATGCAATTGCTTAGCGGTATTAAATTTTAATATTTGTCTAAAGTTTTTTTATTTAATATTCCTGAAAAGTTTAAGTTTAATTCCTCAAGTATTATTGGATTATTTTCTATTGTTAAAATTATTCCAGCAATTCCTTTGATTTCAAGGCATGTTAAGATTATTTGAGCGATTTGATTAATTATTCCTTCAATCCCGAAACTATTTTCATAAAATTCTTTAGATAAGTTTATTTTGGCAATTCCTTCACTTAAGCTTAAGTTTAACAGTTTAGTTTTTATAGGGATTAAACTTAAAAAATTATTTTTTAGCTCGTATTCATTTGGCCCTTTGATTAAAGATTTTAGTGTTTCTTCTAGAATGTTTTTGTCGTAGAATATAGTTCTTTTTACATTTTGTCTTAAAAAATAGCCTTCTGGAGTGACTTTTATAAAATAAAGCTTAATAAATTTTTTATTTTTAAGACTATTATTTCTTTGGTTTTGTTTAAGTTCTTCTTCAAGTTTTTTTATTTCTGGCGGCTGGATTAAAAAACTTTCATTTTTGAGTATTTTTATATTTGTATTTTTATCATTGTTTTTTTTAGCTTCAATTAACTTTTTATCTTGTGTTTGATTTGATTCAAATAAGCTGTTGTCAAAATCTTTTTCTTTAAAAATATGCATTATAAGCGAATTTTTAGTTATTAATAAGGCACTAATTATTGTTAAAATAATAGCAATTAAAATTAAAAGCATGTCTGATTTGTTTGAGGGTGATTTTTTTTTTCTTTTCAATACAAACACTCACGTGCAATTGGCATAAATAATAATATTTGATATTATAATGGAAATATCGGAATAAATAAAGAGGTGTATTTGCTTTGCTTAGTTATAAAAAGGTTCTTATTGTTGGTAGACCAAATGTTGGGAAATCTGCTTTATTTAATCGAATTTTAAATACCAAAAGAAGTATTACTGAGAGTGCTTACGGCGTTACTAGGGATTTAGTTGAAGAGGTTTGTAGGGTTGGTTCTTTTAATTTTAAATTAATTGATACTGGTGGGTTTACGATCTTAAAAGATGAGATTAGCAAAGTTATTGTTCAAAAGGTTTTAAACTCTTTAGAAAAAGTTGATTTAATTTTATTGGTTTTAGATGTTAATGAAATTTTACTTGAAGATTATAAGATTATTGAGAGGCTGAGAAAATATACTAGTAAAGTAATTTTAGTTTTAAACAAAGTAGATACTAAAGATAAGGAATTTTTAGCTTATGAATTTCATAATTTAGGATTCAAGCGCTATTTTTTGGTTAGTGCAGTTCATTCTCGAGGCATTACTGAGCTTAGAGATTTTTTAAAAGCAGAAGTTGGTCAAGTTAATATTGAGGATGAAGTTAATATTAAAGTTGGAATTATAGGCAAGCCTAATTCAGGCAAGTCTACTCTTATTAATTATTTATCTGGAAATGAAATCTCAATTGTTTCAGACCAACCTGGTACTACTAGAGATTTTATTAAGACTAAGTTTACCAAAAATGGCAAAGTTTTTGAGATTATTGATACAGCTGGGATAAGGCGAAGAGCGAGAGTAAATGAAATTGTTGAATATTATTCTGTTAATAGGGCGTTAAAAGTAATTGATATGGTGGATATTGTGTTTTTGTTGATTGATGTTAAAGAAGAATTAACTTCTCAGGATAAAAAGATTGCACATTATGTCACTAAAAAGGGAAAAGGAATTATTATTGTTTTTAGCAAATGGGATCTTGTGGAAAAATCTAAAGGTTATTTTGGAGCCTTAAAGAGTCGTGTGAAATTTTTTTTTCCTATCTTAAATTTTGCACCTATATTTAGAATTTCTGTTCATAAAAAGATGGGTCTAGATTCTCTTTTTAAAGAAGTTTTTAAGTTAAAAGATCAGCTTGAGCTTAAAACTAGTACTCAAGATCTAAATAAAATGTTAAACTTATGGGTCAAGGATTATCATTTAAATATTTTTCATAAAATAAAATATATTACACAAGTTAGCACTAACCCTGTTAAGTTTGTTCTTTTTGCAAATAAAATAAAAAATTTTCCAAATTCTTACTATAATTATTTAGTAAATAATTTGCGTAAAATTGGATATAAAAATATTCCAATTTTAGTAGAATTAAAGGAAAAAATAAGAGATTTAAAGTGAAATATATATTTTTATTCTTAATAATTAAGAGTCTAAATCTTTTTGCGATTGAGAGTTTTTTTTATGATTTTGATATAAGGACTAAGTATTCAAAATATTTTAATTCAAGCCATTTGCAAAAAAAAATAAGTCCAATAAAGCATTTGATTACAGAAAATTATTACATTGAAGTTTCAAGTGCAGAGTCTTTTGGGTATGTTTATTATTCTTTTTTTAATAAAAAAAAGAATGTGGATTATATTTTCCCAGGGTCTTATGTTATTAAGGTTGGAAAAGCCGGCATTGAACAGATAAAAATATTTTTTATCAACAGGGGAGATACGTTTATTAGAATAAAGCCTGCAAAATTTTCCTCTAGTGCTGATTTTTATTTAGTGAACACTTTAATTTATAAAGATATTAAATTGCCTTTTAAGATTGAAGAGATTGCAACAATTTCTCTTGGCAATATAATAAATTATATTAGTAGAATTATTGATTTTAAGTATTTTATTCCTGAGTATTTTGATGTTTATAAAAATATTTCTAATATGGCAATTGTTTTAAGGAAAGCTTTTGCATCTTTTTCTATTGCTGAGGTTGTTGATGGTGCAATGGATGAGTCTGGCAAAATGGTACATATAGAAACTGGATCTTTGCAAAAAGATCCTGTGGGGTTTAATTGCTCAGGATTTGTTAAATGGGTGGCGGATTCAATTTATAAATCAATGACAGGACGACTTTTAAAAATTGATGACCTTAAGCTTAGACATATTGGTGTGAGGGGTAATGTTTTTACTAAAACTTACGAATTTAATAAGGATCCTTTTTTTGGTCTTGATTGGATTCGCAATATTGCCTATAGGATAAATAATATTAATGCGGATTTAAATTTATCTAAAGTTAAAGAAAATGATGTAAATAATATTAAGTTTTTTGATTATATTGACAATCGTGGCTATAAAATTGAAAATTTAGAGTTTTTATTGTATAGTCTAGCTTTAAATGAGCCTGGATATATTTACTTAGGATCTATTAACACAGGTGTTAACGATTCATCAAGCATGATACTCCATAAGCATGTTGTTTTGTTTCTTCCATTTCTTGATGAAAATAGGATTTTTAGAGTTTCTGTTAATGAGGTTAATGCTGAGACTTCAATCAAGTCTCTTCAAAAAAGGTATCCAAAATCTTATATTCATTTAGTTAGAGTTAAGATTCCTGAGAATTTGCCTATAGTGCCTATACCAATAAAGGCGAATAATCAATCGTCATGATTAAAGCTGTAGTATTTGATTTAGATGGCACCTTGTATCCTGAGGTGGATAGAAATAAATTAATGTTTTTTGAATTTTTAACCAATGTTAAGTTTTTTTTAGCTTTTAAACAGATTAGAAAAGAAATACGAATTTTGCAAAATAATCAGTTTTCGCCTTCAAATAGGTATGAACTATTTTCTCTTCAGGTTAAAATGCTTTCTAAGCATTTAAATCTTAATGAAAATTGGTGTGCTTTTTTATTAAATAAAATATATTACAGTCAGATTTTTAGCGATAAGTTTAAGAAGCTTAAGCCATATTTTGGAGTGAAAGATTTAATATATTGGCTTAAATTTAAGGGGATAAAATTAGGTGTAATGTCAGACTTTCCTATTTTAGGTCGTGTAGAAAATTTATTGGGGATTCAAGACAGTTTTTGGGATATTCTTCATTCCTCGGAAGACACTGGATATTTAAAGCCACATAAAGCGCCTTTTTTAAAAGTTATTGAGGATTTAAATTTAAGTAGTAATAATATTTTGTATGTGGGCAATTCTTATAAATATGACATTTTGGGTGCTAAAAATGTTTCAATGAAAGCAGCCTTTTTCTCAAAAAAGAAAAAAAATTACGAAAAAATGATTGATTTTATTTTTCATGATTACAAAGACTTAAGAGAATATATACGTTTGAATATATAGAATATGGGTAAAATATTTTATGATAGATTTTGTAACTATTTTGGTTAACCTTTTTTTGGTTTCAATAGTTTTATTTGTTTATAGACAATATGATAAACGTTCTAGAGCATTAGATAAAATTAAAAAGTTCGTTGATCTTACAAAGGTTAATCTTGAAGATTTTATTGAAGACAAGACAAAGGAGATTAATGATCTTGCTGTTGATATGGAAGCTTATCAAAGATCTAGCATAGAAATAATAAAAAGGATTGACGAAGTTCAGCAAAAAATTAAAAACAAAAGCAACGATTTTGCAGAGGTTGAAAAAAAGATAGCTTATCATGATTCTATGCTTAAGGATCTTGATGAAATGACCCTTAAAGTCCAAGAGAATATACAAAGATTGCAAGTTGATGGGAAAATAGTAGATAAACTTTCAAAAACATTAAAGGGATTTAATACTCAGATTGATTCGGTTGAATCAAATTTAAATTTAGTTTTAGAAAAATTTGATAAAACCAATAAAGAGAATCTCGAGTCTATTAAAATTGCCAGTTGGGAAAAATTTGATATTAATATTAAGGATCTTGTTTCCAAAATGGACAATTTGAATGAGCAGATTAGTTTTTATGAAAAAGATTTAGCAAATATTGAAGAGAGAAAAAAGGATATTTTGGTTAAGGGCAATGAGAAATTAAATTTAGAATTCAGTGATTTTCTAGAAAAGGTTGAATTTAACATTGGCAAATATAGCAAAGAGATAGAAAGTTCTTTTTCTTTTTATGAAAACAAATATAAGTTAATAGAAAATTCTATAGAGCTTATTATGGAGAGCGTAAAAAATAAAATTAATGAAAAAGAAGATTTTATTTTAAATAGGCTGAATGAAGAATTACAAAATAAATTTAAGGATATCTTTAAATATGTTGATGATCGATCTAAGGAAATTCAAGACAAACTTGAGGATAAATTGATTTTAGTTGATGATGAAATTTCTTCCATGAGCTCTTCTTTTAAGGACAATGTTTATTCAAGAATTAATTCACTTGAAGAGTCAATGCGAATAGAAATGGGAAAGTATGAAGAGCAAGTCGATGATGTTTTTGATAAATTTAGATCTCAAGTTGATTTAAATCTTAAAAATATTTATGAGGATTATGAAAATAAAATAGATCAAGTTGATAAGAGTATTAGAGAAAGGGTAGAGCTTAGTTTATTAGATTTGAATTCCAAAATGGAAAGTGTTCAGGCGGGCGCTATGGATTTGATGAAGAGGCTTGAAGATGATTCTAATGGAATATATCTTGAATTTAAAAATAAGTTTGGGTCAGATATTGAATTATTTAGTGAAAGTTTTAAAGGTGATATTAATCAAATTAAAATGCAATTAGAATCTCAACTTTTAGATGTTGATTCTAATATTCAAGACAAGCTTGTTAAGCTTAATGATAATTTGATTTCTAATTTTGAAGAAATTAATGGGAGATTTAATAATAATTATTCAAATTTAAGTGACAATTTAAATTCCAAGTATAAAGCTCTTTTTGAATCTTTGGATTCTAGTAGTTCTAAATTTGAAGATCAAATGGAATCTAAATATAAGATCTTTACGGATAAATTAACAGCAGAAATGGATGAGTTTTCTTTAATTTATGGGGATAAATTTGACACACTCTCTAAAGAAGCGATTAATAATTATAGAGAATTTCAAGATTTAAATAAAAAATTAGAAAATGAAATTGGGTCTTTTTATAGTATCTTTGAAAAAGACCAAGAGTCTTTAAAGCAAGATTTTAATACTAGTTTAATTAATATTAAAGATGAAATTGGTAAAAATATAGTAGAGTTTAAGGATCGTTATTACGATGAGGTAAATATTTTTGTTAGTCAGCTAGAAGAAAGTAAGCTTCAATATTCAAAGTGGCAAGTTGAAATGGATGCTAATTTGAAAAATATTGAATTCCAAATAAATAAAACAAATGAAGAATTTTTAAGTTTAATTCAGATTCAAAAAGACAAAGGAATAGAGCTTAGCGAGAGTGTTTTTAATGATCTTTCAGATCATATTCAAAAGAAAGCCATTGATATGCACGGTAGTTGGAAAGATGAACTTGTTGCTTTAAATAAATCTTTGCTTGATATTAAGATTTCTAGTGAAGAATTGCTTTCATCTGCTACTTTAAAAATAGAGAATTTTGAAAAAGATGTTAACGATAGAATAGAATATGTTTTGTTAAAGACAGGCGATATTGAGAGTTTAGTGATAGAAAAATATAAAGAATTAAAAGATATGTCATATTCACAAAGTGATGAAGCCATATTAGAGATTAAAGAATTTATTAATAGGCAAACAGAAGTAATTAAAGATAAAAGTTTATTTATGCTTGAGGATTTGAACAAAAAATTTGATGATAAGAATAATTTTGTTATAAGTAAAATTGAAGAATGTGATTACAAATTGAAAGATTTCAAGATTGAATCAGAAGATATTTTAAATAATTTTAAATCTGATCTTAATGAATTTATTGAATCAAAACTACAAATTGTCTCTAATATGAAATCAGACAATGAAAGGCAAATTGATGATTTTTTAGATAAAATTTCTAAAGATATTTTAAATAGGAAAGATTCAATTAATAATGAAGTAGACAGCAAGCTTAGTGATTGGCAAGGCAGATTAAACGAAATAACTGTTAAAATTGAAAATTTATTGTCTTCGGGCAAAGTGGATCTGGATTTAATAGATTCTGAAGCAACTACAAAAATTAAAGAGCTTAAATTTTCTATAGAAAGTCTTGAGAGTTATTATCTTGACAAAATAGATGAGTTTAGAAATCAAGGTACTATATATTCTGATGAGCTTTTACAAGATATAATGAACCGTTTCAATAAAGAGACTAGAGAACTTGAGGAAAATTTATCAAAGAAGTTTGCTGTTGTTTTAAATAATTCAGAAGAATTTGTTAAAGAGGTTGATAGTTTACTACAAGACAAAAGAACCGATATTGCCTCTTTTCAGGCTAATATAGACATTACTCTTGATTCTCTTAGTGTAAAGTTTAATGATATAAACAAAGAAATTAATGGGAAATATAATGAAGTAATATCTAATTATAGAGGATATTCAGAAAATATTTCTAGTAAACTTGAAGATGAAATAATACATGGAATTGAAAATTTAAATAGACGATTAACAGATAGAATAGACAATCTTAGTAAAGGCATGGATGAAAATCTTCAAAAACTTAAGGAATCTTTTGATGTATCAAAATATCAGGTTGAAAAATTTGAATTAAAAGTTAAAGATTTAACAGATGATGGAGAGGCAAGAATTAGCGAGTTTGTTAAAGAGATTGAGCAGTATTATAAATCTAGATTAGAGGAAGCAATTGATTATAGAAGAACGATTGATAGTGATATTATGCAGGCGAAAGAGAGATTTGGAGAGATAACAAATGATCTTAAAAATAATATTGAGAGTAAGTCTGAATTTTTAAACGATCTTTATAAGGAAAGATTTAAACTTATTGAGAGTAATTTTGAAGAGAGATATTCTACATTTTTAATTGAGAGTGAGGCAGCTATTTCAAAAATTAGAGATGAAATTTATAAAACACTTACAACAAATGATGAAAATTTTAAAATTAAGATTTCTGAAATGGATCATAATTTTGAAATAATAGAGCAAAGATCAAAAGATATTTTAGAGCTTGAAAAAGAATTGCAAAACAAAATTAAAGATTCTTACAGTGTTATAAATTCTCAATTTGGAGAGATTAAGGTAAGTGTTGAAGAGAATATAAAAAATCATTTTGAGGCTTGTATAAAAAAGGCAAACTCTTTAATTAACGATAACATTGTAAAGTATGAAGATGAAATTCATAAGAGAATTGATTCTTTAAGATCTATTGAAAGTACTTTTGATAGCATAGAGGAAAGTTTGAATGACAAAGTGAATGGCTGTATTGATAAAATGGCTAATGATTTTAATCTTAAGTATATTGAACTTGAAGAAAGGTGCAATGAAGGGCAATTGAATTTGGAGAGTAAAATTGACAATAAAATTAAAGCCATTGATAATTTAGCATTAAGTCAATATGATGAGCTTGAAAGAAAGTATGCTGATATGTACGATGAGTTTTTAGAGAGATTAAATTCTTATATTATAACTTTAAGTGAAGAGTTTAAGAATTCAAATAAAGATATGATTTTTGAACTTGAATCTCAACTGAAAAATCTTAAAAATCTTGAATCTGATTTAAATAATGTTGAAAAAGATGTTATTAGGCTAAAAGAAGAATCTTATCACAATGTTTCATCACACCTTCAACTATTAGAAGAAGATTTTTTTAAAGATTTGAAAGTTAGAGGCGAAGAGCTTAAATATTCTTTGGAAAACTTTATTTCCTCATATAATGATAAAATTCAAAATTTAGAATATGATTTGTCTAAAAATTTGGAAAAAAAAACAGAGCTTATTCAAAATTTCCATTTAGATATTGAACAAAAAATGAAAAATGATAAAGAAAATTTTTATTTGGATTTTACCAAAGAATTTTCTTCTAAAAAAAAAGATATGGAGAGTGAGATAGCTTTAATGGAAACCAATATTACTGGGAGAGTAGATGAATTTATTGATTTTGTAAATAATAGACAAAATGTTATTGATTCTTGGTTTTTAAATATTAAAGATGATGTAAAAAATTGGCAAGAAGAATCTTATAGTGATATAGAGAGGAGAATAAATCTTGCTGAACTTGGAATTAAATCATTTGAAAATGATATTTTAAATGTTAAGGTTGGTTTAGAATCTTTTAAAGATGGTTTTGAGGTTAAGGCCGAAGAGATTTTTGTTAATTTGCAAAGCGAGGCTAAAAAAATTGAACAATCAATTCATCTTGATTTTAAAAATATTGGTGATTCATTAAATCTTAAAGTTTTAGATCTTGAAAAAACTGTTGATTTTAAAGTAGAAAAGATAGACGAAAGAGTTAGCAAGAAGACCGAAGACATATTAATTCAAGCAGAAGTGAAATTTTTAACTCAGCAAAAGAATCTTGAAGATAGAATTTTTGATCTTAATCAAAAATTTGAGCATGAATTTACAACTTTGTCTTCTAATTTTGATAGAGTAAGGCGGGAAATGGTTGATATAATTTCTAGTGATAAAGAAAGCTTTGAAGGTCAAATTGAATTAATGCATAAAGATATTTCAGAATTTTCTGAAAAAATTAGTTTATACAGAAATAATATTGAGACTTCAATTGAAAACGAATATAATTCTTTTTCTAAATCTATAAAATCAGAGGTTAGTATACTTGAAGATGAGTTTAAAAAAAGTTTAAAACATTCCACATTGGAGATTGAAACTTTAAAGAATGACTTACAAGAACAAGTTAATAAATTTGAGGTTGAATTTAAGAAAAAGAGTAAAGAATTATTAAAAGAAGTTGATTCTAATGTTTTAGAACTGGAATCTAAAATATTAAATTATGACATTAAATTTAATAAATTTGCTAGTGAGATTAAAGACAATTTATTTGAATACAAATTTGATTTGAGAAAAGAGTTTGAAGATAGTTATGATAAAATAAATTTCCAAATTGAAAATTTTAAAAAACTAGATGCTGAACTTGAAAAAAATAATTCGATATTTTTGGAGGCTTATTCTCTTAAAGACAAGTTGGAAAAATTATGGAAAACTTTACAAAAGGAAATAGATCTTGCTCAGGAATATAAAAATAATTTTGAAAACGTTAACAAAGAATTCTATAATATTCAAAAAGAAACATTAGGTATTATTGAAACTTTTAATGAGTTAAAGTTAGAACAGGAATCAGTTAAAGCTATTAAGAATGATTTTAATAAATTTTTTGAATTTTACTCTTCATTTGATAGTAGATATAAGAGTTTAATTGAATCTTATGATGAAGTGCAAATTTATAAAGCTAAAATAAAAGAAATAGCTGATGAACAGAGAACTATTCTTGATAATTATGAAAGAATTAGCAATAAAGAGAGTATATTAAAGAGTACTATAGAATCTGTTGATAAGAACTTTGATTTAATAAATGAAATTGAGAAAAGATTTAATTCTTTAAGTAAGGAGAGCGTTAAGTTTCAGGACAATCTCAAGGATATGGAAAATGTTGTTTCAAATCTCTTATTAAACAAAGGGCTGTCAGAAGAAGTGTTGACTAATGCTCAGAATTTAAAGGAAATACTAGTAGATATTGAAAATAGATTGAAAAATACTTTAACTATTAGAGAGAAGGTAGTAAAGTCTGAGACAAGGTTAGAAAATTTAAATATTGCAGCAGAAGAGAGAATAAAAACTCTTGGCATTCTTGTTAAAACAGATTCTAAATATCAAGATAATGTTGGTCTTAATAATGAAACTGTTAGGAATTCTGTAATAAAATTGATGAGGCAAGGATGGAGCGCTGAAGAGATTTCTAGAGCGACTAAATTATCTATTGGGGAAGTTGAACTCATTTTAGAGCTTGGTGTAAGCAACAAGGGTAATTAAGGGTTATATTTATGAGTGTAGATTTAAATTTAATAAAAACATTACATCCTCTTGAGATGAAAGTAATTTTAAACAATGAGGAAGATGATAATATTTCTGCTTCAATTATTATTGAAAGATTAGGCTTTAATGAAGGTCAGGCAAATAAAACAATTGAATGGTTAAATTCTAGAAAGGTTATTGAAGAGGTTTATAGGAAATTAAATGTATTTTATAAAGCAACAGAAAGGGGACTTAGTGTTTTAAGAGATGGATTTGTTGAGGAAAAAATAATAAATCTGGTTTCTCAAAAGGTAGTGTTAGCTTCAAATTTAGACTTAGAGCTTGATCTTGATGTTAAAGAAGTGAGAAAAGCGTTTGGCAATTTGTTAAAAGAGGGGATTCTTTCTCTTGATTTAAATAAACAGATTGTTGTAAATTGTTTAGATGGTATTGACGCCAATTATCAAAAAATACGTGTCTTGTTAGAAAGGGCAAAAAGTAACGATCTTCTTAGAGAAAGTTTGACAACTGAAGAGCTTTTATTAATATCAAATTTTTCTAAGAAAAAGGGAGCAGATTCTGTATTTTTTAAAATAATAGAAAAACTTGATTTAAGGTTTAGATTATCTAGCTTTGGATTAGAAGTAAAAAATTTTTTAATGAAAAATAAATTGACAGGAGATGAACTTACTAAGCTTACTCCCGAAATCTTAAAAAATAAAACGTATGAGAATAAAAAATTTAGGGCTTACAATATTCATATCCCATCAGCTAAAATTTTTATTGGGCGCTTTAATTCTTATTTAGATTATATTTCTAAAGTTAAAGACAAGTTGGTAAGTCTTGGTTTTCAAGAGTTTGACGGCCCTTTAGTGGAAACAGAATTTTTCAACAATGATGCTCTTTTTATGCCCCAATTTCATCCTTCTCGTGACATTAAGGATGTTTATTACATTTCAGATCCTAATATGCAAAAATTTTTACCCGAGCCTTATTTTTCTAATGTAAAATTAGCTCATGAAACAGGATATACAACAGGTTCAAGAGGGTGGAGATATAGTTTTAGCGAAGATCTTTCTAAGAGATTAGTTTTAAGAACTCAAGGGACTGTTCTTTCTGCAAAGCAATTAATGAATGCCAAAAATCCAGGTAGATATTTTGGAGTTATTAGATGTTTTAGATATGATCAAGTAGATGCAACTCACGGAGTCGATTTTTATCAAACTGAGGGGATTGTTATTGAGGACAATGTTAGTATTAAAACTTTGTTGGGGCTTCTTGAAATTTTTGCCAAAGAGCTTGCGTGTGCTACAGAAGTTAAATATGTCCCCGCATATTTCCCCTTTACTGAACCTTCGATCGAAATACATGTAAAGCATCCCGTACTTGGTTGGTTTGAACTTGGAGGAAGTGGAATTTTTAGGCCAGAAGTTACAAAGCCTTTAGGCATTGATCTTCCTGTTATCGCTTGGGGTATTGGAATAGATCGAATGGCTTTAATGCATTTGGGTCTAAATGATTTGAGAGATCTTTTTACTCATGATATTGGTGATGTTATTTTAAGACGAGGAAATATAAAATGCCGAAGGTAGAAATTTATAAAAATCTTTTTTTAGATAAAATAGGAAAAAATTTAACAAATTTAGAGATTTCAGAATTACTAGAACCATTTAAAGCAGAATTCGATGGGTTTGATGAAAGTTCAGGAAAAATTAAAATAGAATTTAATGATACAAACAGACCCGATTTATGGTCTTATACTGGACTTGCTCGTCAAATAAATATGTATCTTTTTGGAGAGATGCCTTGTTATGATTTTTTTTCAAAAAAGGGCGATTTTAAAAAGTGTTATGGGGAAATTTTAGTAGATAATAAAATGTCTAAGATCAGACCATTTATTTTTGGATTTTTAGCAAAAGGATTAATTACTAATGATGAAATGCTTGAAGCACTAATTCAATTTCAAGAAAAACTTTGTCAAAGTTACGGACAAAAGAGAAAAAGAGTTGCAATGGGAATGTATAATTCTGATTTTATTGAATTTCCAATAAGTTATGTTGCTTCATCTCCTAATTACAAGTTTGTTCCTTTGGGTATGGATAGTGAACTTTCTCTTTTAGAAATAAATGAAAAGCATCCCAAAGGATTGGAATATTCTTATATTATCAAGAATTTTGATAAGTATCCGTTATTATTAGATAAGAATAATAATGTAGTTTCTTATCCCCCAATAATTAATTCTAAAAATATTGGATCTTTAAAGGTTGGTGATACTAATGTATTTGTTGAAGTTACAGGTATTGATTTTGAAGCAACTTTGTTAGCGTTATCTGTAGTAGCTTGTGATTTTTATGATATGGGCTTTGAAATTTTCCCTGTAAAAACTGTGTTTGGGGACTCTTTTGGTTTAGATTTTGAAGAATTAGTATGTCCTTATTATTTTCAAGAAGAAATAGAGTTTAGTGTGAAAAATGTTAATAGGCTGCTTGGAAATAATTTAACATTAGAGAGTATTTGCCTTAGTTTAAAAAAAATGGGAGTAAATTCTTATTCTAGAGATTTGAAAAACTATGTTATTCCACCTTTTTATAGAAATGACTTTCTTCATGAGGTTGATGTAATTGAAGATGTAATGATAGGAGAAGGTCTTTCAAGCTTTCAGCCAGAACTTCCCAAGGCTTTTGTAGTTGGAAGGCTTAGTCCTTTGGAAGAGTTTTCAAGAAATCTTAGGAATTTAATGGTGGGCATGGGATTTCAAGAGATGGTTTACAATTACATGGGTTCTAAGAAAGATTTTATTGATAAAATGAATATTAATGATCACAATTTTTTAAAAGTATCTAACCCAATGACGGAGAATTATGAATATATTAGGGCATCAATAATTCCTAATTTATTAAAATCAGAAAGTGTTAGTTCTAATTTTCCTTATCCACATAAAATTTTTGAAGTTGGCAAAGTAGCTTTAAAGGATTTGGATACTATTGAAGGAACAAGTACTTTTACAAATTTAGCTTTTTTAATGTCAGGGAAAGAAATTTCTTTTAATGAAATTAATTCAATTGTTGCAACGCTTTTTTATTATTTGAATATTGAAATTCATTTAAGAGAATCAAAGGTTACTTTTTATATTAATGGTAGAGGTGCAGATATTTTGATTAAAGGCTTTGATATAGGTAGTTTTGGTGAAATTTCACCTTATGTTTTAAATAATTTTGGCATTTTTATTCCGTGTTCTGTTTTTGAGATTAATATCAATAAACTTATGAGTCGCTTTTAAGTATTGAATATTAAAATTTTTAGGCGAGGCTTTAAGTTTGATATGTTAGAATTTGAAACTATTGATACAAATCTGATAAAAACTAAAAATTTACCCCAAAAAGAGATAGAATTTGTTGAAGATGTAATAATTATAGGATCTGGTCCGGCAGGATTAACAGCTGGAATTTATTCTGTCATGAGTAATTATAAAGTTACTATTTTAGAAGGCCCAGAACCTGGGGGGCAGCTTACAACAACCACAGAAGTTTACAATTATCCTGGTTTTAAAAATGGAATAAGTGGTAGAGAATTGATGTTAAATATGAGAGAGCAGGCAGTAAATCTTGGGGCCAAAGCTTTTCCCGAAACTGTTTTTTCTATAAAAAGGGAGAATAATATTTTTTATCTTTATACAGAAAATTATATTTATAAAAGTAAAGCTGTTATTATTGCTGTGGGATCAAAACCTAAAAAACTTGAAACTCTTAAAAATTCGGATTTATTTTGGAATAAGGGCATTTCTGTTTGTGCTATTTGTGATGGGCATCTTTTCAAAGGGAAAAGGGTTGCAGTAATTGGTGGAGGTAATACTGCTCTTTCAGAAGCAATTTATTTGAGCAAATTAGCGGATAAGGTTTATCTTATTGTAAGAAAAGATTATCTTAGAGCTATTGCTATGTTAAGAGACAGTGTTGCAAAGTTGCCAAATATTGAAATTTTGTATAATTCAGAAGCCATAGAAGTAGATGGAAAATATTCTGTTTCTCTGGTTAAGATTTTTAATAAAAAAGACGATGTTATTTATGAATTAGAAGCGAATGCTTTATTTATGGCTGTTGGTTACAAGCCTAATACAGAATTTTTAAAGGGATTTGTGGATTTAGATGAAGAAGGATTTATTATAACCAAAGATGTTGTTAAAACAAGTGTTGATGGTGTTTTTTCGTGTGGAGATGTTAGCAATAAACTTTATGCTCAAGCCATTACAGCGGCTGCTGAGGGGTTTATTGCGTCTGTTGAGTTGGGAAATTTTTTAAAATAGTTTTTATTAATATATTTTTTGGCTTTAAATGAGATTTTTATTTAATTTAATGTTTTAGAGTAGATTTAATTGCCTTTTTATTTCAAAGATTAAAATGCCCGTGGACACAGAAACATTAAGTGAGTCTATTTTGCCGCTAGTTGGGATCCTTATTAAAAAATCCGAATTTTCTTTTATTAGCTTGTGGACACCTTTTCCTTCATTTCCTAAAACAAGTGCAACTTTTTTGTCGTTTATTTTGAGTTTATTTATATCTTGTCCTTTAACATCGCTAGTGTATATCCAAAAGTCATTTTTTTTTAAAAAATTTATTGTGTTGTTTATGTTTGTCACTGTGATTTTTTTTACGTATTGACTTGCACCAGAGCTGGTGCGCAAAACTGTTAAATTGTCTTTTGCGCTACGTTTTTGACTAGTAATTACAAGATCCACACTAAACTGTTCTGCTGTTCTAAGGATTGCTCCGAAGTTTTGGGGGTCTTCTATTCCATCTAGAAGTAAAATAAAAGCATTTTCTTTTTTTTTAAATGTTTCTAGTAAGTTTTCAAAATCTTTTGTTTGTGTTTTTAGATTTGAATTTTTTTCAAGTTTTAATTTTAATGCAAATCCTCTATGGTCTTTGTTTTTTAGAATTTTATCAAGTTTGTTTATACTTATTCTTGTTATTTTTACATTTTGTGTTTTAGCTAGTTGTTCAATTTCTTTAGTTTTTGAACTTTTTTTTGATATGTAAAGTTCAAATCCTTTATTATTTTTTATGCTTTCAATTATTGAATTGGCATGAGTTATATACATATTATACTTTTAGTAAATCTATTTCATCACCATCTTTTAATTCTTTGCCTAAGTTTTCAAAAAGTTTGATAGCATTAGAATTTAAATTTTTAGGTGTTTTTATTTTAGTGATTAATATTAAATTCCCAAACTTTTCGGTTTGAAGAATTGGCATTCCTGCACTTTTAATTAAAATTTGTTCTTCATTTTCTATTCCTTTTGGAATTTGTATTTTAATCTCTTTTGAAGCTATTGTTTTTATTTTTATTTCTTTTCCAAGAGCTGCTTGAGTAAAGCTTATTGGAAGTACCGCGTAGAGATCCTTACCATTTCTTTTAAATATTTTATGAGCTCTTATTAATATTTTTACGTAAAGATCGCCATATTCTTGGTTGTCCGGATTAACATTTCCTTTGCCTTTCATTTTTATTTGTTGATTATTGTCAATACCTGGAGGAATGTTTAATTGAATAGTTTCTTGCTTTGTAATACTTCCTTTTCCTTTACAAGATTTACAAGGGTTTGATATTATTTTACCTGCACCGTAGCATTTAGAACATGTTGTTGTAACTCTGAAAAATCCTCCTCCTTGTACTATTCTTCCACTGCCGTTACACATATTACATATTGAAGGGCTTGTGCCTTTTTCGCATTTTTTTCCGAAACAAGAGTCACAGAATATTTGTCTTGTTATGTTTATATTATTTTTGTAGCCAAAGTATGCATTTTCAAGAGATATTTCTATGTTATATCCTACGTCTTCACCTTTTGCATGTTTTCTATTTTTTTCTTGTCCTTTGTTTCCAGTGAAAAATGAATCAAAAATATCACCAAAATCTTCAAAGATGTCTGAAAATCCACTAAATCCACCTGAAAACCCTTCAAATCCTCCTCCTTCAAAAGCGGAATGTCCAAATCTGTCGTATTTAGCTTTTTTATTATCATCTATTAAAACTTCGTAAGCTTGAGTAGCTTCTTTAAAGATCGAAGCGGCTTCTTCATTCCCTTGATTTCTATCGGGGTGATATTTAATTGCTATTTTTCTATAAGCTTTTTTTATTTCATCTTTTGAGGCTCCTTTTGAGAGCCCCAAAATTTCATAATAATCTTTTTTCACTATTTTTTATCCTCGTCAACAACTTCGTAATCAGCTTCTTTCCCCTCTTCGCTTGTATTGCTTTGAGTACTATTTTCTTGTTGGCCGCTTGCATTTTGCTGGGAAGAATCTTTATACATCATTTCAGCTATTTTGTAAGAAGTTTTTTGAAGTTCTTCTGTTTTAGATTTTATAAGTGAAATGTCTTCTTTTTCAAGACTTTCTTTTAATTCTTTTATTTTAGTTTCAATAGCTTCTTTGTCTTCGCTTGAAATTTTTTCAGAATATTCTTTTAATGATTTTTCTGTTTGATAAATTAAAGAATTAGCTGCATTTTTTGTCTCAATATTTTCTTTTAATTTTTTATCTTCTTCCGCATGAGCTTCTGCATCCTTTACCATTCGATCTATTTCTGATTCGGAGAGTCCTGATGATGATTCAATTCTAATCTTTTGTTCTTTGCCGGTTCCCATATCTTTTGCAGATACGTGGACTATCCCATTAGCGTCAATGTCAAAGCTAACTTCAATTTGAGGTACTCCCCTTGGTGCTGCTGGTATTCCATCAAGTATAAAGTTACCAAGTATTCGGTTTTGTGCTGCCATTTCACGTTCACCTTGAAGGACTTTGATATCAACTGAAGTTTGATTGTCAGCAGCTGTTGAGAATACTTGGCTTTTTTTTGTAGGAATTGTAGTGTTTCGTTCAATAAGCTTAGTCATCACACCACCTAGCGTTTCTATTCCTAGTGAGAGTGGAGTAACGTCAAGGAGTACCATGTCTTTAGTTTCTCCTGTTAAAATACCACCCTGAATAGCAGCTCCAATTGCTACAGCTTCATCTGGATTTACTCCTTTGTTAGGTTCTTGTCCAAATATATCTTTTACAATTTTTTGAATAGCAGGAATTCTTGTTGATCCGCCTACAAGTATTACTTCATTAATGTCAGAAGCTTTAAGCCCAGCATCTTTAATAGCTTTAAGGCATGGTTCTTTTGTTTTTTGAACCAAATTGTCTACCATTTGTTCGAATTTCGCTCTTGTTAGAGTATATTGTAAGTGTTTTGGACCGTTTGCATCTGCTGTAATAAATGGAAGATTTATTGAAGCTTCTTGAGCACCTGAAAGTTCTATTTTAGCTTTTTCAGCTGCTTCTTTTAGTCTTTGAAGAGCCATTTTGTCGTTTGATAAATCAATAGCGCTTTCTTTTTTGAATTCTGAAATTAAATGCTTTATTATCTCGTCGTCAAAATTGTCACCACCAAGATGTGTGTCTCCGTTTGTTGACTTTACTTCAAAAACACCATCTCCAAGCTCCAATATTGAAATATCAAATGTTCCCCCACCAAGATCGTAAACAGCAACAATCTCTTCGTGTTTTTTTTCAATTCCATAAGCAAGAGCAGCAGCAGTTGGTTCGTTAACAATTCTTTTTACTTCAAGTCCTGCTATTTTACCAGCATCTTTTGTAGCTTGTCTTTGAGCATCGTTAAAGTAAGCAGGAACTGTAATGACAGCCTCTGTAACTTTTTCACCCAAGTAAGCCTCTGCTGTTTCTTTCATTTTTGTAAGAGTTGCTGCTGAGATTTCAGGCGGCGACATTTGCTTTTTTATATTAGAAATGTTTACTCGTGCATCGCCATTTAGTCCCTTTTCTACTTTATAAGGAACCATTTTTATTTCGCTTGCAACCTCTTCAAACCTTCTCCCCATAAATCTTTTAATAGAATAAATTGTGTTTTCGGGGTTTGTAACCATTTGATTTTTTGCAACTTGCCCCACAAGTCTTTCGCCTTTATTTGTGTATGCAACAATAGATGGAGTAGTTCTTCCTCCCTCTGAATTTTGTATTACAACTGGTTTTCCATGCTCCATTATAGCTACGCATGAGTTTGTTGTTCCTAGGTCAATACCTATTATTTTGCCCATATTATACCTCCTTTTTTTCTAATTAATTTTTACTTTGAGCAACTTTAACTTTTGCTGTTCTTAATATTCTGTCGTTGTAGCAATATCCTTTTTGATATACTTCTACTATTTCTGGGTTTTTAAGATCTTCTTTCTCTTCAATACTTATTGCTTCATGACGACTTGGATCAAAATTTTCGCCATTTTCTCCAAATTTCTTTAAATTATATTTTTTATCAAAGACTGATAGTATTTCATTTTCAATCATGCTGATTCCTGTTAATAGATTGTCAAAATCTTTAGATTTTCTTGAAGAGTTAATAGCTCGTTCTAGGTTGTCAAGAAAATTAACGACATCTTTCATTATGGTTTCATTTGCAAATTTAACAAAATTGTCTTTTTCTTTTTCTAATCTTTTTCTGAAGTTTTCAAATTCTGCTTGCTTTCTTAAATACAAGTCTTTAAGATTGGAAATTTCATTTTCAAGCTCAGTAATTTTTTTATCAGAATTTACCAAATTTAAGTTTTCTTTTTTTTGAGATTTTGCATTTTTATTGTCTTGTTTGTTGGTTTTTTCGGGTTCGTTTTTAGGTTCTTTTTTTTCTTTTTCCATTTTTCCTCCTTCGATAAAGCATTTTATCTTTTTAAAAAGAATTTTACAAATTTTTTTATTTCTTAAAATTTACTAAAATTGATTCATTTTGATCATTTGGAAGATATATATTTTTCTTAAGCTTTTAGCAATAGTGTTGTATTGATACATATTATTATTTAATAAAATGTTCGTGTGTATTTTTTTGTCAAAATAAAAAAATTTTATTTTTTTATCAAAATACTTTTGTTATTATTTTTAAATTTTATTTGTTTTTGGTTTACTTGTAGATACTCTTAATTTCGGGGGTATTCTTAGGTGGTTATTGGCTTTGGAAGTCTATTATAATTTTTGTTGTAATTTAATGTATTATTGCTTATTATTTACCTATGAAAATAAGCATTGCTCAAACAAAATACAGAGTTTTAGATTTTGATAAATGTATTGCCGATTTTAAAATTAATTATGAGGAAGCCTTGTTAAGAGGATCAGATGTTTTAGTTTTTCCTTCTATGTTTTTGGGCAATACTAAGTATGGTGAGTTTTTTGGGCGATTTGAATATTCTAAAAATATATGTAAGTTCATTGAATTCATAAAAGAACAGGTTAATGATAGCACCTTAGTTGTTTTTGGTCATAGTGTTTATAAGGGTGGCAAATTTGTAGATATTGCTTTTGTAATCAGTAATCATAAAGTTATTTTAACTGTGTCACAACATGATTTACCTGAATTTTTTAGTTATAAGAACTGTGTATTTGCTGTGTTAAATTTTGATGATGCTTTATTATTTGAGGATCCAAGTCCCAAATTTGGTGAAAATTTAAAAAATGCTCATTACTTAATAATACCTTCTAAATCTTGTTTCACTAAGGAAAAAAATAATCTTAGGTTAAAATTTTTTGAAAGAGTTGCTGTTGAGAATAATCTAGATGTTGTTTATTCTAATTTTTATGGAGCTGAAGATTCTGCAGTTTATGATGGGGGTAGTTTTTTTATTAATAGCCTTGGCAAGATAAAACAAGCCAAAGGATTTGAATTTGATTTCATATCTAATGATGTATTTCAAGATTTAAAATTTGATGCATATAATGAGCTTTTTGAAAAAATCATTTTAGCAATATCTCTTGTTTTAAGAGAATATGTTTCTTTTTCAGGATTTTCTAAAGTTCATTTGGGGGTATCTGGGGGCATTGATTCTGCTTTAGTTGTGTGTCTTGCATGTTTTGCCTTGGGTGCTGAGAATGTTGTTGGAATTTCTATGCCCAGTCAATTTTCATCAGCAGATTCTATTTCTGATGCTGAAGAGCTTTCTAGAAAATTAAGCTTTAAATTAATTGAAATGCCAATAAAAGACTTGTTTGAGGGAAGTAGTAGATTTTTTGCAGACTATTTTGATGTTAAAGGAGTTACTGGAGAAAATTTACAAGCTCGGTTGAGAGGGCTTTTATTAATGTCTTACAGTAATTCTCAAAATTCTTTACTTTTAAATACTGGCAATAAAAGCGAGATTGCAGTTGGTTATTGTACCCTTTATGGGGATACTTGTGGTGGACTTGCTTTAATAGGAGATCTTTTTAAGACAGAAGTTTATGAACTTGCAAAGTATATTAATGCAAAGTTTGACCAATGTATTATTCCTGTTAATATTATTTTAAAGGAGCCTTCAGCTGAGTTAAGGTTTGATCAAAAAGATAGTGACTATCTTCCAAAATATGAAGTTCTTGATGCTATTTTAAATAGATATTTGATTGGCAATGAATCTGTAGATTCAATTTATCTTGATTTTGGAAAAAATGTAGTTGATAAAGTTTTAAATCTTTATTTTAAAAATGAATACAAAAGAAGACAAGGAGTCCCTGTAGTTAAGGTTTCTAAAAAAACCTTTGGTTTTGAACTTTCAATTCCCATTTTAAATAGTATAGCTTAGAATTGTGGTTGGAGCTTATTTTTTAAGATATATAGAGAAAATTAATATTTTTAGTATTTTAAAAAGACTTTTAAAAGTTTTTTATGGTCCAATTATTTTGGATTGAGTTTTTAAAAGCAAGGTTAATTTAGTTTTAAATCTGCTCAATTTTTTTAAAAGGAACATTTTTTTAAAAATATTCATTATTATTGTATTAGGAATAGGCTATAATAGTATTGTTGAGGCGGGTTTTAATATATAGTTGATTATCGTTAAATGTTGTATATTTATATGTTAAAAATTAAAAATTTTATTGAAAAAGAACCGAGCTAAAGATTGATTGGGATTTTGAAAAAAATTATATTTTTGTTAAATGAGTCAACTAGGATTGCATTAAGTGATTATGCTAAATTAAGTTTGTATTTTAAATCTGATGGGTCTATTGTAACTCAGGTTGATAGGCAGGTTGAGCAATTTTTATCTAAAGAAATTAAAAAGCCTGGTAATTTTGAGGGAGACTAGATTTTTATGGGGAAGAGTATATTAAGGATGCTCTAATTGCAGAGAATACTTTTATTATTGATCCTATTGATGGAACTTCTTTTTTTGTAGCAGGTCTTCCTTCATATGGAATATCGATAGTGTATGTTAGTGGCGGCAAAATTGTTGAAGGTGCGATTTCTCTTTCCTTAAGCGGAGAATTTTTTATTACTTTTGAAGACAGTGTATTTTATGCTAAAAAAATGATTGATACTTATCCTTTAAAAAAAAGATTTTAATAAGTTTATTTTTGCTAATTCTGAATGTTATAATACACAGTTTGGTTGCAATTTCAAAGTCTATTATAAGGTCATTTAATTTTTATGTTTTTTCTCATATTCATATTAATGTTCTTGTGTTTATTCTTTTGCAAAACTTTTTACAGGTTCTTATGAAGCTTATTTTTCTTGTGTAGGATTTGATATATTGCGCTTGTTTAGCTATTAGGAATAAATTGGGGATGATAGGTGAATTTATTGTGTGGTAGTGTAAATGACATTAGATATCGATTTAATGTACATTTTAGAGCCTAATAATCATAAAAGATGATCCTTGAAAGTTTTTTTGCTCACAATAAATCAACAATAGACATTGTAAGGAAAAGATGCAAATAAAAAATTTAATAAGTAAGATATTTAAAAATTATGATTTATGTTTTGCAGTTTTATTGTTATTAGATTCAATGTCGAGTGTTTTGATTAGTTTGTTTAATGTCCAGCTTGAAAATTTTATGTATAGCATTTTAATTGGATTTTTTGTATATTTTTTTAGCACTTTTAACGATTCTATATTCATTAAAGCTATTATTTCTTTTAGTGTTTTTGGCAAATTGTTGAAAATTTTGGAACCAACCTTATGGCCTTCTATAATAAAATTTTGAAGAGTTATTTGATCTTTTTTTTGTAGGCGTCTCATATATAATTTTAAAATACGTTCTTGCGATTTCATAATTTCCGAATTAATTTGTTCTTGTTTTTTAGTAATTTTTTTCTTGCTTTCAATAACAGGTTTTTTAGGCAGAGACTTGTAAGGATTTGTTCCTGGAATATAATTCTTAGGAATTTTCATATATTTTACTCCTACTAAACTAGCTAACCTATAATTTTATTATTTTTTTTGTTTTTATGCAATCAATATTGATATTTTGATTTTTTATGATTAGAATCATCATATGAAGGGTTTTTTAAGGGCAGGGGCTTTTAATTTATTGCTTGGTTTTTTAATATTATTTATTGTTATTTTTTTACAATTTAGGAATTTAAACTTAAATATCTTTTTTTTAAAAGATATAAAATTAGAAGTAAATAATAAAGTTGAAAATAGTGAATATATCTTAAATAATATTGTTGTTAATGTTAGGGGGATTAGGATACTTTTGTCCAAGCTTAATCCGCTTGTTGTTTTAGAAACAGGGTTAAATCTTTTACCAATTTCTTATAAAGTTCAAGACACAGATATTTATGTTTATTTTGAGAATAATATTTTTCTAGGATTTTTGCTTGATTCGGAAAACAATTTTAGTATTGAATCAAATCTCTCTAAGAGCTTTTTGTTAAGCTATGAACTTGAGGATCATTATGAGGTTATATTAAATAAGCCTTCTATTTCAATAAGACAAGGTAAAAATTTAGAATATAAAGTTTTTTTAGGAGAAAATGTAAAGATAAGAGAAAAAGATATTTTAATCTCTCCTCAAGCAACATTTAGAATTGGTAATGCTATTTATATAGATTCACCAAAGAAAAATACCTCAAATTCGGCTATAGAGGACAATCAAATTAATATACTAGATAATTCTATTATGCATTCAAAAATTGAAGAGGTAGATAATAAAATTTTTAATGATATTTTAAATAATTTTAGACAAAGTGCTTATGATTTTTGGAATAATCCTGTTAATTTTAATGTTTCAAAGGGTGGATGGCTTAAATATAGTACTTATGACTTTGATGAAAATTTAATGGTTTGTCTTTTAGCAGAATCTCTAATTAGAGGAGATCACGAATCAATATTTTTGAAATTAAATTCTCTATTAGTTAAAAATGAAAATAAACTTACTTATTTGAGTTTAAATTATTATGTTAATTCAGATCAAATCGATAAATTTTTTTCTTATTTGTCAAGAAATAAAACTTTTATTGACTCTCTTGAGAGAGACAAACTTATGGTTTATTTAAAAGAGGACCCGAGACTTTTGGAAAAAATTTTTTTATCGGAAAACGTTTCTAAATTGAATGATGCTTTAAATCTTCTTAAAGATCCTACAAAAATATTAAGTTCTAATTTTAATTTTAGCCAAATCTACAATATTTTTTCTAATTATCTTACTTTTCTTAAGATTAGCAATGATGATTTTTTTTATTCAAGTTTTAAAAAAGAACTTTATGAATTTGTATTCACTTTATTTGGTGTTACAGATGAAGGAAGAGTGTATATTTTAAATAATAATATTAATTCATCTGATGTTGTTGAGTATGCATTAAAGATTTCTGGGGTTCTTAAAAAAATAGCATTTTATTTGAAAGATAATTTAATATTAAAGCTTTCTTCTAATGCGATTTATTACTTTTTAATAAGTGATTTTGTTAAGGGTATTCCTTATGAAAATTATTATTCTGATATTATTGACAATCAATACATGCCTCAATTTATTTTTATTTCTGATCATGGATCTGTCAGGTGGATATATGCTGCGTCTAGGTTTTTAAATCGTGAAATTACTGATACCAAGGTTATGATTAATTTCGATCAAAAGATCAATTATACTAACTATATATTTTTTGGAAATATTCTAAATCCAACTTTAGTTAGATTTAGAGAAATTGATTGGTTTTCAGATTATAAGTTTTATACATATTCTGATGGTTGGAAGTATTATCCTTCGAATAAAATTTTGATTATTAAAGTAACCCCTAAGAAAAAGAAGACCGTTAATCTTTTATTAAGATTTGAAAAAAATTCAAGAAAAATAAATATTTATGAATAAACTTTTATTGTCAGAATTAATAATTGATATTGGGAATACTAGCATTGCTTTTGCCTTATTTAAAGATAATAAAATTAATTTATTTATTAAAATGAAAACAAATCTTATGCTAAGGTATGATGAGGCTTATAGTTTTTTTGAAGAGAATTTTGATTTTAATGTAAATCAAGTTTTTATAAGTAGCGTTGTTCCCGTTCTTAATCTAATATTTGATCATGTCGTTTTTTCTTTTTTTAAGATAAAACCTTTGTTTATTGGTTTTGATTTAAATTATGATTTAACATTTAATCCTTACAAAAGTGATAAATTCTTGTTAGGTTCAGACGTTTTTGCTAATCTTGTTGCGGCTATTGAATATTATTCATTAGAAAATGCCTTGGTGGTGGATTTTGGAACAGCTTGTACCATTTTTGCTGTTACTAGACAGGATGGAATACTTGGTGGTCTTATTAATTCTGGTCCTTTGATAAATTTTAATTCTTTATTAGACAATGCTTATCTTCTAAAAAAAATTCCCATTAGCACTCCAAGTAATCTTTTAGAAAAAACTACATCTGGGAGCGTAAATAGCGGTTTATTTTATCAATATAAATATTTAACAGAAGGTGTTTATCGTGACATCAAAAAGATGTATAAAAAAGAATTTAATTTAATAATTACTGGGGGTAATGCGTACTTAATTTTGCCATTAATTGAGATAGATTTTATTTTTAATATTTATTTAACCGTAGAAGGAATTAGAATTTTAGGTAATTCTACTGTTTTTAGGCTTATTGATTGAAATTTTTTTATAAAGTTTTAAATTTTTTTGTTAAATAAATTTGGGAAATCTTTTGTTTGGTGATTAAAATCATCTAAGATTGATGTAATCTTTTTATGTACTTCGTCATTAATTTCTGCTTTAAATGAATTCAAATTTGATTTTACGTGATTTTCCTTGCTGAAGCCCACTATAAATCCACTTAATTTTGTTTTTTTAAGCCACGAATATGTTAATTCTAAAATTGTTAAGTTGTTTCTCTTTGCTATCTCTTCAAGTTTATTTAGGGTTTTTAAAGTATGAGGCCAAATTTCTTTTTTAAAAAGTATCAATTTCTCTGTTCTAATATCATTAAATTTGTTTTTGTCTTTTATATTAGCTTTAGATAAGAGTCCTTGAGCAATTGTGGAATATGATATAGTTGTAATGTTGTTGTTTTCACAGTAAGGAATTACATCTTTTTCTTTATTTCTAAATAAAGGGTTGTATCCTATTTGGTTTACGTCAATTTTGCAAACTTTTTTTATACTTTCCATGTGTGATATTTCAAAATTACTTACACCTACATATTTTATTTTTCCTTTTGCTCTCATTTCTTCAAGAAATGATGCTATTGGTCTTAAGTCAAAATCATTTTTGGGCCAGTGTATATAGTAAATATCTATATAATCAGTTTTTAAATTTTCAAGACTTTCATTAAAGTTCTTTGTGTATTCTGAAATTTCCATTGGGTAGCATTTGCTTGCAATTAAAATATTTTCTCTTATTAGCGGATCCTTTGATATTATTTCACCAATTATTTTTTCTGAAATTCCATTTCCATAAGCTTTTGCAGTGTCAATATTCCTAATTCCAAGATCATATGCTTTTTTTAGTATTTTTTTGGCAGTTTCTTTTTCAACTTGTTTGAAATATCCCCCCCCAAATTGCCAAGATCCCAAAATTAGTTTACTATGGGTATTTATTCTTTCTTTAAGGTTGTTCACAGATTCTCCTTTTTATTTTATGATAGATAATTTGTGTTTTTGTTTTACTGATTTAAGTATTTCATATTTTAAAAGTTTTATTAATAAAATTTTATAGTTTGTTAATATTTTTTAGTAATTTTTCTTTATTAAAATCTCTATTTATTCCAAATCTGGTTAAGGAAAAATCGTATTTTACAGGATCTTCGTGATTTTCTTTTGAAAAATAGCTTGTAATTTTTATTGCTTTTTTCAGATTTACGTTTTTTATTTCTTTTATTTTAAATAGTTTTGAAGCAATGCTTGTCATATGGGTATCCATTGGCACTATAAGTTTATTAGGATTAAATTTTTCCCAAATACCTAAATCAACGTCATCTTTGCGTATCATCCATCTTAAGAATAAAAAAATTCTTTTACAAGAACTTCCCTTTGAAGGTTTCGGAAGCAGCATTCCAAATTCTTTTCCATTTATTTTTTCCATATGCTTTATTAATTCATCTATGCTGAGTATAAAATTTTGATTTTTATGATAAATACTATAAAGAAGATTTTCAAGTGTATGATGCTGTTCTTTTATTATTTTTAGGGTGTACAGTAGTCTTATAATGTCATCTTCTTTAAAAAATCTATAAACAAATCCTTTAAATATTTCTTTTAAGTCTTTCTCATTTAATAGTTTAAGTGTCTCAGAAGGAGATTTGCCAAGCGGTTTGAGTATTCTCTCTATTGCTTCTAAAATTTTTTCTACTCTTCCAAGTGCCAACGAAGAACTAATTAAGCCTACAAGTTCAATGTCTTCTTTTTTTTTATACTTATGTAAAAATTCTAAAGGATCGGGATGTATAAATTTTTTTTTATTGTATTTTGAATATATCTTCTCTAAAAAATCATATAGTGAGCTTTTAGCTTTTATTTGCATTATTATATTCTAATAGTTCTAATAATATTTTTTTAAGCTTTTTATCGTAAAATTTGTCTTTTGCCCATTTTCCAGTCAAATCATATATTGTTGGGGCAGATCCTCTTTTAACAAGGTAAAATCTAGGATCAACTATATTTGAGTTGATATTGTTTTTTGATGCATAAGCTTTTAAATGTTGAATATGAGCCTTAATTCCTTCTTTAATATTGGAAAAATAATTTCCTTTTGTAAGATTATTGGTAGCGCCTATTCCTGAAAAATTGTGTTGTTCTTTTGAAACTATTCCGTTAAATTTTAGAACTCCTGTTTCTAGTAGCATTTGAGCATAAGCAATGTCGTAATTAACACCTTCAATCAAAGATTCGTCTATATATGTTTTAGCAACAGTATTTACATAGTTTTTGTCAAGTTCCGGATTTATTTCTAGAGTATATTTTACAAGGTCTTCTAGTTGAGTTTTTCCCCTACTGATTAAAAATGGAATGTATTTTTCTTTTTGTATTTCAGTGCTTATTTCGATTACTTCTTCATTACTATGAGCTTTATTTGTTAGAAAGATGTTGATCATTACAAATAGCAAAAATTTTTTTATCATTATTATTTTTCCTCTTCAATAAATTTATTAACTTCATTAACTATAGAATTAAATCTTGATAACATTGATTTTTTGTTATTTAAAAAATTAAAACTTTTTAAATAATTTCTGCTAAAAATGAGATCAGAAATTTCTGCAATATTACTTATATCTATTAGCTTTATGGAATTTGTATTTGTAATTTTTGTATTAATTTCCTTTTCATTTTCTTTTAGAATGAGTTGTAAGTTTTTTAAATTTCTTATTATTTGTGGTTTGCCCCCTATATTGATATATTTTGCTATGTTTGTGTTTTTAGAAAGGATAAAATTAGCAATATTTGCTTGATTTCCCAGTGTGATTAACGTTAGCTTATTAAGGTTCATTTTTGAATTTAAAAACTTTAAATTTTGGCTTGATTTTACTAGTTCGATAATGTTTTGAATATCGTTTTCAGTAGATGCAATATCAGCTTTTTCATTAAGGATATTAGCAGGTTCAATTAAATAGCTAATGCTTTTGTTTATTACATAGCTGAACATGCTTTTATGGCTATTTTTAATAAAATCGTAGCTTTTCATATGTTTATATTTTGGAGAATATAAATAAACAATTTTTCCCTTATTAACAAGCTTGCTTACTAGGGATTTGAACATTGAATCGTGAGAATAATAAGGAAGTATAAGTAAAATAGAATCATATAGTTTTTGGTTATTACTAATAAAGGCTTTTTTATATATATTATTCTGTTTTGGTAAATAATTCATTTCGCTTATAAAAAAAGGATTAAATTTGTATAAAAGAAATGGATTTTGTTTTTCCAAGCCCAATGTTGAGCTTACAGGATACCAAATCGATAAGTTTAAATCATTTTTGTGATCTTTAATTCTTGTAAATCCAATTTGATAGCTATTATTTTCATCTTTAGGATAATTTACAAAAAGTGCTAAGTATGAAAAAATAGTTGCAATAATAACGGTTAAAATAGCAGGCATCACAAGTATTGTTTTTAGAAAAATTGAAAGAAATATTCCTTTTGACTGTTTTATATATTTGCTGCTGTTTTTTTTTCTTCTTCTTCTTCTTCTTCTTCTATTTACTATTGTTTTTATGTTTTTAAAGAAGATTATTATCATAAAGATTAAGAATATGCCGCCAATATATAACATTAATGGCCTGATTTCTGTAAAGTATAAAGTTATTACAAAAAAGGTGCCTGGGAATATTATAAAGTAGTCTTCATAGGTAAACTCTTTTTTAAAATTAAATAAATCTACTATTAAAAATATGCTAAAACTAGTTAAGAAAATGAGTTCATAAATTTGCGTATTCATAAAAATAATTTTTCCTTAAATAATTATAAGCATAAAAGCGGTTTTTCCAAAATAGTTTACAGAATTGCCTATTAAATAGTGTTAGTTTAATTTTAGATTTAGGGGGAAATTTGATTAAGAAAATTTGTTTTTGTTTAATATAAAATGTTGTGTTAAAATAGATTATGTTTACAGGCGAAAGGTAGTAACATATGGTTGGAACCTTTTTAGGAACGGGAGCTTCAAGTGGCGTTCCTATGTTAAATTGTAACTGTAGAGTCTGTACTTCAAAGTGTAGTAAAAATAAAAGGTTAAGAAGTTCTTTTTTTCTTAGGGTGTCTTCTGGCATAAAATTATTGATTGATACAGGTCCTGATATTAGACAGCAACTTTTAAGAGAGAAAATAGATAAGCTTGATTTAGTGCTTTACACACATGAACATTATGATCATATTATGGGTTTTGATGATATTAAGTTCTATACACGAGAGGCTCCTTTAAACATTTATGCTAGGGATACCACTATGTCTCACATAAGGAATGCTTTTTCGCATAATTTTTCATCCAAACCCTCTTTAAGTGGCAAGGCAGACATTATTCCCAATGTTATTAGGGATTTTGAGCCTTTTTTTTTTAAAAGTTTAAAGATAGTACCAATTCCTTTGGTTCATGGAGATATAGTTAGTTTAGGTTATAGGATGGGCAATTTAGCCTATCTTACTGATGTTAAATTTATTCCTGAAGCGTCTTATAATTATTTAAAAAATTTAGATCTACTTATAATAGATGCTATGAGGATTAAGCCTCATCCCGCTCATTTAAATTTTTCAGAGGCTGTTTGTGTAATTGAAAAAATTAATCCTAAAATTTCTTACTTTACGCATATTGCACACGATATAATGCATGAAGAATTTGATTATTTAAAGAAAGATAATATCTATTTAGCTTATGATGGATTAAAGATTTATATTTAATTTAACTTTAGTTATAGAGGATTTATGAAATTAATTTCATGGAATGTAAATGGAATTAGGGCTGTTTTAAAGAAAGGTTTTCTAAATTTTGTAAAAGAACATACCCCAGATATTTTGTGCATTCAAGAAACGAAAGCTTTAAAAGAACAACTGCCAAGGGATTTAATTCTTGAAAATTATTATTCTTATTTTTCAAAGTCAAAGATTAAGGGTTATAGCGGTGTTTGTATTTATTCTAAAGTTAGGCCTATATCTGTAAGTTTACTTGGAAAAGAAATTTTCGATAATGAGGGTAGGGGGCTTATAGCATCCTACGACGATTTTATATTGGTTAACGGTTATTTCCCTAATTCTCAAGCTTTAAGAAGAAGGCTTGATTATAAACTTGATTTTTTATCTTATGTTGAAAATCTTGTAGATTCTCTTGTATGTAGTGGTAAGAATGTAATACTTTGTGGTGATTTTAATATTGCTCATACCGAGATTGATCTTATAAGTCCGGATTCTAATAGAGACTCTCCAGGATATTATATTGAAGAGACTGCTTGGTTAGATGGTTTTTTAAACAAAGGATATGTGGATACATTTAGGATATTCAATAAGGATCCTGGTTATTATACTTGGTGGAGCTATCGAACAAGAGCTAGAGAGAGAAATATGGGTTGGAGAATTGATTATTTTGTTGTTAATGAATTTTTTAGGAAAAATGTTGAAAAATCTCTAATTTTAGACAAAGTAATGGGCAGTGATCATTGCCCTGTTTTTTTAGAGTTAAATAATGTGGTTAGTTAAAGGAGGAATCTAGATTGAAAAAAAACATTGCAATTTTTTATTTAATATTTAGCTTTACTTTTAGTTTTGGCATTGATTTAAATGATTTTGATTTTTACCGGAGTCTTGAAAAAGAGGAATTGATATTTTTTATTAATTTGCTAAAAAGAGAGCAACTTGCTTTGGCAAATAGTTGTACTTTAAAATACATTGAATTAGCTTATAAGGTGCTAAAAGAAAAAAATATAAATTTATTAATAAAAAATGACAAAGGATTAGCACTAGATAGTAGCATTAATCATTTAAGACAATCCAAAGTATATAACAATGCAAGGCTTATCTTTAATGCTACAAAGGCCTTAAATACTTTAGTTCATATTGATAAAGACGGTCTTTTAAAGACTTTAGATGGGAGAAATGTAGGCGTTAATGAGAATAAATTTGTTATTTTAGATTCTTTTTCGAATAACAATTTTTATGATGATATGCCAAGTGAATATACTACTATTGAAATTTATAATAAAAGTATTTTAATGCCTAATTTAAATAAATTTCTTCTAGATAATCGCTTAAATCCTTTTATTTATCTTGAAGATTTTAATAAAAACGTTTACTTAAATGATATTCCAAAATTAAGCAAAGAAGAGTTGTTGTTCTTATTTTATGAACTTTTCCCGGTTTCTAAGCTAAAGAGTTTAAAAGATTGGAATGATTTTGGATTTTCATCTATTTTAAAAGCATTGAATAAAATTTATTTTGAAAAAATAAATTCAATAAGAGGGAGTACAAATGCATTATCAAAGAATTAAAAATTATTGTAAATTTACAAGTGTGTTTCTATTTTTTTTGTTTTCTTGTGTTTCTAATGACTTAAAGTTAGATAGAGGCTTGGTAAAGGGGGAACTTGCCAATGGGTTGAGGTATTATATTTATAAAAATCAAATTCCAAAGAATGCTGTTAATATGGGAATTGTTTTCAATGTAGGCTCTCTTAATGAAGAAGATAACGAGAGGGGCATAGCTCATTATCTTGAACATATGGCTTTTAATGGTACAAGGGATTATCCAGGAAATTCTATTGTTGACGTTCTTAAAAAATTTGGAATGCAATTTGGTGCTGATATTAATGCTGCTACTAGTTTTGATTTTACTTATTATAGACTTGATTTGTCAGATGGTAATAATAAAGATGAAATTGATGAATCTATAAATATTTTGAGGAACTGGGCTTCTCAAATTAGTTTCATGAAAGAAGAAATAGATCTGGAGCGCAATATTATCATTGAAGAAAAAAAGCTTGGCGAGACTTATCCTAGAAGGATTTATGAGAAAATGTATAAGTTTTTGACAAGTGGAAGTATTTATGAATTTAGAAATCCCATTGGACTTGAAGAGCAAATTTTATCTTTTCAGCCAGAAGATTTCAAAAAATTTTATCGAAAGTGGTATAGACCAGAACTTGCAAGTGTTATTGTTGTAGGAGATATTAATCCTAGAGAAATTGAAAAGAAAATAAAGAGACAATTTATTTCTTGGGAAAATCCAGCTGATAAGATTAAGAAGGTAAAAGTAACCTTAGATGTAAAGTTTAAAGATAAGTTTTTACTTTTAGAAGATTTAGAAGTAGGAGAGCCCGGTTTAATGTTCTTTAAAAAGGAAATTGTTAAGCTTGTCCAAACTAAAGATGATGTTTTAGAGAATATTAAAAGGTCTTTATTGACTGCTCTTTTTGAGAATAGATTTTCTGAATTAAAGACTACTGGGGTAAAACATTTTAAAAATGTTGCAAACAAAGATTTTTTTTCATTTAAATCAGATAACAATACTATTATTGCAAGATCGATTTCTTTAAACTTTAATCCAGATTATTTTAATGAAGCAATAGAAGACTTTTTTTATGAGCTTGAGAGAATAAGGAAATTTGGATTTACTCAAGGCGAGTTTGAAAAAGTTAAATCTCAATTTTTCAAATCTTTAGAATTAAGGAAAAAAAATATAAATAAAACAAATTCATGGACTATTTTTCAAGATTTAATAGATATTGCTGTTGATGGTTCTAACAAATTTGATGTTAGTGAATATTGTGATCTTTCTGTTCAATATTTGAAAAAAATTGATTTAAAGACAATCAACAATCTTGTAGGAAGAGAGTTTGATGTAAAAAATTGTGCAATTTTTTATTCTTATTATAGTGGAGCACATCCTACTTTGGATTTTAAATATATTGATAATTTTCAAAAGATGGCTTTAAAAAGAGATTTTAAGCCTTATGAGAATTTTTTAATTGAAGGTAAATTTTTTAAGAAGTCTTTAGATGATAAAGATATTATTAAGGAAAGTGAGTTTGAAAATGAAATTTCATCATTTGTTCTTGAAAATGGAGTTGAGGTTTATTTTAAGTATAATGATCAAAAAAAGGGTGTAATTGATTTTAGTGCGACTTCTTGGGGCGGTTTAATAAATGAAGATTTTAAATTTATTCCTGTTTTATCTTTTGCGCCTGGGGTAGTATCTGGTTCGGGGTACGGCGATTACTCTGCATTGCAGATTGAAAAATATTTATCCGATAAAGCTGTTTCTTTAAGTGTTGCTGTTGGAGCTCAAGAATCATATATTGCTGGAAGTTCAGATAAAAAAGATCTTGAAACTCTTTTTCAGCTTATATATTTTACTTTTAAAGAGCCCAAAGTAGATGATGTTTTTTTGCAAAATGCTATTAATAATATAAAAGCATTAATAAAGAGCAATGAAAATAGTTCTAATCATCATTTTAAAAAAGCTATTAGTAAATTTTTAAACAATAATGATCTTAGATTTGAAGATACAAAAGAGAATGATTTACAATATTTTACAAAAGAAAATATTTTATCTTTTTATAAGAAAAGGTTCACTTATGCAAATAATTTTAAGTTTGTTTTTGCTGGAGATTCAGATATTCAGACAATAAAAGCTTATTCAAGAAAATATTTGGGTAATCTTAGCTTTAAGAAAATAAACGAGTATAAAGACTTAGATTACTCTTATAGTAAAAATTTTAATAAAATAGTTATAAGAAAGGGGAAAAATTCAACTAGCTTTGCTTATGTAGTTTATCCTTTTAAATTTAATTATTTAGCAGAGGTTTCATTAAATTTAAATGCTTTAGCCGATCTTTTAACGGATGGGCTTATAAAAAACATTAGAGAAAAAATGTCTAGTGTTTATGCAATTCAAGCTTCTTTTGACTCCAATTTAAGGAAAAATGTAGATTCCGATGGTATTTTGTCTATTTTTTTTACTACCGAGCCTAAGGAGCTAGATAATGTTTTAAACTCTATTAATAGCTATATGATTGAAAGGCAAAAAATAGATTTTAATGATGAAGATTTTTCCTATCTTAAGAAAAATTATATTAAAAATACAAAGATAAATTCAGAGAAGAATAGTTATTGGATTTCAAATATATTAGCATCATTATCTTGGCATGGAGTATTTAAGAATAATTTTGGTGTTAAGTTTATAGAGACGAATTTAAGCAAAGATTTGATAAATGAATTTTTTAAGAAAATTAATCTTAGTGAAAAAGCAGAAATATTATTATTGCCTGAATAGCTTTTGTTTACTTAAAACAACATTCTTGTTTTCTAGGTTTATTAGAAATCAAGAATGTTGAATATAATTTTTCCTTAGCAAGACATCCTCTAGGGGAATCGAACCCCTCTTGCCAGGATGAAAACCTGGAGTCCTAACCGATAGACGAAGAGGACAAAAGTGAGCTCAGTAGGACTCGAACCTACGACAAACGCCTTAAAAGGGCGCTGCTCTACCACCTGAGCTATGAGCCCAAAAGTCATTTTATGACCATTAAAAATAATAATATATTTAATTCCCAATAATGTCAAGTTAAATTTACATAAAATTGACAATTAATACCGAAAAGGCATTTAATAATTTGAGCTGCACAGGACTTGAACCTGTAACCAACGGATTAAGAGTCCGATGCTCTACCACTTGAGCTAGCAGCCCGGTTCATTAATTTGCTAACAATAAGAATAAGTTTTTATAAATTGAATGTCAAGGTTTGCTGTTGCTTTTTTTTAATTCTTCTAGTAAATTTTTTGCCTCTAGATTATTAGGATAGATTGTAAGAAGTTTAATTAGTGTTTCTTCTGCTAATATTTTATTTTTTGCATTTATTCTTGCTCTTGCTAATTTTATTAATAGATTTTGGTTATTAGGATTAAATCTTAATGCATGCTCGTATGCAAAATCTGCTTCATTGTATCTTTTTAGTTCATAGAAAGAATCTGCAATCAAATTATAAACTTTTATTATTCTTGCTCCTTTAGAATCAAGACTAATATATTCTTGAAAGTATTTTAATGCATTTTCATAATTTTTTTGAAAAAAATAAGCTTCTCCTAGTGCTTCAATAATTCTTATATCATATTTTTTAATTCCAAGGCCTATAATTGCTTCAGTTTCAGCTCTTTTGTATTCTCCGATAGCTATTAAGCTCCATGTCAATATTGTTCTAGCGTCTAAGTTGCTAGGATTTAGTCGAATTTCTTCTAATGTGTTTAAAATAGCTTCTTTAAATTTACCTTCTTTATAGAGAAGTAGAGAGTCTTCTTTTTCTTTAGGTTGTGATTGTCCAAATAATAAACCTAAATTGGATAGCAGAATTAAAGTTATTTGTAATAGAAAAAAAAAATTCATTCTTCAAAATCCTCCATTTCGCAATTTCCTTTAAATATTGCTCCAGAATCAATAAAAAGTTCTTTGGTTTTAATGTTTCCTATTAATTTGCCAGTTTTGTAGATTTTGATTGTTTTTAAAGCCTCAATATTTCCTTGTATTTTGCCATGATTTAGTAAATGTTGGCATTTTATTTCAGCTTCAACATTAGCCCTTTCCCTTAGATATATTGAGCTTGATGAGTTTATTAAGCCCTTAAGCTTTCCTTCTATTATTATTGGTTTATTACTTTCAATGTATCCTTCAAATTCAAAATTTTTTTTTATTACATTTTGAGTACTACTTTCTTCAAATTCTAAGCTATCTATGCTCATTGAAACCTCTAAAAATGAATGCTCCTAAGGTAAAGCATTCATTTTTGATTTAAATTTTGATGAATGTTTTTTATTAATTTTAGTCGTTTCTTCTTTGGCCTAAAAATCTTAAAAGATATAAGAATAAATTTATAAAATCTAAATAAAGCTTAAGTGAAGCTACAACTGCCATTCTATTTTTTATTTCAGTATCATCTTGTAGCATTTTGTCCATTTTAGAAATGTTTTGAACGTCATAAGCTGTTAGCCCTGTAAATATGATTACTCCCAAAATAGATATGAGGTAATTAAGACCTGAGCTTCTAAAAAACATATTAACAAGAGATGCAATAATGATTCCCCATAGGCCCATTATTAGATAGCTCCCCATTTTTGTTAGATCTGTTGTTGTAGTATACCCGTAAACAGACATTCCAAGAAATGTTCCAGCAGTAATGCCAAATGTGAATACTATTGATCCTTGTGTATAGATCATAAATATAGAAGATAATGTTACTCCTGTTAGTGCTGAGTAGAGCAAAAAAAGAGCTGTTGCGGTATTGCTTGATATTTTATTAAGAGCGCCACTTATTGCATATACAAGTCCAAATTGAATAAGTATTATAGCCATAAATGACATTGGATTTGAAAATATTATTGCTTTTATTGTTTGGTTTTCTGATGTTGCGTATGCGAATATTGCTGAAATTAAAAGTCCAATTGACATAAGCCCAAAAACTTTGGCTAAAAACTTGTTTTTTATTAATATTTCTTGTTTTTCTTGTACTAAATCGATCATAATAAAGCCTCCTTATTATTTATTATTAAGATTTGTTTTGATTGTTAAATTTTTTACGAAGTTCATCAAATATAGCGCTTGGAACTTTTCCATATTTTAAAAATTCCATTGAGAATTCTGCTTTTCCTTGGGTAGAGGACCTAAGGACTGTGGAAAATCCAAACATTTCGCTTAAAGGCACTTCAGCCTCAACTTTTGAAAAACTTCCATCTTCTAGCGAACCCACTATTATTCCTCTTCTTTGGTTTAAAAGTCCAAACATATTTCCTTGGAATTCTGTAGGTCCTTCAAGTGTGACTTTCATTATTGGCTCAAGGATTGTAGGTTTTGCTTTTTCGTAAGCCTCTCTAAAAGCACCAATTGCTGCTAGTTGGAATGCAATATCAGATGAGTCAACAATGTGATATTGGCCATCATTTATTGTGATTTTGATATCAACTATTGGGAACCCAATTAATGTTCCTTTTTCCATTGCCTTTTGGAATCCTTTGTCACATGATGGAATGTATTCCGTTGGGATTACTCCTCCTTTTATCAAATTAACAAATTCGTATGTTTCTCCTTCTTTGTTGAGAGGTTCCATAAATCCGGCAACTCGTCCAAACTGGCCAGCTCCCCCAGATTGCTTTTTGTGAGTATAGTTGAACTCAGCTTTTCCTGTAATGGTTTCTCTATAGGCTACTTGTGGCATTCCGGTTTCAACTTCTGCTTTGAACTCTCTTTTCATTCTTTCAATATAAACTTCTAAGTGTAGTTCTCCCATACCTTGAATTATTGTTTCGTTTGATTCAGCGTCAACATAAGTTTTAAATGTTGGATCTTCTTTTGTAAATCTTCCAAGAGCTTTAGCCATATTGTCAGCAGATTTTTTGTCTTTTGGTTTTACAGAAAGAGAAATTACTGGATCAGGAATAAACATTGATGTCATGGAATAGCTAATCAATGGATCACAAAATGTATCTCCCGATGCACATTCTATTCCAAATAAAGCAACAATGTCACCGCTTCCTCCAAATTCAATGTCTTCTGTATTATTAGCATGCATTCTGATAAGTCTTCCAACTTTGAATTTTTTAGAAGTTCTTGAGTTTATAAGTTCTTGTCCTTTTTTTAAAGTTCCTTGATATATTCTGACATAAGTTAATTGCCCATATTGCCCGTCTTCAAGTTTAAATGCGAGAGCAACAGTTGGTAGGTTGTTGTCAATTTTAAGATCGATTTCCTTTTCATTGTTATTGAGGTCAAGAGCAGTGTTTTTTATATCATGAGGAGATGGTAAAAATCTTGTTACAGCATCTAATAGTAATTGTACTCCTTTATTTTTATATGCGGATCCCATAAATACAGGGCATAATTTCAAAGCCAATGTTCCTGTTCTAATTGCATTATATATTGTTTCAATAGGGACATCTTTCCCTTCCATGTGTAATTCCATAAGTTCATCATTAAAGTCCGCAAGAGTATCAAGCATTATTTCTCGTTTACTTTTTGCCTCTTCTAAGAGATCTGCTGGTATTTCTTTTTCTATTATTTCTGTTCCATCTTTTCCTTCAAAATAGTAGGCTTTCATTAGTACAAGGTCTACGACTCCAATATGTTTATCTTCTAATCCAATTGGTATTTGCATTAAAACGGAGTTTAAGTCAAGTTTTGATCTTAGTTGATCTTTTACATTGTAAGGATTTGCCCCAGTTTTATCGCATTTGTTTACAAATGCAAGGCGAGGCACGCTATATCTTTTAAGTTGTCGATCAACAGTTATTGATTGGGATTGAACTCCCGCAACAGAATCGAGAACTAATATTGCCCCGTCAAGCACTCTAAGAGATCTTTCAACTTCAATTGTAAAATCTACGTGCCCGGGTGTATCAATAATATTTATTGGAAAATCTTTCCATTCAACGTGAGTTGCAGCTGATGCTATTGTTATTCCTCTTTCTCTTTCAAGTTCCATTGAGTCCATTGTTGCGCCAACCCCATCTTTACCTTTTACTTCGTGAATTGCATGAATTTTATTGCAATAAAAAAGAATACGTTCTGTAAGAGTGGTTTTCCCCGAGTCGATGTGGGCGCTAATACCTATGTTTCGTAATTTATTATAGTCCATTAGACATTATTCCTCCTGATGATATGTGAATAGAAGATTAACTATCTAAATAATTTTACAAAATTTTTTTTTAAAAATCTATCTTATATCATTTCATTTTATGTTATTAAATGTTTTAAAGTTCAAATCTTTAATGTGATATTTTTAGTTTGCTTGATTAAAGTTGCATTAATGTATATTCTTAATCTTAGGGAATATATCATTTAGTAGATTTTGATTTTATTGATTAAAATTTTTTATTTAGTGAATTAACTCTTACTTTATTATTATACTCCTAAGATAATTATTTGGAGGAATTTGAGTTGGAAACTTTAACAATATCTAATGAACTAAGCAAAATATCGCAGGTAGGTTATGATCCTTCTGTCTTTGAGCTTTCTGTGTTTTTTAAGGATGGAAGAGCTTATAAGTATTTTAAGATTGAACCGAGACATTTTAGCGCAATATCTAAGCTTATTGAAGACAAAAGATCAGTTGGTAAATATTTGACAGAAAATATATTTAACAAATATAACCAAGAAAAGCTTTAATTTGTTTTTTAGGTAATATTAAAAGCCCTTTTGTTTTTAAACGGAGGGCTTATTTATTTTTATCTTTTAGAGTTAGAAATTTTATTTTATAATCATAAATGTGGTTTGTTTGATTTTAAAGTTTAATAGCATTAGGGTTTTGTATTTTAGTATTAAATTGAGTGTTATTTTGCTCCTTTGAGCGATTAAATTGGCACTAAGTAAGCATTAAGGATTAAAGTAAATTTTTTATGTATAAATTTTTGTTTATTATTATTTTTATTTTGTCATGTAGTTCTATTTATAGGGAATATCAAAACATATCAGACGAATATTATAAGCTTGCTAAATTAAATGAAGAGCTTGGGAATGATGAGACTTCTGTTTTGCTTTATGAAAAATCTATTAAATTTAATGTTAATGCGGGTGATGATTCAAGTTATAATTTTATTTTAGCTTGCATTAATTTAAAAAAATATGTAGAGGCTGAGTCGAAGCTTAATTCTATTATAAAAGAAGATCCAGAAAATATTTTGTTAATTAATTTGAAAGGATATTTACTCTTTAAGAAAAATGATTTAGATAATGCTTTGATTTTTTATTTAAAAACTTTAGAATTTGCGCCCGCAAATAAAGAGGCTTTATTTAATATTTTCTACATTTATCATTTAAAGAATGACAAAAAAAATGCAAAAAAATATATTTTAAGATATAAAGAGTTGAACCATCCTATACCAAGTAGTGCAGAAGAAATAGTTTCTTCTGTTGTTAAGAGCTAATTTTTGATTTTTTGTTTATTTTTTGCTTTTTTACTTTATGATTATTATATAATAAGGTATGCAATATAAACCCTGTTTTATTTTTCATAATTTTTTTTAGGAGAGTTTGTATATATGAGGCTTAAATTTTTAATTTTGTGCTTGTTTGGGATTTTTGTTGTCAATGCTTTTGCGGATGCTAATTTTGAATTCAATTTTGGTGGTGGAGCTGCTTTTCCTATTAGCCCCTTTTCAAGTTTTTACAATGAGGCTTTAGATATTAATGCAAAGCTTAAGCAAAATTTGCCTTCAGATTTATCCCCAATGGAAAAAGAAGAAATAGTTCAAAAATTTTCTGATTTGGCCAATATTGCTAAAGCTGGATTAAAATATGGGACTTATGCTCAATTTGGTGCGAAATTTGATGATTTTGTTTCTATTGGGTTTGAGCTCATGTTTGACATGAACCTTTTTAAAGCAATAAAACGTTCAGATGGAGCTGCAAATGAAAATTTCTCTTTTGTTATGGCAATAACACCGAGATTTTATACAAAATTAGATTTTTTTGTTTTAGCTTTGGCATTTTTCACAGGTCCCAAGATCAATATAGCTACTGCTGCTGCTGATTCTGTTTTAGCAGAATTAGGAACAATGGGTTGGGATATTGGTGCTAGACTTTCATTTTCTTTTTTAATTCTTGAAGCTTACTATGTTTGGAATATTAAAAACGTTAAATTTTCTGATTTCAAGTTTGGACTAGGATTTGAATTTGGAATTGTGTAATTTGTCAATTTTGTTTTTAGTATTGAGCATAATATTTATTTTTGCTATTAATAGGATTTTTTAAATTTTCTTTTTTATTATTAAAGCTAAAACATTTTAATGATTTTGCTTTAATAATTTCAGTTATTTTTGTGTGTATAAGTTATGATAATTGTTATTTTAAGATTGTTGAGAGATCCTTTAAAAAAAGAACGAGGAACTAGGTGAATTTACTTAAAAAAAAATCAATAGGAATTATTGCTTGTCCGGGGGGTAGAGTTTTCGCCAGTAAAATAATAGAAGAGCTTGAAAGAATATTTATAAATATTGAAAATGATATTATAGATAGTATATGTCAAGGTTCTAAAGTTTTAAAGGAAGAAATTTTTAAGATTGAAAAAGTTTTATCTCCTTTTTTAGAAGGCCTTAGTTTATCTACTCTTAAAAGCAAAGAGCCTTTAGAAATTCCTGTAAAATTTGTTAAATTTGCCAATGGTGAATTTAAAACTGAAATTTTAAAAACAATTAGAAATAAAGATATTTTTATTGTTCAAGATGTTGCCAATGCTTATGAAGTTGAGATAAATAGTAGTGAAAAAATAGTTATGACAGTTAATGATCATATAATGAATTTGATGACAACAATAGATGCTTGTATGCAAGCTAAAGCTAGCTCCGTTAGTGTTATTATTCCGTCTTATCCTTATTCAAGGCAAGATAAAAAACATTCAAGAGAATGTTTAACAGCAAGTCTTATTGGAAGATTTTTAGAAGAGTTGGGTATTAGGCATATTTTAACTTTGGACATCCACTCAAAGGCCATTGAGAATGTATTTAGAAAAGTTTATTTTGAAAACTTAAATGTTTCTTATGAAATCTTTAAGTCTCTTAAGGATTTGATTGATATTAGAGATTCTAATTTAGTTATTGTTTCACCTGATACAGGTGCTGTAAGTAGGAATAAATTTTTTGCATCAAGTCTTAAGAGTCCTCTTGCTTTGCTTTATAAAGAGAGAGATTATTCAAGAGTTTCAAGCGATGTTGCTGATTCAAATATTTCTGTAACCAAGCTTTTAGGAGATGTTGAGGGCAAGAATGTTTTCATGAGTGATGATATGTTAGCCACTGGAGGTACTCTGATTAAGGCAATGAAATTGCTTAAAAGCATGGGCGCTAAAAAGATTATATGTGGGATTAGTTTACCATTTTTCAATGGAGATGCTGTTAAATATTTTGACAAAGCTTATGAGGAAGGGTATTTTTATAAAATAATTGGAACAAATGCTGTTTGTCATAATGACGAGTTAATAAATAAGCCTTGGTATCATGAAGCTAATGTTGCACATCTTTTTGCGGATGCAATATTTGCAATTTATAATAAAGTTGGTTTGCAAAAAATTCTTGACAGAAGGGATGATATTCAAAAATTGATTACCAAAGATTAATATGAATACTCTTAGTATTGATATTGGTACTAGTGTTTTAAAGGCAGCATTAGTTAGTTCTGAAAATGGAGTTTTAAGTTATATTGATGTTAGTTATTCGGATTATTTTAATATCGATTTCGAAAATTTTGATTTTAATATATGGCTTTTTTCTTTTAAAAAAGCCATATCCAATTTTAAGTCCAATAAAATAGATTGCATTTCTGTTAGTGGTATCTCACCATGTTTAATTGCTTTAAATTCAAATTTAATTCCTTTGGAAGTATTACATTGGAATTCGCTTAAAATTAAGTCAGATTTTAGAGGGAAATCTGTATTTTTGCCCTATGTGCTTTCTACTGTTGAAAGAGGAACATATTCTAAAATAAGCTATTTTGTTTCTTGTTTTGAATATTTTATTTATTTGCTTACAGACAAGCTTTTTACAAGCTTTCCCAGCATAGAGTATATTCCTTTTATTTGGGATGATGTAGAGATAAAAAAATATGGGTTTGATAAGAACAAATTTCCCCCATTCGTCAAAATGGGAGAAAATATTGGTGTTGTAACTTATAAAGCAGGAGTTGAATTTGGACTAAATAGTGGAATTAGCGTAATTAATGCGGGACCAGATTATTTGAGTGTTTTAGTAGGAAGTGGCGCTTTTCAAGAAGGAGTTGTGTCAAACAGGATGGGCACAAGTGAGGGGTTTAATTATGTTTCAAGTACGTATTTACCCGGATTTTCCTTGGAGTATCCTTATTTTTTAGAAGGATATTTTATTATTGGTAGGATTGTTCCTTTTGGATATTTGATTCAATTATTAAAAGACAGTTTTTATGAAAAAAGTTTGACTTTTGAGTTTCTCTTAAAGAAGATTGTTAAAAGCACCATCTTGAATAATGTATATTTTTATCCAAGCAAAATTAAACTTTTTAATGATTTGTTTATTTTAGATCCTTATCTTCGTAAAGATTTAAGTAAAGGGATTTTTGGCAGCATTAAAAATCCATTGGAGATTGGTTTAGCAATACTTGAGTTTGTATGTTTTGCTTTTTACAACAGATTGTTAGAGTTAAAAGCCTATAAAAAAGAAATTTTAAGTATTTTTGTTAGTGGATCGAATTCAGATAATTTACTTTTAAACCAAATAAAAGCAAATATTATTGGCAAAGATTTAAAGATTTTTGATTTTAAGCATTCGGAGATTATTGGGGGAGCAATGCAAGCATTCTGTTCTTTAGGAGAATTTGGCACCTTAAATGATTCTTTTTTAAAGCTTGTAAAGATTAGACATGTTATTTCGCCTATTATTGAGGTTCATGAAGAATATTTAGAAAAGTATCAAAAATATGTTAATAATTACAGCCTATTTGTTAACGGGTAATATATAGGTTTCCTTAAATTCGTTTATTCCTGCTATTTTTTTAAAGTCTGCTTTTGCTTCTGATTTTGTTTTATAAGGACCAGATCTTACTCTGTAAATATCTTTATTATCTACTGTTGCAGAATATATTTTGGCAATTATATTGTATTTGAGTAATTTTTGAATATAGTTGTCTGCATTGATTGGATCTGAGAGTGATACAAATTGTATGTAATATTCTGTATTAGGGTCATATATGTTATCAGTATTTAAAGCTCTTTCGACTATTTTTTCAGGTTTTTCAATAGTTTTTAATTTTTGAGGAGTATTAGGTAATTTTTTAGGTGCAGATTGAGATTTTTCAATAGTTTTTGCTTTTTGAGGAGTATTAGGTAATTTTTTGGGTGCAGACTGAGATTTTTCAATAGTTTTTGCTTTTTGAGGAGTATTAGGTAATTTTTTGGGTGCAGACTGAGATTTTTCAATAATTTTTGATTTTTGTAAAGTATTAGATGTTTTGCCTGTAGTAGTTTTTTCTTCTTTATTTAAATCTTTTGTTAAATCTATGATTATTTCATTTGGAGTTTCAGATACTTTTAAAGATTTTTCATTTTGTTCAACGTTTTCTAAAGTATTTTGATCTTTGCTCTCTTCTAAAACAATATTCTTCTCTGCAATATCTGAAGCCAAATTTTTGTTTGGAAAGAAAATAATTGTTCCGAGAAATATTATAATACAAACTGTTGCAATTGAGGTTAATGCTACAAAAAATCCTTTGTTATTGTCATTATTTTCATTCAAATTTTTCATAGTTAATTATCTCCTGCATTCTTTTTTCAATTTCTTTTTCTAGATATGCATAATTCTTGTTATTAATTATATTGATTATTTTTAAGTTTATAATATTTTTTTTAAAAAAAATATCTTTTTGGATTTTGAGTATTTTATTTATTATATTTAAGTCAATATTTGGCATAGAATATGATAATCTATTTTTTATTATAGAAGTCTTTGCTTTGAGCACAATTATATAGTCGCAAAATTTTTCTAAATTTATTTTAAAAAGTAAAGCAGCATTGATTATTATTTTTGTAGATTGGTTTTGAATTAGGATTTTTTTTATTTTGCTGAGTATGATTGGATGAGAGATGCTTTCGAGCTTTTTTAATTCTTTATTATCATTAAATACGATATTTCTTATTAAGAGTTTGTCTATTTCGTTTTTAGTATTTAATATTTTTTGACCAAATATTTTAACAATTTCATCTTTTTTTTCATATAAGACAGAATGTCCAAGCCTGTCTGCATTTATTTCGTAAAATCCATATTTACCGCTAATTATTTTAGAAGCAGTATCTTTGCCAGATGCAATTCTTCCTGTTATTCCAATAATTAATGAATTTCTCCCCATGATTGACCCGTTTCAATATTTGCTTTTAAGGGTAGACTTAATGTGTAAGCAGTTTCCATCATAATTTTTAATATTTTTTTCACTTCATCTTCTTCTTTAATAGGTGATTCAATAAGCATTTCGTCGTGCACTTGTAGTAGTATTTTTGATTCCATTTTTTTACTTTTAAATTCATTAAATACTTTAATCATTGCAATTTTCATGATATCTGCGGCACTCCCTTGAATTATGCTATTTATAGCTATTCTTTCTGCAGCAGATCTTTCTAGATAATTATTGCTATTAATTTCTTTTATGTATCTTCTTCTTTTTAGGATGGTTTCGCTGTATCCAGCATTTCTTACGAAGTTTATTTGATTTATTATAAACTCTTTGATTTTTGGATAAGATTCAAAGTAGGACTTGATAAATCCTCTTGCTTCTTCTTTTGTAATTCCTAGTTCTTTTGCAAGTCTAAAATCTGACATTCTATAAATTATTCCAAAATTAATAGATTTTGCTATTCTTCTCAAGTTGGGAGTAATTTCTTTTTCCTCTATTTTGAAAAGCTTAGAAGCAGTTTCTGTGTGAATGTCTTTATTATTTTCAAATGCTTTAATAAGTTCTTCATCTTGTGATAAATGAGCAAGTATAGCAAGCTCAATCTGAGAATAATCAGCTGAAATAAAAATATTTCCATTTTCCGGTTTAAATGCTTTTCTTATTTTTCGCCCTTTCTCATCTTTTATTGGTATGTTTTGTAAGTTGGGATTTATGCTAGTTATTCTACCAGTTGCTGTTTTTGTTTGTATGAAGCTTGTATGTAGTCTGTTTGTTTTATGGTTTATTAGCTCTATCAAATTATCTGTGTAAGTGCTCTTCAATTTTGCGATTTGTCTGTGTTTTATTAAATTTGCAATCGATTCATGCTGTCCTCTGAGAGATTCAAGCACTTTTATATCAGTTGAATCTTTTTTCATTTTTTCTGGTAATTTTAGATTTAATTTTTCAAATAAAATTTCATGCATTTGTTTTGGAGAATTTAAATTAAAATCAATTTCTATGCTTTTTATTATTTCGTTTTCGATTAGTTCTAATTCTTTCCCAAGTTCTTTCGCATATTCTTTTAGGTATTCTTTATCAAGATAAATGCCATTTTCTTCCATTTCTATAATTACCTTGTTAAAAGGCATTTCTATTTCGTGCATTAGCTTGTCAAGTTTGTCTTCTTTTAGTTTTTCGGTAAATATATTAAACAATCTAAATGTAATATCAGCATCTTCGGATGAATAACTTGTTGCCATTTCTAGAGATATATTTGCGAAGGTATCGTTTTTTTGTATCACATCTTCATATTTAATATTTTTATGCATTAAATATTTTTCTGCAAGAAAATCAAGAGATACTTTTGAATTTGCATCAATAAGGTATGCTGCAATCATTGTATCAAAATAGGGTGGTATAGGACTAAATCCATTATTTTTAAGTATTCTGTAGTCAAATTTATAATTTTGACCAATTATTTTTGGGTTTGATTCAAAGAGATTATTAAATTTTTGTATTATATAATTTTTTTCTATGTAAATTTTTCCTTTGGCTTCGATTGGAATATAGTAACCTTCAAATTCTTTAAATGAAATGGAAATTCCAATTAATTTTGCTGTATAGATGTCAAGCGAAGATGTTTCTGTATCCATTGATATGTATTTAGCTTTTTTAAGGCTTTCTATTAAATTGTCAAGCTCTTTTTTTGTTGTTATTGGATGGTATTTAACATTTTCTGTGTCTATTGTATTTAAGGCATCTAAACTGTTGGTAGTGGGATCCTGTTCAAATAAGCTTTTTTGGCCTAAATTTATTTTTTCTTGTTTTAATATGTCTTTTTTATAAGTTTTTATTAGAGAAATTGCTGAATGCTTTTCAAACAGAGATATTACCTCTTCACTAATATTTTTTAAGGTGAAGTTTTCAATTTCTGGAATCTTTAAATTTTCTTCAAGACTTACAAGTTCGTAGCTTAAAAAAGCATTTTCTTTTTCTTTGATTAAAAGTTCTCGATGTTTTTTATTTATTAGTTCTAAATTTGAATATATCCCTTTTAGGGTTTTAAATTCTTTTAATAAAGTTGCTGCTCCTTTTGGACCAATGCCTTTTATTCCGGGTATATTGTCAGATCTGTCTCCAACAATAGCTAAATAATCTTTTATTTGAAAGCTGTTTATTCCGAATTTTTTTATTACATACTCATTGTTCATTTCAACAAAGCTGTTGTTTTCAATTTTAAGTATCTTTATCTGCTCTGACATAGTTTGCAGCAAGTCTTTGTCAGGAGAAATAATGTAAGTTAAATAATTATCCTTTGCAGCTTTTTTTGCAAAACTAGCTAACAGATCGTCAGCTTCGTAGCCTTCGATCTCAAAGATTGGTATTTTTGCCTTTAAAAGGCCCTCTTTTATCCACCCAATTTGAGGTATTAAATCATTTGGAGGCGCATCTCTTGTTGCTTTGTAGTCTGGATATTTTTGCTTTCTAAATGTTGGTGTTTCTGAATCAAAAGTAATAATCAAATGTTCAGGATTTTTTTCTTTTATTATGAAGAATAGTGTTTTAAAAAAGCCTATAAATGCATTTACATTTTCTCCCTGTGTGTTTAAAAGTGGATAGTTTTTCATTACGTGATAATTTCTAAATATGATGTTTAATGCGTCAATTAGGTAAAGGTCTTTCATATTTTAATATCTAACATTATAGGCAAATTGCTTGTTGCAATGCGGTTTTGATGTTTTTTAATTTTTGGTATTTTTCTTTTTGTATTTATAATTTGTTGTAAAAGTTGATGGCAGATTTGGTATTTAGTGTATATTTCTTCTTTTAGTAGGTTAATTTCTTTAATCAAATAATCTAAATTATCTAATGTTTGGTTTTTAGACTTTAACCACGCATTTATTGTTTTATAATAATTTTTGATTGACTCTAAGATTAAATCTTTCTTGGGATTGGTTACATTTAATATTCTTATTTCTTCTTTTTGTAATTCATAACTTTCTATTGTTAACACCAACTTTAATTCTTTTAATTCTAGTAAAAGATTACTAAAATATTTTTTTAAAATTTCATTAGCTGACAATGTTGATTCCTAATTTATTTTGAGTAACATTATTTTCTTTATTTCTTAACTGTTTCCAGGTAGAGTTTAACGTTTGTAGTTGTTTTATAACATTGTCGATTTTATGCATTTCTTTTTTTAAAAGAACATTTTCTAGCTCTTTATTTAGAAATGAGTATATTGAGAATAGGTTTGTAGAGATGTTTCCACCTTGTTCAAAATTTAAAGTTGACATTAATTCAGTAATGATTTCTTGTGCATGAAAGATTTTTTCATTAGCTTTAATTGCATTTTGCCAATTTTCATCTTTTATAAGCTCTTTGGCAATTTTTAAATCCTGTATTGCTTTCTCATAAAGCATTATTAATATTGAGAGGGGGTTTGATGTGTTTATTTGTGTTTGTTTATATATTTTTTCTTTTGCTATCAAAATTTTCTCTAATCTAAAAGTTTAATTTGTTCTATTATTTGCTCTTTTTTAAAGGGTTTTGTAATATACCCTTTAGCCCCAAGAGATAAAGCTTTTTGTATTAATTCTTGCTTTCCAATAGCTGTAACCATTAATATATTGGCTTTTTTAAGCAATTTTTTATTAATTTCGTACATTTTTTCAAGAGCTGTAATTCCATCCATTCCCATCATTGTTATGTCGAGTGTTATTAGATCGATATTATTTTGTTTTTCAAATTCTTTAACAGCTTGAATTCCATCTTCAGCTTCTAAAAATTCGTTAAATCCTAATTGCTTTAAAATTTTTATTAGGTTTTTTCTCATAAAAAGTGAATCATCAGCTATTAAAGCTTTTTTGTTTTCTTCCAAACAAGTGCTCCTTTATACATTTTAACATATTAAAATATCTTTAACGACAATTAAAATATAATTCACATTTTTATATATATTATCTTTTTGTTTGATATTTTATTTAAAGATTATTTTAATTTAAGCATAAATAAAATAATATGTGTTTTAGTGTTTCTTTATGGTTTTTATAATAAAAAAGGTAATTTTTGCTTGTAAAGATTATTTGATAAAGCAATAAGGAATATGTTAAATTTTACCCTATGAGCAGTAAAGTGCAGCAAGAAATTGCAGACTTAAAGAAATTGATCAGAAAGTGGGATAAAGAGTACTACATTGACTCTTTGCCTAGTGTTGAAGATTCTGTATATGATAAGCATATTTTAAGGCTTCAAGAGCTAGAAAGTAAGTACCCAGAATATAAGACTTTAGATTCTCCTACTCTTAAATTTGGTAGTGATCTTTTGAATGACTTTAAAGAGGTTCAACATTCTGCTCCTATATTAAGTCTTGATAAGGTTTATGATCTTGATTCACTAAAATCATGGATAGATAAGATTGATTTTAAGAATTCTTTTAATATTTCTGTTGAGCCAAAGATTGATGGATGTTCTATTGTTCTTTATTATAAAGATGGTATTTTTGAGAAAGCTCTTACTAGGGGTAATGGAAAATTTGGTAATGACGTTACTAAAAATATTAGAACCATTAGACATATTCCTTTATTTCTTGATGATAAAGTTGATTTAGTATTAAGGGGCGAGGTTTATATTACTAAAGAAAATTTTTTGAAAATTAATAAATTTTTGGAAAGGCCTTATACTAATTCTAGAAATTTAGCTTCGGGAATACTTAGAAGGGTTGATAGTAGAGAGGTTGCTAATTTCCCTTTAAATATTTTCATTTATGATCTTTTGAATGCTGGATTGGAGTTTGAAACTAATAATTTAGCTATTGCAAGACTTAAAAAATTGGGCTTTAGTCTCAATCCCTTAATTAAGTTTTTTGATCAAAAAAATTCAATTAAAGAAGTTTTAAATTACATAGCAGATATTACAAAAAAAAGAAATTCTTTTGAATATGAAATAGACGGAGTTGTCATTAAGGTCAGTGATTTTGCGTTAAGAGAAAGATTGGGATATACTTCGCACCATCCTAAATGGGCAATGGCTTATAAATTTGAGGCACTTTCAGGGTTTAGTAGGGTAAATAGTATTGTTGTCCAGGTTGGACGTAGTGGCAAAATTACTCCGGTTGCTAATATTGATAAAGTTTTTGTTTCAGGTGCTTTTATTACTAATGCAACATTACACAATCAAGATTATATAATGTCAATTGGTTTAAATGTTGGTGATGTTGTTAAAGTCTCAAGAAGGGGGGATGTGATTCCTGCCGTTGAAATGGTGATAAATAAATCTTCAACAGGATTTTTTAAGATTCCTGACAATTGTCCAGCTTGCAAAGTGGTTTTAGTCAAAGAAGGAGCACATTTCTTTTGTACAAATAGCAATTGTCCTTCAGCATCAGTTGAGAGAATAAAATATTTTTGTAGTAAAAATTGTATGGATATTGAAGGGCTTTCTGACAAGACCATTGCTTTTCTTTTTGAGAAAAAATTTATTTCTTCAGAAATTGATCTTTATACATTTAATTTTTATAAACTTCTTGAATTTAAAGGGTTTAAAGAGAAAAAGATAAATAATTTAATAAATTCAATTGAAGCTAGCAAAAAAAAGCCATTCAGCAAATTACTTCTTAGTATGGGGATTAAAGAATTTGGAGAAAATACAATAAGGCTATTGTTTCTTAACAGTTTAAATTCATTTTCAAAGCTTTTCAAGCTTTGTCAAGATAGAGATTTTGCTTTTTCATCATTATTGAAAATTAAAGGCATAGGAGAGAAAATTGCTTTAAATATTATTGAAGCTTTTAATGATTCAATAATGCTTAATAAGTTTAAATTTTTTGAAAATTTGGGATTTAAAATGCAAGAGTGTGTTGTGGTTGATGGTGAGAATAATTTATTGTTTGATAAAAAGTTTTGCGTTACTGGGATTTTTAATGGTTATCCTAGGTCTGTTGTTATTGATAAGCTAAAAAATAAAGGAGCAATTTTTAGCTCTTGTGTTACCAAAAGTTTAGATTTCCTTATTGTGGGAGAAAAAGCCGGGACAAAGCTTGAAAAAGCTTTGAATTTAAATATAAAAATCATGTCTTTTGAAGACATAAAAAGTTATTTAGATTAAGTTAATAAGTTAGATTAAAAGGGTTGAATTTTATTTAATTATTCTTATTTGTTTAAATTTAGGCTTAAGATTTTTATACATAATGCCTAATTCGTGAATATTTTTTACTTCTATTAAGTTCCTAAAAAATTCTTCTTTATTTTTTAGAGCAGGGTTAATGAAATATTTTTCAAATTTATGTTTTGAGATTATTTCATGATTTTTTAGGGCTTCATTTAAATTATTAGTTGGATCTATTTCAATATAGTATGTGTTTTCTATTTTAAATGCAAATTGATCCCCTTTTTCTTTAAACTTATAGTTATTAAGGTATATATCAGGGTAGATTTGAAAATCTGCTGTTTTAATCATAGTTGTTTTTGGGTTGTTTTTAGCATTTTCTTCTAGATTGTGACTTTCATTTTTTTCTTTAGGCTTCAAATATTCTTTTTCCAGGTTTTTATTTTCTTCTAAGCTATCATTTTTGTTTGTAATACTTGGGATTAAAGTTTCTTCGTTTAAAGATTTTTTAGGAATTTCTTTTTTTTTAAAATTATTTAATTCTTTTTGAAGTTTTAAAATAGTCTCTTCATTTTCATTGATTTTATTTTCTAATTCCTTGAACTTGTGTTTATCGGTTCTTATTTTTTTTTGATTTTCTTTGTTTATTTCCTCATTTGCGCTAATCTTTTCTTTTAGTGCATTAATTATTTTTCCTATTGAAGATAAGTTTTCTTCGATTTCTTTCAAGTTTTTATCTGAGTTGTCTTTTTTTTTAAAATTTCTTAATTCTCTTTGCAGGTCTAAAATGGTATTTTCATTGTCATTAATTCTATCTTCAAGTTCATCGAATTTTTTTTCATTAATAGTATGATATTTTTCGTTCTCTTGGAGATTTTCTTTTAGATTATTTATTATTCTCTCGTTAGAGGGGTAGTTATCTTCATTTATTTCTTTAATTTTATTATTGTGTTCATAATTTCCTTCAAAATTATCATCATCGTCGTCATCTTCTATATCTTCTTCAATGTTTTCAATTTCCATTTTGTCATAATTTTCATCTTTTTTAGGTCTAGAGGTTTTGTTAAGGAGTTTTTTTATTTCTATTATTTCGTTTTTTAATTTATTAGTTAAAATTTCATATTTTTTTGCTTTTTTTTCAATTGATTCTATTTTTTTATTTTCATTTACTGCTGCTTTTTGATTTTTAGTTTTTAAAAGCTTTTCTATATTGTTAATTTTATTTTCATAATTTTCAATTACAGATTTTAGATCATTTTCGTCTATTCTTTTGTTTGACATTTTTTTGTCTCTTATATTTTCTGGTAATTTTAGATCTTTACCTTTTTTTAGGTCTTTATAGGAAATTATATCTTTGTTTAAGGGCTTTGAGGTGTTTATTTGATTGTTTTTATTATCAATATCTTTAAATTCTTCACTTAAGTCTTCTAGAGGAATTTCAATACTAGAGTAACTTATTGTATTATTAGCTCCAAATAATGACATACATGAAAGTATTATAAAATACTTAAAGATTTGACTTTTTATTTTATTCATAAGGTCCTTGTTTTTATTTAGAAAACATCTATAATTTATAATGTTACCATAGTTTGTCCATTTATCAAAAGTGATAAAATATCATCCCTAGGGGATGGTTTTATTGATAAGTATTGCTTATTCAAATTGGTTTTGGGTTGGGTGAGTTTATTGTTAAGTTGCTTAAAATTTTTGCATATATTGCTAAGTTTAATTGTTTTTGAGGGTTTATTTTCAATCTTTTTTATTATGTCATGATAGGTTCTTGCCGATATATTTTTTTGTTTAGTTGGAGTTTTCAAGTTTGACAAATGTTGACACATATGAGCTTTGGGCTTTGCCAGTTTGCTGTAACGTTAAAGATTCTTTTATTGAAGATTTTAGCTTTATAGATGAACATGTAAGTTCAATTTTTAATATCAGTTACAAAGACAATATAACTTTAAAATTTAGAGATTTTGTTGATTCTAATGAATTTAATTTAAAGCTTTTTGATAATAAAATAAGTTTTGAAGGTCAAATTCCTTTAGTTTTGTATTCAGACAATTTAGATTATTTGCTAAAAGCAGAAAAAAATGTTCTTTTTAATTTGAGAATTGGGGATGGGAGCAATGCTTACTCTTCTGGATTTGAAAAGAAAGAATCTGGAGCTTGTAATGTTTTGAATGCTTGTTATGAATTTAGTGATTACAATAGTTTTCCAGACGACTTTATTTTAGTTAAAGTATTTTTTGATTCTGAAAATTTAATTATTGACGCCAATGTAGATAATATTTCTTTTTTGAAATTTTTTATTAGCGAAAATTTTGGCGTGAATAAAGATAAAATAAAAATCAATTCTCTTAATAATTACTGGACTAGTTCCATTTTTCCTATTTCTTTTAATGCAATTTTGCAAGGTATTGTAATTTCAAAAAAAAATAATAAAAGGGTTAATGTTGTTTACTACAAAAGGCATTTTAGAATTTTAGATTTAAATTTAACTTTTTCAGCTTCTAATTGTTTATTAGCAGATAACAAACTTTCAAAGATTATTTTAGAAATTATAATAAATAGGCCTTTGAATTTTTTATATAAGTTTTATTTTAAATTTATTAATAATATTTTTAAAAATTTGTTTTTTGATGGGTTTTTAGAAATTTTTTTTGTTGACAATAAAAGTGATTTTGTCTTTTTTTATGATAACATTTTAGCATTTGAGACTTCTGTTTATAATTTTATTTATTCTAATTTTTATAATCTTGCTTTAGAGATGTCTTGTGAGCCAATAGGTTATTTGCTTACTCAGATTAAAGGTGATTATAGTAGTTTTTTTAAAATTTTTAAAAAATTAGACCTAAAAAATTCTTTAATAAAGAAATCTTCTGCTTTAAGTGCTAACAGGAATTATAATATTTTTGATACTAGTCGAAGGGGAGTTGGTTTTGCTTATTTGAATTCAAACAATTATTTTTTAGGTGAAGAGCAATACATTGTTGCCTTCTTGTATAAGGATGGATTAAATATATTTTTGCCCTACAGCATTATTGATAACAATTTAGGCAACTATTTGAAAAATAGTTTGGCTAAAACATTAAGCTTGCCCTATAGCAGTATAAATTTTTTGATAGATGAGAGTACATTAGATTCCGCTAATTTTTATAGCCTTCTTTTTAAAGACCCTTATTTGATTGAAAAAGCAATTTTAACCATTAAGGACAATTTTTCTTCTTTAATAATTAAAGGATTTTCAAATGAATATCCTTTAATTATTAAAGAAAAAATAGCTGTTGACTGTGTTAATGATTGCATGCTTGGGTGTTCTGTTGAACTTAAATTTGAATTTTATTCTCTTAGTGCTGTTTTTAGCAATGTAAGTTTTTTTGTGGAGCAAGGCAAATTTACTAAGCTTAAGTTAAATAATAAAAGAATTCGTACAATATTTGGATTAGCAGTTGATTATGTATTTTCTAGTGCAAATGTAAATTGCGACATTGAAGATTGTTTAAGTCTAGAGTTTATTGAAGATGGTGAGTTTGTTTTTTCTTTTAGAAGTTTTTTTATTGTATCTGTTTCTGCAATTCGAACTGCTTTGATTCAGATATTTAATTTTAATGCAAGCAGTACGCCTCTTGATTTTGAAGAAATTTTAAATAGTTGGAGCATAAAAATTGATACTAATTAATTTTAATTTAAATGGAGATAGCATTTCAAAAAAGATTAGTCTTTCTTTGTCAACTAGAAGTCTTTTAGATTCTATTTTTTTAGCCAAGAGTAATAGTTTAGAGTACATTATTAATAATAGATTTTTTTTAATTTTATTAGATTTTAGACTTGTTTATTCTAGTTTGATTCCTGCTTTTATTTTAAATGGTAGGAGTGTAGTCACCCTTGAAGGACTTAAGAAAAAAAAAATTTATAAGCACATGCAAAAGATTTTATTAGAAGACGATTTTAATTTTTGTAACAATTGTTTTGAGCCGAATGTTTTGCTTTTTTATTATTTTTTGGAAAATAATATTGTAAGCAAGTCAGATATTTTAGGCTATAGAAATTCATTAAAATGTAATTGTATGGATGTTAATACTTTTTTATCTCTTTATTTGAAAGCAGAAGAGTTGTATGGAAAAAATGACTGATGTTAAGGTTTATTATCCTGAAAGTTTTAATATATTATCTAATTTATTTAACAAAAATTTAAATAATTATATCATTTATAATGAAATAGATTTTAAAAAAAATCCTAATTTGTTTAATAGAGAAACATCCATTGATAATTTTTTTCTTGTTGGTAATTTTGAGAAATTTAATAGGGTATCTTTAAGGGGTAATTTTCTTGAGATGGGCCCGTGTGTTACTTACAACGAAATACTTCAGATTGGTGAAAAAAATATTCCAAGTTTGTTTTATGAATTTATTTCGAAATTTAATGACAAAATATATTTAAATAGCATTAACCTTGCGAATGGTTTTTATTATAAAAACACCATTTTTGATATTTATCCTTTATTATTAAGCCTTGATGCACAAATTGAGTTTAAAAATGTTTTAACAAAAAAAACTTATGTTTTTAGTGCTTATAATTTAAATAGAGCTGATTATATTGCAAATCGAAGTACTATTCTTGTTACTAAATTTAAATTTCCAATGATGAATTTATGGAATAGAAGCTTTTATCATAAAGTATTTTTTAATACCTTATCCTTTGATATTTTAGAAGAAACAGACATTATTTTTATATGTGTTCTTTTAAATATAAAAAGAGACGTTATAAATGATTTTTTGTTAAAAATATTCTATGATGATAAAGTGATCGTTATAAAGGATTTTCAGATTTTACTTTTAAACAAATCTTTGCCACTTTCATTTTCCGAGATGGAAAATTCTCTTAAAATGTTGGATAAAAATATAAGAGATTCTAAAAATTTTAATATAGGAGAGAGAAATTTAAAGCTAATAAAGAATTTTTATTTAGATATGTTAATGAGTTTTAATTTTTAATAGTTCGAATAAGTTTTAATTACTATCTTTAGTATGCTATATTTCTTACATAAAGGGAATATATAATTTATTTTATGTATTATAATGTAAGAAGTTAATCAAAAAAAAATAATATTCATAATGAGGGGTTTCTGTACTTATGGTAAAAAAAGAAGCAATTATTAAGGCTGTAAACGGTTTACATGTTAGACCTGCATCAACTTTTGTAAAAAAAGCTAAAGAATATTCCAGTGAAATAACAATAGAGTCCGATGGAAAGTCTGTTAGCGGGAAAAGTTTGTTTAGGCTTCAAACTTTGGAATTGTCATCGGGTAAAAAGCTTTTGATATGTGCTGAGGGTGAGGATGAGGAGATTGCTGCTTCACAACTTGCAGAGCTTATCGAATCTTTTAAGGAATGAATTTAGAAGGATTTAAGTTATGACTTTATCGGGCAAAAGAATATCCAAAGGAATAGGCATTGGAGAAGTTCTTTGTATTAGGAAAAATTTTGATAAAATTGTAAGTAGAGAAAAAATCGACTTTTCTCAAGTTAACAGTGAAATATCAAAATTTAATAAAGCTAAATCAAAAGCAATTAAAGCGCTTAAGGATCTTGAGAGAAAAGCTGTACGTCAATTTGGAGATGATAAAAAAGGTATTTTTGAAGGTCAAGTGCTGATCGTTGAGGACGATGAATTTACAGAGCTTGTTATTGAGCTTATTATAAAAGAAAATTATAGTGCTGCTTATTCTATTTATTTAGCGTTTGAAAATTTGGTTAAAAGTGTGGAAGATTATAAAGATCCTTATTTAAAGGAAAGAGCGTCTGATTATAAGGACATTAGGAATAGATTGATTTCTATCATTTTAGGCCAAGTAACCGATTTTTCTGAGATTAATAAAGATATTATTCTTGTTACCGAAGAATTAACTCCATCTGATACTATGCAATTTGACTTAAATTATGTTAAAGGGTTTTTAACTGCGGTTGGGGGAGAAACTTCTCATGCTGCTATTTTGGCAAGAACAATGGGACTTCCGGCTCTTGTTATGACTTTGTTAGATATTGATGCGTTAAAGGATGGTGATAAGATAGTTATTGATGCAATGTCTTCTATTGTTATCAAAAATCCTTCTTCTGATGAGCTTGATCTTTATAAAGGCAAGATTTTGCGTCAAGTAGAGATGGAAAAAGAGCTTTTTTCTTTAAAAGATAAAGACGCTGAAACAAAAGATGGCGTAAAAGTACTTTTAAAGGCAAATATTGGAACACCTATTGATATTACCTATGTTAATAAATATGGTGTTGAGGGAATAGGTCTTTTTAGAACAGAATTCTTATATATGAAATCTTTACAACCCCCAACAGAAGATGAGCAGTTTGAAGCTTATAAAAGAGTTATAGATACGATGGAAAAAAAGGGGGTTGTAACGATTCGTACTCTTGATGTTGGTGGAGACAAGGAAATTCCTTATCTTAATTTTAAGAAAGAGGAAAATCCTTTTTTGGGCTTTAGGGCGCTTAGAATGTATAAGGAATTCGAAGAATTGATTCAAGCACAGTTTAATGCTATTTTGAGGGCTAGTCATTATGGGAAAATAAGAGTGATGGTACCCATGCTTACCAGATATGAAGAGATTGAGACGATCGAATATTTTGTCAATAATGCAAAAAGCAACCTAAAGTCTAGAAATTTGCCTTTTGATGAAAATTTGGAAGTGGGCTGCATGATAGAAGTTCCTTCAGCAGCGTTAATTTCCTCTAAACTTGCCAATAAATTAAAATTTTTTAGTATAGGAACTAACGATTTAACCCAATATGTTTTAGCTGTTGATCGTGGTAATCAAAAAATATCAAATTTATATGACAAGTATAATCCTGCTGTGTTGAAATTAATTAAAAAGGTTCTTGACGATGGAGTTAGTTCTGGGATTGATGTCTCTGTTTGTGGTGAACTTGGAGGAGACGATGCTGGAGCGTTGCTTCTTGTAGGTCTTGGATTTAGGTCTTTGAGCATGATTCCTAGCGCTACACTTAGAGTTAAATATTTGCTTAAAAAATACACAATAATGGAATTGGAAGAGTTGGCAAATAGAGTTTTAAATAGTAATTCTGAGCAAGAAACTTTAATTTATTTTGATAAATTTATAGGAGATTAGTTATGGGGTTTTTAGATTTTTTTAAAAAAACCGCTACATTGGATTTGATTGCTCCGATTAGTGGAAAAGTTATGTCAATTGATAAGGTTCCTGATGAAGCGTTTGCTGAAAAAATAGTTGGCGATGGAATTGCAATCCTTCCAACAAGTAATGAATTGCTAGCGCCTTGTGATGGTAAAATAGGTAAAATTTTTAAAACTAATCATGCCTTTAGTCTTGAAACTAAAGAGGGTGTTGAAATTTTTGTTCATTTTGGAATTAATACTCTTAATTTAAATGGCAAAGGCTTTACAAGAGTTGCCGAAGAAGGCATTAATGTTAAACAAGGCGAGGTTATTATTAGGCTTGATCTTGAATATTTAAAAGAGCATTCAGAATCTGTTATTACTCCGGTTGTTATTGCAAATTCTGATGAAGTTTCAAGCATAGAATATTCTTTTGGAAAGCTTGAAAATGATAGTGAATATATTTTATTGTCAACAACTGTTTTAACAGAAGAAATTAGGCATAAAATATCTCAAACAAAGCCTGTTACGGCGGGTAAAGATTTGGTGTTGCGAGTTAAAAAGTAACAAAAGAGAGAGGTTGAAACCCTCTCTCTTTTGTTTTTAATCATAACAAGTCTTTTTCTAGAAATTCGTTTATTATGTTTATGAATTTTCCTGGGTTTTTGCTAGGCATTCCTGAAGTTAGCAAAGCTTCCTCAAAAAGGAGGATGCTTATTTTTTCTAATTTTTCAGGCTCTAGATTTTTTAAATTTTGAACTATTTTATTGTTAGGGTTTAATTCAAGTATTGGTTTAATTTCTTTTACTTCTTGTCCCATTGACATCATGATTTTTTGCATTTGGTAAGTTGGATCATTGCTGTCAACTATTATTGCTGAAGGCTCTTTTATTAATACTGCTGATAGATTGACTTCTTTTACGTGGTCTTTAAGGATTTCTTTTACTTTTATAAGGATATCTTTGAACTCTTCTTCAATTTTTTTAAAATTTTCATCTTTTAATTCATTGCTAGTTTCATTTTTGTTTATTGCTTTTAGTTTTAAGCCTTCGTATTCTGGAATTAGATTTAAAATAGCTTCATCAAGTTCATCGTCCATGATTAAGATTTCAAATCCTTTTTCTTTATAAGCAGCTACTATTGGGTTTTCCTTTAATATATTTTCTTTCCCACCTGTTATATAGTAAATGCTTTTTTGGTTTTCTTTCATTCTTTCTTTGTATTCTTTAAAAGACGCAAAGCCATCTACACTTGAAGACTTAAACCTTATTAATGAGATAAGTTTTTCTCTGTTTTCAAAGTCAGAATAAACACCCTCTTTAATACATCTTCCAAATTCTTTAGAAAACTCTGAAAATTTTTCGGGATCTTTTTTGCTTAGCTTTTCAAGCTCGCTTAATATTTTTTTTACGGAAGATGATTTAATTTTAGACAAAATTTTATTTTGTTGTAGAATTTCTCTACTTACGTTAAGCGGCAAATCTTGGCAGTCTATAATTCCTTTTATAAATCTTAGATAGTTTGGAAGCAAGCTACCTTCAGAATCTGTAATAAAGATTCTATTTATAAATAGCTTTACCCCAGGTTTAGTGTTTGGGTAATATAAATCATAAGGAGCTTTACTTGGGATATAAAATAAACTGGTATATTCTAAATTTCCTTCAGCTTTTGTATGAATATGCATCAATGGGTTTTCATAATCAAAGGTTGTATTTTTATAAAATTCATCGTATTCTTCTGCTTTAATTTCGCTTTTATTTTTTGTCCAAAGAGCAGTGGTTTCATTTAATTTTTCTTCTTTTTCTTCTATTCCTTCTTGTTTGCCGTCCTTCATTATAGGTTCGTTGTATTTTATATAAATGGGGTAGTTTATGTGATTTGAATATTTTTTAATAATTTCTTGAATTTTCCATTTATTCGCATATTCAAAGCCTTCTTTATTAAGATAGAGCTTTATTTCTGTTCCAGGTTCTTCTTTTTCTGTTTTTTCTATTTCATATCCTGTTTTGCCGTCGCTAGACCAAACATAAGCATCGTTTTCTAATGCTTTTTTTGATGTAACTTCTACTTTTTCTGATACTATGAATGCACTGTAAAAACCAACTCCAAACTGACCAATTAGGCTAGCAGATTTTTTTTCATCTTGTTTTAAATTATTAATAAATTCTTTAGTTCCTGATTTTGCAATTACGCCAAGATGATTAGTTAAATCTTGCTCATCCATTCCGATTCCATTATCTTTAATTAGGATGCTTTTATCATCAAATGTTATTTCTATTTTTGGCTCTAGGGCAATGTTTTTGAATTTTTCATTTGTCAAGCTTAAAAACTTGAGTTTATCAATAGCGTCAGACGCATTTGATATCAATTCCCTTAAAAATATTTCTTTATGGGAGTAAAGAGAGTGGATGATTAAATAAAGTAAATCATTTACTTCTGTATCAAATTGTTTTTTCATGCAAATTTTCCTTTTCAGTTTAATCTTTACTTTTTTTATAATATAACATAATCTAAAAATAATAAATAAAGCAATTTCTTTCAAATAGAAAATTAGAATCAAGGAGAATGCAATGGATGTAGGAATTTATGGTCTTGGTGTTATGGGTAGTAATTTAGCTCTAAATATTGCTGATAACGGTTTTAATGTTTCTGTTTACAATAGAGATAGTGAAAAAACTGAAATTTTTGTTAAACAAAATTCTCATAAAAAGATAAATGGCTTTAAAGATATTGAATCTTTTGTGAAAAGCTTAAAACTCCCAAGAAAAATTATCTTAATGGTGACAAGTTTGGCCGTAGAAAAGGTTATTGAGCAACTTTTGCCTTTTATGAATAAGTTGGACATAATTATTGATGGTGGCAATTCTCATTATAAAAATACAATGAGATTAGAAAAGGAATTATTTGCTAAGGACATTTATTTTGTAGGACTTGGAATTTCTGGAGGAGAGAGAGGAGCAAGATTTGGCCCTGCTTTAATGTATGGAGGAAGTAAATCGGCCTATGAAATTCTTGAGCCTATGTTAAATAAAATTGCAGCTAAAACTAAAAGCAACGATATTTGTTCGGCTTATATTGGGGAGAATGGTTCTGGGCACTACGTTAAAATGATACATAATGGGGTGGAATACGCTGATATGCAGCTTATCAGCGAAGTTTATTTTTTCATGAAAAAAGCTTTCAATTTAGATAATTTGAAAATTTCTGAAGTTTTTGAAAAGTGGAATGAAGGCGATCTTTCGGGATATTTACTAGAAATAACCTCTAAGATTCTTAGATATAAAGAAAATAATGAATATTTAGTTGATAAGATTTTAGATATTGCAAATCAAAAAGGTACTGGTGTTTGGACATCTATTGACGCTCTTGAATCTAATATGCCTGTAAATTTGATTGTTGAATCCGTTTTGTCAAGATTTATGTCAGGGTTAAAACACGAAAGGGTTATTGCTAGTGATTTACTTAAGATGGATACTGTTTCTTTTGAGTTTGAGCTTAGTGATTGGATTTTAGATCTTTATTATGCTCTTTTAGTTTCAAAAATAGTAGCTTATGCTCAAGGTTTTATGATGCTTAAGACCGCATCTGCTAATTATAGTTGGGATTTAAATTTGGGTAAAATTTCTTTAGTTTGGAGAGAAGGTTGCATTATCCGTAGCAGTTTTTTAGATAAAATTAAATTAGCTTATGATAAAAATCCTCATCTTATTAATTTGCTTTTTGATGATTATTTTTTAGATTTATTGAAAAAGAATCACAAATCATTGAGAAGAATAGTTTCAAAGGCTAGTGAAATTGGAATTCCTTTGCCGGCATTTTATGCCAGTCTTTCGTTTTTAGATTCTTACTCTACTAATTATCTTCCTTCTAACCTAATACAAGCGCAGAGAGACTTTTTTGGTGCCCATTTTTTTGAAAGATTAGACTCAAAACGAGGTGAGTTTTTTCATAGTGATTGGCAATAAATTTAATAAATCAGCATGCTGATTTATATATAGTACTTTGCGAATATTCCCCCAGCAATGTTTGATTTTATGCCCGCATAGCTTCTGTAATGTGCAAGAGATCTTGTATTTGAAACAAATTCTACTGAAGGTGCTATTTTTATACCTATTTCTAAATTTTCTGTAATGTCGTAAAAAATAGCCACTGGAGCTCTTATTCCAAATCCCAATTCTATATTTATTAATTTGGATGTGTGAGATGATAGGCTTAGATTCCCTCCTATACCAATTCCTAAGTTTAAATTTTTCATCAAATATATTGTAAAAATGAAATCAAGTGCTGCTATTGCTAATACATTAAAATCATAAAATTTAGATTCAAGTTTAAGACCTGATAAATTTATTCCATTGCTACCGCCATAGCCTATTTCAAAGTCAATGAAAGGAAATGACATTATTAAGTTAATAATTGGATTTCCAATACTTGCTCCAAAGCCAATTCCTCTATTTAAATATGAATCTCTTGCAAAACCACTTGTAGATATACTTGCAACCATGATGAATAATATGAAGATTTTTTTCATCATTTTCTCCCAAACTTTGTTTTATTATATTTATTTTCTAACTTTAGAACAATAAAAACAAGCTCTTTAATATTTAAATTTTGTATTTAAGCTTTTTGGAGCAGTTTGATTTTTAACAATTATTTTTTCTAAAAAATTTTTTTATTAAATAAACCAGAATCTTAATCCTAATCCAGCAAATACTTCCCATCTAAAGCCAACTCCATTGCTCCAAATGTTCATTCCAAGTCCTGGTGCTATTCTTAAAAATATGTCGAATTTTCTTCTAAATACTGCAAGATTTAAACCCAAAGGCAGTCTTGCTCCAATGCTCATTGGCCCAGAACCAGATTTGCTGCCGCCAAATCTTGAGAACCATATTGTTCCATATCCTCCAGCTCCGACTGAAAAATCCAAAATATTAGCAGCTCCTGGGAATGTATATATGTAAAAAATGTAGTCCAATGCTACAAACAGTGTTCTCCAGTCTGAAAACAAATTATTTACTCCACTGTAAAGACCAATATCAAGATCAAAGCTTCCCATATTAATATGCAGAGCAATTGGCAATGGGAGTATGATTCCTGCTCCAAATTGACCCCTTGCAGATCCTTTTGAATTGGCAAATCCTGACATTGGGATTAATGAAATAATAATCAACATAATAATTATTTTTGTTTTCATCTTTTTGTTACCTCCTAAGTGTAAAATTTAGCTTTTAAAGCAAATTTAGTTCAATAATTTTTTTTATCTATTTTATCTAAATAAAAAGTGTAAACTAGATTTTAAGAGAGCTTTTTATTCCAATAGAGAAGTTGCCTTTTATTGGGAATATTAAATTTCCATTGGGTAATTGACCAATAAAAATTGATGGTGTTGTTTTTATTATAATTTCAATAATGTCATAATAAGCTTCATATATTATTCCTAATGGCAAACCCACTCCAATTTTGTAAGTAATCCCAGAAAAAACATGTGTTAACTTTGAATTTGTAATTTTGCCTATTTCAAAAAATAGTCCAGATCCTAAGAAAAAGATAAAATTTGAATTTTTAATTCTTAAATTTAAAAATATATAGTCAAAATATGTTTTAAATAGCAATACTGCTGGTGATTTTGGGAAGAATTCGGAGACACTTAATATCGTTACTCCTATTCCAATATCAAAGTTGTTAATGCTAAATTCTATTGCAGTAGGATAAGGCATAATGAGGCCAAATTTTATTTTGGTTTTTGGGTTTAGGCTATATGTTTTTTGCCCAGTTGTACTGTTTTTGAATTTTTCGTTTGTGTAAATATTTTCAACATTGAAAAACAATGTAATAATTATTAATAATCTGATTATTTTGCTTTTACTTAGCATTGTGTTCACTTTTTTATGTGGAATTTAAATTAAACTGCAACTTTATATCTATCTAAATTATAAGGTAGAATCTCTTTTAAAATTAGTCTTTTATTGTTTATTAGGCATTAAATTTTATTAATTTCTAATTTGTATTTATTAATATATGAGGTAATATTAATTTTGGTATTAGTATTCTATTTGCGATTTAAATTACATTTAATACATTTACATTTAAAGGGGCTTTTATGAGCACGGATTCAGATATGCAAGATTCTTTAAGTCAGTATCTTTTATTTAGTTTGGATGAACTTTATGCCATTGAGATTAAATATGTTGTTGAGGTTTTGGAATATACTAAGATATCAAAAATCCCAAGAACTCCTAATTATATGGCAGGAATAATAAATAATAGGGGTAAAATCGTTCCAATAATTGATATTCGAAAGCAATTTGGAATGAGTGATCGTATTGTTAATGAGGATGATAATAAGAGAAATAAGGGAATTGATATTTCAAATATTATTATATTGACTTTAGTTTGCGATGGGGATGAATTTAATCTTGGAATTTTAGTAGATTATGTTAATGAAGTTCTTGAATTAGATCCATTTAGTATTGATGATGCTCCTAAGATTGGATCAGGGTTTAATTCAAAATTTATTTCAGGAATTGGCAAGAGCAATGATAAGTTTATTATTATTTTAGATGTAGAAAATTTGTTTGACGTTAGAGAGCTTTCTAAGTTTAGAAATACAACAATATATGATCCTGAATATCAACAGCAATAGGAGTTTTAATCATGATTTATAGGCCGGAAGGAGAGCTTGTAATAAATAGTATTTTTAAAGTAAAAGAAGATTTGTTGAATATTTTTAAAAAGATGAAAGAAGGAGATACTCTTACTATTGACCTTTCAAATGTTGAAAAAATAGATATTACTTTTATACAAATTTTGTATGCATCTAATAAATATGCTAAGAATAAAAATTTATTTGTAAAAATTGAGTATCCATCCGATGAGGTTTTAAGTTCATTAATATATGGTGGGTTTTTGGTAGATATTGAAGATGTTGATAGCTTTGATTTGGGGCTTAATTTAGTTGGATTTTAGATTTAAGGAAAGCTTATGGATAGTAGCGATGTTATTGATAAATTTAAGAATTCCTTTAAGGAAGAATCAATAGAAAATATTTCAGATATTGAACAGGCACTTCTTAATCTTGAGGTAAGCTCAGATCAAGACATTATTAATTCTATTTTTAGGAATTTACATACCATAAAGGGAAGTTCTGGTATGTTTGGTTTTAATTTTACAGCATCGCTTGTTCATGAAATAGAAACAGTTCTTGATGTTGTAAAAGATGGTAGGGCTACTTTTAATCAGTCCGCTATTGATACTACCTTAATGGCAGTTGATTTTATTAGAGAACTTATTGAAGGCGATGAGGCAATTTCTGAGATTGACTTTAATAAGCGTAAGCAGTTTTTAGTAAACGAAATTAAAAAAGTTCTTGAGACTTCTAATATTAATGGAGCCTTTCAAGAAACTTTAGAAAATGACTTTTCAAAGTCTGATAACGTTTCTGTTTTAGAAGAGCTTATTAAAGTAAATCCAGACAATAAATTTGATGATGAGGCCTTAAGATCTGAATTTAAGAGTTACAAAATTCTTTTTTCTCCTGCTAAAGGCATTTTGTTTCATGGGCACAAGCCTATAAATTTATTAAGCAAGTTGATTGACTTGGGCAGTGGATATGTTAGAGCCAAAGTAGACAATATTCCTGATTTAGAGCTTATTTCTCCTGACAATGTTTATGTTGATTGGGAGATAAGGCTAGATACAGAAGAGAGTAGAGAGAGTATTGAAGATATTTTTGTATTTTTAGATTCTCAATCAAAAATTGATATTCAGGAATTGTATGAGCGTTTTGAAGCAAATAAAGGAAATACTTTAAAGCCCAAAAATTCTAATTTATTTCACTTGGACAAATATACTAAAGATTCTACTAATTTTTCATTTAAAAAATCGGAATTTGTTGGGAAATCCTTTTTCAATGGGGATAAAAATAGATCTAATGTTCAAGATGATACTGCTAGAAGCAAAGTTAATATTGCTAGTATTAAAGTGGATTCTAAAAAGCTTGACCATTTAGTAAATCTTGTTGGAGAACTTGTTACAATACAATCAAAACTTTCAAAAGAGGCTGAAAATAGGAGTAGCAATATTTTAAATTCAATATCAGCAGAATTTTCTTTACTTATTAATGAGCTTAGGGATTATACAACAGGGCTTAGAACGGTTCCTATTGAGATTTTGTTTGTAAAATTTCAAAGGATAGTAAAAGATTTATCTAATAGTCTTGGAAAGTCAATTGTTTATCGTGCTTATGGGGGCGATACTGTTCTTGATAAGAGCATTATTGAAAAGCTTAATGAACCTTTAGTTCATTTAATTCGCAATTCAATAGATCATGGAATTGAATCATCTCAAGAGAGAGAAATGTTAGGTAAAGATCCTAAGGGTATTATTAAGCTTTCAGCTTGTCAATCTGGAGATTCTGTTATTGTTAGTATTGAAGATGATGGGAGGGGGCTTGATAGGAATAAAATACTCAAAAAGGCTATAGAGCGCAATATAATTTCTGACTCAGTTGCTAAGACTTTGTCAGATGTTGATGTTTATAATCTGATCTTTGAGCCTGGATTTTCAACTGCAAGTTTCGTTACTGATATATCAGGGCGTGGGGTTGGTATGGATGTTGTTAAGAAACAGGTTGAATCTTTAAGAGGAAATGTTGTACTTGAAAGTGAGTTTGGCAAATATACTAGAACTAAATTAATTTTTCCATTGACCTTAGCTATTATTGAAGGTTGGCTTGTTAGAGTAAAAGATGAACACTTTATTGTTCCTCTTTCTAATGTTGAGTCTTGTTTAGAATCTAATAATTTAATTTCTCAAATGGATGGGATTGAGAGTAAAAGCAATGTAATGAATTATAGGGGCAGTATGATTAGTTTTATTCGTCTTAGAGAGTTTTTTCAGGTTTCTAGCGAGAAGAGTTTGAGTGAGCAAGTTGTTGTTGTAAACACAAATAGTGGAAGAATGGGCATTGTGGTTGACGAAGTTTTAGGCCAACATCAAACTGTTATAAAAGCTTTGGGCAAGATTTATTCTCGAGTAGAAGGGGTTTCTGGGGCTACTATACTTGGTGATGGAAGTTTGGCTTTAGTTATTGATATAGACGCAATAACTAAGCTTATTAGATAAAAAATCTTAAAATACAGATTTTTGGTTTTAAGGTAAAAATATTAAAATATAACAATGAAGATATTAGTAATTGATATTCAAGGTCTTATAAAGCAGATTTTTGTTAGAGCTTTTTCTAAAGATGATGATGTTGAGATATTGAATGCTGGTTTTAATTCTTCAAATCTAATTAATGTATTTTTACAAAAGTTTCCAGATTTGGTTATTATTGATGAGAATACTGCAAGATCTAATTTTGGGAATGCTTTGAACAATGTTCTTAATAATATATCTCTTCCAGTTGTATTTATTGCACAAAATGAAATGTTTCCAAATTTCGGATGTCTTGAGCAAAGTAAAGAAAAGGTTAAATTAATAATAAATAAGCTTAATTTTAAGCTTACAGTTGATTTATTCCGTAGCAAGTATTTAGCTTTAATAAAGCTGGAGTTAAAAAATTTAGGGAAAAATAAATTAATATCTTCTTTTGAAGTTAAAAGGATTCCTGCGCCTAATTTTTCCATTAATTCTAAAGTAGAGTTGAAAAAAAATAGTTTAGATGATTTAAGTGTAAGGAAAAGTTATAGAGTTTCTGATGTTATTAATTTTGCTCCCAAAAATGATCCCGATGTTGTTATTAAATATCAAGGCCTTATAAATAAGCGCAAAACTGGTAAAATTATTGTTGTAGGCTCTTCAACAGGCGGCACGGAGGCTTTAAGAATTTTTTTAAGGTCTTTTAAAAAAGATTCTCCTCCAATTATTATTGTTCAACATATGCCTGGAGGATTTACAAGATCTTTTGCAAAAAACTTAAACAATGAGTTTAGTATTGACATTAAAGAAGCTGAAGATGGAGACATTCTTCGTCCAGGTCTTGTAATAATTGCTAATGGGAGTTATCATTTGATTGTAAAATATAGCGGTGGAAATTATTTTGTAAATTTATTAGATGGACCTCTTGTTAGTAGACATAAGCCATCTGTAAATGTGCTTTTTAGGTCTGCTGCAATGTATGCGGGCTCTAATGCTATTGGAGTTATCCTTACAGGTATGGGAGATGATGGTGCTATTTGTATGCTTGAAATGAAAAAAAATGGTGCTTATACTATTGCCCAAGATCAAGAAACATCTGTTGTTTTTGGTATGCCAATGGAAGCTATAAAAATAGGAGCTATAGACAAAATTCTTCCTTTAAATAAAATAGCCGATCATGTTCTAAGGAGATCTTAGTAATGGATAATGGTAATAATGGTTTTTTTGATGCCAATGACTATTTGACCACTTTGTTTGACAAGCTTGAAGCTTTTGATGAGACTTCAAGGCATATTTACTCAAATTTAAGTAAATTAATTCCTAAATTAATAGAAAAAATTTCTAAAGATTCTAAGGATTTATCTTTTAGTATTGACTTAATTTCTAATCTTGATCTTGATAATGATGCATCTTTGAATAATTTTATAGCTAAAATTATAGGAGCATTAGACGATTTTGTTGCTTACTTTAATTCTTCAACAAATTCTCTTGAATCTCAATTTAGCATAATAAGGAGCAAGGTTAAAGACATAGAAATACTTGAAGATGTTATTGAAAGGATGAAAAAAAGTTCTCTTGATATGGAAATAATGTCTATTAATACGTTAACAGTTGCTATGAGAGCTGGTAAAGCCGGTGGAGCTTTTTCTTATATTACTAGTGAAATTAAGGTTTTAACCCAATCTATGATTAAACAGGCAGATCAACTTACTAGTAAGGGTCGTGAGGTTAAAATTGGTTTAGATAGAGCTAAAAATCAAGTATATGAAAGCAATACGGCTGAAAATAAAATTCTTGAAGAATTTAGAGATAATTTAATGAAAAAAATAGATGCCTTTTCAGATGGAATAGGAAGCGTTATTGCTCTTTATGATGATATTTTAAAAGTTTTATTAGAATTTAAGTTTAAACTTGTAAATTCTATTTCTTATCTTCAGTTCCAAGACAGGCTAACTCAATCTTTGCAACATTTAAACATTATGTATTCTAATATTGATGTTTTTAAATTTAGAGATATAAGTGAGATTCAAAAATTAAAAATTTTATCAGTTTTTACTGATACATCAAAAGTTATAGTAAAAGATGTTCTTGAAAAACTTGAAAAAAATTATACTGCTTTTGAGCAATTTATTGATGCTTCTCTTAATTCTATTCAAACTATTAATGATTTAAGGTCTGATAATTCCTTATACATAGATATTCCTAAAATAATAGAACAATTTTCTAGTATTTTGTCTGATCTGCTTAGAAGAATTGATGATGTTGAGAAGAACAATTCTAATTTTTTGAATTTATATTATGAACAGGTTAAGCTTATAAAATCATTAGAGTTAATGTTTTCAAATATTTCAGCTATTTCTGCTAGGTTTCAAAATATTAATATAGCGTCAAAGATAGAAGTTGTCAAAAGATTGGAACTTAAAGCCATGGAAGGTAATATTTCAGAAATGTCTAAAATTATCAAAGAAATTGATTCTAATATTACCAAGGGAATAGAATTTTTAGATCAAATAATATTTTTTCTTGAAAAAGTTGTCAAGGATTATGATAATAGATTTTATCTTGAAAAAAATTATTTTAATAAATTTAAAAAATTATTTATGGAAATTAAAAATGATATTCTTGATATTAAGAACATAGCTATTGATAATATTTTGTCTTATGAAGTTTTTTCAATTGAATTTATGGAAATATTTGAAGAAATGAAACTAGAAGTCTACAATGTTAGAAATCTAAAAAATTCTCTTTTGGATATAAACAACTTTTTAATCGACATGGAAAGCAAAATAAATTTTAATCTTAATTTGGAATTATCTAAAGTTGGAGTTCAATTTGTTGAAATTGAAGATAAAGAATTTATCAATAGAATTGCTAATCGATTTACATTGTTTGTTCATAAAAAACACTTACTATCTTTGATAGAGGAAGCTAAAGATATTCATTCCTTTGATGAAGGCAGTGTAATTTTGTTTTAATTTTTATATACTTTTTGAGAAGGGTTTAGGAGAAAATTAGATGAAAAAAAGAATTTTGGTTATTGATGATAATAGGGCAATAAGGCAAAGCGTTGCTTATATTTTAGAGCAAAACGGTTTTGGAGTCTCAGAAGCAAAAGATGGTTTAGAGGGGGTTTTAAAGTTTAAAGAAGCAGTTGGGCAAGGGGATAAAGATTTTGATCTTGTTATTACAGATATCAACATGCCCAATTTAGATGGAATTGGTGTTATAAAGCAGATAAGAGAATTTGGGAGCTTTGTTCCTATACTTGTTCTTACCACTGAATCTGAGCAATCTAAGGTTGATGAAGGGCGTAAAGCGGGTGCTACTGGTTGGCTTGTTAAGCCTTTTAATCCGGAAGCTTTAATGAAAACAATCTCAAAGATATTTTAAGTTTTTATTTGTAGTTAATTTGTAGACTTTAAAGTTTTTTATAAATTAAAATAATTTTCAATATGTTGTTTTAGAATAAAGGTAGTGTATCGAAGCGCATGTTTTATTCCCGCTTTAATAATGCTAAATATTTTATTAATAATAAAAAGCAGTTAATTTAAAATAATTAATTATTGCGCATTAATGTTAGGTAAATTTTGAAATTTCTAAGAGGTTATTAAAGTACCGGTAGTCGGAGTCGAACCGACACGAAGTTGCCTTCACCAGATTTTGAGTCTGGCGCGTCTACCAATTCCGCCATACCGGCATTAATTTTTATTTTACTATAACAGTGCCAAAAAAATCATTATTTTTGTTAAAAACTTTTTCTAGGTTTCCAATATTATTTCCATTCACTATGTAAAGAGTAAGTCCAAGTTTTGAAGAAAGCTTTGTTGCTATTGGGTCAAAAGGCAAATTTAAGCCTGGATTCCACTTTTGGCCCACAATGTCTTGTAATTGTTTCCAATTTAATTTTTTAAAAGCTGTTGCGTTTTTAAATTTTTTTGGATCTTTATCATAGACTTGACTTACGTTTGTTATATTTATAATATCTTTTTTGTTAAATTTTTCTGCAAATTTTACAGCAATGTAATCTGTTGAAAATCCCGATTTCCAGCCAGAAGCAATTAGTATTCTTCCTTTAAAAGAAAAATTTTTTAAAGGATTGGTTACAATTTTGTCTTTACAAAAGGGACTCATTACTTTACATAGAAATTCTGCGTTTAACTTTGTTGACATTATTCCAATCTCATCAAGCTCGCAAACTTTGAAATCAGGGTTGATTTTTTTATATGCGTCTTGGTATTCTCTTGCAACTTTTCCGCCACCAACTATTAAAATAATTTTTCTTTTTTCATTTTCCAGCAACCATTTAAAAACAAAGTTTTTAAATTTTTTAATGAATTCTATGTTGATTTGATTTGAATTTATTACTCCTCCCCCAAGACTTATTATTTCAAGCATTCAAGCTCCTTACTTAGGTTAATTTTTTTAAATTTTTTGCTTTTAATAATATATCAATTTCTGCTAAACTTTTCATTAAAAATAATTTTAAAACAATAAAAACTTGTTAATTATATATTACAATTTAATTGTTATGCAAAAAATTAAAAGAATTTGTTGTTAAGTGTTTTAGCTTTGCTTTTACTTAGCAGTTTTTATTTTGGAGGATATTGTGCATAAGTATAAAGTTTCTGTTATTATTTGTTTTTTTAATTCGGCTGAGACTCTTGATACAATAATAAAGGACGCTGTTAATCAAACATTAAAAGATAAAGAAATTATATTAATTAATGATGGTTCTTATGATAATAGTTTAGAAATAGCAGAAAAGTATGCAAGTAAGTATAGCTTTATTAAGATTTTTAGTCAAAAAAATATGGGGCTTTTTGCTTCTAGAGACAGGGGGCTTTCTGAGGCTCAAGGCGAGTATGTTGTTTATTGGGATGGTGATGATTCCGTTGAGAGCACTATGCTTGAAGTTTTATATAATAGGGCAAAGGCAGATAATTCTGATATTGTTTGTTCCCAATTTTATGTTTATTTTCTTGCAATAAATGTAAAAAGAAAATCTCTACTTCCTTTTCCTAATTATCCATTAACAGGTAAAGAGGCTTTTAAAAATTTACTTTTAACTGTTTATGCAACTTTTGGAAGGAAAAATTTTGTTGTTGGAACTTTATGGGATAAATTGATTAGACGAGAATTAATTTTGAAAAATAATATTCGCCAGCAAGATGTAGTGTTTGAAGATATAATTTTTGTTATGCAAATTTTTTTAAAAGCCTCTAGAGTTTCTTTTGTAAATAATTATTTTTATACTAATTTCCAAAGAATGGGAAGCATGAGTTCTTCTATTAGCGTTTTACATAAAGCTAAATTATCTCTTAACACAATAGAAGCTTTATTGAAAAAAGAGGGTATTTTTAACGAATATCAACATTTGTATAAAAGATTTTTCTTGCAATTTTATTATTTTATTTCTTTTAAGCAAATTTATATTATTAGTTGGAATATTGCTGATAAGCTTGTTTATAGTGCTTACAAAGAAAAGCTTATCTCTGTTCTTAATGAAATTAAAGGATTTTATGAATTTAAAGATTGTTATGAATATGCAAGGAATTTTGGATTTAACGAAATTCAAATTTTGCCTAGGATTATGCTAAAAATTTGGAATTTTAGCTCAAGGCTTTATGTAAATTTTTCTATATTTATTTATAAGTTATTTATAAAAAATTGAGTTTATGTTTTGGGTTTAATTAATTTTTAGTTGACCTTTAATATTAAGGAGTATTTATGGCTATTGAGGCTGTTAATGTAAAATTTTCCTATAAGAAAAAAGAAGTTTACGCAGATTTAAATTTAAACATTGAGACCCCTCAAGTCTATTTGCTTCTTGGTAAAAATGGAGTTGGAAAAACAACTTTGCTTAAACTTTTAAGTGGACTTTTGGAGCCACTAAAGGGGAAAGTTTTATTTAATTCTTTAGCGACTTTCCCAAGAGATCCCTTGAGTTTGGTAAATTTATTCTTTGTTCCTGAAGAATTTTCACTTCCCAGATTGTCTTTATCTAAATATAGCAAGGCTTTATCTAGATTTTATCCAAATTTTAATAAGGCAGATTTTGAAAAATATTTATTAGATTTTAATCTTGATATTTCTCTTGATCTGTCTTCAGCTTCTTTTGGACAAAAGAAAAAAAGTATTATTGCATTTTCTCTAGCTACAAATGTTTCTTGTTTGTTGTTTGATGAGCCAACAAATAGTCTTGATATTGTTTCAAAAAATGTTTTTAGAAATGTATTTTCTAATTTAAATGATAGAATCATTTTTATTACAGGTCACAATGTAAGGGATTTGGCAGGGGTTGTAGATTATTTAATTATTGTTGGGGAAAAGTCAATTCTTTTTTCCAATTCAGTATCTTATATTAATAAAAATTATAAAATTAAAATTATCAGCGAACTGAATGGAAATGAATTGTATTATGAAAAAAATAAAGATGGGTTTAAGGCGCTTTATTTTGAGAGCAGTAATGGAGCTGAAGTTGTTGATATTGAGTTTTTCTTTTTATATGTTACTGAAAATAAAAAGGAGAGGTAATAAAAAATGTTTAGCTTGAAAAGATTTTTAAATTTATTTTATTTTGATTTTGTTTATAATAAGAAATTCTATATTTTATTAATAATTCAAATTTTAGGAATGATATTTATATCTTATTTGCTTGTTAGATTTTATTTTAATTTTTTAGTAGCCGATTTTTTAAGATTTTTTGCTCCTAAAATTTTTATTTTAACCTTAATTATATCAATGTTTGCTATGTGTGATTATTACAAAGTAATTCATGATCCTTTTAGAAATATTCTTTATTTATCTTTGCCCGTTTCAACTTTTGAGCATTATGTTTTCAATTTAATTAAATATTTATTTGCATTGCCTTTGATTTTAATATTTTTTTATTATTTGGGAGTTAATGTTTTTTTATTTTTAGATAATGTATTCTTTTTAAGAAGCGAGGATGCTGTATTTTTAGAACTAAGATATCTTTCTGATTTTTTCTTTTTTCGTTATTTTAATTTTTTATTTATTTTTCCAGTTTTTATGTTTTTTAGAATATCTTTTAAAACACATCCTTTTGTTAAGGTTCTGATATTCTTTTTAGGGAGTATTGTTTTGTTGTTTTTTTTCACATCTTTTCTTTATAGGGGTTTTAAATATTTACCATGTTCTTCAGATTTAATTTTTTCTTTTGATAGATTTTTAAGTGACTTTTTTTTAAAAATGGTTTATAGCTTCGGCTTTTTTTTATATTTAGCTTCATATTTTAAGGTAGTAGAGTTTGGAAGTATTAGGAAGAAAAGCAATTTATTTGCTATTGTGGGATTTTTAGTTTTTTTAGCAATGTTTAATTATTACTATTTAACCAAAGGTTCATTATATTGCTTTATTAACCATAGTTAAAATAGTTTAAAAAACTTAGAACAAGGGTTTATAAATAGCTTTATAACTAAGCATTAATAATTTTGATTTTGGTTTAATGTTTTTGTTTATTTAATGCAAGTAATTATTCTTTATATTCAGTTTATGTGTTCTTATTGAGTTTAAGCTTAATTGGTTTAAAATTTAATGGTTTAATTTTGGAGTGTACATGAGAAAAAACTTAAAGATTTTGGTAATAACAGGAGGCGTGATCTCTGGAATTGGTAAAGGAGTTACATCGGCAAGCATTGCAAGGTTGTTTAGATATGATTTTAAGGTTACCCCAATTAAATGTGATGGATATTTAAATACTGATCCTGGGACTATTAATCCTGTTGAGCATGGAGAAGTTTTTGTTCTTGATGATGGAGGAGAGGTTGACATGGACTTTGGCCATTATGAGAGATTTTTAAATCTTAATGCGAAGTCCAGTTGGAACATTACAATGGGCAAAATATATAAAAAGATACTTGAAAATGAACGAAAGGGTAAATATTTGGGAAGAACAGTTCAACTTATTCCCCATGTTACTGATGAGATTAAGTCTACAATTTTTCAGATTGCAGATTCAGAGAATGCTGAAATGCTGATAATTGAAATTGGTGGAACTGTAGGAGATATGGAAAATATTTTATTTGTTGAGACAGTAAGGCAAATAAGACAAGAGATTGGAAGTAGTAATATTGCTTTTGTTCATTTAACCTATGTGCCAAGTCCAGCCGGAATTAATGAGCAAAAATCTAAGCCCACCCAACAGAGTGTTAAAACTTTAAATAAAGCAGGTATTTTCCCCGATTTAATTATTGCTAGAAGTTCCCAAGTATTAACAGATCAAATCAGGAAAAAAGTGGCAATGTTTTGTAATGTTGAGAGTGCTTCTATTATTGACAATGTTGATGTTTCTACTATTTATGAAATTCCTATATCTTTTTACAAACAACGGGTACATGAGATTTTAAGTTCTAAGTTAAATGTTAAGGTTGATCCAAAAATAGAAGAGCTTTCAAAGCTTGTAGGAGTTATAAAATCTAATTTTTTTGCGCCTAAAAAAATTATTAATATTGCTATTTGTGGTAAATATGCTGAGCTTGATGATTCTTATGCCTCAATTAGAGAGTCTTTAGTTCATGTTGGAGCTAATTTGGATCTCCTTATTAAAAGCACCCTAATTGATTCTAATGATTTAAATGAGAACTCTTTAAAAGAGTTTGACGGCATTATTGTCCCTGGTGGCTTTGGAGGTAAAGGATATGAGGGGAAAATTGTTGCTATTAAATATGCTCGTGAGAATAATATTCCCTTTCTTGGAATTTGTCTTGGTTTGCAGCTTGCTGTAATAGAATTTGCTCGCAATGTTTGTGGAATACTTGATGCTGATACTGAAGAAAATATAGTAAAAGATAAGCCTTTAAAAAATCCTGTTATTCATTTGCTTCCCGATCAAAAAAGAATTAAATATAAGGGCGCTACAATGAGGCTTGGAGGATATCCTGTGATTCTCAAAAAGAATACAATGGCTTTTAAGCTTTATGGCCAAGAGAGGATAATTGAAAGATTTAGACATAGGTATGAAGTTAATAATGATTATATAGATTTGTTTGAAAAAAATGGACTTTTAGTATCTGGATTTTCAAGTGATTTTAAAATGGCAAAATTAATAGAAATTCCTAAAAATAAATTTTTTGTAGCTTGTCAATTCCATCCAGAGCTTATTACAAGAATAGAAAATCCGGCTAAGTTATTTTTAGGACTAATTAAAGCTTGTCTTTAAGGCTTTATTTATTTACTCAGTGAGTGGGTAGGTTTTCAAAATTAATGTTTGTAGTGTTTTCAAATTGCAATATTTTATAGCTTAAAAATAATTTAGAGAATGTGGTTAGTAATATTATTATTAAAAGGTCAAAAAAAGCATTAGCTATTGCTAAATTAAAAGGCATTTTTTCATAGATTGTATCGCTTATTGCTCTGGGGAAGCTAAATGCAAGCCAAATTATGCTTGATATTAATATTGCAGATAATATATTGTAATTTAGACTTGTTAAGTTTCCAAGAGAGTTATTAGTTAAAGTTATTAAATTATTGAATAAATTAATAAGAGTGTTAATTAAAAAACTTTGGAATAAATGATTTAAAGCCAAAACAGAAATAACAATTATTTTGTATTGTTTGTTTTGAAAATTTAATGTGCGGACATTGCCAATTATTTTTTTTAATAATATTTTTCGGTATGTTATTTCTAACAATATTTTAGATAAAGTCATGCTAGCTATTAATATTAGATTAATATTTGAGAACATAAATTTGATTAACATAATTTTTCCTTTCATTTTAGGCAATGATTTAATTATAATTAGTATATAATAAAATATTTTGATTTCTTTAATAAGATTAGGATTTTATTATATTTGTATAATAGTTTTAATTTTTTGCAATTTTTATTAGGAGGATTAAATGAAAGAAGAAGACATTAAAAAAACAATTTTAATGAAAAGGTTGGTTAAATATTTTTTTGATGAGCTTAAGTATAGAATGAAAATTAGATGTCTTAAAATAAGCAATAAAGAGATGAGTACTAAGTATATACTACTTAATCTTTTTAGAAAAATTGCAAATCTTCCTTTTAATAAACAATATGAGATAGAAGAACAGTTTGCTCTTGAAGTTGGTGATAGGGTTGTGCTTACGGATGCTGTTTTGATTAAAAGAGTTGATCATGAACGATGTGTTATTGTTGGGATTGTTGAAGCAAAAACGGATCAAGTTGATCTTAATTATGAACTTAAAAGATTTTTTCTTCAGGACACAAAAAACAATGTTCTTTTTTGGCAACCCAAAAAAGTTATTCTCAAACAGGATGATAAATTATTTGCAGCAGAATCAGACGATATTTTTAATTTTGACAACGATTTTAACTTGCCAAAAGTTAAAGCTAAATTAGAAGAGTTTATTGATATTTTCTTATGTTTTTTTTCTTACAGAGATGTTCTTTTTGAGTATAATGAAGTTAGTGGGCGGTACTCTTTGGTAAAAAAGAAGTAAATAAATTTAATATTAGTTGTTAATTTAATTAAATAGGGAGAATGATTTGTATCTTTAGATGGTTTTATGGTTTAAGGTAAAAGCTTAAATTTATTTCAGAGTGTTAATTTTTACTATTTAAATGTAAAAATATTTTTTTGTTTATCAATGTATTTGATTTGATATTAAAATTGTAATAATGTGTCAAATTAAGTACTAGTGTCTCTATTCAAAAAAAAATTTTTATGGTAGAATCCCTTTATGAAAAAATTTTCGTTTTTTAAAAAAAAGAAAGAAAAATCTTTTGATTCAAGCCTTTTAAATGATGTTGATAATGACAAAAAAGATTTAAGCACGTATGAATATAAAGCTCCTGTTAAGGAAATGTTAAAGGGATTTTATCATACCAAGGCTTCCATTACTACTTTAAAAGTAGGATTTGAGTCATTACAAAGAATTTTGTTTTCTAGGATAGAGGATTTTGACCATATATTTTCCAATCTTGTTAAGATTACAAATAATGCTCGTGATCAGATAAGTATTATTTTTAGTGATCTTAGTAAAAATAACAAGGAAAAACTAAATCAAATATCTTCTGTTATTGTTGGAATTCAGGGAAGCTTAGAAACAATAAGTAGTTTTCTAGGTGCTACCAATATGATTTCTCTTAATGCAAAGCTTGAAGCTGCAAGGGCCAAAGAATATGGCAAAGGATTTTCAGTTGTTGCAGATGAGATTAAGCGACTTTCTGATCAGGCAAAAGGTGTTATGAATATGATTTCTGTAAAGGAAATTGAGGAGGTTTCTAAAGATTTAATTTCTCATAACCTTAAGGATTTGCAGATTGATATTGATAAGTTCTTTGCTGAGATTCTTGAACAGCTTAATTATCTTGAAAGTATATTTAAACGCTTTTTAAAAAGTCAGGCGGAGTTTTCTTCTTTGCTTGAAAATCTTGAGAGCATAGATGCTAATATGGCCTATTATTCAAGGAACTGTGATTCTTTGATTAGTTCTTATACTTTTATGCTTTCTAATGATGAATTTTTAAAAGAGCTAGAATTTATTGTCTCAGAGCAATTTTCTTGGATTAATAATTTGAGGGCAATTGTTGAAGGACAAAGAGAAATATTTATTCAAACTGATGCTTCCAAGCATGGTTTTGGTTTGTTTTATAAGGGATTGTCTCCTAAGAATGATGCTATTAGACAGTTGTGGGAAGAAGTGTATATCCCTTGTTTAAATATTAATAAGTTCGCAGCTGAAATTTTGATTATATTTAGGGTAGAGGATCGTAATGATAGTAGTTTAAGACAAGCTAAAGATTTTTTATCTCAAGCTGAGAGTTTATCCGAAGAAATTGTTAGGAAACTTGAGCACATTAAGAAGATGGTAATTGAATTGGATAATCAAGGAATTAATATTTTTTCTTGATTATCTTAATAATCTTTAATAAGATTTGTTGCAATAAATAAGTAATTTAAATTAGAGATTTAAAATTATTATGGCTTTTTAAATTTTGATTGATTTTAGCCAAGGTTTGTTAAAAATCAGGTTTTATTTTGATAAAATAATTTTAGGTATGAGTTTTAGGTCTAGGTTTATTCATCTTCATGTACATTCAGATTATTCTCTTTTGGATGGGGCTGCAAAAATATCAGATATTATATCAAAAGCAAAGAAATGCAATATGTCACATATCGCATTAACGGATCATGGCAATCTTTTTGGAGCTGTTAAATTTTATAAAGAAGCTAAAAAGGCAGGCATTAAGCCAATAATTGGCATTGAAGCTTATATGGCAAAAACTTCTAAGCTTGTAAAAAAGCAAGATGATCTTGGAAAAATGTCTTATCATTTAATTTTGCTTGCCAAGAATGAGCTTGGTTATAAAAACTTATTAAAGTTAACAAGTATCTCTTATCTTGAAGGGTTTTATTATCGTCCGAGGATAGATAAAGATGATCTTGAAAAATATTCAGAAGGTTTGATTTGTACTTCAGCTTGTATTGGGGGACTGATTCCAAGACTTATTTTGGCCAATAGATTTGAAGATGCTAAGAGTGAAATTCTTTGGTTTAAAAAGGTTTTTGGCAGTGATTTTTATCTTGAAATTCAAAGGCATGGAATTAAAGAGCAAGACATTGTGAATGGAAAGCTGGTTGAGTATTCTAGAGAGCTTGGAGTTCCTTTATCAGCGGCCAATGATTCTCATTATGTTAATAAAGAAGATGCGACTGCTCAAGATATTATTGTTTGTATCGGTACTGGTGCTAAGAAAAGCGATGAGAATAGATTGAAAATGGAAACTAATGAATTTTATATTAAGTCTCAAGAGGAAATGTGTGAGCTTTTTAGTGATTTGCCCGAAGCTTTAGAAAATACTGTAAGGATTGCAGAGAAGTGTGATGATTTTAAAATAACTTTTCCAGGCCCTATTTTACCCGATTATCAAATTCCTGTTGAATTTAATACTCTTGGGCAATATTTAGAGCATCTGACCCTTGAGGGGTTAAAATTTAGATATAAAACTTTTACAAACAAAATAAAAGATAGAGCTTTTTATGAATTGAATGTGATAATTAGAATGGGTTTTGAGGGCTATTTTTTGATTGTTTGGGATTTTATTAAATTTGCTCATGATAACAATATTCCTGTTGGAGCTGGACGTGGATCTGGTGCCGGTTCAATTGTAGCTTATGCTCTTAGGATTACTGATATTGATCCTTTAAAGTATAATTTGCTTTTTGAGAGATTTTTAAATCCCGAACGTGTTTCTATGCCTGATTTTGATATTGATTTTTGCTTTGAAGGCAGAGATGAGATTATAAAATATGTTACCAATAAATATGGAGAAGATAAGGTAGCTCAAATAATTACTTTTGGGACCTTAAAGCCTAAGGCTGTAGTTAAAGATGTAGCTAGAGTTTTAGATATTCCGTTTGCTGAATCGAATGAACTTACTAAACTTATTCCCGATGGCCCAAAAACTTCTTTAAGAGAAGTTTTAGATGACAATTCTTTGAAACAGTATTTTACTAGTAAACCTGTTTATAAAGAATTAATGGATGCTGCATTGGTTCTTGAAGGAATGAATAGGCATGCCTCAACCCATGCTGCAGGGATTGTAATTTCCAAAACTCCTTTAACCGATTATGTGCCTCTTTATAAGGATTATAAGCAAGGGTCTGTTTCTACTCAATACACAATGGATTTGCTTGAAGAATGTGGACTTGTTAAGATGGATTTTCTTGGTCTTAAAACATTAACTTTAATAAAAAATGCAGAAAATCTTATTAGAAGTGTAAATCCAGATTTTAAAATAAAAAATATTCCAGATAATGATGTTAAGACTTTTAAAATGTTAGGGGAAGGAAGAAGCGCATCTGTTTTTCAGTTTGAGTCTGAAGGAATGCAGCAAATTTTAAAAGAGGCAAAGCCTGATAATATTGAAGATTTAATAGCCTTAAATGCTCTTTATAGGCCAGGGCCTATGCAATTTATTCCTCAATTTATTGCTGCTAAAAAAGGTGTTAAGAAAATTAAATATCCCCATCCAGATTTAAAGGAAGTTTTAAGGCCGACTTATGGAGTTATTGTTTATCAAGAACAAGTAATGGAAGTTGCAAAAATAATTGGGGGGTTTTCTCTTGGTAAGGCTGATATTTTAAGACGTGCCATGAGCAAAAAGAAAGAAGACGAGATGAATGAAATGAAGGTCGACTTCTTAAGGGGCGCTATTGAGAAAGGGTATGACAAAGAAATTGCTAGTGAAATTTTTGAACTTTTAAAGCCGTTTTCGGGATATGGATTTAATAAATCGCATGCAGCGGCGTATTCTTTAATAGCTTATCAAACTGCTTATCTTAAGGCTAATTACCCTGAGTATTTTATGGCTGCCAACCTGACAAATGAAATTAATAACAATGACAAGCTTTCTTATTACATTGAAGAGTCAAAATCTATAGGTATAAATGTTCTAAAGCCCGATATAAATCGATCATTTAGAGAATTTCGTGTAACTGAATCTGGAATTTCTTATGGTCTTAATGGAATTAAAAATCTTGGAGGAATTGTTGTTGATTTAATAATTGATGAGAGAGAAAAAAACGGCAAGTATAGTTCTTTTGAGGATTTTATAAGACGTGTAGATGATAAAGTAATTAATAAAAAATTTTTAGAATCTGCAATAAAATCTGGACTTTTTGATAGTTTAGATCAAAATAGAAAAACTTTATTTGAAAATCTTGATCGTTTGATTGAAGTTGTTTCAGAAGATAAAAATAATAAAAAAATTGGGCAAAATAGTTTGTTTGATGCTCTTGAAAGTCAAGATTCAATTCAGCAGAATTTTAATTATCAGGTTTTTAAAGAATATTCTTATTCGGAGCTTTTAGGATTTGAAAAAGAGCTTTTGGGATTTTATGTGTCTGGGCATCCTCTTGATCCTTATCGAAAGGCAATTAATAGTTTTTCCAGTTTAAATGTTTTAACTGATCTTGCTGCTAAAAAAGATAGCATTGTTCAATTTTCTGGCATTTTAAATTTAGTAAAAGTTATTCAAACTAAAAGAAATAACGCAAAAATGGCTTTTGGTGTTATTGAGGATTTTAAAGGTGCAATAGATATTGTAGTTTTTGCAGAAAGCTATGAAAGGTATAAGAATTTTTTACTTGAAGGTAATGTTATTGGAGTTATAGGTAGACTTACGTTTAACAGAGACAAATTTTCAATTGTAGTTGAAAAAGTTGTAAATATTGAGAAACTTTCTGAAGATAAAGTAAATAATATTCATATTAAATTTTTAAATAATAAATTAAATGATTTGCAACTACTTAATTCTTTAAAGGAAATTATAAGTAATTTTGAGGACAATTCTGGATTTTCGAATGTTTATTTTTATTTAAGAGAAAATGGCAAGGATTTAAAATTAAAAATGAATTCAATTTTAAATTTTGTACCAGATGAAGACAAGCTTGATAAGTTGAGAAAGTGCGTAATAGTTGAAGATGTTTGGATTGATTAGGAGGTGCTGTGTTGGTTGTTTTAATAGAAACTTTAATAGTATTTTTGCAAATTTACAGAATTTTAATTTTAATTAGGATTATTCTTAGTTGGCTTGTGTCTTCAGGGATTAATACCAATGTGTTTTTCAGATTTATACATACTGTAACAGAACCATTTTTATCTTTTTTTAGAAGAATTCCTTTTTTTACAGTTGGTATGTTTGATTTTTCTCCAATTGCAGCTTTAATAACTTTAACTATTTTTGAAAGAATGTTGGCTTATGGGAATTATAAGCTTTCTACATTTATTATTTTATTTATTGTTGAAGTTTGGGGGATATTTAGAAGTATTTTTATTGCTATAGTTTTCTTTTTATTATTGAGATTGTTATTATTGTTTTTGAATTTGTTTCAAGGGTCAGACTTTTTTAAAACAGTCGATTCTTTTTTGCTTCCTTTATCTACTAAGATAAGCAGTGTAATTACTGATAAACATATGTCTTATATTGCACGTTTGATTGTTGGGAGCGTTTTAATGATAGCATTTATAATTATTATTGAACAAGTTGTATTTGCTATTAGAGTTTTGGGAACATATTTACCTTTTTAGGAGATTAAAATGTTTTTACATGAGTTTGAATATGAGCTTAAAGGTATAAGTGGTCTTGGTGAAAGGGGTGTTGAAAGGTTAAATAATCTGCAAATTTTTAATGTTAAAGATCTTATTGAATTTTTTCCTGTAAAATATGAGGATCGTCAAAATATACAAACTTTTCCAGATTTTTCTAAGGTGAAAAGTTGCGATATGATGACGGTGTTCACTGTTCTTGGACATAAAAAATTTGGCGATAGTTTAAAAAAAAATTTGAAGTTAAAAGCTAAAAGTATAAATGATGAACCTTTCGAAATTTTACTTTTCAATAGAGCTTTTTTAGAAAATGTTTTTAAAATAGATAAAAAATTCTATATTTACTCTAAATTTACTTATAATGATTATAGTGGTTTATGGAGTTGTTCTAATTTTGACAGCGAAGTTTACAGTGATAACCCTGAAAGGTTTAAAAAAATTTTTCCTGTTTATTCTTTGACAGAAGGATTAACATCCAAGAAAATTTCGTTATATGTAAAAGAAGCTCTTGAATATTTTTTTAGGTTTGGGCAAGAAGATATTCCCAAATTTTTAATAGAAAAGTATTCTTTATTGTCGTTAAGCGAAGCTTTAAAAGAGATTCATTTTCCAAGTTCATTAGAAATGCTTGAAAAGGCAAAAAAAACTTTAATTTACAGAGAAATTTTCTTGCTTCAGTTTTTTTCAAGGTATAGATCTTCTAAGGTTCTTTTCCGAGAAAAAAAAGATTTATCAAGAGATTTGCTTGAAAAAGTTGTCTCAAGTTTGCCCTTTGAGCTTACAGAAGATCAAAAAATTTCTATTGATGAGATATTTTTTGATCTTAACTCTTCTAAGCCAATGAATAGGTTGCTTCAAGGTGATGTTGGAAGTGGCAAAACTCTTGTTGCCTTGCTTTCAGGGCTTCCTTTAATTGAAGCTGGATATCAGGTAGCATTTATGGCCCCTACTGATCTTTTGGCTCGTCAACATTATGATAATTTATCGAACATATTAGCGCCTTTTAACATTCCAATGACTCTTTTGACTGGTAGTTTAAGAAAGAAGGATAAAGAGCAAGCATTAGAAAGCATTAAAAATGGAACTTCTGGTTTAATAGTTGGAACGCATGCTATTTTTTGCGAAAGTACAGAATTTAAAAGATTGGCGTATGTTATCATTGATGAGCAGCACAAATTTGGAGTTGCTCAAAGAGAAGAGCTTAAAAGCAAAGGGGAAGGGGTAGATATACTTTTAATGTCTGCAACACCTATCCCTAGAAGCTTTGCGTTAACGCTTTTTGGTGATCTTGAAGTTTCGTTTATTAAAACCTTGCCCAAGGGGCGTTTACCTATTACTACTTATTTAGCAAAGCATGGCAATGAAGATAAAGTTTATGAGTTTTTGAGAAAAGAGCTCTTAAAAGGTCATCAGGTTTATTTTGTGTATCCATTAATTTCATCTTCAGAAAAATTTGAATTAAAAGATGTTAATAATATGTGTTTAAAATTAAAAGAAGTTTTTGGCGAATATGTTGTGGATATGCTTCATTCTAAGTTGCCGTCTGATTTAAAAGAAGAAATTATGAAAAATTTTTATTCGAGAAAAGTAGATATTTTGGTGGCTACCAGTGTTATTGAGGTTGGAATTGATTGTCCAAATGCAACTTGTATGGTAGTAGAGCATGCTGAGCGTTTTGGACTTTCTACTTTGCACCAAATTAGAGGTCGTGTTGGTAGAAGTAATTTGCAATCTTTTTTCTTTTTGCTTTATAAAGAGCCTTTGACAAGTGCTAGCAAATTTCGATTAAAAACCATAAAAGAAAATTTGGATGGATTTAAAATAGCAGAAGAAGATTTAAGATTAAGAGGACCTGGCAATTTATTTGGACTTGAGCAAGCAGGATATTTAAAATTAAAAATAGCTAATTTTGTTGATGATAGAGAAATCATAGTCTTAGTTAGAGAAGAGCTTGATTTATTTTTTTATGATAATTCTACTTATGATAAGCTTGATATTGATTTGCTAGACAATCTTTTTTGTTCTTATTTGAATGCTGCTAGAAGCATTTAGTTCGTGTATTTTTCAATTAGGCTAATAAGATTTGTTTTGTTTTGATTCCAGAATTCAAGAAGCTTATGTTGTAAATTATTAAAATATTTTTTTTGAATAAGGCATGGCTTAGGGCCTATGTATAAGTAGTGCCAAGGCTCTGCTTTATATCCAGTTTCCGTTTCATATCCTTTTGGGTAGGAAAGGGAAAATCCGTATTTTAGAGAATTTTCGTAAAGCCATTTTCCTTCTTTTGTGTTTAGTAAATTATCATCTATATTTATAAAGTCTATTGCTGTTCCCATATGGTGCTGAGAATGTCCCGGAATTGCTGATTGAGTTTCTGCAACTTTTCTACCATAAGTTTTTACATTATAATCAAATAAAAATTTTTGGTATTCTTGTGTTCTATAAGCAGATTTGATTTTAATTTCGATTCCATGTTTTTTTGCATCTTTTATTAATTGAATTAAATCTTCGATTAAGATTTTTCTTACTCTTAGATTCTTTGTTCCAAGATTCTTAAGATCTTTAAAATCATTAATATTCACCAGATCAGGCACTTTATAATTTTCAGTAATTGGTATTTTTTTATTTATTAGAGTTAATAGATTGTTTTTTTCTGCATCTACTAAAGGTTTTATTTCCCTTAAGAACTGAATAGGATTTTTTTCAATAAAATTTTTATTTTGTTTATTCATTGTTTGGATAATCTTGAGTAGTATTTTTAAATCTGTTTTTGACATGTTGTTAGCTAACAAAGATAGATTAATAAATAGAAGTAATAAAACATAGATTGATTTCATATTATATTAATTATAATATATTTTAGTATAATTAATAGTTAATTCTAATTATATATGTATATACTCTGACTGGGTTAAATTTAATTAAAAGCAATAAATAAAGGAGATTGTATATAAGGGGTATGATCAAAAAGTTTAAAAATTATGATCAGGTAATAAAAGAATTATTTATTATAGCTATTCCTACAGCTTTCGAATCGCTTTTATTTCAAATGGTAACTTTTTTTGATAATTTTATGATCTCCTATTTGGGTTCTTTTCACGTTACAGGAGTTTCTTTAGCAAACAGAGTAACTTTTCTTTTTTTTATTGTTGTGTTTGGACTTGGCACAGCTTTAAGCGCTTATGTATCTCAGGCAATTGCAAAAAAGAAGTTTATTCAAATAAGACAATCTTTTGCCTATATGTTATCGATTGGAACTTCAATAGGAATAATTTTTTTTCTATTTTCATTTTTTTTCCCCAAAAACATTATCAAGCTATTTACATCTAATCAGGATTCTTTAAATTTTGGTTCAGAATATTTAAAAATTATTTCATGGTCTTATGTGTTAATGGCATATTCTTTTTTATCGGCTATGGGTTTTAAGAGTGCTAAAGAAGTTAGAATACCTTTATATATTACTTCTATTGTTGTTTTAATAAATATTGTTTTTAATTATATTTTTATTTTTGGTTTCGGTATGGGAATAAAAGGTGCTGCATATGCCACTATGATTGCTAGAATTTTTGAGTTTGTTTTTTATTTTTTATATAGTTTAATAAATAAAAACTCATATTATCGGATTAGGTTTAGTGATTTTTTAGCTTCTAAGATAGTTACTAGGGCTAACTTGAAGCTGATTATACCTGTTTTGTCTCACGAGATTTTTTGGGTGATGAGCATAACTATTTTGCATGCATTTTATGCCCGAGTTGGGAGCATTGAATACGCTGCATTTGCTGTTGCATCAAATCTTTTTGACATTTGCTTTGTGCTTCTTCACGGCATGGGGCTTGCAACAGGTGTCGTTATTGGGCATTTAATGATTTACGATAAAAAACATGTTAGGTCGGTTGGATTTTTTTTATCTTTTTTGGGATTTATTTTAGGCATTTTTGTAGTTATTTTGCTTATTGGGATATCGGGCTTTGCGCCTTATATTTTTAGCAATTTAGATTCTCCTAAACTTGTTAGTGTATTTATTTATGTTTTTGCAAGTGTTGTAGTTTTTAAAGCTTTTACGACACAAGTTCTTGTTGGAGTTTTTAGAGCTGGTGGCATACCGAATGTTTGTTTTTTTATTGAATCGGGGGTAATTCTTTTTTATACGCTTCCAGTTGCTTATTTATTAGTATTTTATACAAATTTAAGCTTGCCAATAGTTGTTTTTATTGTAAATATTGAGGAGATCATTAAAAATATATTTATTATAATTGAATTTTTTCATGATGATTGGATACGAGAGATTAATTATGAAGAGCTTGCTTAAGCATGGTGAGCGTGATATATTTGGTGTTAATAAAAATTTTAATGATCTGAGTGAATCTAAAATTCATTCTGATTATACTAATTAAAAGCAATTCTTTTTATTTTATTGTAGTGTTCTGGTATTTTTCTTTACAAAAATCTTAAATTTTTATTTGGAGAAATTTATGTATTCATTAAGTTCATCGAAAAAGGATAGAATTTATAAAGATCTTTTAAAAATTGCGATTCCAACTGCTATTGAGTTTTTTTTATTTAATTTTATTTCCCTTACAGATAATGCTATGGTTGCGTATCTTGGTGATTATCCTGTTGCAGGAGTTTCTCTTGCAAATAAATTTTTTGAACTGTTTGTTACTATTGGGTTTGCCATGACAGGAGCTTACAATATAATTGCTACAAGACAATACAATCAGGGTGATTTTAAGAGCTTTAGAAATACGTTTTTTATTAGTATATTAACTATTATTTTATTTTCTTTTCCGTTTATTTTGATTTCTAGAGTGAATCCTTTTTTCTTACTTAGATTGATTTCTAATGATGAGCAGGCAGTTTACTATGGAACAGTTTACTTAAATATAGCTATTTTTTCTTTTGTATTTGCAATTATAAAAGGACTTATTGCTAATGCTCTTAAGGTTGTTGAAATTGTTAAATTTCAAGTTTATATTTCTATTTTTTCAGTGCTTTTGAATTTTATATTTAATTATATTTTTATTTTTGTTTTTCATATGGGGGTAGTTGGAGCTGCTATTGCAACAACAGTGATTCGTACTTTAGAACTTATTATTTGTCTTGCTTATACAGTGTTTAACAAAAATTCAATTTTGCATTTTAAGTTCAATGATTTAAATATTAATATTAAGCTGTTTGCTCAGTTAATTAAATTTTTTATTCCAATTCTTTTAAATGATTTTATTTGGTTTTTTGGTTATCTTGTATTGACATCGATTTTCATAGGGATTGATACTCATAGGTATGCTGCTTACAGCATATCTTTTTCTGTTTATTTTATTATCTTTAATATAATTCATTCCTTTTGTATTTCTTTAAATATTCTGATGGGCTATGAAATGCATAATAGTAAAAAAGAAGTCATGAAAGTTGCAATATTTTTAGGTAAAATTGGCCTTAAGCTTGCTTTTTTAACATCTTTTGTATTGTTTATATTTTCATTTTTTGCTCCTTATATTTTTTATACATTAAAGTATTCGTACCTTGCGGGAATTATTTTAAGGTATTCTTCTGTTTCTGCCTTTTTCATGGCTCTTGCTTTTCAGTATCTTTTTGGATTTTTTCGTGCGGGAGCATCTCCAAGTTTTGGTGCTATCATGGAAAGCTCTGTAACTTTTGTTTATACTATTCCTATTGCTTTTGTTTTAGCAAATTATACAAATTTACCTTTTGAAATTATTGTTTTTATTCCGGCTCTTGAGGATGCAATCAAACTTGCTGTTTCACTTCCTTATTTTTATAGTGAA